>NZ_JBLTJB010000007.1:0-243459 GCF_053470005.1 Bacillus sp. N1(2025)
GTCATCAGGCAGGGTATTTTTTATACTGTCCTGACAGTCCCCGAATGTGAACAATTCAAAACGAAAGCGGGCAGTTTGAATGTTATATGCCGACAAGCGGTCAGGATTGCGAAGTGACGCGGAATATGTATCTGGTCCCGATGCCGCCTGGATTCCGCCCGCATACAAAGGAAAGGTCAGAGACCCGCCCGGATGTGCTCAGGTTCGGCGAGGGAAGGTGACAGTATCCGCCGCCAAATCAGGTGTGACCGTTTTAATCAGAGACGGCCCCGGCGGATCAGGCAGACATGACGGGAAACTGATCAGATACTGTAAAGATCGGTTCTGACGGCTGGGAGAGTTTCGTCACCGTTTATAAGTAATAAAAAACACCTCCAAGCTGAGTGCGGGTTTCAGCTTGGAGGTGCGTTTATTTTTTCAGCCGTATGACAAGGTCGGCATCAGGTGTGACAAATACGGTATGCTGGCTGTCATAGGTGACAAATCCGGGCTTTGCGCCGTTTGGCTTTTTCACGTGTCTGATTTTTGTATAATCAACGGGAACGGAGCCGGAATCTTTCGCCTTGGAAAAATAAGCGGCGATCGCAGCCGCCTCCAGTATGGATTGTTCATCCGGATCGCTGCTTTTAATCACAACGTGGGAACCCGGAATGTCTTTCGTGTGGAACCATAAATCATCCCTTGCGGCAGCTTTTGTCGTTAAGTATTCATTTTGTTTATTGTTTTTGCCGACAAGAATCGTCAATCCCCGTGAAGATTCATATTGCTCCAAAACAGGAACGTGCTGCTTCTGCTTTTTCTGTCCTCGCTGCTGTTTCGGTCGCAGATATTTGCCTTCCACAAGCTCTTCCCTTATTTCGTGAATATCCTTTGTGGAGGCGGAGGAGAGCTGCTGGATCAGCTGATCGAAATAAGCGATTTCCTCCTCGGCCAGACGGATCTGTTCTTTTACCACCTCGACGGAATTCTTCGCCTTTTGATACTTTGTAAAATACATCTGCGCGTTTTCTGACGGTGTTTTATTCGGATTTAAAGGGATGGTCACTGTTTTACTTTCTTCATCATAATAATTGATGACTTCCGCTTCTTTGTCACCTTTTTTCAGCATATACAAATTCGCCGTCAGCAGTTCGCCGTATAGCTGGAATTCCTTCGCGTTCTCTGAGTAGTCGAGCGTCTTTTCCAGCTTTTTTATCTTATTGGCGTTCTTTTTCCGTTCATTTGCGACAAACCGCTCGAGATCCTGAGCCTGCTGTTTGACGCGGTCGCGTTCCGCCTTGCCGAAATAAAACCGGTCCAACAGCTCACTCAGTGAGTGAAAGGTGCGCTCCTCTCCGTTTACATGTGTGAGAGACAGGAGATAAAAGTATTCCTTTCCGCCGGCTGTTGTAATGTTTGGTGTAAACCTGCAATCTTTCACGGCATGGAACATTTCAATCAGCGTCTTCGGCAGCGTTATTTTGTTAGCGAGACCCGCTCTGTGAACGGCTTCTTTTGCAAACAGCGGAGAAACACCGGAGAAATGTCTGACGATCTGCTGGTCAAGCCGTCCTTCCTGAAAACTGAGATAACGCAAAACGTCTTCTTCGTCCGCGGCGAGCGGCGAAATTTTTTCCTGAGCGGGAGGAAGCTTGTAATCATAGCCCGGCAGAACGGTCCGGTAGCTGTTCATCGACGGAGATAAATGTTTCAGCCCGTCGATGATGGCTCCTTCTCCGTCAGTCAGGATAATATTGCTGTGCCGCCCCATAATTTCAACATACAGCGTTCTTACGGTTTCGTCGCCGATTTCATTTCTGCTTTTTATGCGGAATATCATAATCCGGTCTAATCCGGCCTGTTCTATTTTCTCAATAAATCCGCCTTCTATATGCTTTCTGAGCAGCGTACAAAACATCGGCGGCTCGCTCGGATTTTCATAGGCCTGATTCGTCATGTGCACCCGTGAATAGCTCGGATGCGCCGATAATAATAATTTATGGTTTTTTCCGTTAGCGCGGATATGGAATATCACATCGTGCTTAAAAGGCTGATGGACTCTCGTGATCCGGCCTCCGGCAATCCGGCTGTTTAATTCATGTGTCATTCCGTATGTAAACATGCCATCAAAAGACATATAAAACACCCTTTCCTTCTTCCTGCATTCGATAATTATAGCATGAAAAGGGACGAGTCAGAATAAGCTTGTTTACAGAGTGACATCTCTAAAGCGAGGCAGGGGAGTGGACGAGAAGAATGAAGTTTCATGAAATGGGACAAACCGATTTGCTGAAAGCAACAAATACGTCCATTAAACAGGGGTTGACCGAAAAAGAGGTGAAAAAACGCCTTGAAAAGCACGGACCGAACGAGCTTCAGGAGGGCAAGAGGACACCGGCGATCGCCGTGTTTTTCGCCCAATTTAAAGATTTTATGGTGCTCGTGCTGCTGGCGGCAACCTTAATATCCGGGTTTTTAGGCGAATATGTAGATGCCGTAGCGATTATGGCGATTGTATTTGTCAATGGGGTTCTCGGTTTTTTTCAAGAGCGGCGGGCGGAAAAGTCTTTACACGCATTAAAAGAGCTGTCAACGCCGTATGTGTCAGCGTTGCGGGACGGGAGCTGGAAGAAAATTCAGTCCAAGGAGCTCGTTCCCGGCGATATCATGAAATTTTCAAGCGGCGACCGGATTGGCGCGGATGTGCGGATCGTTGAAGCGAAAAGCCTTGAAATTGAGGAATCGGCGCTGACCGGGGAATCAATTCCGGTGGTTAAACAAGCTGATAAACTGAGAAAGCCGGATGTTTCGTTAGGCGACATCAGCAATATGGCGTTTATGGGTACGATCGTAACGCGCGGCAGCGGTATCGGCGTCGTCGTCGGTACAGGAATGAATACGGCAATGGGGAAAATCGCCGATATGCTGGAATCCGCCGGCAGCCTTTCAACACCGCTGCAGCGAAGGCTTGAAGAGCTCGGCAAAATTTTAATTATCGTCGCGCTCCTTTTAACGGTATTGGTCGTTGCAGTCGGCGTCTTACAGGGACATGAGCTTTACAGCATGTTTTTGGCCGGGGTGTCATTGGCCGTCGCCGCGATTCCGGAAGGGCTTCCCGCCATTGTTACGGTGGCATTATCAATCGGTGTCCAGCGCATGATCAAACAAAAATCAATTGTCAGAAAGCTCCCGGCGGTTGAAACATTGGGCTGCGCCTCTGTCATTTGTTCTGATAAAACCGGCACGCTGACACAAAACAAAATGACCGTCACCCATATGTGGTCAGGGGGAAAAACATTTAAAGTGTCAGGCATCGGCTATGAGCCGGAGGGAGTTTTCACCCGAGATGAGCGGGAAATCAAGCCGAAAGATGAGAAGATTCTTGAACAGATGCTGGTTTTCGGCGCGTTGTGCAACACATCCGAAATCGCACTGAAAGACGGCCATTATGTACTCGACGGCGATCCGACAGAAGGAGCGCTGCTGACGGCTGCAAGAAAGGGCGGCTATTCAAACGATTGGCTCAGCGGGCAATACCGCGTGGTTGCCGAGTTTCCGTTTGACTCCGTCCGCAAAATGATGACCGTCATTGTAGAGGATAAGGAAAAAAAGCAGTTCGTCATCACTAAAGGAGCGCCCGATGTGCTGATTGACCGCTCGTCACATCTGATGTACGACGCAAGAAGCGCGCCATTTTCAGGAGAAAAGAAAGCAGAAACGGAAGCGGTTCTGAAAGAGCTGGCGTCGCAAGCTTTGCGTACGATCGCGATTGCTTATAAACCGCTTAAGCCCGGAGAAAAGCCGACAATGGAGCAGGCGGAAAAAAATCTGACGATGCTCGGCTTGTCAGGCATGATTGATCCGCCCCGTCCGGAGGTCAGACAGGCGATTAAAGAATGCCGTGAAGCCGGCATTAAAACGGTTATGATCACAGGGGATCACGTCGAAACGGCAAAGGCCATTGCAAAAGATTTGCGTCTTCTTCCGAAAAAGGGGCGTGTGATGGACGGCAAGACGCTGAATGAGCTTACGGAGAAAGAACTTATCGAAACGGTCGATGATGTCTACGTCTTCGCACGCGTGTCGCCTGAACATAAATTGAAAATCGTCAAAGCGTTCCAGGAAAACGGACACGTCGTCGCCATGACGGGAGACGGGGTTAATGACGCGCCGGCCATAAAGCAGGCAGATATCGGTGTTGCCATGGGCGTGACGGGAACCGATGTGGCAAAGGAAGCCTCTTCTCTCATTCTGGTAGATGATAACTTTGCTACGATTAAATCAGCCATAAAAGAGGGACGGAATATCTATGAAAATATAAGAAAATTCGTCCGGTATTTGCTCGCCTCCAACGTCGGTGAAATTTTAGTGATGCTGTTTGCGATGCTTCTCGCTCTGCCGCTGCCGCTCGTTCCGATTCAGATATTGTGGGTGAACTTAGTCACTGACGGGCTGCCGGCGATGGCCCTCGGTATGGATCAGCCGGAAGGAGATCTGATGAGGCGGAAGCCGCGGCATCCGAAAGAAGGAGTGTTTGCGCGAAAACTGGGCTGGAAAGTCGTATCAAGAGGGTTTTTAATCGGAGCCGCAACCATTTTAGCGTTTATCATCGTCTATCACCGCAATCCTGAAAATCTGCCCTACGCACAGACCGTTGCATTCGCGACTCTTGTCCTGGCTCAGCTTATACACGTGTTTGACTGCCGGAGCGAAACGTCTGTTTTCTCCCGGAATCCGTTTGAAAATATCTATCTGCTCGGCGCCATCATTTCTTCTATCTTCCTGATGGTCATCGTCATCTATTATCCGCCGCTGCAGCCGATTTTCAAAACAGTGCCGATTACGCCGGGCGATTGGATGCTGATTATCGGTATGTCGGGCATACCTACTTTTTTGCTGGCGGGTTCACTTTTGACAAGAAAAAAATAATTCCATATGATATAATCTTAGGGGTAATAGCATGTCTATTGCCCTTTTATTTTGATAACGGGAAAGAATTGGGTGTTTCATATGATACGGAGTATGACAGGCTTCGGCAGCGCAAGCAGCACAAAAGGCGATCTCTCGGCAACCGTTGAATTGAAATCCGTCAATTACCGGTTCAAAGAAGTGAACGCCCGCCTGCCACGGCCTTTGCTATATGTAGAGGATAAGCTGAAACAAACGATATTGCAGCATATACAGCGCGGAAGAGTAGAGCTGTTTCTCACTGTAAACAGTGACGCGCTCATAAAAAGAAGCCTGAACATCGATTGGGAGCTCCTTGATGAATATGTGAGCGCCGCACGCGTCATGAAAGAGCGCTACAGCCTGGCGGCAGAACCCGATGCAATGGATTTCTTTAAATTTGAACATATTGCGCAGATACACGAAGAACAGATGCGTGATGACAAGCTTGAAGAAGTCATCAGGGAAGCCGCTGAGCTGGCTGTAAAGGAACTTTGTGACATGAGGGAAAAAGAAGGACGGCTTTTGGCGGAAGACTGCTTTCTGCACATTGAGCGGCTTGAGACGCTGTCCGAACAGGTGAAAGAGCGCGCTTCGGCCGTTGTTATTCAATACCGCGAGCGTCTTTACGCCCGAATGAAGGAATGGACGGAGGACGCACTCGACGAAAGCAGGCTGATCACGGAATGCGCCATTTTCGCCGACCGTTCTGATATTACGGAAGAAATTACCAGATTGAAGAGCCATTTTGTTCAATTCCGTGATATATTAAAAGAAGGCGGGGCAGTCGGCCGCAAACTTGATTTCCTTGTTCAGGAGCTTAACCGGGAAGCGAACACGATCGGCTCAAAAGCCAATGATCATCAAATCACAAAGCTTGTCGTTGAAATGAAAAGTTCTATTGAAAAATTGAAGGAACAAGTGCAAAATATAGAATAGCGACTGTGCGTATTGTTTACAGACGGTCTCTTCAGGTTACACTAGAGACGTCTATTTTACAGGGGGAACGTAGAAGATGACGATTAAACTGATTAATATCGGATTTGGCAATATCATCTCCGCCAATCGGATGATTTCGATTGTCAGCCCGGAGTCTGCGCCAATAAAGCGAATGATCCAGGATGCAAGAGACCGCGGAATGCTAATAGACGCTACATACGGACGAAGAACCCGTGCAGTTGTCGTCATGGATAGTGATCACATTATCTTATCTGCCGTCCAGCCTGAGACAGTTGCACACAGACTTTCTGTGAAAGAAGAAATTATGGATGAAGGGCAGGGGTAATTGCCGCATGAAAGAAAGAGGGTTATTAATCGTTCTCTCAGGTCCCTCCGGAGTTGGAAAAGGAACGGTTCGGCAAGCAATATTTTCACAACAGGACACGAAATTTGAATACTCAATTTCAGTCACGACGAGAAACCCGAGAGAGGGCGAGGTCGACGGCGTCGATTATTTCTTTAAATCCAGAGATGAATTCGAACGCATGATTGAAAACAACAAACTGCTTGAGTGGGCGGAATATGTCGGCAACTATTACGGAACGCCCGTTGATTATGTCGAACAGACGCTTCAAGAAGGAAAAGACGTCTTCTTAGAGATTGAAGTGCAGGGCGCGCTCCAAGTGCGGAATGCATTTCCGGAAGGCCTGTTTATCTTCTTAGCGCCGCCGAGTCTTTCTGAACTGAAAAACAGAATCGTGACAAGAGGGACTGAAACCGACGATTTAATCGAAAACAGAATGAATGCCGCAAAAG
The DNA here is from genome assembly GCF_053470005.1 of Bacillus sp. N1(2025). Classification (NCBI taxonomy): domain Bacteria; kingdom Bacillati; phylum Bacillota; class Bacilli; order Caryophanales; family Bacillaceae; genus Bacillus; species Bacillus sp. N1(2025). The sequence goes on from NZ_JBLTJB010000007.1 coordinate 6,682, forward strand.
CTGAAATCGAAATGATGGACGCGTATGATTATGTCGTTGAAAACGACGATATCCAAACGGCTTGCGATAAGATTAACGCAATCGTTCTCGCCGAGCACTTAAAACGTGAACGCGTCGCTCCGAGATATAAGAAAATGCTGGAGGTAGAATAACTTATGTTAGATCCGTCAATTGACTCTTTAATGAATAAATTAGATTCTAAATATACGCTGGTGACCGTGTCTGCAAGACGCGCGCGTGAAATGCAGATCAAAAAAGACCAGCAGATTGAACATACCATTTCTCACAAATATGTAGGCAAAGCTTTAGAAGAAATTGACGCGGGCCTGCTTTCGTTTGAAAGAGAAGACAGCGAATAACAAGCACACGTAGCAACCTATCTCTACATAGGTTGTTATTTTTTTCCGTTTGGGATTTGTCCAATGCTTTCATAAAGGGGAGAAGACTTCATGAAAAACCGAAACATTCTGCTATGCGTAAGCGGAGGAATTGCCGTTTATAAAGCTTCCGCACTCACGAGCAAGCTGGTTCAGGCCGGCGCAAACGTCAAAGTGATTATGACTGAGTCCGCGCGTGAGTTTGTTTCTCCGCTGACATTTCAGGCGCTGAGCCGGAATGAAGTGTATACAGATACATTTAATGAACAAAATCCGAAGGTGATTTCTCATATTGATGCCGCTGACTGGGCGGATTTAATTATTGTCGCGCCCGCTACGGCAAATATCATCGGCAAGCTTGCCAACGGAATTGCTGACGATATGCTCACAACGACGGTGCTGGCGGCTGAGGCCCCGGTCTGGGTGGCGCCTGCGATGAATGTCCATATGTATGATCATCCGGCGGTGAAACGGAACATCTCTGTGCTTTATCACGACGGGGTCCGCTTTATCGAGCCGAGTGAAGGCTATTTGGCATGCGGATATGTCGGCAAAGGAAGGCTGGAGGAGCCGGAGCTTATTGTTGAGCGTGTCAGAGAGCATTTTAAGGAGCCTGAAGACGATGCGCCGCTGAAAGGAAAACATATTGTCATTACGGCCGGTCCGACGCGCGAAGCCGTGGACCCTGTCCGCTTCTTCACAAATAAATCCACCGGCAAAATGGGCTACGCCGCTGCTGAAGCCGCCGTCCGTCTCGGGGCGCGGGTGACGCTGATTTCAGGCCCGGTGTCAATAGAGCCGCCAGTCGGACTGTATCAGTTTCTTCCTGTGCAATCGGCAGCCGATATGAGAGAAGCCGTGCTTTCTGTGTTTGATTCATGCGACATGGTGATTAAGACGGCGGCCGTGGCCGATTTTACGCCGGCGGCTGTTTCTGATCACAAAATGAAGAAGAACGACGGTTCGCTCGTGATCGAATTCAACCGTACGGCAGACATACTGAAAGAACTCGGCGAACGGAAAACACACCAGCTGCTGGTCGGATTTGCGGCTGAAACGCAAGACGTCGAACGCTATGCGCGCAGAAAACTCGAACAGAAAAACCTTGATATGATCGTTGCGAATGATGTGAAAGCGGAAGGGGCCGGATTTGGCACGGATACGAATGTCGTCACCTTCTATTTCCGGGACGGAAGAAAACGGGAGCTTGCGCTTATGTCTAAACTTGACGTTTCCTTTGAAATGCTGAAGGAAATGACCGCTTTGAAAGCCGAGGACCGAAAACCGGTATGAATGTAGCAGAAGTCATTGTCGATGTCAGCTCCAAAAACATTGACAGACCCTTTGATTACAAAATTCCCGATCATTTAAAAGGGATGATCGAAGTCGGCATGCGGGTGATTGTCCCGTTTGGCCCGCGCAAGCTTCAAGGATTTGTGACCGGTTTGAAAGATTCGTCTGAATTAAACGGCGGCTCAATGAAGGAAGTCGAGAAGCTTCTTGATTTGACGCCCGTTCTGACTGAGGAACTGATGCAGCTGTCTTCATGGCTTTCTGACAAAACGCTGTCGTTTAAAATCACGGCGCTTCAGGCAATGCTGCCCGCCGCACTGAAGGCGAAGTACGAGAAAGAGCTGAAAGTCGTTGACGAAGAAGCGCTGACACCGGACATCAAACAGCTTTTCAGGAATCAAAAAAGTCTTCTGTACTCGGATATTACCGATGAAAGCATTCTTTCGTCACTTCAGAAATTCGTGCGCAAAGGAAGCATTGATGTCACATATAAAGTCGCCCAAAAAACGAATAAAAAAATGATCCGCATGATCGAAGCGGGGGCAGACAAAGAAGAACTCGCCCGGCACGCAGATTCATTGACAAAGCAGGCTTCTAAACAGCTCGCCGTGCTTACTTATTTTATCGGCGGGGGAGCAAAGATTTCCGCGGCCGAGCTTTGCAAAAAGACCGATTCCAGTTCCGCGACGCTGAAAACGCTTCTTAAAAAGGGGCTTCTTACGGAAAGCTTTGAGGAGGTTTACCGCGATCCTTATCAGGACAGAATGTTCAAAAAAACAGAGCCGCTCTCTCTTACAGAAGAGCAGCAGGCCGCTTTTGAGCCGATTAAACAAGCCGTAGCCGACCATGTCCATCACGTTTTTCTGCTTCACGGCGTCACGGGAAGCGGCAAGACGGAAATTTACCTGCAATCCATTGAAAAAGTGCTGGCAAAAGGACAAGAAGCCATCGTGCTCGTTCCGGAAATCTCGTTGACACCGCAAATGGTCAACCGTTTTAAAGGCCGCTTCGGCTCACAGGTTGCGGTCATGCACAGCGGGTTATCCACAGGTGAAAAATACGATGAATGGCGGAAGATTCAGCGCAAGGAAGTCCGGCTTGTCGTCGGAGCCAGATCGGCCATCTTTGCCCCGTTTGAAAATCTCGGCATGATCATTATTGATGAAGAGCACGAATCTTCCTATAAGCAGGAGGAAATGCCGCGGTATCATGCAAAGGACGTAGCCATCCGCCGGGCCGAGCATCACAGCTGTCCGGTCGTCCTCGGGAGCGCCACCCCGACATTGGAATCATTTGCGCGGGCGAAAAAAGGCGTTTATGAGCTGCTACCGTTAAAACATCGCGTAAATCGCCAGCTCATGCCTGACGTTTCTCTCGTTGATATGAGAGAAGAACTGAGAAACGGCAACAGATCAATGTTTTCAAGAGAGCTGATGGAACAGCTGGAAGAGAAGCTTGCAAAAAAAGAGCAGGCTGTCCTTTTCCTGAATAAACGGGGGTATTCCTCGTTTGTGATGTGCCGGGACTGCGGTTATGTGCCGCAATGTCCGCATTGCGACATTTCAATGACTTATCACCGCTACGGACAAAGGCTGAAATGCCATTACTGCGGCCATGAGGAACCTGTCCCGGGAACATGCCCGGAATGCGGCAGCGAACATATCCGCTTTTTCGGCACGGGCACGCAGCGTGTGGAGGAGGAGCTTACCAAAGTGCTGCCTCAGGCGCGCGTGATCAGGATGGATGTGGACACCACTTCAAGAAAAGGCGCCCATGAAAAACTGTTGTCAGCGTTCGGTGAAGGGAAGGCGGATATCCTGCTCGGTACGCAAATGATCGCAAAAGGGCTTGATTTTCCGAACGTGACGCTCGTCGGAGTATTAAGCGCAGATACGACGCTTCACATCCCTGATTTCAGGGCCGCGGAGAAGACATTCCAGCTGCTGACGCAGGTAAGCGGACGGGCCGGGCGGCATGAAAAGCCGGGAACGGTGGTCATTCAAACGTATACACCGTCTCATTACAGCATTCAGCTGACGAAAACGCACGACTATGAAACTTTTTTTCAGCAGGAAATGGCGCACAGACGGGCCCAGTCATACCCGCCTTATTATTACGTGGCGCTGGTGACCGTTTCTCATGAAGAAGCGGCAAAAGCCGCGGTCACCGCAGAAAAGATTACAAACTATTTAAGAGCGGGATGCGGGCCTGATACGAAAATTCTCGGGCCGGCGGCTTCCCCGATCGCCAGGATCAAAGATAGATATCGCTATCAATGCGTGATAAAATACAGACAGGAAAACGAGTTGCAGATTCAGTTGAAAAAGATACTGGAGCACTATAAACGCGACATTGCGCAAAAGCATGTAATGATTTCAATCGATATGAATCCGTACATGCTGATGTAACATTAGTTTTTGGAGGGCAAAATTTTGGCTGTGAAAAAAATCGTCACACACCCGGCGGAGGTTCTGGAAACACCTGCCGATGAAGTGACAGTATTTGATAAAAAATTAAAAAAACTGCTTGACGATATGTACGATACGATGCTCGAAATGGATGGCGTCGGCCTCGCCGCGCCGCAAATCGGCATTTTAAAAAGAGCGGCCGTCGTGGACATCGGTGAAGAAAGCGGCCGGATCGACCTTGTAAATCCGGTTATTCTTGAAAAGAGCGGTGAACAGACCGGAGTCGAGGGCTGCTTAAGCTTTCCCGGGGTTTACGGCGATGTCACCCGCCCGGATTACGTAAAGGTAAAAGCCCACGACCGTAAAGGAAAACCGTTTATTTTAGAAGCGGAGGGTTTTTTGGCCAGAGCCGTTCAGCATGAAATGGATCATTTAGACGGCATTTTATTCACATCAAAAATTACGGCTTACTACACTGAAGAAGAACTGGCAGAAATGGAAGGATGATTGGATGACAAGGATCGTTTTTATGGGAACGCCCGACTTTTCAGTTCCCGTCCTGCGCACGCTTATTGAAGACGGGTATGAAGTGATTGGTGTCGTTACGCAGCCTGACCGCCCGAAAGGCAGAAAAAAAATCATGACGCCCCCTCCTGTAAAGGCTGAAGCTGAACGTCACGGCATTCCCGTGCTTCAGCCCGAAAAAGTAAGGCTCGAAGAAGAAATAGAAAAAGTGCTCAGCCTGAAGCCGGACCTGATTGTTACGGCGGCATTCGGACAGATCCTGCCCAAGCAGCTGCTGGACGGCCCGAAATACGGCTGTATCAACGTACACGCGTCACTATTGCCTGAATTAAGAGGCGGAGCGCCGATACATTATTCGATTCTCCAAGGCAAGAAGAAAACGGGCGTAACGATCATGTATATGGTTGAAAAGCTTGATGCGGGCGATATGATTTCTAAAATCGAAGTGGAAATTGATGAAGCGGATAACGTCGGCACGCTTCACGACAAATTAAGCATAGCGGGGGCAAAGCTTTTGTCAGAGACCGTTCCGAACGTCATATCCGGAAATATTAAACCGATCAAACAGGACGAATCAAAAGCGACTTACGCGCCTAACATTAAGCGTGAGCAGGAGCGGATTGATTGGGCAAAGCCCGGAGAAGAGATTTACAACCAGATCAGAGGTTTAAACCCTTGGCCTGTCGCCTATACAACTTTGAACGGTCAAAATATTAAAGTATGGGCTTCTGAAAAAGTTGCGGCAAAAACTGAAGCTGCGCCCGGAACAGTCATCCGCACGGAGCAAAACGGCATTGTCGTCGCATCAGGTAACAGCACCGCCCTTTTAATCACAGAGCTGCAGCCGGCGGGAAAAAAACGGATGAAGGGCGAAGATTTTGTAAGGGGCAAAAATGTGCAGCCCGGTGACGTGTTAGGAGAAGCAAATGAAGAAAAATAATGTCCGGGAGCTCGCCCTTGAAGCGCTTGAGAAGCTTGAGCAAAATCAGGCATACAGCAACCTGCTTCTTACATCGGTTATCAAAACGAACACGCTCAGCGATCAGGACAGAGGGCTGCTGACAGAGCTTGTCTACGGAACGCTGCAAAATAAAATCGCCTTAGACTTTATGCTGAAGCCTTTTATCCGCAAGCCGAATAAGGTGAAGCCGTGGGTGATTCAGCTGCTTCGTCTGTCCGCGTATCAAATGGAGTATTTAGAAAAAATTCCGGATCGCGCCGCCATCCATGAAGCGGTTGAAATCGCCAAAAAACGCGGGCATAAGGGCATTGCGTCCTTTGTCAACGGCATCCTCCGCTCCCTGCAGCGTGAGGGGGCGCCGTCATTCGCTGAAATTGAAGACCCGGTTCTCCGTCTTTCCACAGAGACAAGCCATCCCGAATGGCTCGTAAAAGAGTGGGTCGAGGCGTACGGCTTTGAGGCGGCTGAAAAGATCTGCCGGATTCATCTCATTCCGCCGAAGCAGACGCTCCGTGTCAATCACATAAAGAGCGACAGGGAAACGGTGCTGAATGAGATGGAGAATGCCGGTCTGGAAGCGGAAGCCGGAGACCTTTCTCCTGATGCGATTAAGCTTTTAAAAGGAAGCATCGCGAACACGGCATTTTTCCAAAACGGCCGGGTATCCATACAGGATGAAAGCTCAATGCTTGTCGCGCGGGCGCTGGACCCGAAGCCGGGCGAAACCGTTTTAGACGCATGCGCCGCACCGGGCGGAAAGTCGGCTCACATTGCGGAACTGATGGAGAACGAGGGGAGCCTCACATCGCTTGATCTTCACCGCCATAAAGTGAAGCTGATTAAAGAGGGCGCAGAACGGCTCGGACTTACGATCATCGACGCACAAACGATGGATGCGCGGAAAGCGGGAGAGGCCTTTGGCGCAGAACGGTTTGACCGTATTCTCGTTGATGCCCCTTGCTCAGGTTTCGGCGTCATCAGAAGAAAACCCGATATGAAATATACGAAGACGCCGGAGGACAGCAGACGGCTGTCAGAAATCCAGCTCGGCATTTTAAGGGAAATCGCCCCATTAGTAAAAAAAGGTGGCACACTCGTATACAGTACGTGTACAATGGACCGGACAGAAAATGAAGAAGTTATGCATGCGTTTATACAAGAACACCCTGAGTTTGAACCCGATTTGTCTCTTGAAAAGCGGCTGCCTGAAAAGGCGAGACCCTTTGTTCAGGATGGAAGCCTTCAAATTCTTCCGCATTATTTCGGAACAGACGGTTTCTTTATTAGCAGCATGAGAAAGAAGGGATAAAAAATGACACAATTAAAAAAGACAAGCGTACGGAAAGAGCTGCGGACTGAGCAGCCGTCCATTTACTCTTTTGAATTAGATGAAATCAAACAATGGCTGACCGACAATGGCGAAAAGCCGTTCCGCGCGGCACAGATTTTTGAATGGCTCTATGAAAAGCGGGTTTCTTCATTTGATGAAATGACAAACCTCTCAAAAAGCCTGCGTGAAAAACTCGAGAGCCATTTTGTGCTGACAACGCTGAAAACGGCTGTAAAACAGACATCTCAAGACGGCACGATGAAATTTTTATTTGAGCTTCATGACGGTTATACGATCGAAACGGTTTTAATGAGACACGAGTATGGTAATTCTGTATGTGTAACGACACAGGTCGGCTGCCGGATCGGCTGCACATTTTGCGCGTCAACGCTCGGCGGTCTGAAACGGAATCTTGAAGCGGGAGAAATCGTCGCTCAAGTCGTGAAAGTGCAAAAGGCGCTTGATGAAACGGATGAACGCGTCAGCTCAGTCGTGATCATGGGAATCGGTGAACCTTTTGATAACTTTAACGAAATGCTCGCTTTCTTGAAAATCATTAACCACGATAAAGGGCTGAACATCGGAGCGCGTCATATCACAGTTTCCACCAGCGGAATCATTCCGAAGATTTACGATTTCGCCGATCAAAAAATGCAGATCAATTTCGCGATTTCTCTGCATGCTCCGAATACGGAAATCAGAAGCCGTCTGATGCCGATTAACAAAGCCTATAAGCTTCCTGACCTTATGGAGGCCGTCAAATATTACATCGAGAAAACAGGCAGACGGATCAGCTTTGAATACGGGCTGTTCGGCGGCGTAAATGATCAGGTCGAACATGCAGAAGAGCTTGCAGAACTGTTAAAAGACGTGAAATGCCATGTCAATTTAATTCCGGTAAACTATGTGCCTGAACGGGATTACGTCCGCACACCGAGAGATCAGATTTTCGCATTCGAAAAAACGTTAAAATCCCGCGGTGTAAATGTCACGATCAGAAGAGAGCAAGGCCATGACATTGACGCGGCCTGCGGTCAGCTTCGCGCGAAGGAGCGTCAAGACGAGACGAGGTGAAGAGGTTGATTACAGCCTTGAAAACAGATACAGGTAAAGTCCGCCGGCATAATGAAGATGCGGCGGGCATTTTCACAAAAGAAGACGCGGTGCTTGCGGTTGTCGCCGACGGCATGGGCGGTCATCTTGCCGGAGATGTAGCGAGCAGGATGGCGGTTGCGGCGATGGAAGAGCAGTGGAACCGGACCGAAACGGTTCCTTCTCTGCCGTCTGCTTGCGAGGATTGGCTGAAAGACCGGATTCATGAGGCGAATGTCAAAGTACATGACCACGCTAAAGCGAATGAAGAATGCCGGGGAATGGGCACCACCGTTGTTTGCGCCTTATTCACCGGGAAGTTTGTCACTGTGGCTCATATCGGTGACAGCCGGTGCTACCTGCTTCAAGAGGGGGAATTCACTCAGCTGACTGAGGACCATTCGCTTGTGAATGAGCTGGTCAAGACGGGGGAAATTTCGAAAGAGGACGCCGAGCACCATCCGCGGAAAAATGTATTGACGAGAGCGCTGGGGACAGATGAAACCATCAGTCCCGACGCCCGTTCTTTTGAACTGTCTGACGGCGATCAGCTGCTTTTATGCTCTGACGGACTGTCAAATAAAATAGAAGATCACGAGATCAAACACATGCTTCAAGCCGAATCTGATCCTCAGGAAAAAGTAGACCTTCTCATCAGCAAAGCGAATCAAAACGGCGGCGAAGATAACATCACGGCTGTGTTGATTGAGTTTTCCGCAGATGCAAAAGAGGGTGAAGACAAGTGCTAACCGGCAAGCGGATCAGCGGGCGTTATCATATCCTCCGGCCCATTGGCGGCGGCGGAATGGCAAACGTTTTTTTAGCTGAGGACATCATTCTCGAACGTGAAGTCGCAATTAAAATTCTGCGGTTTGACTTTGTGAATGACATTGATTTTATCAGGCGTTTCAGAAGAGAAGCACAGTCGGCATCAAGCCTCGATCATCCGAATATCGTCAGTATTTACGATATCGGGGAGGAAGGCGATATTTATTACATTGTCATGGAATATGTGGAAGGCATGACATTAAAGGAATACATAACCGCACACGGGCCGCTTCATCCGAAAGAAGCGCTGTCCGTTATGGAGCAGATCGTCTCGGCCATCGCCCATGCCCATCAAAACCATATCGTGCACCGGGATATTAAACCGCACAATATATTGATAGATCATTTAGGGCATATCAAGGTGACGGATTTCGGCATCGCCACAGCGCTTACGTCTACGACAATCACACATACGAATTCTGTGCTGGGCTCGGTTCATTATTTGTCTCCGGAGCAGGCGAGAGGCGGTCTTGCAACGAAAAAATCAGATATTTACGCGCTCGGCATCGTGCTGTTTGAGCTTTTAACAGGTAAAATTCCTTTTGACGGAGAATCAGCCGTCAGCATAGCGCTAAAGCATCTGCAAACAGAAACGCCTTCCGCCAGAAAGTGGAACCCTTCCATTCCGCAGAGCGTCGAAAACATTATTTTAAAGGCAACCGCCAAAGACCCGTTTCACCGCTATGAAAGCGCCGAGGACATGGAAGCGGACATCAGAACGGCTTTTGACGCCGGCAGGCTGAATGAACAAAAATTTTCCGTTCAGGATGATGAGGAAATGACAAAAGCCATTCCCGTTATTACTGACGGCGCAAAAGCCGCGCCTCAGGCGGAAACGCCGGGGGAGACGGACGATAAGGAACAGCAGCCCGCCAAAAAGAAAAAACGGAAATGGCCGTGGGTTTTGCTGTCCGTCTGTTTCATTTTCATTATGGCGGCTGTTCTTGCGGTCACCGTGTTCCCGTCTTTGTTTATGCCTAAAGATGTAAGCGTCCCCGACGTACGGGGCATGAAGTACGAAAAAGCGGAAGCACTGCTTGAAAAGAACGGGCTCCGGGCGGATCCTGATATAACGGACATTGAAGATGACAAAATAGAAGAGGAATTAATGGTCAAAACGGACCCAAAAGCGGGGTCTACCGTTAAAGAAGGCTCTTCTGTAAAACTGTACAAAAGCATCGGAAAACCGAAAACCCAGCTGATCGACGTGAAAGGGCGGCAGATCGGCGACGCAAAAAAAGCGCTGAAGGAAAAAGGCTTCAAACATGTCAATGTCAAAGAAGAGAACGATGACAGCGAGGCCGGCACCGTAATTGATCAGGACCCGTCAGCCGGCACCGACATGGTCGCAAGCGACGATGAAGTCAATCTAACGGTCAGCCTCGGCCCGGCGGACGTTACGCTGAGGGACTTAAAGACTTACAGCAAGGAAGCGGCTTCAGGGTATCTTGAAGATAACGGCCTGCAGCTTGTTGAAAAACAAGCCCATTCAGATGACGTGCCAAAAGGACAAGTCATGAAGCAAGAGCCGGCAGCCGGCACTGCGGTTAAGCCGGGAAGTAATGTTGAAGTGACGTTCTCGCTCGGACCTGAAGAAAAACCGGCGAAAACGGTAAAAGAAAAAATCAGCATTCCTTACGAACCCGAACATGAAGGGGACGAGCTTGAAGTGCAAATCGCCATCGATGATAAGGACCACAGCATCTCTGATACGTATGACTCATTTAAAATAAAAGAGCCGACTGAAAAAACAATTGAACTGAAGATTGATCAGGGACAGAAGGGGTATTACCAAGTGATGGTCGATCATAAAGTCGTCAGCTACAAAACGATTGAATACCCGAAAGATAATGACTGACAAGGAGGGACCCTATGCCTGAGGGCAAAATTATAAAAGCGTTAAGCGGATTCTATTATGTCTTGGATGAATCACAGGACAAGATCATTCAATGCAGGGGCCGGGGCATTTTCAGAAAAAATAAAATAACGCCCCTGGTCGGCGATTATGCCGTTTATCAGGCTGAAAATGATAAAGAAGGCTACCTGCTGGAAATCAAAGAACGAACAAACGAGCTGATCAGGCCGCCGATTTCAAATGTCGATCAGGCCGTTCTCGTCTTTTCTGCCGTTCAGCCTGCGTTCAGCACGTCTTTATTGGACCGTTTTCTCGTCCTTGTGGAAGCCAACGGCATTCACCCGATCATCTGCATAACCAAAATGGATTTAGCTGCAGACGGGGAATCGAAAGAGGCGATACTTTCTTACGTGAAAGACTATCAGGGGATCGGTTATGACGTATATGTGACGTCATCAAAAGAAAACAGCGGTTTAACAGGCATTGTGAAACACTTCGAGAACAAAACGACGGTGTTTGCCGGTCAGTCCGGAGTCGGAAAATCTTCGCTTTTAAATGCGATCAGCCCGGAGCTTGAGCTGAAAACAAACGAGATTTCCGCGCATTTGGGACGCGGAAAACATACGACGCGCCATGTGGAGCTCATTCATACATCAGGCGGTCTGGTGGCGGATACTCCGGGGTTCAGTTCGCTTGAATTTACCGGCATTGAGGAAGATGAGCTGGGCAGCACGTTCCCTGAGATCAGAGAAATAAGCGCCTCTTGCAAATTCAGAGGCTGTCTGCATCTTAAGGAGCCGAAATGCGCGGTAAAGCAAGCGGTGGAAGAAGGAGAGATTCAGCCGTACCGCTATGAGCATTACAAAGAATTTATGCAGGAAATAAAAGAGAGAAAGCCGAGGTATTAATATGATTAAGGTTGCGCCATCAATTCTTTCCGCCGATTTTGCTTCACTGGGCGAGGAAATTAAAGACGTGGAAAAAGGAGGGGCGGACTATATCCATATTGATGTCATGGATGGCCATTTCGTCCCTAACATTACAATCGGGCCGCTTATCGTTGAAGCCGTCCGTCCGGTGACTGATCTGCCGCTGGATGTCCATCTTATGATTGAAAACCCGGACCGCTACATACCGGCATTCGCAAAAGCCGGCGCGGACATCCTTTCCGTTCATGCTGAAGCGTGTCCGCATCTTCACCGGACCATTCAATTGATAAAAGAGCAGGGGGTAAAAGCGGGAGTTGTGCTCAATCCGCATACGCCCGTCCAAATGATTGAACATGTGATCGAGGAACTTGACCTTGTGCTGTTAATGACGGTTAACCCCGGTTTTGGCGGCCAGCGCTTCATTCATTCGGTTCTGCCGAAAATCCGTCAGGTCAAACAGCTGGCTGAGGAGAAAGGCCTGTCTGAGCTTTTAATCGAGGTGGACGGAGGCGTTAATAAAGAAACAGCCCCTTTATGCGCTGAAGCGGGCGCCAATCTGCTTGTTGCCGGGTCTGCCGTATATAATCAGCCGGATCGGAAAAAAGCCATCGCTGACATCCGAAACGCGTAATAAACATGCTGAAAAAGAGCCCGGTGAAAGCCGCCGGCTCTTTTCGCGTCTAAGAGAGAGGAAAACATATGAAGACAATCAATATCGTTGCGGGCGGCCCGCGGGAACTTATTCCCGATCTATCCGAATACACAGACGGAGATACGACGTGGGTCGGAGTCGATAAAGGGACGGTTTCTCTTTTGGAAGCCGGAATCATTCCGCAGGAAGCTTTCGGTGATTTTGACAGCATTACGGAAGAGGAGCTCATGCAGATTCAAAAAGCGGCGCCGGCCCTCCATGTGTATCAGGCGGAAAAAGATTATACCGATCTTGAACTCGCCCTTGACTGGGCTTTACAAAAAGAACCGGAAACCATTCGGATGTTCGGTGTGACGGGCGGAAGAGCCGATCACTTTTTAGGGAACATCCAGCTGCTGTATAAAGCCTTACATAAGAATACCGATGTCGAGCTGATCGACCGGCAGAATGACATTCAGATGTTCGGGCCCGGCCGTTATACAATTGAAGAAAAAGCGCGCAGACGCTATATTTCTTTCATTCCATTTACGGAAGCGGCAGACGGCCTGACACTCGACGGTTTTAAATATCCCCTTGATAATTGTCATATTCCTCTGGGTTCCACACTATGTATTAGTAACGAACTCATTCATTCACGAGGTACTTTTTCGTTTGCAAAAGGCATATTAATAATGGTAAGGAGCGCGGATTAAAAAGCGGCTTCTGCCATATGCGGAAAAAACCATGAATCCTAAAGTGATGAACGCAGCGGATACGGGACTTATAGGAGGGGACAAAATGAAATTTTATACCATTAAATTGCCGAAGTTTTTAGGAGGAATTGTCCGGGCGATGCTGGGCTCATTTAGAAAAGAGTAAGCCCAAGAAGCTGAAATTGCCCTCTTTGAACGCATAAAAAACGCCTGCCGCATAAAAGGGCAGGCGTTCATTTTTGCTTATACACGCTCAACTTTACCGGATTTTAAAGCCCGGGCAGATACATACACTTTTTTAGGTTTGCCGTCAACGAGGATGCGGACCTTTTGAAGGTTGGCGCCCCAAGTACGCTTAGAAGCGTTCATTGCGTGAGAACGGTTGTTTCCGGCTTTTGTTTTTTTACCTGTAATAAAACATTTACGTGCCATTTGTTTCCCTCCTAACTGCGCGAAACATCTTTTCAAACATAGTTTCTCAGATGCTTTCGTTATACAATACTTTAAATAATTTACCACAGCTAAAAACCGTTTGCAACTATTGTTTCCCTTACTTTCAAGAAAAATCACTTGACATGTAAAACCAATCACATTTCCGCGCTGAAGGCCGCTGTCTGTATCTTTTCTTTTCATAATGGGATACATATAGTAGAATAATGATAACTCTATGCACCTGAAGGAGGAACCTGTGTGTCCATTGAAATGAAGACAAAATACGGACAGATTGATATATCCAACGAAGTCATCGCAATGGTTGCCGGAGGCGCTGCCATTGACTGTTACGGAATAGTGGGGATGGCCTCAAAAAACCAGATTAAAGACGGTTTGTCTGAAATCCTCCGGAGAGAGAACTTCGCAAAAGGCGTACATGTCCGTCAGGAAGCCGAACAAATACATATCGACATGTACATTATTGTCAGCTACGGCACTAAAATATCCGAAGTAGCCCACAATGTTCAGACGAAGGTAAAATACACAGTAAATCAAACAATCGGACTTGCAGTTGATTCTGTAAATATTTATGTCCAAGGCGTACGAGTAACGAACCCGTAGTGAGGAGGATGAGTATTGTCTAGACGAAACTTAGATGGGAGAGCTTTTGCGGCAATGATTCTGGCGGGGGCTGAGACATTGTCTCAAAACGCATCCGCGGTGGATGCGCTGAACGTGTTTCCCGTGCCTGACGGCGATACCGGAACAAATATGAATTTATCGATGTCATCCGGTGCAAGAGAGGTAGAGCACATTGACTCACCCGACATCGGCAAAGTCGGCATCGCCCTGTCAAAAGGCCTGCTTATGGGAGCGAGAGGAAACTCAGGGGTGATCTTGTCCCAATTGTTCAGAGGTTTCACAAAGAGCATTGAAAACAAAAACCAAATAGACGCCCAAGAATTTGCCGCAGCACTCCAAGCGGGAGTGGATATGGCATATAAGGCGGTCATGAAACCGGTTGAAGGAACGATTTTAACCGTGGCTAAGGATGCGGCTAAAAAAGCGGTCGCCTCGGCCAAAGAAGAAACCGATATTATTTCGGTCATGGAGGCCGTTATTGAAGAAGCGGAAGCGTCGCTGAACCGCACGCCGGATCTGCTTCCTGTTTTAAAGGACGTCGGTGTCGTTGACAGCGGCGGAAAAGGTCTGCTTTGTGTATATGAAGGCTTTTTGGCTGCTTTAAAAGGAGAGGCCGTACCGAAAAAAGCGGTTCTTCCGGCACTCGATGATATGGTGAATGCCGAGCATCATAAAAGCGCGCAAAGCATGCTGAGTACAGAAGACATTGAATTCGGATTTTGTACGGAAGTGATGGTGAGGCTGGATCAAGATAAACGGACGTTCAAGGAAGAGACGTTCAGAAACGAACTGAGCCGTTTCGGCGATTCATTGCTGGTCGTGGCTGATGATACGCTGGCGAAAGTCCATATTCATGCCGAAGAACCAGGGAACGTACTCAATCTCGCACAGCGTTACGGCGATTTGATTAAAATTAAAATTGAAAACATGAGGGAACAGCATACTTCAATCATCAGCCAAGAACATGATGAAAAAAAGCCGGCCGGCGTTATGAAAGAAGCCCGCAAGCCTTTTGGCATCGTGACTGTGGCAATGGGAGAGGGCATTTCTGAATTGTTTACGAGCATCGGCGCTTCACACGTAATCGAAGGCGGCCAGACAATGAATCCGAGCACGGAAGATATTGTTGAAGCCGTTCAGTCTGTCAATGCGGAGACGGTTTTCATTCTTCCGAACAATTCCAATATTGTGATGGCTGCCAATCAGGCGGCGAGCGTGGCTGAAGAAAATGTCATTGTCATTCCGGCAAAAACGGTCCCTCAAGGCATGACCGCCCTGCTTGCGTTTAACCCTGACCAGCCGGCTGACGTAAATGAAGCCAATATGCTTGAGGCCATCCGGAATGTGAAAAGCGGACAGGTGACATATTCAGTCAGAGACACCCATATTGACGGCAAAGATATTAAAAAAGGTGATTTTATCGGCATTTTAAACAGTTCAATTATCGGCAGCGCCGAAGATCGGATGAGTGCGGCAAAATTGCTGCTGGATGAAATGATCGGGGAAGAAGATGAAATTGTCACCATCTTGTACGGAGAGGACGCTCCGGAAGAAGAAGCTGAGAAACTCGCTGAGTATATTGCTAGCGTCTGTGAAGATATCGAGGTTGAAATCCATAACGGCAGACAGCCTCTGTATCCATATATATTTGCGGCAGAATAGAAGGGCTTATCAGGCCCTTCTATTCTTATGTCTTTATTTACCTGCGGCAGTGCGGCAGTGTGCCTGCTTGCCAATTGAGAAATGTTCAATTAGTCTAAAGAAAAGCGCTGAATGAAGTGATGTTAAGGAGGAACAAACCAGCATGAAGTATAGAAGCGTTTTTGATATTATCGGCCCGGTAATGATCGGTCCGTCCAGTTCACATACCGCAGGCGCCGCCCGGATCGGCAGAGTGGCCAGAAGCCTATTCAGGCGGGAGCCCCGCCGGATCATTGTGTCTTTTTACGGATCATTTGCGGAGACGTATAAGGGTCACGGCACTGATGTCGCGATTATCGGCGGCCTGCTTGATTTTGATACATTTGATGAACGGATTAAAACAGCGATTCAAATTGCGGAAGAGAAGGGCATATATGTAGAGTTCCGTACAGAGGATGCCGTGCCCGTTCATCCGAATACGGCGCGTCTCGTCATTTCTGATGATGAGGGAGAGCTTGCCCTTACCGGTATTTCCATCGGCGGCGGAAAAATAGAAATCACGGAGCTCAACGGCTTTGAGCTGCGTCTTTCCGGAAACCATCCGGCTATTTTAGTCGTTCACAATGATAAATTCGGCACGATTGCAGGCGTTGCCAATGTGCTGGCGAAATTCTCCATCAACGTCGGACATATGGAAGTGGCGCGTAAGGACGTCGGCCAGCTTGCGCTGATGACGATTGAGGTCGATCAGAATATTGAAGAAGAAGTGCTTGACGAGCTTTCAACACTTCCTAATATTATACAGGTTACTAAGATAGCTGACTAAAAAGTCAGGAGGAAAATGACATGTTTCGTAATGTAAAAGAATTAATAGAAATCACTCAAGAAAAACAAATTCCGATTTCGGAAGTGATGATCACGCAAGAGATGGAAGTGACGCAAAAAACGCGGGAAGAAATCTTTCAAGGAATGGAGCGCAATCTCTCCGTCATGGAAGCAGCTGTTGAAAAAGGGCTGAAGGGCGTCACGAGTCAGACCGGTTTAACAGGCGGAGATGCCGTGAAACTTCAGGCATACATCCAATCGGGAAGAAGCCTGTCGGGCAATCTGATTTTAGACGCCGTTTCTAAAGCTGTGGCGACAAATGAAGTCAATGCGGCGATGGGAACGATCTGCGCTACACCGACCGCCGGCTCTGCCGGGGTTGTGCCGGGAACGTTATTCGCCGTAAAGCATAAGCTGAACCCTACGACAGAACAAATGATCCGTTTTCTGTTTACAGCCGGCGCGTTCGGTTTTGTCGTAGCAAACAATGCGAGTATTTCAGGAGCGGCAGGAGGCTGTCAGGCGGAAGTCGGGTCAGCATCAGGCATGGCAGCGGCTGCGATTGTGGAAATGGCGGGCGGAACGCCTCAGCAATCAGCGGAAGCAATGGCGATTACACTGAAAAATATGCTCGGTCTCGTATGTGACCCGGTCGCCGGATTGGTAGAAGTGCCGTGTGTCAAACGAAACGCAATGGGAGCATCCAACGCAATGATCGCGGCGGATATGGCGCTGGCCGGGATTACAAGCCGCATTCCTTGCGATGAGGTGATTGACGCGATGTACAAAATCGGCCAGACAATGCCGACAGCACTGCGTGAAACGGGACAAGGCGGTTTAGCCGCGACACCGACGGGAAGAGAATTAGAGAAAAAAATTTTCGGAGGAGCGCTGAAATCAAGTGACACACCATCAGCAAACTAGTATAGCGGAAATTAAGGGCATTGGGCCGGAAACAGAAAAAACATTGCACGAACTAGGTATCTATGACATTTCTGATCTTCTGAATTATTTCCCTTACCGTTATGACGACTATGAGCTGAGGGATTTAGAAGAAGTAAAACATGAAGAAAGAGTGACGGTAGAAGGGAAGGTTCATTCAGAACCTTCTCTTACCTATTACGGCAAAAAACGAAACAGGCTGACATTCAGGGTGCTTGTCGGCAATTATTTAATTACCGCGGTCTGCTTTAACCGTCCCTACTTAAAAAAGAAACTGACGTTAGGTTCAGTCGTCACGATATCCGGGAAATGGGATAAACACAGACAGACCGTTTCCGTGCAGGAATTAAAAAACGGTCCTCATCAAGAAGATAAAAGCATTGAGCCTGTTTATTCCGTTAAAGAAAACGTCACCGTAAAAATGATGAGACGGTTTATTAAGGAAGCGCTGCAGCATCATTTGGACAGTGCGGCCGATCCGCTTCCTGAAAAATTGAGAATCCGCTACAAGCTGCCTGATTACAAACATGCCCTGCAGACGATGCATCAGCCTGAAACGAGGGAATCGTTACAGCAGGCCAGGCGCCGGTTTGTTTACGAGGAATTCTTATTATTTCAGCTGAAAATGCAGGCGTTCCGTAAAGCGGAAAGGGAACAGTCAAAAGGCATCAGCCATGTGTTTCCTGCTGAAAAGCTCGCTGCTTTCACAGACAGCCTGCCGTTTTCGCTCACAACCGCACAGACGCGCGTGCTTCGGGAAATTACCGCTGATATGACATCCCCTTACCGAATGAACCGTCTGCTGCAAGGTGATGTCGGTTCAGGGAAAACGGCCGTCGCCGCCATCGCTTTGTACGCTGCGATTCTGTCGGGGTATCAGGGGGCATTAATGGTGCCGACTGAAATTCTGGCCGAACAGCATGCAGATTCTCTCGTATCGTTGTTTGCAAATGAAGATGTAAATATCGCGCTTTTGACGAGTTCTGTAAAAGGAAAGCGGCGCAGGGAGCTTTTGGAGCGGCTTGCTCTCGGAGAGATTGATATTTTAGTAGGGACCCATGCTTTAATCCAGGACGAAGTGGAATTTAAAGCGCTGAGCCTTGTCATTACGGACGAGCAGCACAGGTTCGGAGTCGAACAGCGCAAAAAACTCAAGAATAAAGGTCAGGATCCGGATGTGCTGTTTATGACAGCCACTCCGATTCCGAGAACGTTGGCCATTACCGTCTTCGGAGAAATGGATGTTTCCGTGATAGATGAAATGCCCGCGGGGCGAAAACAAATCGAAACGTATTGGGTGAAACACGACATGCTGGAGCGGATTTTGGCTTTTATAGAAAAAGAGCTGAAACAGGGAAGGCAAGCCTATATTATCTGCCCGCTCATTGAAGAGTCGGATAAACTGGATGTGCAGAATGCGATTGACGTATATAACATGCTGTCTGACGTTTACCGCGGTAAATGGAATGTCGGCCTGATGCACGGGAAGCTCCATTCTGATGAAAAAGATCAGGTGATGAGAGAATTCAGCGCCAATCAATGTCAGGTACTTGTGTCAACAACCGTCGTAGAAGTCGGGGTGAACGTGCCCAATGCGACGATTATGGTCATCTATGACGCCGACCGTTTCGGATTATCTCAGCTCCATCAGCTCCGCGGCCGGGTCGGGCGGGGAGACCACCAATCTTTCTGCATCCTGATGGCCGATCCGAAATCCGAAACCGGGAAGGAACGGATGAGAATCATGTCGGAGACAAACGACGGCTTTGAACTGTCTGAAAAGGACCTTGAACTGCGCGGCCCCGGTGATTTCTTCGGGAAAAAACAGAGCGGTATGCCCGAGTTCAAGGTGGCGGATATGGTTCATGACTACAGAGCTTTGGAAACGGCCCGCCAGGATGCGGCCAATCTGGTGTCTTCAGAGGCTTTTTGGAAAGATGACGAATACCGTATGCTGCGCGGCCAATTACTTTCAAGCGGCGTCCTAGAAGGGGAGAAATTAAGCTGATTCTGTAAAATTCGGCGGCTTTCAAAAAACAATCATTGCATTCCAATCTATGAGATTATATACTACTATTAGTACCTAGTCTTAATTGTCCGGATGGTGTTTACAGATGAGAAGAAGCAAGAAAGAACGCCAAAAATTATTGCAGCAGACGATCAAATCGACACCCTTCATCACAGATGAAGAATTAGCGGGGAAATTCGGCGTCAGCATTCAGACGATCCGTTTAGACCGCTTAGAGCTCTCAATACCGGAGCTGAGGGAAAGAATTAAAAACGTGGCAGAACAAACGCTTGATGATGAAGTGAAATCACTGTCTTTAGACGAAGTGATCGGTGAAATTATTGATCTGGAGCTTGACGGCCAGGCCATTTCCATATTAGAAGTAAGACGCGAACATGTCTTCAGCCGCAATCAAATTGCGCGGGGGCATCATTTGTTTGCGCAGGCGAACTCACTCGCCGTAGCCGTCATTGATGATGAGCTGGCGCTGACCGCAAGCGCAAATATCCGCTTTACAAGACAGGTGAAAGAAGGCGAGCGCGTCGTTGCGAAAGCCAAAGTGACGGCAGTCGAAAAAGAAAAAGGCAGAACGGTAGTTGAAGTCAACAGCTATGTGGGAGAAGAAGTCGTGTTCTCCGGCAGCTTTGACATGTACCGTTCAAAACAATCATAAAGGTGGAGCATGCATGAGAATAGCTGTAGATGCAATGGGAGGCGACAACGCACCCAAAGCTGTTATTGACGGAGTAATGAAGAGTATTGAGGCATTTGACGATCTTCATATTACGCTGGTCGGTGACAAGACAACGATAGAATCACACTTGCCAACAACATCAGACCGCATCACTGTGTTGCACGCCGATGAAGTGATTGAACCGACGGATGAACCGGTCCGCGCCGTACGCAGAAAGAAAAACTCTTCTATGGTGCTGATGGCGCAGGAAGTGGCTGAAAACAGAGCGGACGCCTGCATCTCAGCGGGGAATACAGGCGCACTCATGACAGCGGGACTGTTTATCGTCGGCAGAATTAAAGGAATCGACCGGCCTGCGCTTGCGCCGACGCTTCCGACCGTTTCAGGCGACGGTTTCCTTCTTTTGGACGTGGGAGCCAATGTCGATGCCAAACCGGAGCATCTCGTCCAGTACGGAATTATGGGATCTGTATATGCCCGGCAGGTTCTCGGAATCAGCTCGCCCCGCGTCGGATTGTTAAATGTCGGCACGGAAGAAAAGAAAGGAAACGACCTGACAAAAAAGACGTTTGAATTATTAAAAGAAACAAACGTGAATTTTGTCGGAAACGTTGAGGCGAGAGACTTGCTCGAAGGCGCTGCTGACGTCATCGTCACAGACGGCTTTACGGGCAACGTCACGTTGAAAACATTGGAAGGTTCAGCGTTATCGATTTTCAAAATGCTGAAAGATACACTGACTTCAAGTTTTGTTTCTAAGCTCGCAGCGGGAGTGCTGAAGCCGAAGCTGATGGAAATGAAACTGAAAATGGACTATTCTGAGTACGGCGGGGCGAGTCTTTTCGGTTTGAAAGCGCCCGTCGTTAAAGCGCACGGCTCTTCTGACGCACGCGCTGTTTACCATGCGCTGCGCCAGGCGAGAGAAATGGTTAGCCAAAACGTGGCCGCATTTATAGAAGAAGAAGTAAAAGAAGAAAAAACAGATGAGTAGTCTGGAGGTTACCGCATCATGAGTAAGATTGCATTTTTATTTCCCGGACAGGGATCACAATATATCGGTATGGGAAAAGACCTGTACGAACGCGAAGAAGCGTCAAAACGTATTTTTGATGAAGCGGATGAAACGCTTGAAACAAAGCTGAGCTCGCTCATTTTTGAAGGTGACGCCGAAGAATTGACCCTTACATACAATGCGCAGCCTGCGCTGTTGACAACGAGCATCGCCGTATTGGAAAAGTTTAAAGAATCCGGCATCACCCCTGATTTCACCGCCGGCCACAGCCTCGGAGAATATTCGGCGCTTGTTGCGGCGGGAGCGATGACATTTAAAGATGCCGTTTACACGGTAAGAAAACGGGGAGAATTCATGAATGAAGCCGTGCCGGCCGGAGAAGGCGCCATGGCAGCTATTCTCGGAATGGATGCAGAGTCCTTGAAAAAGGTAACGGATCAAGTGACGGAAAACGGTCATCTCGTACAGCTTGCAAACCTGAACTGCCCCGGCCAGATCGTAATTTCCGGAACGGCAAAAGGCGTGGAGCTGGCTTCAGAAGAAGCGAAAAACAACGGAGCAAAACGGGCAATCCCATTAGAAGTAAGCGGACCGTTCCATTCTGAATTAATGAAGCCGGCAGCGCAAAAACTCGAGGAGGTGCTCAGCGCCTGTGAGTTGAAAAATGCGGCTGTTCCCGTGATTTCAAACGTTTCGGCTGACGTTATGACAGAAAAAGACGATATCAAGAAAAAACTGATCGAACAGCTGTATTCACCTGTTCGCTTTGAAGAAACCATTAACAAACTGATTGACGAAGGTGTCACGACGTTTGTTGAAATCGGGCCCGGAAAAGTGCTTTCAGGCCTTGTGAAAAAAGTGAACCGCCGCCTTAAAACAATCGCGGTTTCTGACCATGAAACCATCGAACTGGCGATTCAAACGCTGAAGGAGGAGAATCAGGATGCTTAATGAAAAAACAGCAGTGGTAACGGGAGCGTCCCGCGGAATCGGGCGGGCGATCGCGCTTGATCTTGCGAAAAACGGCTGTAACGTAGTAGTCAACTACTCCGGGAATGAAGCGAAAGCGAACGAAGTCGTAGATGAAATCAAATCTTTGGGCCGAAACGCGATCGCGGTAAAAGCCGATGTATCAAATTCCGAAGAAGTACAAAACATGATGAAAGAGGCTGTCGCTGCATTTTCTTCAATCGACATTCTCGTGAACAATGCGGGGATCACAAAAGACAATCTTCTGATGAGAATGAAAGAAAATGAATGGGATGATGTCATTAACATTAACCTAAAAGGTGTATTCAACTGCACGAAAGCCGTTACAAGACAGATGATGAAACAGCGCTCCGGCCGGATTATCAACGTATCATCAATCGTCGGCGTCAGCGGAAACCCCGGCCAGGCGAACTACGTGGCGGCAAAAGCCGGTGTAATCGGCTTAACGAAGTCATCAGCCAAAGAGCTTGCGAGCCGCAATATTACGGTTAATGCCATTGCTCCGGGCTTTATTTCCACGGATATGACGGACAAGCTTTCTAAAGAAGTCCAAGATGAAATGCTGAAGCAGATTCCGCTCGCGCGTTTCGGTGATCCTTCCGATATCAGCAGCGTTGTTACGTTCCTTGCTTCTGAAGGATCGCGTTATATGACGGGCCAAACCCTTCATATTGACGGCGGAATGGTGATGTAAAGATTTGTTTTTAAAATTTCATCCTAGTTTCTCTAGTTTTTTAAAAACGAATCCACTATAATACTTGAGGGGAGGTGAATTGCTATGGCAGATACATTAGAGCGTGTAACGAAAATCATCGTAGACCGCCTTGGCGTTGATGAAGCTGACGTCAAACTTGAAGCTTCTTTCAAGGAAGACTTAGGTGCTGATTCCCTAGATGTAGTTGAGCTTGTTATGGAACTTGAAGACGAGTTTGATATGGAGATTTCTGACGAAGATGCTGAAAAGATTGCAACAGTCGGCGACGCTGTGAACTACATACAAAACCAGCAATAAGCTGATGCTAAAAGTCCCGCCTGACAGCGGGGCTTTAGCCCTTTAATCGTTCGGTTACCGGCGTCTGACGCTGTACGCGCTGCCGATTCCGTTTACGGCGGGGAGCGCGGTGAACCTGATGTGCCTATGGAGGTTACTATGTCAAAACACTCACATTTTAAAGATAAAAAAAAGTTCTATAAAAAAATAGAGCAATTTAAAGAGTTCCAAGAACGGATTTCGGTTCATTTTCAAAACGAGAAACTTTTGTATCAAGCATTTACACATTCATCTTATGTGAATGAGCATCGGAAAAAGCCGTATGAAGACAATGAAAGGCTTGAATTTTTAGGTGACGCTGTTTTGGAACTGACGATCTCCCAATTCTTATTTGCCAAATATCCGGCCATGAGTGAAGGAGATTTGACGAAGCTGAGAGCCGCTATCGTATGCGAGCCGTCACTCGTCTCACTTGCCCATGAATTGTCATTCGGCGATCTTGTTCTCTTGGGAAAAGGAGAAGAAATGACGGGCGGCAGAAAGCGTCCTGCGCTTTTAGCGGATGTGTTTGAAGCGTTTATCGGCGCACTGTATCTGGATCAGGGCCTTGAGCCGGTTCAGCAATTCCTGAAAGTGTACGTGTTCCCTAAAATAAACGATGGTGCTTTTTCTCATGTGATGGATTTCAAAAGCCAGCTTCAAGAATTTGTACAGCGGGACGGAAAAGGATCGCTTGAGTACAAAATTCTCAATGAAAAAGGGCCTGCCCACAACCGGGAATTCGAGGCGCTTGTCTCTCTTAAAGGTGAGGCGCTCGGTATCGGGAACGGACGTTCCAAAAAAGAAGCCGAGCAGCATGCGGCACAGGAAGCTCTTGCAAAAATGCAAAAACATCATACGAAACAATAAAATCCCCCTGTTTCCCTAGGGGGATTTCAGTATGTCTGCGCCTGATATAAGCGGGTGATTATGATAATATTGAGATACTTATACGATAAGGAGGATCTGGGATGTTCCTCAAACGTTTAGACGTTATAGGATTTAAATCATTTGCAGAACGGATATCCGTTGACTTTGTAAAAGGCGTCACGGCCGTTGTCGGTCCGAACGGCAGCGGAAAGAGCAACATTACCGAAGCCATCCGCTGGGTGCTCGGCGAACAATCAGCCCGCTCGCTTCGGGGCGGAAAAATGGAAGATATCATTTTTGCGGGAAGTGATTCGCGCAAGCGGCTGAACCTTGCCGAAGTCACGTTAACGCTTGATAATGAAGATCATTTTCTCCCGATCGATTACCACGAAGTCAGCGTGACGAGACGGGTGTACCGTTCCGGAGAAAGTGAATTTCTCATCAACAATCAGCAGTGCCGCCTGAAAGATATCATTGACTTATTTATGGACTCCGGGCTCGGGAAAGAAGCATTCTCTATTATCAGCCAGGGGAAAGTCGAAGAGATTCTCAGCAGCAAAGCGGAAGACCGCCGCAGTATTTTTGAAGAAGCGGCCGGCGTGCTGAAATATAAAACAAGAAAGAAAAAAGCGGAAAACAAACTGTTTGAGACGCAGGATAACTTAAACAGGGTGGAAGATATTCTCCACGAGCTTGAAGATCAGGTCGAACCGCTGAAAATCCAGGCATCAATCGCCAAAGACTACTTAGAAAAAAAGAAAGAGCTTGAACATGTCGAAATCGCCCTTACCGCCTTTGACATCGAACAACTGCATGGCAGATGGTCGGGTTTAAAAGACAAGGTGCAGGCGGCTAAAGAAGAAGAATTGGCGGAATCATCGGCTCTGTCCGCAAAAGAAGCGATGATAGAAGAGACGAGAGATAAAATCCACGCGCTTGATGAATCCGTCAACGAACTGCAGCAGGTTCTGCTCGTGACAAGTGAAGAGCTGGAAAAGCTGGAAGGCCGGAAAGAAGTGCTGAAAGAGCGCAAAAAAAACGCCGCGCAAAACCGGGAACAGCTTGAGGAATCCGTTACACATTACACGAACAAAGAAGCCGAACTGAAAGCGGACATTGAAAAACAGTCTGCCGTCTATGATAAACTTCGTGCGGAAGTGAAGCGGTTAAACGCCCAGGTGAAAGAAAAGCAGCAGGCTCTCAGTCTGCATAATGAAAATGTAGAAGACAAAATCGAACAATTAAAAAGCGATTACTTTGAATTGTTAAACAGTCAGGCGTCGATTCGCAACGAGCTGCAGCTTTTAGATGACCAGATGTCCCAATCTGCGGTCCAGCAGGCGAGACTGACAGCAAACAATGAAAAATACCTTGAAGAACGTAACGATATTGCAGTCCGCAAAGCGGCGTGCGAAGAAGAATTGGCCGCCGTTGAAGAGGATATTCACAATCAGGTCGTCCGCTTTCGTGAAGTCCAGACAGCATATGAACAGAAAAAACGCCAATATGAAAAGAAAGAATCTGCGCTGTATCAGGCATATCAATTCGTCCAGCAGGCCAGATCCAAAAAAGATATGCTTGAAACGATGCAAGGCGATTTTTCAGGATTTTACCAAGGCGTAAAAGAAGTGCTGAAACAGAAAGAGCAGCTTGGCGGCATCCGCGGCGCCGTTCTCGAACTGATTGCCACCGAACAAAAATATGAAACGGCGATCGAGATTGCACTCGGCGCAGCGGCGCAGCACGTTGTCACAGACGATGAGCAGGCGGCGCGGAAAGCGATTCAATATTTAAAACAGAATTCCTTCGGCCGCGCGACGTTCCTGCCGCTTACGGTTATGAAACCGCGCCAGCTCCAAACCCGTGATGAACAGACGGCTCAGAAGCATCCGTCTTTCCTCGGCACAGCGAGCGGGCTTGTCACATATGATGCGGCATATCGGAATGTTATTCAAAACCTTCTCGGCACCGTGCTGATCACTGAAGATTTAAAAGGCGCGAATGAACTGGCCAAGCTTCTCGGGCACCGCTACCGCATCGTGACGCTTGAGGGCGATGTCGTCAATCCAGGCGGATCAATGACAGGCGGCGCGGTCAAAAAGAAAAACAATTCTCTGCTCGGCAGAAGCCGTGAGCTTGAGACGGTGACTGCGCGGCTTGCCGAAATGGAAGGAAAAACAGCTCTGCTCGAAAAAGAGGTCAAAACGCTGAAGCAGGCCATTCAAGAGCTTGAACATACGCTGAGCGGTCTCCGTGAAGACGGTGAAGCTTTCAGAACAAAGCAGCAGGATGTAAAAGGCAGGCTGTATGAACTCGAAGTCGCTGAAAAGAACATCAATACCCATCTGGAGCTTTACGATCAGGAGAAAGCATCACTGACGGAAAGCAGCCGGGAAAAAGAGACGCGCAAATCAGCTCTGGAAGAACAGCTAAGTGAGGCATCCGGCCAGCTGAAAGAGCTTGAGGAAGAGATGGAAAGGCTGACAAAACAAAAGCAGACCCTATCCTCAACAAAAGAAACGCTCTCTCATGAACTGACGGAATGTAAAGTGGCCGCTGCGAAAAAAGAACAGGCGTGCTCGAGTGAAGAAGACAACCTCAAAAGGCTGAAAAAAGAGCTTGAGGAAACGCAGCTCGCTCTGAAAGAAACACGGGAAGATTTAAGCCTCCTGACCTCAGAGATGACGTCCAGCACAAGCGGTGAGGAGCAGCTTGAAGAAGCAGCCCATCACAAGCTTCACGATAAAACGAGAACGATTGAATTGATCGCCAGCAGGCGCGACCAGCGTGTGAAGCTCCAGCGGGCGCTTGATACGAACGAACTTGAGCTGAAAGAGATGAAGCGTCTCTACAAGCAAAAAACAGAAATTCTGAAAGATGAAGAGGTAAAACTCGGCCGGATGGAAGTCGAGCTTGATAATCTCTTGCAATATTTACGCGAGGAATACAGCTTATCCTTTGAAGGGGCTAAAGAACAATATCAGCTTGAAATCGAGCCTGAAGAGGCGAGAAAACGGGTCAAACTGATCAAGCTCTCAATTGAAGAGCTCGGAACGGTCAATCTCGGCAGCATCGATGAATTTGAAAGAGTAAACGAACGGTATCAGTTTTTAACAGAGCAGAAAAATGACCTGACGGAAGCGAAAAACACACTGTTTCAAGTCATTGAAGAAATGGATTCTGAAATGACGAAGCGATTCCATGAAACGTTTATCCAGATCCGTTCTCAATTCAACGACGTGTTCCGTTCTTTATTCGGAGGAGGGCGGGCTGAACTGAAGCTGACTGATCCGAATGATCTTCTTAACTCCGGGGTGGACATTATCGCGCAGCCTCCGGGCAAAAAACTGCAAAACTTAAATCTTTTGTCAGGGGGAGAACGGGCGCTGACTGCCATTGCCCTTTTATTCTCCATTCTGAAAGTAAGGCCCGTGCCGTTCTGCGTCCTTGATGAAGTGGAAGCTGCGCTTGATGAAGCCAATGTATTCAGGTTTGCGCAATATTTAAAAAAATACAGCAGCGACAGCCAGTTTATCGTCATCACCCACAGAAAAGGCACCATGGAAGAAGCGGATGTCCTCTACGGTGTTACGATGCAGGAATCCGGCGTTTCCCGAATGGTTTCGGTCAAACTGGAAGAAACAAAAGAATTCGTTCAGTAACGAGGAAAGAGGTTGAAAGATGAGCTTTTTTAAAAAATTAAAAGAGAAAATCACGAAACAGACAGACTCCGTCTCTGAAAAATTTAAAGATGGTCTTGAAAAAACAAGAAATTCCTTCTCGAATAAAGTGAACGAACTCGTCTCCCGCTACCGGAAAGTCGACGAGGATTTCTTCGAGGAGCTTGAGGAAGTGCTGATTGGCGCTGACGTCGGTTTTACAACCGTCATGGAGCTGATTGATGAGCTCAAAAAAGAAGTGAAGCTGAAAAACATCCAGGATCCTCAGGAAGTGCAGTCCGTCATTTCTGAAAAGCTTGTCGACATTTATAACAGCGGCGACGAACAGATTTCTGAATTAAATATTCAGGACGGGCGCCTGAACGTTATTCTGCTTGTCGGGGTAAACGGCGTCGGAAAAACGACAACGATCGGAAAACTTGCCCATAAGCTGAAGAATGAAGGCAAATCCGTTGTGCTCGCTGCCGGAGACACCTTCAGAGCCGGGGCGATTGAACAGCTTGAAGTGTGGGGGGAGCGTACAGGCGTGCCTGTCATTAAGCAGGCTGCCGGAAGCGACCCTGCGGCGGTTATTTATGATGCCGTACACGCGGCTAAAGCAAGAGGAGCGGATGTGCTGATTTGTGATACGGCAGGCCGCCTTCAGAATAAAGTAAACTTAATGAAAGAGCTTGAAAAAGTCAAACGCGTCATCGAACGCGAAGTGCCTGAGGCTCCGCATGAGGTTCTCCTTGCGCTTGACGCGACGACAGGCCAGAATGCGATGGCGCAGGCGAAAGAATTCTCCAAAGCGACGAATGTGACGGGTATCGCGTTAACGAAGCTTGACGGCACCGCAAAAGGCGGTATCGTCCTGGCAATCCGCAATGAGCTTCACATCCCCGTGAAACTGGTCGGCCTTGGAGAAAAGGTTGACGACCTCCAGCGGTTTGATGCAGAATCTTACGTATACGGTCTCTTTTCTGATTTAGTTGAAAAAGCCGAGGATTAATGAATAATAAACGAGTATAAAATGGACGGTTTTATACTCGTTTTTTTATACGCATTGATAGATCGGAATGGAGGGGGCAATTGTTGGACAAATGGCTGAAAGCTGAATTGGAAAGTAAGATCGGCGCGATAAACCATATGTCGCTGTTGGATGAACAGGGAGGCACTTCAACCGTTCGAAAAATAGTGACCGGTCAAGACGCATTTCTGCTGAAAAGTTCTTTTCAACAGAAGTATCGGGAATGGTTAATGAGAGAAGCCTTCGTTTTACAAAAACTGACGGAAACTCGTCGTCTGCCTGTTCCTGTTTATTATGGGATGATACAGGAACAGCATGCCAGCCATATCATCATGTCATTTGAGGATGGAATCACCCTGACTTCGGCTTTAAGAAAAGCAAAAGGGGATACTGAAAAGAAAAAGCTGATCAAAAGTTTCGGCCGGTTTCTGCAACGGCTGCATGAAACCGACATGGTCTCTGGTTTACAGCCGGAAACAGACTGGCTCGATCTGCAAATCAAACGAGCCGGGGAATATGTCAAAAAAGGACAGGCTGAAGGAAGTGCAGAGCTTTTGAAGGAATTGGACAGGTACAGGCCTGTTCCTGTTCAGCAGACAATGATTCACGGTGACTGCACGACTGATAATGTGCTGGTGAAAGACGGAGAGGTCTATCTGTTTATCGATGCTGCGGGAATATCGGCGGGAGATCCGCGATATGATGAATCATTAGCGATCAGTCATTTTGTCACAAATGAAGCATGCCTCAATGCTTTTTACGAAGGCTATTGCCGCTACCGTGTATCAAAACAAGAATTCGAGTATTTTAACGACGGTCTATATGAATTTTTTTGAAAAAACTTATGATGTAAAAAGAGCATCATGCTTTGACAAGATAAAAACTTGACACACGCTCTGAAACCATGTAAACTAAGTTTTTGTAAAGGGATTTGACTTAACAAAGGGGAGAGCTCAAATGTCGCTCGAAAAAACGACGAGAATGAACTATTTATTTGACTTCTATCAGTCGTTGCTGACGTCAAAACAAAAGAGCTATATGTCGCTTTATTATCTGGACGATTTCTCCCTTGGTGAAATAGCCGAAGAGTATGACGTTTCAAGGCAAGCCGTTTACGATAACATCAAACGGACTGAAGCGATGCTTGAACAATATGAAGAAAAACTGCTCCTTTTTAAAAAGTTTCAGGAGCGTAAAGAAATGTTTACAAAGCTGAAAGAGCTTGCTTCCGGGTTGCAGGAAGAGGAAAAAATGACGGCTCTGATTGAAGCGCTTGAGAAATTAGATTAGGAGGCGGCAAACAATGGCATTTGAAGGATTAGCCGACCGACTGCAAAAGACGATTTCAAAAATCCGCGGAAAAGGAAAAGTCAGCGAACAAGACGTAAAAGAGATGATGCGTGAAGTTCGTCTTGCGCTTCTTGAGGCTGACGTTAACTTTAAAGTCGTAAAGGATTTTGTGAAAAAAGTAAGTGAACGGGCTGTCGGACAGGACGTTATGCAGAGTCTGACACCCGGTCAGCAGGTTATTAAAGTCGTAAAAGAAGAGCTTACCGAGCTGATGGGCGGCGAAGAAAGCAAAATTGCCGTCGCCAAACGCCCGCCGACCGTTATTATGATGGTCGGGCTCCAAGGTGCCGGTAAAACGACAACCACGGGGAAGCTTGCCAACCTGCTGCGCAAAAAACATAATCGCAAACCGCTGCTCGTGGCTGCGGATATTTACCGCCCCGCCGCGATTAAACAGCTGGAAACCCTGGGGAAACAGCTTGATATGCCGGTCTTTTCGCTTGGCGATCAGGTCAGCCCGGTGGAAATTGCCAGACAGGCGATTGAAAAAGCGAAGGAAGAGCATCATGATTATGTGATTTTAGATACCGCCGGACGGCTGCACATCGATCATGAACTGATGGATGAGCTCTCCGGCGTAAAGGAAGTCGCAAATCCTGAGGAAATTTTCCTTGTCGTCGACTCAATGACCGGTCAGGATGCGGTAAACGTCGCCAAAAGCTTTAATGACCAGCTCGGTTTAACGGGTGTCATTTTAACAAAGCTTGACGGGGATACCCGCGGAGGTGCGGCGCTTTCTATCCGCGCGGTCACCGAAACGCCGATTAAATTCGCCGGAATGGGAGAAAAGCTCGATGCTCTTGAAGCGTTCCATCCTGAACGGATGGCATCCCGGATTCTCGGAATGGGTGACGTGCTGACGCTGATTGAAAAAGCTCAGGCGACCGTTGATGAAGACAAAGCCAAAGAGCTTGAGCAGAAAATGAGAACGATGAGCTTCACATTGGATGATTTTCTGGAGCAGCTCGGCCAGGTCCGAAACATGGGGCCTCTTGACGAACTGCTGCAAATGATGCCCGGCGCAGGCAAAATGAAAGGCTTAAAAAACATCCAAGTCGATGAAAAACAGCTGAATCATGTGGAAGCGATCATTAAATCAATGACTGTTCTTGAAAAAGAACAGCCGGATATCATTAACGCCAGCCGGCGGAAGCGGATTGCCAAAGGAAGCGGAACATCCGTTCAGGAAGTCAACCGTCTTTTAAAGCAGTTTGAGGAAATGAAAAAAATGATGAAGCAGATGACCAACATGACAAAAGGGAAGAAAAAAGGCTTTAAATTACCTTTTATGTAATCGGTTATACATGATAAAACCGTTGTTAAGAAAAAACACTTTACAAACACTTTTATCATTGTTAATATACTATCTTGTTGAAATATTTTCGGAGGTGCTAGTAAAATGGCAGTAAAAATTCGTTTAAAACGTATGGGAGCAAAAAAATCTCCTTTCTATCGTATTGTTGTAGCAGATTCTCGTTCACCGCGTGACGGCCGTTTCATCGAAACAGTCGGCACATACAACCCGGTTGCAAAGCCGGCTGAAGTGAAAATCAACGAAGAGCTTGCTCTTAAATGGCTTCAAACAGGAGCTAAACCTTCTGATACAGTCCGCAACTTGTTCTCAAGCCAAGGAATTATGGAAAAATTCCACAACGCTAAACAAGGCAAGTAATGACTGATCAGAACTTGGAAGATTTGATTGTCAGCATTGTGGCTCCGCTTGTCGACCATCCGGAAGACATAACGGTCACAAAGGAAGAGACTGATCAAAAGATTGCGCTGCGCTTATCTGTCAATAAGTCAGATACCGGTAAAATTATCGGAAAGCAAGGCCGGACTGCAAGAGCGATTCGAACCGTCGTTTTTGCAGCTGGCGCACAGTCTTCTAAGAAAGTTCAATTTGAAATATTTGACTGAAAAAGGGAGAGGGCCGGCACCTCCCCTTTTTTACACGTAAAAAAGGCAAATGAACAGAAATATGTTGGAAGAGTGGGGAGTCTGGTCCTATGCAGATTATTCACAGGGTAACCGTTATGCAGGTTCTGACCGAGCAAAGCAAGGAAAAGCTTTTGGCCTCTTTTGCAGAAAAAAAGCAAACGCTTGAACGAGAATGCAGCCAGCTCTATTTTCAGCTTAGAAAACATGAAAAAGATCAGCAGAATCCCGATGTAGCGGAATCTTTTAAAAAAGCCATTGAAAAAAGACAAGACAAAATCAAAATGATCGATTTCCAAATAAGCCAGACAGAGTCGCTCCCGCTTGGAAGCGAAGTGAAGGAAAAGGAGATCGATGCGCTGCTTTCAATCAACGTCGGTGATAACTGGCATGAAAAAACAGCGGCAAATACCATCGTCATAAAAGACGGGGTAGTAATTGAAATCCGCCCGAGGTGATAATATGACAAACAGATGGTTTAATGTAGGCAAAATTGTAAATACCCACGGCATTAAAGGCGAAGTGCGGGTCATTTCTAAAACGGACTTTGCCGAAGAACGGTACAAGCCCGGCAATACGCTTTATTTGTTTGCGGAAGGGGCTGCGGAACCAATCAAAGTAACGGTCAGCGCCCACAGGCTTCACAAGCAGTTTCACCTGCTGCAATTCAAAGAAATGCCGAGTCTCAATGAAGTCGAGCACCTAAGAAACATGGTGATCAAAGTCCCTGAAGAAGACTTGGGAGAGCTTGAAGAAGATGAATTTTATTTTCATGAAATCATCGGCTGCGAGGTTGTGTCAGAAGACGGGGAACTGATCGGCACAGTGAAGGAAATCCTGACGCCCGGGGCTAATGACGTATGGGTGGTTGCAAGAAAAGGCAAAAAAGATGCGCTCATTCCGTATATTGCTTCTGTGGTAAAGGATATTAATATAAATGAGAAGAAAATTAAGATTCATGTAATGGAAGGGTTAATAGACGAATGAAAATCGACTTTTTAACACTGTTTCCCGAAATGTTTCAAGGGGTGCTCGGCTCATCCATTCTGCAAAAAGCACAGGAAAAAGAGGCTGTCCGTTTTGACGTCATCAATTTCCGGGCTTTTTCGGATAATAAACACCAAACGGTTGATGATTACCCGTACGGCGGGGGAGCCGGGATGGTGTTAAAGCCGCAGCCCGTATTTGATGCGGTTGAAAAGCTGACAGCCGGTACGGACGCCAAGCCGCGCATTATTCTCGTCTGCCCGCAAGGTGAGCGTTATACGCAGAAGAAAGCCGAGGAGCTGGCGGAAGAGGAACATCTTATGTTTATTTGCGGACATTATGAAGGGTATGATGAACGGATCCGGGAACATCTTGTCACTGATGAAATCTCCATCGGGGATTTTGTGCTGACCGGGGGAGAGCTCCCTGCCATGATGATCGCCGACAGCGTTGTCAGGCTTTTGCCGGGCGTCCTCGGAAAAGAAGCATCCCACGTGGAGGATTCCTTCAGCACGGGGCTTTTAGAGCATCCGCACTATACGAGGCCTGCAGATTATAGAGGCTTAAAAGTGCCTGAGACCCTTCTGTCCGGCAACCATGCCAAAATACAAGAATGGCGCAATAAAGAATCAATCAGAAGAACCTTTTTAAGACGTCCGGATCTTCTTGAAAACTATCCTCTCACTGATGAGCAAAGAAAATGGATTTCCGAGTGGGAAAACGAATAGATTCTATTGCGCAGGCGATGAAGATATGATAAGATACTACTTGTGGCTTAAGGAGGCTTATCCTTCAGAAGCTTGAAAACGATGTTCCGCTGTGCCTTGCAGTTGTGGCCAAGAGCATCTGTTGGAAGGAGTTGAAAACGATGCAAAAACTAATTCAAGATATCACAAAAGAACAGCTTCGCACTGATCTTCCTGCGTTCCGTCCTGGTGACACTTTACGTGTACACGTAAAAGTTGTTGAGGGTAACCGTGAGCGTATCCAGATCTTCGAAGGTGTTGTGATCAAGCGTCGTGGTGGTGGAATCAGCGAAACGTTCACAGTTCGTAAGATTTCTTACGGTGTTGGCGTTGAACGTACATTCCCTGTACACACACCAAAAATCGCGAAAATCGAAGTTGTACGTTACGGTAAAGTACGTCGCGCTAAGCTTTACTACTTGCGTGAACTTCGCGGAAAAGCGGCTCGTATTAAAGAAATCAGACGATAATGATAACGAACGAAAAGAGCTTGTTACCCGTAACAGGCTCTTTTTTTATATGAAATTTGTAAAAGCAGAACAAGCAACGTAAAATACATAAGAGATCATCGGAACATCCGGTTCCGGTAAATAAGGCAGGTGTCGAAGTCACATGACCATTCAATGGTTCCCGGGCCATATGGCTAAAGCGAGACGGGAAGTAACAGAAAAACTGAAATTAATTGATATCGTATATGAATTGGTGGATGCGAGAATCCCGATGTCATCGAGAAATCCGATGATTGAGGAGATTTTAAAAAATAAGCCGCGCATTATGCTTTTAAATAAAGCCGATAAGGCGGATGCGGCTGTGACTGCCCAGTGGAAGGACCACTTTCAGGAACAGGGCATTCCCTCTCTTTCAATAAACTCCGTTAACGGGCAGGGACTGCATCAAATCGTGCCGTCCTCGAAAGAGCTGCTGAAAGATAAGTTCGATAAAATGAAAGCAAAAGGCATTAGGCCAAGAGCAATCCGCGCATTAATCATCGGCATTCCGAATGTCGGCAAATCTACGCTCATTAACCGGCTGGCCAAGAAAAACATTGCCAAGACGGGAGACAGGCCCGGCATTACCACTTCACAGCAGTGGGTAAAGGTAGGCAAGGAATTAGAGCTGCTCGATACACCGGGAATTTTATGGCCTAAATTTGAAGATGAGCTTGTCGGCTTGCGCCTGGCGATCACCGGGGCGATTAAAGATACGATTATCAACCTGCAGGATGTGGCCGTCTTCGGGCTGCGCTTTCTGGAAGAGCATTATCCCGACCGCTTGAAGGAGCGCTACGGACTTCAGGAAATCCCTGAGGATATCGCCGCTCTTTTCGACGCGATCGGTGAAAAACGCGGCTGTTTGATGGGCGGCGGAATGGTTGACTATGATAAAACAACGGAAGTCATCATTCGGGACATCCGGACGGAAAAATTCGGCAGGCTTTCATTTGAAACACCATCAGAATAAAGACGCGCAGCGATGCGGGTCTTTATTTTTTCCGCAGAATACCGATATACATAATGTAAGGGAGAAGAGAACGTGAATACATTAACCGTAAAAAGCGTAAAAGAACGCCTGCAAGAGGTCAGGGACGAAAGCGACCCCTTCCTTGCCCAATGTGAGAAAGACCCGAGAAAAAGCGTACAGACGCTTTTAGAGCAATGGCTGAAAAAGCACGCGAAGGAAAAAGCTCTTAAAGAGCAATGGCTGAACATGACGGCATACGAAAGACTGTCATCCAAAAAGGGCTTCCGCCTGATTGCAGGTGTTGACGAAGCCGGAAGAGGGCCGCTAGCCGGACCGGTTGTCGCCGGCGCCGTCATTTTGCCGGCAGAATGCGAGATTCTCGGACTCACGGACTCGAAGAAATTGTCGGAAAAGAAGCTCGAGGAGTATTACAGCCGGATCACGGAAGAAGCGGCGGCTGTAGGAGTCGGCATTGTCCATGCGGACGTCATTGACCGGATCAACATTTATGAGGCCGCGAGACTGGCGATGGTAAAAGCCGTCAACGCTTTAACGGAAACACCTGATTATCTGCTTGTTGATGCCATGACCCTTCCGCTTGACATTCCGCAGTCATCAGTTATAAAAGGGGATGCCAAAAGCGTGTCAATTGCCGCCGGAGCCTGCATAGCAAAAGTAACGCGGGATCGGCTCATGGCTGAGTACGCCAAAACCTACCCCATGTACGGCTTTGAAAAAAATAAAGGCTACGGAACGAAAGAACATCTTGAAGCTCTTCAGGCATACGGACCGACAACTATTCACCGAAAAACGTTCGCTCCCGTTCAATCTTATTGTTAGAAAAGAGGCTTAAGACATGAACATAAGCGGCGAAATCCAAGCGGCTTTCAGACAGCTGACGGCGGAAATCCCTCCGGACCGGCAAGACGGCGGTAAAGACAGCGGCGCTCAAAGGCTGCTGTTAGGGAAGGTTCTCCGTTTGCTGGACGATCAAAGCGCCCTTATCCAAATCGGCGGCCGGACGATGAAGGGAAAACTTGAAACCGCCCTTCGTCCGCAGGGGTATTACTGGTTTTCTTATGACAAACAGCCGGCGGAAAAAACGGGCCGGCTTCATGTCATTGACCAATTCGAAGGAAGCCCGAAAACCGTTCAGGAAGCGGCGGGAAGACTGTTAAACGCTCTTTCTGTCAAACCGGGCCCTGTGTCTCTGCAGATTGCCGAAACATTTATGCAGCAGAAGCTGCCGATGACGGAAAACAGCCTCAAAGCTTGCATCCGCTGGGCTGAATCGCTTCCGGCCGCCGAATTGAAAAAAGCGGCGGAAACAATCGTATTTGCGCTGAAACGGGAACTGCCCGCACATCCGGAAGTCTTGTCAGCCATTCATGCCGTTAAATATCCGGTTCCGACCCGGCGCCTCCTCTCAGGACTGCTTCAGGCAATCAATCAGGCTCCGCAATCGGCAAAAGAGCTGTCTGTGCTCAAAGAGGCGGTTTCTGACGTGTTAAACGCGGAAACGGATCTTCATGCAGAACGTCTCTTGAAGAAGCTTGCCGAGGCTGCACGCATGCCGACCTCAGAAACCGGGCTGATGGATGAAGGAGAACGGACGGAATCAAAACAGTCACCATTTGTCCGAGAGACTCGTGAAAACGGAAAGGCAGTCTCAAGCCAACCTTCTCCTCCGAGTGCACGGACAGATCCGGAACTTCCTGAAAAAACGGCAAAACAGATTATAGAGAAACTAATGACATCGGCAGAAAAAACTGAAAACCGTCCCGTAAAAGTAACGGCGGAGATCATTAAGGCTTTCATTTCTCAAGAAAAAACATTTAAAACAGCACCTGTTCTTCAAAACGCACATCTGACAGAACAGGAGGCGGCTGTTTTCGAAAAAGCCGTTCAGCTCACCGAATTGAAATATGCGGAAAAACATGATGTATTAAGCCTTTTGCAGAAAATCAAAAAAGGACTGGGCACGCGTGATGAATTATCATTCATTACAGCGCTTGAAAAAGGCTTGTCTCCGCAGCCGGAGAAACAAGCGCTGAAAACAGCCCTCCAAGCCGTCCGGACGCTTCAAGAAGCGCCCCAATCCGTTAAACAAGAGGCGGAACCGCTTATTCATAAATTAAACGGCCAGCTGTTTATTGAGCAGCATAACCCTTCTTTTACGCAGATGGTGCTGTCATTTCCGCTGGGTGCGTCCGCGTATGAGAATGACATCACAGTTCTTTTTAAAGGACGGAAGAAGCCGGACGGAAAACTCGATCCGTCACATTGCAGGCTCCTGTTTTTGCTGCATCTTGAAACACTGCAAGAAACCGTTGTGGACTGCATGATTCAGCAAAATGTAATGACCATTACGGTTGAGACTGATTTTGAGCTTCAGGCGGCCATCGACCCTCTCGTACCGGCTTTAAAAGAAGCCGTAAAAGAAACGGGCTTCAGCCTGTCAGGCGTCACGGCTAAAAAACGGCGCCCGAAAGACCAGAGCGCTCTTGTGGAAGAGTTTATAGAAAAAGACGGGGGAAGAAAAGTGGATGTGAAAATATGAAAGAGCAAACGCCGTTAAGAAGAGCTGTCGCCCTGCATTACGACCGGCAGAAAGACCAAGTTCCAAAGGTTGTCGCAACAGGCAGAGGGCACGTGGCGGAAAATATTATAAAAGAAGCTGAGAAGGCTGGGGTCCCCATTCAGGAAGACAGAACCCTTGTCGAATTAATGCGCCATTTGACGGTTGACGATCAGATACCGGAGGCGCTTTATGAAACCGTTGCCGAAATTTTTTCATTTGTTTACAGACTGGACGAAACCCTGAAAAACGAAAAATAAGGACCATTCATTTCCCGGACTCCGTTTAAATTTATATTTTCAATAAAATAAAAGTTAGAATGTTTGGAAGGATATAAAGATT
Organism: Bacillus sp. N1(2025); assembly: GCF_053470005.1. Lineage (NCBI taxonomy): Bacteria > Bacillati > Bacillota > Bacilli > Caryophanales > Bacillaceae > Bacillus > Bacillus sp. N1(2025). Next base: position 44,798 of record NZ_JBLTJB010000007.1, read on the forward strand.
TTGTTTTGAACCCTAGACAATTCTTCCAGTATTATATAGAATGAAAGCGCAGTCTATTTTTAGTTTTGCTACATAAGTTAGGAGGATGGGAAATGAATATCCATGAGTACCAGGGAAAAGAAGTCCTCAGAAAATACGGGGTGTCTGTTCCTGAAGGTAAAGTGGCTTTTACAGCAGAGGAAGCAGTTGAAAAAGCAGAGAGCCTGTCAAGCTCGGTTTATGTCGTAAAGGCGCAAATCCATGCTGGCGGCCGCGGCAAAGCTGGTGGGGTAAAGATTGCAAAAACAAAAGATGAAGTGAAAGAGTATGCCGAAGAACTGTTAGGCAAGACGCTCGTCACACATCAAACGGGTCCGGACGGACAAGTAATAAAACGCTTACTTATTGAAGAAGGCTGCGATATTAAAAAGGAATACTATGTCGGGCTTGTACTTGACCGCGCTACTTCAAGAATCGTTTTAATGGCGTCTGAAGAAGGCGGAACGGAGATTGAAGAAGTAGCGGAAAAAACACCTGAAAAAATTAAAAAAGCGGTAATTGATCCGGCTGTCGGCCTTCAGGGCTATCAGGCAAGGGAAATTGCATTCGCAATTAACATCCCGAAAGAGCTTGTCGGCAAAGCCGCTAAATTTATGCTCGGTTTATACAAAGCATTTGTTGAGAAGGACTGCTCCATCGCCGAGATCAACCCTCTCGTCGTTACGGGGGACGGAAACGTCATGGCGCTGGATGCTAAGCTGAACTTCGACAGCAATGCGTTATACAGACAAAAAGACATTATGGAATACAGAGATTTAGATGAAGAAGATCCGAAAGAAATCGAAGCGTCAAAATACGATTTAAGCTACATTTCCCTTGATGGAAATATCGGCTGTATGGTAAACGGCGCGGGTCTTGCAATGTCTACAATGGATATCATTAAACACTACGGCGGAGAACCTGCAAACTTCCTTGATGTCGGGGGCGGCGCAACCGCAGAAAAAGTTACGGAAGCTTTTAAAATCATTCTTTCCGATCAAAACGTAAAAGGAATTTTCGTTAATATTTTCGGAGGCATCATGAAGTGTGATGTCATCGCCGAGGGCGTTGTTGAAGCGACGAGACAAGTCGGATTGACATTGCCGCTGGTCGTGCGCCTTGAAGGGACAAACGTAGATTTAGGAAAGAAAATCCTGAATGAATCAGGCTTAAACATCACATCTGCGGAATCAATGGCAGACGGCGCACAGAAAATCGTATCCTTAGTTTAGGAAAGAATGAAAGGCAGGGGACCAGATAATGAGTGTTTTTATCAATAAAGATACAAGAGTTATTGTACAGGGGATTACAGGTTCTACCGCTTTATTTCATACAAAGCAGATGCTGGAATACGGCACGAATATCGTTGGCGGTGTAACACCTGGAAAAGGCGGAACGGAAGCGGAAGGCGTACCGGTATTCAATACGGTCGCAGAAGCGGTTCATACAACGGGCGCTGATGCGTCAGTTATTTACGTGCCGGCTCCGTTTGCGGCGGACGCAATTATGGAAGCGGTTGACGCGGAAATTGATCTTGTCATTTGTATCACTGAGCACATTCCGGTTTTGGACATGGTGAAGGTGAAGCGCTTTATGGAAGGCAAGAAAACGAGATTAATAGGGCCGAACTGCCCGGGTGTTATTACACCTGAAGAATGCAAGATCGGCATTATGCCGGGATACATTCATAAAAGGGGCCATGTAGGCGTTGTATCCCGTTCAGGAACATTGACATACGAGGCCGTCCATCAGCTTTCAGAAGCCGGCGTAGGCCAATCTACCGCTGTAGGGATCGGCGGCGATCCGGTCAACGGCACGAACTTTATTGACGTGTTAAAAGCGTTCAATGAAGATCCTGAAACACATGCCGTCATCATGATCGGAGAAATCGGCGGCACAGCTGAAGAAGAAGCGGCTGAGTGGGTGAAAGCGAACATGACGAAGCCTGTTGTCGGCTTTATCGGCGGTAAAACCGCGCCTCCGGGAAAACGCATGGGCCACGCGGGCGCCATCATCTCCGGAGGAAAAGGCACGGCAGAAGAAAAAGTCAAAACGATGAACGCCTGCGGAATTGAAGTCGCGGAAACCCCTTCTGTAATGGGTGAAACGCTGATTAAGGTGTTAAAAGAAAAAGGCTTATTTGAAACGTGCAAAACGCACTGATCGAAGCAGGGGCAGCCGTAACGGCTGTTCCTGTTTTTGCTGAAAAAAGAGGAGGTTGCCAGATTTGGATCAAGCATCGCGCTGTTTAATGGTCTGCAGTATTAATCAAATCATTTCCCCGTCTCTTCTATTAAAATGGTGGAAAGCTGACCACTCTCTGTCTTTTTTACCGGATCCGCATCCATTAACTGTTTTATCAGAAGGGAAAACAGCCCCGGAAGCAATTTTTCGGGAAATAGAGCGCAAGGAACCGGAACTTGATGAAGTTCTGTCCGATTACCGCCGCAAAGGCATTACTGTCATTCCGATTTCATCAAGCCGCTATCCAACATGGCTTAAAGCGATTTATGATCCGCCGGCTGTCTTGTATGCAAAAGGGAACACGCTGCTTCTTGAAAAAGGCAGAAAAATCGGGATTGTAGGAACGCGGAAACCGACGGAAGACGGAATAAAAGCGGCTGGGCATCTTTCCGCCGAACTCTCAAAAAAAGGCTGGGTCATTGTAAGCGGGCTTGCATCCGGTATAGACGGGTTGTCTCATAAGGCGAGCATCAGGGCAAAAGGGCTTACGATCGGCGTGATAGCCGGCGGATTCCATCATATCTATCCCCGGGAAAATCTCCTGTTAGCAGAATACATGGCTGAACACCATCTCCTACTCTCAGAACATCCTCCTGAAACAAAGCCGAAAAAATGGCACTTTCCGATGAGAAACCGCATAATCAGCGGACTAAGTGAAGGAATTGTGGTCGTGCAGGGAAAAGAAAAAAGCGGTTCATTAATCACAGCTTACCAGGCTCTCGATCAAGGCAGAGAGGTATTTGCCGTTCCGGGTTCCATATTTAATCCATATTCCGGAGGACCTATAAAACTCATTCAAGAAGGGGCGAAAGCTGTATTATGCGCAGAGGATATTGACGGAGAGCTGACCGCCCGATGCGTTCAGTATACGGAACCCTTTTGAAATATCGTTTGACAAACGGTATTGTAATATTTAATAATAGTGAGGATTTAAAGTTGCACATTATTTTCATGTATAAAATGACGTTCATCATAAAGAATGAAATGTTGAAAGCCATAAAAAGGCAGCTCTAAAATGAATTGATACTTGAAAAGAGAGAGAACACCTCTTGAGGGGGATGAAAATGTCTGATTATCTAGTCATCGTGGAATCGCCGGCAAAGGCGAAAACGATTGAACGTTATTTAGGGAAGAAATATAAAGTCAAAGCTTCAATGGGACATGTCCGGGATCTTCCGAAAAGTCAAATGGGAGTTGACATCGAACAGAACTTTGAACCGAAATATATTACGATCCGCGGAAAAGGCCCTGTTTTAAAAGAATTAAAAACAGCGGCAAAGAAAGCAAAAAAAGTCTATCTCGCGGCCGACCCCGACAGAGAAGGGGAAGCGATTGCATGGCATCTCGCACACAGCCTTGATCTGGATCTCAGCTCGGACTGCCGGGTCGTCTTTAATGAAATAACGAAAGACGCCATTAAAGAATCATTTAAACATCCGCGCATGATTAATATGGATCTTGTCGATGCGCAGCAGGCGCGCCGCATACTAGACAGACTCGTCGGATACAAAATCAGCCCGATTCTTTGGAAAAAAGTAAAAAAAGGCCTCAGTGCGGGCCGTGTGCAATCCGTTGCACTCCGGCTGATCATCGACCGGGAAAAGGAAATCAACGACTTTAAACCTGAAGAGTACTGGACGATTACCGGCTCATTTTTAAAGGGAAAAGAGACGTTTGAAGCCGGATTTTTCGGGAAAAGCGGCAAAAAGCTTCCTTTAAAAAGTGAAGAAGACGTAAAAGCCGTCCTTGCTCAGCTGAAAGGGAATAAGTATACAGTTGACAAGGTTACGAAAAAAGAGCGCAAACGAAATCCCGCTCTGCCGTTTACAACGTCCACTCTGCAGCAGGAGGCTGCCAGGAAGCTGAATTTCAGAGCGAAGAAAACGATGATGATCGCTCAGCAATTATATGAAGGAATTGATCTCGGCAAAGAAGGGACAGTCGGGCTCATCACGTATATGAGAACGGACTCAACGCGGATTTCCAATACAGCCGTTGAAGAAGCGTCAGCTTTTATTGATCAGGCGTACGGAAAAGAGTACTTAGCGGGAAAACGGAAACCGGCAAAGAAAAATGAAAATGCTCAAGATGCCCACGAAGCGATCCGCCCGACTTCGGTGCTCAGAAAACCTGCCGACTTAAAAGCGGTGCTTGGAAGAGACCAGCTCAGATTATACAAGCTGATTTGGGAGCGCTTTGTTGCAAGCCAGATGGCGCCTGCAGTCCTAGATACGATGAGCGTCGATCTCAGCAATAACGGATTGACATTCCGGGCAAACGGAAGTAAAGTCAAATTCGCCGGCTTCATGAAAGTCTATGTAGAGGGTAAAGACGATCAGCTGGAAGAAAAAGACCGCATGCTTCCGGACCTTAAAGAGGGAGACACGGTTTTATCGAAAGATATTGAGCCTGAGCAGCACTTTACTCAGCCGCCTCCGCGTTATACAGAGGCGCGCCTGGTTAAAACACTTGAAGAACTGGGGATCGGCCGTCCTTCGACATATGCGCCGACTCTTGACACCATCCAGCGCCGCGGTTACGTGGGATTAGACAATAAACGGTTTGTGCCGACTGAGCTTGGGCAGATCGTGCTGGATCTTATCATGGAGTTTTTCCCGGAAATCATCAACGTTGAATTCACGGCTAAAATGGAAAGAGACCTTGACCATGTTGAAGATGGCCAGACAGAATGGGTTCAAATCATTGACAGCTTCTACACCGACTTCGAAAAACGCGTGAAAAAAGCGGAAGCCGAAATGAAAGAAGTGGAAATCGAACCTGAATACGCCGATGAAGATTGTGAATTATGCGGCTCCCGGATGGTTTATAAAATGGGCCGATACGGCAAATTTATGGCGTGCTCCAACTTCCCTGACTGCCGGAATACAAAACCGATTGTCAAACAAATCGGCGTAAAATGTCCTAAGTGCCATGAAGGAAACATTGTCGAACGAAAATCAAAAAAGAAACGCGTCTTTTACGGCTGTGACCGTTATCCTGAATGCGACTTCGTATCTTGGGACAAACCGATTGAACGAAAATGCCCGAAATGTGAAAATATGCTCGTAGAGAAAAAGCTTAAAAAAGGCATACAAGTCCAATGCGTCGAATGCGATTATAAGGAAGAACCACAGAAGTAGCGGTGAGCAGAGCCTTGCTCACCTTCTTTGTGTGGAAGGGACAAACAACAGGAGATGAAAAGAAATGAACCAGCAAACAGTTAATGTAATCGGAGCAGGCCTTGCCGGAAGTGAAGCGGCATGGCAGCTTGCAAAACGAGGAATTCAAGTGAAACTATATGAAATGCGGCCCGTCAGGCAGACGGCAGCCCATCATACTGATAAATTCGCCGAACTGGTATGCAGCAACTCCCTCCGTTCAAATACACTCGCCAATGCGGTAGGCGTATTAAAAGAAGAAATGCGGGCGCTTGACTCGGCAATCATTCAATCTGCTGATAAATGCTCGGTTCCGGCAGGGGGAGCGCTTGCCGTTGACCGTCATGAATTTGCGCAAAGCGTGACGGATCTCGTGAAAAACCATCCGAACGTAACGGTTCTTACTGAGGAAGTAACAGAGATTCCGGAAGGCCCGACGGTTATCGCGACCGGACCGCTTACGTCAGAATCGCTTTCACAGCAGCTGAAAGAGCTCACGGGAGAAGAGTATCTGTATTTTTATGACGCGGCGGCGCCGATTGTCGAAAAAGACAGCCTTGATATGGAGAAAGTGTACTTAAAATCCCGTTATGACAAGGGAGAAGCGGCGTACTTAAACTGCCCGATGACAGAGGAAGAGTTCGACCGTTTCTATGAAGCATTGACGACGGCTGAGACGGTACCTTTAAAAGAATTCGAGAAAGAAATCTTCTTTGAAGGCTGCATGCCGATTGAAGTCATGGCGAAAAGAGGCAAGAAAACGATGCTGTTCGGACCGATGAAACCGGTCGGACTGGAAGATCCGAAAACTGGCAAGCGCCCTTATGCAGTCGTTCAGCTCAGACAGGATGATGCGGCGGGAACGCTTTATAATATTGTAGGTTTTCAGACACATTTAAAATGGGGAGACCAAAAAGAAGTGCTTAAACTGATCCCCGGCCTTGAAAATGTTGATATCGTCAGATACGGCGTCATGCACAGAAACACATTTATCAACTCGCCGAGCCTTTTGAACCCGACATATCAATTTAAACAGCGTAACGATCTGTTTTTCGCGGGCCAAATGACCGGCGTAGAGGGTTATGTTGAATCTGCCGCTTCAGGTCTTGTAGCGGGAATCAATGCCGCCAAACTTGTGCTCGGTCAGGATCTTGTGACATTCCCGCAGGAGACGGCGATCGGAAGCATGGCTCACTACATTACGACGACAAATCAGAAGAACTTCCAGCCGATGAATGCAAACTTCGGCCTCTTAAAAGAATTGCCTGTAAAAATTAAAAACAAAAAAGAACGAAATGAAGAATACGCTAAACGCGCAATTGAGACTATTCAAACTATTTCGAAAACGATATAGCTTTTCATTGCAACTTCGATGCATTATATGATACCATTTAAAAGCCCTTCGGAGAGGGAGGTCTTCATAATGACTGAGAATGTTAACTTTTTTTTAAAGTTATTCGTTGAATATTTACAAATTGAAAAAAATTATTCACAATATACTATTGTGAATTATGTTAATTCGATTGAAGAATTTGGGATGTTTCTGCATGCTCAAAATATAAATGGAATGAAAGAAGCTGCATATCATGATGTGAGAATATTTTTGACAGAGGCTTATGAAAAAGGCCTGTCAAGAAAAACAATCAGCAAGAAAATTTCAGCTTTGAGAAGCTTCTATAAATTTTTAATGAGGGAAAAGCTTGTTGAAGAGAATCCGTTTCAGCTTGTTCATCTGCCGAAACAAGAGAAACGGATTCCGAAGTTTCTTTATGAAAAAGAACTTGAGGAACTATTCGCTGTTTCAGACAGAAGTCAGCCGTCAGGGATGCGCGATCAGGCCCTGCTTGAGCTTCTTTATGCGACCGGAATGAGGGTCAGTGAGTGCTGTACGCTTACTGTCGGCGATCTTGACCTGTTCATGGATACGGTGCTCGTTCACGGGAAAGGCAAGAAGCAGCGCTATATCCCGTTCGGCTCATATGCCCGTGATGCGCTGGAGCTGTATATCAACAGCGGAAGGCAGTGCCTGCTTGAAAAAGCAAAAGAGCCTCATGATGTGCTGTTTGTCAATCAAAGAGGCGGCCCGCTGACCGCCAGAGGAATCCGGTATATTTTAAGCGGGCTTGTAAAAAAAGCATCCGGCACTTTACATATACACCCGCATATGCTTCGGCACACGTTTGCGACTCATCTGCTGAATGAAGGGGCTGATTTAAGAAGCGTCCAGGAGCTTTTGGGCCATTCCAATCTGTCTTCTACGCAGATATACACGCATGTATCGAAGGAAATGCTGAGAAACACATATATGTCCCACCACCCGAGAGCTTTTAAAGAAAATTAAAAGGAGGCCCTTCTCATGTCATCTTTTCATGCGACAACGATTTTTGCCGTCCGGCATAACGGGAAAAGCGCTATGTCAGGAGACGGCCAGGTCACATTCGGTCAGGCTGTAGTCATGAAACATACCGCGAGAAAAGTGAGAAAGCTGTTTAACGGAAAGGTTCTGGCCGGATTTGCGGGATCTGTTGCAGACGCTTTCACACTTTTTGAAATGTTTGAGGCGAAGCTTGAAGAATACAACGGCAATTTAAAACGTGCGTCGGTTGAGCTTGCGAAAGAATGGCGCAGCGATAAAGTGCTGCGCAAGCTGGAAGCCATGCTGATTGTCATGAACCAGGATACCTTGCTTCTCGTATCGGGAACAGGTGAAGTGATTGAGCCGGATGACGGCATTTTGGCCATCGGCTCCGGCGGAAACTACGCCCTGTCAGCAGGAAGAGCGCTGAAAACCTATGCCGGAGAGAATCTGTCCGCCAAAGATATTGCAAAAGCCGCTTTGAAAATCGCGGGCGAGATTTGTGTGTACACAAACGATCAGATCATTTTGGAAGAACTTGAATAGAAAGGACTTGAGGCGCATGGAAAACAAACCGTTAACACCGAGACAAATCGTAGACCGGTTGGATCAATACATTGTAGGACAGCAGGATGCGAAAAAAGCTGTCGCCGTGGCATTAAGAAACCGCTATCGCAGAAGTCTTCTTGATGAAAAACTGAGAGACGAGATCGTTCCCAAAAACATCCTGATGATGGGCCCGACCGGGGTGGGGAAAACAGAGATCGCCAGACGGATCGCCAAGCTTACCGGTGCGCCATTTATAAAAATTGAAGCGACAAAATTTACAGAAGTCGGCTATGTAGGCAGAGATGTCGAATCAATGGTCAGAGACCTCGTTGAGACATCCGTGCGGCTCATTAAAGAAGAAAAAATCAGCGAAGTGAAAGAACAGGCTGAAGAAAATGCAAACAAACGTATAGTGCGGCTTCTCGTTCCGGGAAAGAAAAAACAAGCGGGTGTGAAAAATCCGTTTGAAATGCTTTTCGGAGGAAGCCAGGCGGCAAATGATGATGAAGCCGACCAGCAGGAAGAAGCAAGCCTTGAAGAAAAAAGAAAACGCATGGCGCATCAGCTCGCATTGGGAGAGCTCGAAGACCATTACGTCTCCGTAGAGGTGGAAGAGCAGCAGCCGTCGATGTTTGACATGCTGCAAGGCTCCGGGATGGAGCAGATGGGCATGAATATGCAGGATGCGCTGAGCAATCTGGTGCCAAAAAAGAAAAAACGCCGCAAAATGACGGTCAGAGAAGCAAGGAAGGTTCTGACCAATGAAGAGGCAGGCAAATTAATCGATATGGATGAAGTCGGCCAAGAGGCCGTGTTAAGAGCTGAAGAGGGCGGCATTATCTTTATTGACGAAATAGATAAAATCGCAAAAAACGGAGGGGCTTCTTCCTCAGCAGATGTATCGAGAGAAGGCGTTCAAAGAGATATCCTTCCGATTGTCGAAGGATCTACCGTCGTCACGAAATACGGCTCCGTCAAAACAGATCACGTGCTGTTTATCGCAGCCGGGGCATTCCATATGGCCAAACCGTCTGATCTGATTCCGGAGCTGCAGGGCCGCTTTCCGATTCGTGTAGAATTGAGCAAGCTGACGGTAGATGATTTTGTGAAGATTCTCGTCGAACCCGATAACGCGCTGTTAAAACAATATCAGGCTTTATTGCAGACAGAAGGTATATCTCTTGAATTTTCTGACGAAGCTATTCGTAAGATCGCCGAAGTGGCTTATCATGTGAATCAGGATACGGACAACATCGGAGCGAGAAGGCTTCACACGATATTGGAACGTCTCTTGGAAGACCTGTCGTTTGAAGCGCCGGACGTGACGATGGAAAAAGTAGCCATCACGCCGCAATACGTTGAAGAAAAGCTCGGAACGATTGCAAACAACAAAGATCTAAGTCAATTTATATTGTGAAAATTTAATAAGAGGAATTCTAGGAGGATTATTTATCATGGCTTTACTACAAAAAACACGAATTATTAACAGCATGCTGCAGGCTGCCGCAGGCAAACCCGTAAACTTTAAAGAAATGGCTGAAACGCTTCGTGACGTCATTGATTCTAATATTTTCGTCGTCAGCCGCAGAGGAAAGCTTTTGGGCTACTCTATTAATCAGCAGATTGAAAATGACCGCATGAAAAAAATGCTTGAAGACCGCCAGTTCCCGGAAGAGTACACGAGAAATCTGTTCAATGTTCCGGAGACGTCTTCAAACCTTGATATCAACAGCGAATACACGGCGTTTCCTGTAGAAAACAGAGACCTGTTCCAAGCGGGCTTAACAACGATCGTGCCGATCATCGGCGGAGGAGAGAGACTGGGCACGCTCATTCTGTCCCGTCTGCAGGATCAATTTGAAGATGATGATCTCATTCTTGCTGAATACGGAGCAACCGTTGTAGGAATGGAGATTTTAAGAGAAAAAGCGGAAGAAATCGAAGAAGAGGCGCGAAGCAAAGCGGTTGTTCAAATGGCGATCAGTTCTCTGTCTTACAGTGAACTTGAAGCGATTGAGCATATCTTTGAAGAGCTTGACGGAAACGAAGGCTTGCTTGTGGCAAGTAAGATTGCGGACCGTGTCGGCATTACGCGTTCAGTAATCGTTAACGCGCTGAGAAAGCTGGAAAGCGCAGGCGTCATTGAATCCAGATCACTGGGAATGAAGGGGACGTACATTAAAGTTCTGAACAACAAATTCCTTATTGAATTGGAAAACCTTAAATCTCATTAAGACAAAAGCAGGATCCCTAAAAATGGGGGTTCTGCTTTTTTTATGGACAATAGGTGAAAAGTTGCAGTTTAAAGTTGCTTATTGGAATCTGATCTGAGATAATCCATCTTGCTGTGTGAAAAAAGGAGGAAGAAACAGAAATTCTGCTATTTTCAGTCTTATATTAAACAAATCCTTGTAGTACAAATATTCTAGGACTTAATACCTACATGCAAAATAGATATAATTGAGCACTTTTTTTTAGCCTAACTTCATAGACTTTAAGCCTGTTATTTCTTACAATAAGCATATGGTTTTACAATTCTCGACAAGGATTTTTAGGAGAAAAATATCTGAAATGGAGGTAAGTGGATTTGGACTTATTTTCTGGAACTATACAAAATCTTGAGAATGCCTTGGGGAGAGCGGACATTAAGCAAAAAGTCTTAACTAATAATATCGCCAATATAGATACACCGAACTATAAGGCAAAAAAAGTCTCTTTCCGAAATTTGTTAGATCAGGAAACATCCAATCTTGAGGCTGTAAAAACCGACTATCGGCACGTTGACTTTACGGGTTCGGGGGACGATTATTCTATCGTGTCCAGCAGTGATACATCGTACCAGCAAAACGGAAACAATGTCGATATCGACAAAGAAATGACAGATTTAGCCGAAAACCAAATTAATTATCAGGCTTTGGTTGAAAGAATGAGCGGCAAATTCAATTCTCTGAAAACCGTCTTGACAGGAGGAAAATAATGAGTGGCTTTCAAAGCTTAAATATTTCGGGTTCCGCTTTAACTGCACAGCGTGTCCGGATGGACGTCGTATCGTCCAACCTGGCCAATATGGATACAACGAGAGCGAAGCAGGTAAATGGCGAATGGATGCCTTACAGAAGAAAGCTGGTATCTCTCCAATCCGGAGGCGAATCATTTTCGTCCCTTTTACATTCCAAGATGAACGGAACAGGAAGCGCGGGAAGTGGCGTAAAGGTATCTGGTGTTACGGAAGACCCGTCCGCTTTTAATCTCGTTTATGATCCGGAGAATCCTGATGCGAATAAAGACGGATATGTACAAAAACCAAATGTAGATCCATTAAAGGAAATGGTGGATCTTGTCAGCAGCTCGAGATCATATGAAGCAAACGTAACTGCATTAAACGCCTCCAAAGGCATGCTTTTGAAGGCGTTAGAAATCGGAAAGTAAGGTGATGTAAGTGGTTAACGCTATTACTCCTTTTCAGCTTCAACAAACCCAAAACACTCAAAACGTAACGAATCAATTAAACCAAACTCAAAAAACTGATTCTTCAAACCAAACAAGCTTTTCGGAGCTTTTAAAAAACTCTATTGATTCGTTAAATGAGTCACAAGTGAAATCTGACCAAATAACGAACGAACTGGCTGCAGGAAAGGATGTAAACCTTGACGAGGTCATGATCGCTGCCCAAAAAGCAAATATTTCTCTGACGGCCGCTACCGAATTCCGCAATAAAGCCGTGGAAGCCTATCAGGAAATCATGAGAATGCAGATGTAGTGGTCAGATTGAAGAGAATGACTGGAATGACCGGGGGTTAACATGAATCGTACTCTAATGCAAATGAAAACCAAAACGGCAGCGTTTTGGAACAACAGATCAAAAACACAGAAGATACTCATGGTAAGCGGCTTGGCCGCATTCATTATTTTACTCATCGTCGTTATTATTTTTACTTCGTCTGAAAAGATGGTGCCTCTTTATAAAGATTTGTCCGCGGAAGAAGCGGGGAAGATTAAAGAAGAGCTCGATACGAAAAAGGTGTCTTCTGAACTTGCTGACGGCGGCACGGTCATTAAGGTTCCTGAGAGCCAAGTGGATTCGCTTAAAGTCCAGCTTGCCGCGGAAGGCCTGCCGAAAACGGGATCAATTGATTATTCGTTTTTCGGACAAAATGCGGGCTTCGGCCTGACAGATAATGAGTTTGACGTTTTAAAGGTTGAGGCGACTCAGACCGAATTGTCAAACCTGATAAATGAAATGGACGGTATTAAAAGCTCGAAGGTCATGATCAACATGCCGAAAGAAGCCGTGTTCGTCGGTGAAGATCAGCCGGCAGCGTCCGCTTCAATCGTTTTGCAGATGAAACCGGGCTACTCGCTTGATCAAAACCAGATAAACGGGCTGTACCATCTCGTTTCTAAAAGTGTTCCGAACTTAAAAGAAGATAATATCGTCATAATGGATCAAAATTCTACATATTATGACAAAAGTGACAGCGGTGCAGGGTCCGTTTCTGACAGTTATGCTTCTCAGCAAGGTATTAAGTCGCAGGTCGAAAAGGACATTCAAAAACATGTTCAGTCACTGCTCGGCACAATGATGGGGCAGGATAAGGTCGTTGTTTCCGTGACGGCGGATGTTGACTTCACGAAGGAAAAACGCACTGAAGACACTGTCGAACCTGTCGATAAAGATAACATGGAAGGCATAGCGGTAAGCGCCGAAAAAGTTGCGGAAACGTATAAAGGCGACGGCGCGGCCAACGGCGGCACGGCCGGAACGGGAAGCAATGACACCGCGAACTATGCCGAGACAAACGGCGGTTCAAACAGCGGGGACTACGAAAAAAGCAGCAATAAAATCAACTATGAAGTCAACCGCATTCATAAAGAAATCGCTGAAAGCCCGTATAAAGTGCGTGATTTAGGCATTCAGGTCATGGTGGAGCCGCCTAATCCGAAAAATGCCGCTTCCTTATCAGCACAGAGACAGGCTGATATACAGAAGATTTTAGGAACGGTCGTCAGAACGTCTCTTGATAAAAACGAAACGCAAAATCAAAACCTGACAGACAATGATATCAACAATAAAATCGTTGTATCCGTTCAGCCGTTTGACGGAAAAACAAGCCTGAACACAGATTCGGCACAATCTTCAGGTCTTCCGATCTGGGTATACATTACAGGCGGCGTACTGCTTGCGGCCATTATTCTGCTTATTATTCTCCTCATCAGAAAGAAACGCTCACAAGAGGATGAATACGAAGAATATGAATATGAAACACCGCCGGAGCCGGTTCGATTGCCTGATATCAACGAAGAGAAAATTGAAACGGAAGAAACCGTCAGACGAAAACAGCTTGAAAAAATGGCTAAAGAAAAACCGGAAGACTTTGCTAAATTGCTTCGAAGCTGGCTGGACGAGGATTAGGGGGAATGGAAAATGGCGAAACGTGATCAGAACAAGCTTACAGGAAAACAAAAAGCAGCCATCCTCATGATTTCCTTAGGCCTTGATGTATCAGCTTCTGTGTACAAGCATTTGTCTGAAGAAGAAATTGAAAGATTGACACTCGAGATTTCGGGAGTCAGAAGCGTCGATCATCAAAGAAAAGATGAAATCATTGAAGAATTTCATAATATCGCAATCGCTCAGGACTATATTTCACAAGGCGGTTTAAATTACGCCCGCCAAGTGCTTGAAAAAGCGCTCGGAGAAGACAAAGCGGTAAGCATTTTAAACAGGCTCACCTCTTCTTTGCAGGTAAAGCCGTTTGATTTCGCTAGAAAAGCGGAGCCCGAACAGATTTTAAATTTCATTCAGCAGGAACATCCGCAAACGATGGCGCTGATTTTATCCTACCTTGACCCGGTGCAGGCCGGACAGATTTTGTCTGAGCTGAACCCGGACGTTCAGGCTGAGGTGGCAAGAAGGATTGCGGTTATGGACAGAACGTCTCCTGAAATCATAAATGAAGTGGAGCGGGTCCTTGAACAAAAGCTGTCCTCCTCCTTTACGCAGGATTATACGCAGACCGGCGGCATAGAAGCCGTTGTTGAAGTGTTAAACGGCGTAGACAGAGGAACGGAAAAAACGATCCTTGATTCATTAGAAATCCAAGATCCTGAATTGGCGGATGAAATCAAAAAACGGATGTTTGTCTTTGAAGATATTGTCACCCTTGATAACCGTGCGATTCAGCGCGTGATCAGAGATGTTGAAAACGACGACCTCCTGCTTTCATTGAAGGTTGCGAGCGAGGAAGTCAAAGAGATCGTCTTCAGCAATATGTCACAGCGTATGGTTGAAACGTTTAAAGAGGAAATGGAAATTATGGGGCCTGTGCGTTTGCGTGATGTGGAAGAGGCGCAATCAAGAATCGTGGGCGTCGTCCGCAAGCTGGAAGAAGCCGGAGAAATTGTAATCGCGCGAGGCGGAGGAGACGATATTATTGTCTAATATCATTAAACAGCAATCATCATTTTCTCCTGAACAAAAACGGCGCAAGCTTTCCTTGCAGGAAGTCAGGAAAACACATTCCCAGCCAGACCGGGAGGAACCCGAAAATCCGGAGGCTCTCATGGCCTTTGCCAAGGCCGAAGCCGACAGGGTGTCTGAAGAAGCGAAAAATCAATTAGAGCACACTCTTCTGCAGATTGAAGAAGAGAAAAACCGCTGGGCGGAAGAAAAACAAAGATTGATAGAAGAAGCAAAGGCAGAAGGATATGAAGAAGGCATGGCGTTGGGAAAAGCCGTGGCTCAAGCTGAATACGCCAATCTCATCAGCCGGGCCAATGCCGTTATGGAAATGGCGAGACAGTCAGTCGAGGAAAAACTGGAAAGCGCTGAGGAAGAAATCATTGAGCTTTCCGTTGCGCTCGCTAAAAAAGTATGGCGGCAAAAAAGTGATGATAAAGAGGCTTTTCTTCTGCTGGTCAAACAGGTAGTAGCCGAAGTAAAAGATTATGATGACATCTCCATCTATGTGGACCCTGAATATTATGAGACGGTTCATCAGCATATGGACGAAATTCAGCAGCTGTTATACAAAGAATGCAGATTAAGCTTATATGCCGATGAAAAAGCCGCGAAGGGAACGTGCTCGATAGAAACTCCGTTCGGACGTGTTGATGCAGGCATAGACACCCAGCTGATGCAATTAAAGCAAAAACTTTTAACGGCGCTTGAGGCGGGAGCGGAGCAATGAAGACACAGCATTTAATAGACTCAATTGAAACAGCGGATCCGTACAAACGCTACGGCAAGGTTAAACGGGTCATCGGGCTGATGATTGAATCAAAAGGGCCCGAAAGCTCAATCGGAGATGTTTGTCTCATTTATCCGAAAGGCCATGCGAAAAAAGCGATTAAAGCTGAGGTTGTAGGCTTCCAGGATGAAAACATTCTGTTAATGCCTTATCTGGAAGCGGCCAGCATCGCGCCGGGGAGCATTGTGGAGGCCACTGGCGAGTCGCTCCGCATTAAAGTAGGCGCGGGTTTAATCGGACAAGTTGTCGACGCGTTCGGCGAACCTCTTGACGGCCGGGCGCTTCCGAAAGGCTTGTCCCCCGTTTCGACGGAGCAGCCGCCGCCAAACCCGATGAAACGCCCGCCGATACGGGAAAAGATGGGTGTCGGTGTCAGATCGATTGACAGTCTGCTGACGGTAGGAAAAGGGCAGAGAATCGGGATTTTTGCCGGAAGCGGGGTCGGAAAAAGCACCCTGATGGGAATGATCGCGAAGCAGACTGAAGCTGATTTAAACATTATCGCACTCGTCGGTGAACGGGGGCGCGAGGTGCGTGAATTCATCGAGAAGGATTTAGGCGAAGAAGGCCTGAAACGCTCGATCGTCGTAGTCGCGACCTCTGATCAGCCTGCCTTAATGCGTTTGAAAGCGGCGTATACGGCCACCGCCATTGCAGAGTACTTCCGCGATAAAGGCCGGAATGTGATGTTCATGATGGACTCCGTCACGAGGGTCGCGATGGCTCAGCGGGAAATCGGCCTGGCAGCGGGGGAACCGCCGACAACAAAAGGGTATACACCTTCTGTGTTCGCTATTTTGCCCCGTTTGCTGGAAAGAACGGGCGCGAATGAACAAGGAACGATAACCGCTTTTTATACGGTTCTCGTTGACGGAGATGATATGAACGAACCGATTGCCGATACGGTGCGCGGAATATTAGACGGGCATATCGTTCTCGATCGGGCGCTTGCCAACAAAGGGCAGTTCCCGGCCGTGAATATCCTGAAAAGCATCAGCAGGGTCATGTCTAATATTTCAGACACATCGCATATAGAGGCGGCCAACAAATTCCGCGATCTTCTGTCAACTTATCAAAACTCTGAAGATCTCATTAATATCGGAGCTTACAAAAGAGGGTCATCAAGAGAAATTGATGAAGCGATTCAGTTTTATCCGCAGCTTATTCAATTTTTAAAACAAGGAACGGAAGAACCTGCTCAATTGGAAGACAGCATTGCGGCATTGACGAGTCTGACAGGAAAAGAGGAATAAACATCGTGGCATACCAATTCAGATTTCAAAAGCTGTTGGAATTAAAAGAAAATGAAAAAGACCAAACATTGACTGAATACAGACAATCGGTTTCTGAATTTGAGACAGTGGCTGAAAAACTATATGAAAATATGAGCAAAAAAGAATTGCTCGAAAAAGACAAAGAATCAAAGCTGAAATGCGGGATGAGCGTTCAGGAAATGAGACATTATCAGCAATTCGTTTCCAATCTTGAGAACACCATCTATCATTATCAAAAGCTTGTCATCATGAAACGAAATGAAATGAATGAGAAGCAGGAACAGCTTACCGAAAAAAACATTGAAGTAAAGAAATTTGAAAAAATGCGGGAAAAACAATTTAATATGTTCGCACTTGAAGACAAAGCTGCAGAGATGAGGGAAATGGACGACATTTCAATCAAGCAGTTTATGATTCAGGGGCATTAGGAGCGAATGAAATGGCCGATAAAGAAAAGAGATCTGGAAAGTTCGGTTCAATCCTGCTTTTTATCATGATCCCGCTGATTTTTCTGATCATCGTCGCAAGCATCATCCTTTGGGCTGCCGGCGTTGATGTGATGAAGCCGATTCAGGAAACAGCCGCTAAAACGCCTGTTTTAAAAGAATTGGTTCCCGAAACGAAAGAAATGAAAAGTGCGGCGGAAAAGCAGAAGGAAGACAGAACGGCTTCTCTTGAAAAGACCATAAAGGAACAAAAAAGTGAAATTAACATTTTGAATAAAGATTTAGACACAAGCAAGTCCGAAATCGATAATCTGAATCAGAAAATCCGTTCACTGAAACAGGAAGCTGAACAGCAGCAGAAAATGAAGACGGATGAAACGAAAAAAGACGCTTCGGATTCAGCCGGAAAAGATAAAATGATCAACATCTATAAAAGTATGGACAGCGGTAAAGCGGCAAGCATTATTGTAAAGCTGAAAGAAAAAGAAGCCCTCGATATTTTAAACGGATTAAGTAAAAAGCAGCTTGCTGAAATCTTGACGAAAATGACTCCTGAACAAGCGGCTAAATATACAGAAAAACTATCCGCTGACGGAAATAAGGAGTGATGTAAGTTGAAGCTGCTTGAATTAACGGGTAATCGTACGCAGACTGCGCAAAACAGCAATGTGAAGATGAATGTAAACAGCTTAGGTCTATTTCAGAACTGGCTCCTGTCGGAAATCACTTCTCCCCGGCAGCCCGGAGATGAAACAAAAACAAGTGACGCTGAGCTGAATGATGCCCTATCGAAAATCGGTGATTGGCTGAAAGCCGGCCCGGAAGATAAAGAATTGCAGCTGAAACAGCTGCTTGAGGCGGTAAAAGCTCTTGAAGGAAAGCAGACGGCTGAAACAGCTCTTCCTTTATTGAAACAGCTTGCCGAATCTGTTGAAGACATGTTAGCGGGAAAACAGCATGGGGAGAAGCCTGAAACGGATGAACCGGATTCTTCCGCAAAAGACGGGGATTCCGTCAAGGATGCGCTTGAGAAGGGCCTGCTTTTCATTCAAGAAGCCGTATCCCAGCTCTTCACATCTCAGCAGGAACTGCCGGACAGCGCGCAGGCAAAGGCGGTTTACCAGGAAGGCGCCCGTTTATTAGAGGCATTGAAAAAACAAGGTGTCCCGGACCGCGTGATTCAAGACCTGCGGCAGACATTTTTTCCGAAAAACGAATCTGCATCTAAACTTTACTCCATGACAGCCGCTGAGCTGAAGAGCTTTCAAAGCGTCACGGAGCAGCTTGCGGGCCTTTCTCAAAAGGGGACAAAGGATTGGGATATGGCTGAAACTGAGCTGAAAGCTTTTGTGTTATCTCAATCATCTGAATCATCCCAAGAGTCAGCCGGGAAAACAGAACAGCAAAACGGCACGGTTTCTCACGCAAAGGCACCTGACAGCAAATTGTCTGCACATATACTGTTTTCGGGAACGAGAAGCCTTGCCGGCATTCAGCAAACGTCCGCAGGAGCTGAACAGCAGCCGGCAGAAAATAAACCGTTAACGGATCAGGTCATCAGCGGCTGGAAACAGATGAAATACACGCCTTTCGGGAAAACAACCGGAAGCTTTACGATTCGTCTTAATCCCGAGAACCTCGGATTTGTCACAATTAAGGTGACAAACGAAAACGGGATGTTTCAAAGCAAAATAATCGCATCCAGCCAGTCCGCGAAAGAGCTGCTGGAACAGCATCTTCCTCAGCTGAAACAGTCGCTTCCGAATATGTCGGTCCAGGTCGACCGTTTTACAGTCCCGCTTCAAAGCGGGGATCAGCAGCCTGTTTACGGACAGACGGCCGATCACAATAAACAGCAGCATCAGGGACAGAGAGAGCAGAAAAACCAGCAGCAGTCAGGCGATTTCGGAGATATGCTGGAGGAGCTTTCTCTCAATGAAATGGAGGAAGAATAGTTGACATCAGTAAACTCGGATTATGCCGCGGCGGGCGCTTCAACCACTTCAAGCGCGAAGAGCACCTCCGCAGTAAACAGCAGCACGAATTTAGGGAAAGACGAATTTCTGAAGATCTTAATGACACAGGTTCAAAACCAGGACCCGCTCAATCCGGTTGATGACAAAGAATTCATCAGCCAGATGGCGACATTTTCTTCATTGGAGCAAATGATGAATATGAATACGACGATGACTAAATTTGTAGAAAATCAAGATCCGTTTACGATGTATGTGAACTGGATCGGCAAAAATGTTACATTCAGCGACAGCGACGGGAAGGATCAGACAAGCCCGGTCAATTCAGTCAAGCATTCAAACGGCAATTACGTGCTCGTGCTTGAAAATGGCAAAGAGGTCAGTCCGTGGAATGTCACGGCCGTCAGCGAAACATCTAAATAAAAAGAAACCCAGGGGGAATTTAACATGTTACGTTCATTATATTCCGGTATCAGCGGCATGAAAAACTTTCAGACAAAACTAGATGTAATCGGCAATAACATCGCCAACGTCAACACAGTGGGATTTAAGAAAAGCCGCGTTACATTTAAAGATATGATCAGCCAGACAGTCGCCGGCGGTTCAAACGTGACCAATTCAAAACAAATCGGCTTGGGTGCCGCGACTTCTTCCATTGATGTCGTTCATTCAACCGGCGCCCCGCAGGCTACACAGAATAAAACCGACCTAGCCATTGACGGAGACGGCTACTTTCAGATTAATACAGGTGCGGGAATTGTTTACACACGTGCGGGGAATTTCGGAAAGGACAATCAAGGGAACCTTGTTACGACTGATGGGTACTACCTTGAAAAAATCGGCGGCGGCAAAATCAATATTCCGACTGATGCGAAAGATTACAGCATCGGTGCAGACGGAACCGTTACATACACTGATGCAGGGGATGAGGTTCATGATGCCGGACAAATCGGTCTGGTCACGTTCCCTAACAGCGCCGGTCTGGAAAAAATCGGAGGCAACCTTTACAGAGAATCATTAAGTTCAGGAGCTGCGAGCGCAGTCACCACTCCGGGCGAAAACGGAACGGGTAAGCTTTTGGCAGGCTATCTTGAAATGTCAAACGTAGATCTGACAGATGAATTTACCGAAATGATCGTTGCTCAGCGGGGTTTCCAATCAAACTCAAAAATCATTACGACTTCAGATGAAATCCTTCAGGAGCTGGTTAATCTGAAACGGTAAGGAGGGAGGAGAGGCGGTTAGGCCGCTTCTCCGGATTGCATGATTCAAGTCACCCGTTTAAACGGCCAGCCTTTTACGCTGAACGCGCTGTTTATCGAACAGATTGAGTGCTTCCCCGACACGACGATTACACTGTCCAACGGCAAAAAGTTCGTAGTGAAAGAACCGGAAGAAGCAGTTCTCAAAAAAGTCATATCGTTTTACCATAGCATACAAATATTTTCACTGGATCAGGGAATAGAGGAAGAAGAATGAAGAAAAAATTAGTCATCATTTTGCTGATTATTTTAATTGTCATCGCCGGCCTCGGAACGGCAGCATATTTTGTCGTCAGCGGAAATTCCGGCAAAGATAAAAAGCCGACAATTGACGAAGTCGTTGCAGCCACTGTGTCTGTCGACGATATCACGACAAACTTAAAGTCTGACAGCATCATCCGTATCGGCATCAAGCTTGAAACCGACTCGGCTAAAGCGAAGGAAGAACTTGAAAAACGCGATTTTCAGGTGAAAGACAACATCATTTCCATTTTAGCCGACACAAGCGCCGGAGAGATTGAGGGAGATAAAGGAAGAGAAGCGTTTAAACAATCATTAAAAGAAAAAGTAAACAGCTATCTCCAAGAAGGAAAAGTTCAGAAAGTGTACATTACCTCCTTTAATCTGCAATAAAAACAAATTTGACAGAATACGGAGGTGAAGAAAATGTCAGGAGAAGTTCTCTCCCAAAATGAAATAGACGCACTGCTTTCCGCCATTTCCACGGGTGAGGCGGATGCGGAAGAGCTGAAAAAGGAAGTAAAAGAGAAAAAAGTAAAGGTATATGATTTTAAACGGGCTCTCAGATTCTCGAAAGATCAGATACGCAGTTTAACCCGGATACATGATAACTTTGCGAGGCTTCTCACAACACACTTTTCCGCCAAGCTCAGAACGTATATTCATATATCCGTCAGCTCAGTTGATCAGGTGCCGTATGAAGAATTTATCCGTTCCATACCGAACATGACGATTTTAAATTTATTCGATGTCCATCCGATGGAAGGCAGAATCATGATGGAGGTTAATCCCACCATCGCATACGCAATGCTTGACCGCGTCATGGGAGGCATCGGCATCACTCATAACAAAGCTGACAGCCTTACGGAAATTGAAACGAATATTATTTCTAACTTATTTGAAAATGCACTGGGCAACTACAAAGAAGCGTGGCAATCGATTGCTGATATTGACCCTGAAATGACTGAATTTGAAGTGAATCCTCAGTTTGTACAGATGGTTTCCCCAAATGAAACAGTCGTTGTCATTTCTCTCAATACGCAGATAGGTGAAATCAGCGGTGTCATTAATCTTTGTATTCCCCATGTCGTACTTGAGCCGATTATCCCTAAGCTTTCCGTACATTATTGGATGCAATCAGACCGGAATGAAGCGAAGCCCGAAGAAACGAAGTTGCTTGAAAAGCGCATCATGACGGCTCAAATTCCCGTTGTGGCTCTCTTGGGCGCTTCTGAACTGACAATAGAAGAATTTTTAAGTTTGGAAGTCGGGGACTGTATAACTCTGGACAAATCAGTGACTGATCCTCTTACTGTATTGGTCGGAAACAAACCGAAGTTTTTAGGGCAGGCCGGCCGGGTGAATCGAAGACAGGCAGTGCAAATTTTAGATCACGACATAAGAGGTGAACAAGATGAACAATAGATTATCTCAAGATGAAATCGATGCTCTTCTTAACGGCACAAGCAGTCAATCAGAGGATACAGAACAGCCTCAAGAGGCGAACTTGTCTGAACTTGAGCGCGATGCGATCGGAGAAATCGGGAATATTTCGTTCGGCAGCTCGGCTACGGCGCTGTCCACTCTTTTAAATCAAAAAGTGGACATTACAACACCGAGTGTGACCGTCATTTCAAAAAGCAAAATCAGTGATGAATTTCCTCATCCGTATGTTGCCATTGAAGTGAACTACACAGAAGGCTTTGACGGCAGCAATTTGCTCGTCGTCGAACAAAGCGACGCGGCCATCATCGCGGATTTGATGATCGGCGGAGACGGCTTGGGCGCCGATCCGTCACTCGGTGAAATCCACCTGAGCGCCGTGCAGGAAGCAATGAATCAAATGATGGGCTCGGCTGCGACGTCAATGTCGACCGTGTTCAGTAAAAAGATTGACATTTCTCCGCCAAGGGTTGAACTTCTGGATGTGACGGAAGAAAAAGGGACCGACAGAATACCTGAGGATGACCTGCTCGTAAAAGTGTCATTCCGTCTGAAAGTCGGCGAATTAATCGATTCGAGCATCATGCAGCTTTATCCGATTACGTTTGCGAAAGATCTGATCGCAGAACTGATGACTGCAGACCAGCATGAGTCAGAGGCCGCAGAAACCGTATCAGAACCACAGGAAACATACGAAACGCCGCAGCCGGAACCTGCCATGCAGCCGGAGCCGCAGGCAAAACCCGAGCTTCCGAAGAGACAGGGAACCGCCAAAAAAGCTGCTCCTGTTCAAGTCGCTCCGGTGGAATTCCAGGCGTTTGATCATAACGAAGCGGCGCAAGGATCAAGGAATAACCTTGATATGCTGATGGATATTCCGCTTTCCGTTACGGTTGAGCTCGGCAGAACGAAGAGAAGCGTCAAAGAAATCCTTGAACTTTCTGCGGGAAGCATTATTGAGCTTGACAAGCTGGCTGGTGAACCTGTTGACATCCTGGTCAACCAGCGGATCGTGGCAAAAGGCGAGGTCGTCGTCATAGAAGAAAACTTCGGCGTGAGAGTCACTGATATTTTAAGTCAGGCAGACCGCCTTAACAATTTAAAATAAGCGAACATAGAGGAGAGAAACAGATTATGGCACACAGAATTTTAATTGTAGACGATGCAGCATTTATGAGAATGATGATCAAAGATATTTTAGTGAAGAACGGTTTTGACGTTGTAGCTGAAGCTTCAGACGGAGCGCAGGCAGTCGAAAAATTCAAAGAGCATTCCCCCGACCTTGTGACAATGGATATTACAATGCCTGAAATGGACGGGATTACAGCTTTAAAGGAAATTAAACAAATCGATCCGCAGGCGAAAATCATCATGTGTTCGGCTATGGGCCAGCAGTCAATGGTTATTGACGCGATTCAAGCCGGCGCAAAAGACTTTATCGTGAAACCGTTCCAAGCGGACCGCGTGCTCGAAGCCATTAATAAAACATTAAGCTAAAGGGTGTACGACTGTTGAAAAAGAGTCATGGTTTACTAGCTTTGATTTGTTGTTTCGTTTTACTCAATGTACATCCGTTCCCTGCTTTTGCGGCGGAGTCTGACAATTCCACCGTCAACGAATGGTTTGACAAACAATCAACAAACAAAACAGAGAAAAAAAGCGATACATCGAAACAAACGGCTGATCAAGAGATAGGGGATGCTTCTGCATCTTCTGTCTCCGCTTTTGATTTTGTAAAGATGATTGGGGCGTTATTATTCGTCATTCTGCTGATCTATGGATTTGTCAAACTGATGAATAGAAGAAACCGTCTGCTGAAGCCGTTTCAATATGTAGAAAATATCGGCGGAACGTCAGTCGGCCAAAACCGTTCCGTGCAGCTGATTAAAGTGGGAAACAGCGTTCTCGTAGTCGGTGTGGGCGAAACGATACAGCTTTTAAAAGAAATTGAAGATGAAAAAGAGCGCGAGGCGATTCTGAGCCAATACGAAGAGTCGATGTCTTCAAAAGTGGAATGGACCAAGCTCGTAAATCCGCGTAAGGATGGAGAAAAAAAGCCGCAAACGATGCTTCCGTCGTTTTCAAAAGCGCTGAAAGAACAGTTGAACGAGCTGAAACAAAGCCGTTCTGAAGGAAAGAAGAAAGGCCCTTATCATCATGAATGAATTTATTAATCTTTTTAATTCAAGCAGTCCGACCGAAGTCAGCTCCACTGTTAAATTACTGCTGCTTTTGACTGTCTTTTCAGTGGCGCCGGGGATTCTGATTTTGATGACCTGCTTTACGAGAATCGTCATCGTCCTGTCTTTTGTGAGAACCTCACTGGCGACGCAGAACATGCCTCCCAACCAGGTTTTAATCGGCCTTGCGCTGTTCTTGACGTTTTTTATTATGGCGCCGACTTTTTCAGAGATTAATAAGGAAGCCTTAACGCCGCTGATGGACAACAAAATCAGTCTCGATGAAGCATATACAAAAGCCGAGAAGCCGATTAAAGAGTATATGAGCAAGCATACAAGGCAGAAGGATCTGGCGCTGTTTATGAACTATGCCAAGATGAAAAAACCTGAATCGATTCAGGATATTCCTTTGACGACGATGGTGCCCGCTTATGCGATATCAGAACTCAAAACCGCTTTTCAAATGGGCTTTATGATTTTTATTCCGTTTTTAATTATCGATATGGTCGTGGCGAGCGTCTTAATGTCAATGGGAATGATGATGCTTCCGCCGGTTATGATCTCTCTGCCCTTTAAAATATTGCTTTTCGTTTTGGTCGATGGATGGTATTTAATCGTGAAATCTTTGCTTGACAGCTTTTAGGGTAGGTGCTAATTGTGAGTTCAGAATTTGTAATTTCCATGGCGGAAAAAGCCGTATATGTAACACTAATGATCAGTGGGCCGCTGCTTGCGATCGCGCTGATCGTCGGTTTGCTCGTCAGTATCTTTCAAGCGACAACTCAAATACAGGAACAGACGCTTGCGTTCATTCCGAAAATCGTGGCGGTGATGCTTGGACTGATCTTTTTCGGTCCTTGGATGCTGTCGACGATTCTTTCGTTCACAACTGATCTGTTTTCTCATCTGAACCGATTTGCAGGGTAGAATCAAATGAATTCCATCATTGATTTATTTCCCGCTTTTTTATTGGTCTTTATCAGAATCTCTGCTTTTTTTGTAACGGTGCCGGTGTTCGGACATCGGAATCTGCCGGCGGTTCACCGAATCGGCTTTGCTTTTTTTCTTTCGGTGATCTGCTTCAGCACGCTGAAACATGCGCCGGAAATAGAAATAGGGGAACAGTATATGCTGCTTGTCATAAAAGAGGCCGTTGTGGGCTTGAGCCTCGGGCTGATCGCTTTCATGATGATGACAGCCATTCAGATAGCAGGTTCCTTTATTGATTTTCAGATGGGCTTTTCCATCGCCAATGTCATTGATCCGCAATCAGGAACGCAAAGCCCGCTGATCGGACAATTCGTTTATACGCTTGCGCTGTTATTTATGCTCAGCGTAAACGCCCATTATCTTTTATTGGACGGGATTTATTACAGCTTTCAGTATATCCCGCTTGACCAGGCATTTCCGTCGTTTGGAAATGATCAGTTTGGACTTTTTATCGCAAAAAGCTTCAATGCCATGTTTATTATCGCTTTTCAAATGTCTGCGCCGGTTGTGGCCAGTCTGTTTTTAGTTGATTTGGCGCTCGGTATTGTAGCGAGAACGGTGCCGCAGCTGAATGTTTTCGTTGTCGGGCTTCCTCTGAAAATAGCCGTGAGCTTTATTATGCTGATCGTTTGTATGTCGGTGATGTTTGTCGTCGTCCGCAACATCTTCAGCCTTACCGTTGAAACCATGCGGAATCTATTGGCATTGGTCGGTGTGACATGATGAGACTCAGACTGAATCTGCAATTCTTTGCCGGTGAAAAAACGGAGAAAGCCACTCCGAAAAAACGGAAGGATACAAGAAAGAAAGGACAGGTCGCGAAAAGTACGGATGTGAATACAGCCGTTTCTTTACTGATTATCTTTCTTTCGCTGATCGCGCTCGGTCCTTATATGCGGGACAGGCTGCTGTCCTTTATTAAAACGTTTTATACGAAATCGATAACATTACACCTGTCAGCATCTGCCGTGCATGAACTGTTCGTGGATACGGTGAAAGATATCAGCCTCATCCTCGCGCCGATTATGCTGGTCGCGCTTGTGGCAGGTGTCGTGAGCAATTACATGCAGGTGGGTTTTCTGTTTTCTGCGGAAGTCCTCAAGCCTGACTTGAATAAGCTCAGCCCGCTGAAAGGATTTAAGCGGATTTACAGCATGAGGGCGATTGTTGAACTGGTCAAATCCATTTTGAAGATTACTGTGGTCGGTTTTGCCGCCTTTATGGTGCTCTGGCTTCATTATGGCGATATTCTTCGCCTTCCGCTTTTAACGCCTGCGGAAGTGCTCACTTTCGTTTCTAAGCTCACGCTTTGGATGGGGCTTGCGGGATCAGGGGCTTTAATGCTGCTGGCCGGGCTTGATTATTTATATCAGCGTTTTGACTATGAGAAAAATATCAGAATGTCAAAGCAGGATATAAAAGATGAATACAAAAAATCGGAGGGTGATCCGATAATCAAGTCCAAAATTAAGCAGAAGCAGCGGGAAATGGCGATGAGGCGGATGATGCAGGAAGTGCCGAAAGCGGATGTCATCATTACCAACCCGACCCATTATGCGATAGCTTTAAAATATGATGAAAAGAAAATGGACGCCCCTTACATTGTTGCCAAAGGGGTCGACCATCTCGCATTAAAAATCAGGCAGATCGCCAAAGAACATGATGTCATGACGATTGAAAACAGGCCGCTCGCGCGTGCGTTATATGATCAGGTTGACATTGACCAGGCTGTGCCGGAAGAGTTTTTCAAAGTCATTGCGGAAATTTTGGCTTATGTATATAAAACGAAACAAAAAGTATAGTGAATTTCAAATTCAAAAGGAGAGAAAAACAGCATGTCAACAAGAGATTTATCGGTTTTAATAAGTGTTGTCCTCATTGTGGCAATGCTGGTGATTCCATTCCCTCCATGGTTGTTAAGTATTTTGATCATCATTAATATCTCTCTTGCGTTGATCGTGCTTCTCACCACAATGAATATGCAAGAACCGCTGCAATTCTCGATATTCCCGTCATTGCTGCTGTTATTGACGCTGTTTCGGCTTTCGCTCAATGTGTCGACGACACGTTCGATTCTTTCTCACGGAGAAGGAGGAAAGGTTGTTGAGACATTCGGGAATTTCGTTGTCGGCGGAAATGTGCTGGTAGGGCTTGTTGTCTTCATTATCTTGATTATTATTCAGTTTATCGTCATTACAAAAGGCGCCGAGCGGGTATCGGAAGTGGCGGCGAGATTTACGCTCGATGCGATGCCCGGAAAGCAAATGAGTATTGACGCGGATTTAAATGCCGGCATGATTACGGAGCAGGATGCAAAGCACAGACGTGAAAAAGTCGCCCGGGAAGCCGATTTTTACGGCGCCATGGACGGTGCGAGCAAATTCGTCAAAGGAGATGCCATCGCGGGTATCATCATCGTGATGATCAATATTATTTTCGGAATCGTAATCGGCATGCTGCAGCAGGGGATGAGCATACAAGAAGCTGCGTCTCACTTTACAATGCTGACGGTCGGTGACGGTATCGTTTCTCAAATGCCGGCTTTGCTCATCTCAACGGCTACGGGGATTGTCGTGACGAGAGCGGCATCTGAAGGAAACCTCGGTCATGATATTACAGGCCAGCTGTTTGCTTATCCGAAGCTCTTGTATGTAGCCGCGGGAACTGTACTTTTGCTCGGTCTTCTTACACCGATCGGCATTCTGCTGACGGGACCGATCGCCGGTCTGCTTGCATTCGGCGCTTACATGCTGTCCAAAACGGATAAGCCGAGCGAAGAAGAGGAAGAAATTCTTGAAGAAGAGGCTCAGGCGGATGAACTGAAAAGCCCGGAAAGCGTCGTGCAGCTTTTACATATTGATCCGATTGAATTTGAGTTCGGATACGGACTCGTGCCGCTTGCAGACGCGGGGCAGGGCGGTGATCTTCTTGACCGCATCGTCATGATCAGACGTCAGCTTGCGCTTGAATTGGGACTTGTCATTCCGGTTGTGCGCATCAGGGATAACATCGCGCTCCAGCCGAATGAATACAGATTGAAAATTAAAGGCAATGAAGTCGCTAAAGGAGAGCTCCTGCTGGATCATTACTTAGCGATGTCACCGACGCCTGAAGATGACGTCATTGAAGGAATTGAAACGATTGAACCGTCGTTCGGACTTCCTGCAAAATGGATCAGCGAAGCTGCGAAAGATGAAGCAGACATGCTGGGGTATACAGTTGTTGATCCGGCGTCAGTCGTATCTACGCATATTACAGAAAAAATTAAGCAGCATGCCCATGAACTGGTCGGCAGACAGGAAACAAAGCAGCTGATCGATCATCTGAAGGAAAATTATCCTGTGCTTGTTGAGGAAGTCACGCCAAACCCTCTTTCTGTCGGCGATATTCAAAAGGTGCTTGCCAAATTGCTGAGAGAAAAAGTGTCAATCAGAAACTTGGTGACCATTTTTGAAACTCTTGCCGATTACGGAAGATTAACGACAGATTCAGACCTTTTGACAGAATACGCGAGACAGTCGCTTGCCAAACAAATCACGGCACAATATGCGAGAGAGCATGAAACGCTGAAGGTCATCACATGCTCAGGCCGGGTGGAAAAAGCGATTGCAGACGGGGTACAGCAGACTGAACAGGGCAATTACCTGTCACTCGACCCTGAGGTTTCAGACAGCATCATCCGTTCTGTCGCTAAAGAGGCCGAGCAGCTTTCCATCCGTCAGGAGTCAGCGATTCTTCTTTGCTCGCCTGCTGTCAGAATGTATGTTAAACAGCTGTTAGAACGGTATTTCCCTGATCTTCCGGTTCTTTCTTATAATGAGCTGGAAGCAAATGTTGAAGTACAGAGCATTGGAGTGGTGGATATTTAATGAAAATAAAAAAAATTACAGCCGCTTCAATGCAGGATGCCGCGAAGCAAATCAAAAAGGAACTCGGCAATGATGCCGTTATTTTACATTCCAAACAAGTAAAGAAACGAAAATGGCTGGGGCTGCGGCCGCAGCAGGCCGTTGAAGTGATAGCGGTTTTAGATCGTGACGTCAGGGAAGCGAGAAAAACGCCGCCGGCTGCCGCTGAAGAAATGAAAAAGACGGAAACGGCGGAGAAAGCTGAGCCTGTTCAGCCGCCGCGTCTTCCGGATCAAAGCATTTCCGGCGAACTGGCGCATTATAAAGAAGTGCTCCCTGAACCATTAAAAAAAGCCGAGAGACTATTGAAGCAAGCCGGGCTTCCTGATCATACGCAAAACGCCGTGCTCAGTGAATTGCTCCGTTCTTCAATTGTTTCCGGAGATTTAACTGAAGATAATGTCAGCTCAAAACTGCAGGATTTGTTAGTGAAAAAACTCCCTTCGGCAGACAGGTGGCAGGAAGGGATTCAATCAAAATACGTCGTGCTTTTCGGTTCAACCGGGGCCGGCAAAACGACTACACTTGCGAAACTCGCGGCCTCATCAATGCTGACAGAGCATAAAAAAATTGCATTTATGACGACGGATACTTACCGGATTGCCGCGGTCGAGCAGCTGAAGACATATGCGGAGCTGCTTCAGGCTCCTCTTGAAGTATGCTATTCAAAGGAAGAATGTCTGAAGGCACTGGAAAAATTCGCTGAATATGACCATGTTTTCATTGATACAGCCGGTAGAAACTTTAAAGAAGAGCAGTATATTACGGAATTACAAGAGATGATTCCGTTTGAATCAGGCTTACAATCCTTTCTCGTATTATCAGCATCTGCAAAATATGAAGATATGAAACAGGTGCTGAAACGTTTTTCCGGTGTGCCGGTCAATCAATTCATTTTCACGAAAACGGATGAAACCGCCTCACTCGGCTCCGTGTTTCAAGTGCTGTCGGAATCAAGAATCGGCGCCGCCTATTTGACAAATGGACAGGATGTGCCTGAGGACATCCTATCGGCTTCACCAAAAGAGTTTGTAAGGATGCTTTTGACATGAAACCCGATCAGGCAGAGTCATTAAGAAGGAAAATGAGAGAGCGGCAAATGATCAAGCCGGAGCTTTATGAGAAAAAAGCGAAGACATTAGCCGTCATCAGCGGTAAAGGCGGCGTCGGAAAATCTAATTTAACATTAAACATGGCAGTTGCCCTGCAGGAAAAAGGAAAAAAAGCACTCATCATTGATCTTGACATCGGAATGGGCAACATTGATGTGCTGATCGGCGCTGCTTCTTCCCGCACCATTATTGATGTGATGGAGAATCGGCACGCATTGGCGCAATCACTGTCCTCCGGTCCGAAAGGCCTTCGGTACATATCCGGAGGAACGGGGCTTGAGGCGATCTATCAAGCTGACGGAGAGAAGTGGGCGGCTTTTATGAATGGTCTTTCCGCTGTATTAAGCGATTTTGATTACGTTCTGTTTGATATGGGAGCGGGACTTTCAAACGAACAGCTGCCGTTTATTTTATCGGCGGAAGACATTCTCGCCGTGACAACGCCTGAGCCGACGGCCATTATGGATGCCTACAGCGCGATCAAACATCTTTTGCTCGCGGATGAACGGCTGACCGTAAACATTGCCGTCAATCGCGCCCGCTCCCAAAAACAGGCGCTGGACACGTACAACCGCCTTTCTCATGCGATTCACACGTTTTTAGGCGCGGAAGTGCGTTTCGCCGGCTCCATACCCGATGACCCGCTAGTAAGTCAAGCCGTCATTGACCAGGTGCCTTTTTTAATAAAAAGTCCTCAAGCAAAAGCCAGCAGGTCCGTCCGTCTTCTGACGGATGTCTTGTTTCAAACGGAAGAAAACAAACCAAGAGAAGAGAAACCGGCATTTATTGAGAGATTATCTTCTTTTTTATTGAGGAGGACTTTACAGTGATTCGTGTGCTTGTCGTTGATGACTCAGCTTTTATGAGAAAGATGATTACCGATTTTCTGGCTGCGGAAGTGCAGATAGAAGTCATCGGGACAGCCAGAAACGGGGAAGAGGCGCTGAAGAAAATAGAGCTTCTCAAACCGGATGTTGTCACGCTTGATATTGAAATGCCGGTCATGAACGGAACGGATACATTGCGGAAGATCATCAGCATATATAAACTTCCCGTAATCATGGTATCGAGCCAGACACAACAAGGGAAGGACCGAACGATCAACTGCCTGGAAATGGGCGCTTTTGATTTTATCACCAAGCCTTCCGGAGCGATTTCCCTTGATCTTTATAAAATTAAAGAGCAGCTGATTGAGAGGGTGATTGCAGCCGGGCTGTCCCGCGCACAAAAACCTGAGGCGGCAGTGAAAGAGTCTTCTATCCCGGAACGTCCGGCTTTAGCGGGATTTGAAAGACCGAAAGCAAAATCCGCCAAGCAGGCCGTATTCATCGCGACCTCTACAGGCGGACCGCGGGCTCTGCAAAAGGTGATTCCGAAACTGCCGAAGGATTTAAAGGCGCCTGTATTTGTCGTTCAGCACATGCCTGAAGGCTTCACCGCTTCACTTGCAGACAGACTCAACCATTTGTCAGATATTCAGGTCAAAGAAGCGGAAAACGGTGAAGAAGCGAAAGACGGATGGGTGTACATCGCGCCCGGCGGAAAAAATATGACGGTTGCAGAGGAAGGCGGAAGGCTCCGCATCATTCTTGACGTTCATGATACGGAAAGCCGGCATAAACCGTCAGCCGATTATTTGTTTCGGTCGGCAAGCCGCTTATCCGATTACGAAAAGGTAGCCGTCATTATGACCGGCATGGGCAGCGACGGAACCGAAGGCGTAAAAGAAATGCTCAGAACAGGCGGCGTTAAAACGATTGCGGAATCGGACGAATCCTGTGTTGTGTTCGGAATGCCGAAGTCAGCGATAAAGGCGGGCCTCATTCATGAGATTAAACATGTGGAAGATATCGCGGCATCCATCACCGGATGTGTGAAAAAAGAGAGGGTGTGAATCAATTGGATATGAATCAATATTTAGATGTCTTTATTGATGAAAGTAAAGAGCACTTACAGACATGTAACGAAAAGCTGCTGCTGTTGGAAAAAGATCCGGCAGACCTTCAGCTTGTGCATGACATCTTCAGAGCTGCCCATACGCTGAAAGGCATGAGCGCAACGATGGGATATACAGATCTGGCGCATTTAACCCACCTGATGGAAAATGTGCTGGACGCCATCCGCAACGGAGAAATGCCCGTTACATCAGATTGGCTGGATGTGCTGTTTGAAGCGCTTGATCATCTTGAAGAGATGGTGCAGTCCATTATTGACGGAGGAGACGGCAAACGTGATATTTCTGAAGTGAGTGCGAAGCTCGACGTAAATGCGGTGCATGAGACTGCGGCTTCAGCCGAAACAGCAGAACCGCCGGCTTCAAAACAACAGGCTTCAACTGAATGGAATTATGATGAGTTCGAACGGACTGTTATTGAAGAGGCGGAAGAGCAAGGATTCAGCCGCTATGAAATAACGGTTTCCCTGAATGAAAGCTGCATGCTGAAAGCCGTGCGGGTGTACATGATTTTTGAAAAGCTGAATGAAGCCGGAGAAGTCGCAAAAACGATACCTGCCGCGGAAGTGCTTGAGACGGAAGATTTCGGAACGGATTTTCAGGTGTGTTTCTTGACAAAGCAGCCTGCTGAAGAAATTAAAGAACTCATCAGCGGCATTTCAGAAGTGGAGAATGTCGAAATTTCTGCCGGTGCGCCGTTAAAAACGGCCGAAAAACCGCAAGCGGCTGAACCGGTGAAGGAAGCTCCGGTTAAAAAGGCTGAGAAACAGCCAAAGCCGCAAGCGAAAACGGAAGAACAGCCGAAGCATCACAGCGGCTCGAAAACGATTCGCGTCAACATTGAAAGACTGGATTCTTCAATGAACCTTTTTGAAGAACTTGTCATTGACCGCGGACGTCTTGAGCAGATCGCCAAGGAGCTTGACCACAATGAGCTGACTGAAACCGTTGAACGCCTGACGAGAATCTCGGGCGACCTTCAGTCTATTATTCTTAATATGCGGATGGTGCCGGTAGAAACCGTCTTTAACCGTTTCCCGAGAATGATCCGCCAGCTTCAAAAGGAATTAAACAAGAAAATCGAATTGTCCATCATCGGAGCTGAAACGGAGCTGGACCGTACGGTGATTGATGAAATCGGCGATCCGCTTGTCCATTTAATCAGAAACAGCATCGATCACGGCATTGAATCGCCTGAAGTGCGGGTGAATAAAGGAAAATCGGAATCAGGTCATGTGGTGCTTAAGGCATATCACAGCGGCAATCACGTCTTTATTGAGGTTGAAGATGACGGGGCCGGCTTGAACAGAAAGAAAATTCTTGAAAAAGCGCTCGAACGGAGTGTAATCACCGAACGTGATGCTGAAACGCTTGAAGATAATGAGATTTACGAGCTTATTTTTGCTCCGGGCTTCTCGACTGCCGATCAAATTTCTGACATTTCAGGGCGGGGCGTCGGTCTGGATGTTGTAAAAAATAAACTCGAATCACTCGGCGGCTCTGTCAGTGTCAAATCCGCGGAAGGCCAAGGTTCTCTTTTCAGTATCCAGCTTCCGCTGACACTTTCAATTATATCTGTTCTTCTCATTAAACTGGAAGAAGAGACGTTTGCGATACCGATTTCTTCTATTATAGAGACGGCTGTTATTGATAAGAAAGATATCCTGCAGACGCATGACAGAGAAGTGATTGATTTCAGAGGCCAAATCGTTCCGATCGTCTATCTGAAAAAAGAATTCGGCATTACGGATTCAAAACAGGATGCCGATCAGTTCCATGTAATCGTCGTGAAAAAGGGCGATAAATCCACTGCTTTTGTCGTGGACTCTTTTATCGGACAGCAGGAAGTCGTACTGAAATCACTCGGCGACTATTTGACGAACGTCTTTGCGATTTCCGGCGCTACGATTCTCGGAAACGGAGAAGTGGCGCTGATTATTGATTGTAATGCGCTGATCTACTAAAACGACACGAGGAGGTGCCCGAATGACTGCTGAAATCAAAACAGGTGAAAAAATGATTGTGTTTATGATAAACGGGAAAGAATACGCTATCTCAGTTTCCCAGGTGAAATCAATTGAAAAGTGGCAAAAACCGACGAGGGTCCCGGGTGTGGAATCTTATATCCGCGGCGTTATCAATCTGCGCGGAGTGATTACCCCGGTTCTTGATTTAAGAAAACGTCTGAACCAGCCTGAACAGGACATCACAGAAGAGACTCGGATTATCATCATTTCTTACCGTGACGCTGATGTCGGATGGGTCGTGGATGAGGCCAATGACGTCATCACCGTGCATGAAAATGAAATCGAATCCGCGCCTGAAAGCCAGACAAAGGAAACGGATGTGTGGATTAAACAGATCGTTAAGCAAGATAACAGGCTCCTCAATATTATCGATGCGCATGCGGTGCTGGATAAAGGTGCTTCGGCATCTGCGTCCGGAGAGCCTAATGCTTAAAGGGGAAAAGACAACATGAGTAAGTTTGAAGCGATCAAAGAAGAGCAGATGGATATTTTGCGGGAAGTCGGAAATATCGGGGCGGGTCACTCGGCTTCTGCAATGGCTCAGCTGCTGAACAGAAAGATAGACATGGAAGTGCCGTTTGCGACTTTATTGACATTTGATGAGCTCGCTGATTTTTTCGGCGGGGCTGAAACGCCGGTCGCCAGTATCTTTTTAAGAATGGAAGGCGACATGACCGGCTCTATCTTTCTCATCATGCCTTTTGATCAGGCGGAACAGTTTATCAGAGAGCTGATCGGAAATCCGGATTTTGATATTGACCAGCTGGGCGAAGATCATTTGAGTTCTTCTGCTTTACATGAGTTCGGCAATATTTTAGCAGGTTCCTATTTAACGGCATTGGCTGATTTGACAAAGCTTGAGATTTACCCGAGCGTGCCGGAAATCTCACTTGATATGTTCGGCGCGGTTATCAGTGAAGGGCTGATGGAGCTCAGCCAAGTCGGAGAGCATGCCATTGTCGTGGATACTTCTATTTTTGACCAGGGCAGCCGGCAGGAGCTCAAAGCCCACATGTTTATGCTCCCGGACTATGATTCTTTTGAAAAGCTCTTCGTCTCATTGGGTGCGGCTTTATGAGCCGTGCGGAAGCCGCAGTCGTTAAAGTGGGGATTGCGGATGTTCAAGTCGCGCGTTACCCGGATAAAATCCGGACCTCGGGACTCGGTTCATGCGTGGGGCTGGTTTTATACGATAAAGACAAACAAACGGCAGGACTCGTTCATGTCATGCTGCCGGACTCCGGTTTATCAAAAACGGCGGAGCTCAACCGTGCAAAATACGCGGACACCGCCGTTAAGATGACGATTGATATGCTTTTGAAAGCCGGCTGCCGCAAGTTTGCCCTGAAGGCAAAACTCGCCGGGGGAGCGGAGATGTTTAAGTTTAAAATGACGAACGACCTGATGAAAATCGGTCCGAGGAATGTAGCGGCCATCAAAGAGCAGCTTTCATTGTATAACATTCCGGTCATCAGTGAAGATACGGGCGGCTCAAGCGGCCGGACGATTGAATTTGAGCCAAAGTCCTGCATGCTGCACATTCGAACTGTTAAACAAGGTGAAACAACGATTTAATAAAGGTATGAGGTAGGGGGATAACAATGCAATCCTTGAATTATGAAGATCAGGTGCTTTGGTCGCGCTGGAAAGAGTGGAAAGATCCTAAAGCCGGTGATGATTTAATGCGCCGTTACATGCCGCTGGTCACATATCATGTCGGCAGAATTTCCGTCGGACTGCCGAAATCGGTGCATAAAGACGATCTAATGAGCCTTGGTATGCTTGGTTTATATGATGCCCTAGAAAAATTTGACCCCGGCCGGGATTTAAAATTTGATACCTATGCCTCGTTTAGAATTCGCGGTGCAATCATCGACGGGCTGCGTAAAGAAGATTGGCTGCCCAGAACTTCACGGGAGAAGACAAAAAAAGTCGAAGCGGCGATCGAAAAACTTGAACAGCGCTACCTTCGGAATGTGACGCCTTCAGAGATCGCAGAAGAGCTGGGGATGACGGAGCAGGACGTAGTATCAACGATGAATGAAGGGTTTTTTGCCAATCTCTTATCCATTGATGAAAAGCTTCACGACCAGGATGACGGTGAGAATATTCAAGTGATGATCAGAGATGACAAAAATGTGCCGCCGGAAGAAAAAATCATGAAGGACGAGCTGATCGCTCAGCTTGCGGGCAAAATTCATGAGCTCTCTGAAAAAGAGCAGCTTGTCGTCAGTTTATTCTATAAAGAAGAACTGACTTTGACCGAAATCGGACAAGTCCTGAACCTTTCGACGTCGCGGATTTCACAGATTCATTCAAAGGCGCTGTTCAAATTAAAGCACCTGCTTGAAAAAGTAATTCAATAATGAACTCATGGTTAGCGAGTGAAAAACATGTCAACACTATTATGGCTTTTAAGCTTTGTGCTTCACGGCGTACTGCTTTATGCCGTCATTATTCTGTACACGAGGTTTTCAGCCCTCAAGGAGACGGAGCGCCAGCAGAAGAAGATTCTTGAAGAGACGGAAAACACCCTTGCAGCGTTTCTGCTTGAGCTGAAAGAAGAAAATGAAAGACTCGAAGACGCAAAAAGCCGTCAAGCGCCGGACGCAGAAGACGCCGAACCCCGGCCGGAACCGAAAGAAGAGCCTGATATTCCGGACCACATGGAAAAGCTCATCAGTGCAACGGAACGGGCTGAAAGTGACGAAAACAGCGGCGCGCATTCGTTTGAAGAACGTGTTTCAGAATTATATGAACAAGGGCTCACCCCCGCGGAAATTGCCAAACGGATGCAGAGCGGAAAGACAGAAATCGAGCTGTTTTTAAAATTTCGCGGCAAAGCTGTAAAGGATTCTTGATTGTCGCATAAAGCTGTGTTATATTATTTCTTGGTGTTAAATACACACGCTTAACGATTTATGCAGAGGGTGCTGCAAACGGCAGTTCTGCACAAAAATGACCTAAGCGGAGGAAAAAAACCATTTTATTAGGAGGAAATCACATGTCAGTTATTTCTATGAAACAATTGCTTGAAGCTGGTGTTCACTTCGGCCACCAAACACGCCGCTGGAACCCAAAAATGAAGCGTTACATTTTCACGGAGCGTAACGGAATCTACATCATTGACCTTCAAAAAACAGTGAAAAAAGTAGAGGAAGCTTACAACTTCACGAAAAACCTTGCTGCTGAAGGCGGAAAAATCCTTTTCGTCGGCACAAAAAAACAAGCTCAGGATTCTGTTAAAGAAGAAGCTGTACGCTCTGGCATGTACTATGTCAACCAACGCTGGTTGGGCGGTACACTGACAAACTTCGAAACAATCCAAAAACGCATTAAGCGTCTGAAAGACATCGAGAAAATGCAAGAAAACGGTACATTTGAAGTACTTCCGAAAAAAGAAGTTGTTCAATTGAAAAAAGAATTAGAGCGTCTTGAAAAATTCCTCGGCGGAATTAAAGACATGAAGGATCTTCCTGATGCATTATTCATCATCGATCCTCGCAAAGAGCGCATCGCTGTTGCGGAAGCTCGTAAATTGAACATTCCTATCATCGGAATCGTAGATACAAACTGTGATCCTGATGAAATTGATGTCGTAATCCCTGCAAACGATGACGCAATCCGCGCTGTTAAACTTCTTACTTCTAAAATGGCAGATGCTATTCTTGAAGCGAAGCAAGGCGAAGAAGAAGCGGAAGCTGCTGAAGAGACTGCACCTGAAACAGAAACGACAACTGCGTAACCTAATCAAAAGGTGATAGAAGGGACTGCCTTTTATCACCTTTTTTCAAGAAAATGTATCTATACATATCTTGTTTACACATATAAGGAGGAATTCAAATGGCTATTACTGCACAGCAGGTAAAAGAACTGCGTCAAAAAACAGGCGCTGGTATGATGGACTGTAAAAAAGCATTGACTGAAACTGACGGAGATATGGACAAAGCAATCGACCTTCTGAGAGAAAAAGGAATTGCGAAAGCGGCTAAAAAAGCTGACCGTATCGCTGCTGAAGGTTCTACTCTTATTAAAACTGACGGCAACAAAGGCGTTATCTTAGAAGTAAACTCTGAAACTGATTTCGTTGCGAAAAACGAAGGCTTCAAAGAGCTTCTGAACACGCTTGCTGACCACCTTCTTGCAAACGCTCCTGCTGATCTTGAAGAAGCAATGGGTCAAAAGATGGAAAACGGTTCTACTGTTGAAGAATACATCACAAGCAACGTTGCTAAAATCGGAGAGAAAATCACTCTTCGCCGTTTTGCTGTTATTACAAAAGAAGACAGCGAAGCGTTCGGTGCTTACCTTCACATGGGAGGCCGCATCGGCGTATTATCCGTTCTTAGCGGAACAACTGACGAAGATCTTGCAAAAGACATCGCGATGCATGTTGCAGCGGTAAATCCTCGTTACATTTCCCGCGACCAAGTGTCTGAAGAAGAAACAAACCATGAGCGTCAGATCCTGACTCAGCAAGCTCTTCAAGAAGGCAAACCGGAAAACATCGTAGCTAAAATGGTTGAAGGCCGTCTGAACAAATTCTTCGAAGAAATTTGCTTATTAGACCAAGCTTTCGTTAAAAACCCAGACGAAAAAGTGAAACAAGTTGTGGCTGCGAAAAACGCATCTGTTAAAACTTACGTCCGCTACGAAGTTGGAGAAGGTATTGAAAAACGCCAAGAAAACTTTGCTGAAGAAGTTATGAACCAAGTGAAAAAATAATGGCGGAAAGCCTTGGCGAATCTTTCGCGGCTTTTCAGGCAGTATAGGGGACACTACTTGTGTTCCCTATTTTTAAAACTATATTTACAAACCTTTTTTTCTCTTGCATAATAGGAAACGGCAATGTTTACACTTGGAGGTTATTATGGAAAAACCAAAATACAATCGTATCGTTTTAAAGCTTAGCGGAGAAGCATTGGCAGGAGAGCAGGGAAATGGCATTAATCCGACTGTCATCCAATCCATCGCTAAACAGGTAAAAGAAATCGCTGAGCTTGACGTCGAAGTGGCCGTAGTCGTAGGCGGCGGCAACTTATGGCGCGGAAAAACAGGCAGTGACTTAGGAATGGACCGTGCGACGGCCGATTATATGGGCATGCTTGCTACTGTCATGAACTCACTTGCCCTGCAGGACAGCCTGGAAACGCTCGGAATTCAGTCCAGAGTGCAGACATCAATTGAAATGCGTCAGGTCGCTGAGCCTTACATCAGAAGAAAAGCCATCCGGCACCTGGAGAAAAAACGCGTTGTTATTTTTGCCGCGGGAACAGGAAATCCTTATTTCTCTACGGACACAACCGCAGCGCTGCGTGCCGCTGAAATCGAAGCGGATGTGATTTTAATGGCGAAAAATAATGTCGACGGTGTGTATAATGCTGATCCGAGAAAAGATGAGTCAGCCGTTAAATACGAAAAATTATCTTATCTCGATGTGTTAAAAGACGGGCTGGAAGTCATGGATTCTACGGCTTCTTCATTATGTATGGATAATGATATTCCGCTGATCGTCTTTTCTATTATGGAAGAAGGAAATATTAAGCGTGCCGTAATCGGCGAATCAATCGGAACGATCGTAAGGGGGAAATAACGTTGTCAAACGAAGTATTAACACAAACAAAAGAACGCATGGAAAAAGCGGTTGCCGCTTATTCACGCGAATTGGCGTCAGTCCGCGCAGGACGTGCCAACCCATCTCTATTGGATAAAGTGACAGTAGAATACTACGGTGCCCAAACACCTTTAAACCAGCTGTCTTCCATCAATGTGCCTGAAGCGCGTATGCTTGTTGTCACACCGTATGACAAAACGGCAATCGGCGATATTGAAAAAGCGATTCTGAAAGCTGATCTTGGGGTAACTCCGACAAGTGACGGCACCATTATCCGCATCGCGATCCCGGCTTTGACGGAAGAAAGACGTAAAGAACTTGTCAAAGTCGTGAAAAAGTACGCGGAAGAAGCGAAAGTAGCAGTCCGTAATGTCCGCCGTGACAGCAACGATGACCTCAAAAAACTTGAGAAAAACGGAGACATTACAGAAGACGAGCTTCGTGCTTCCAGTGAAGACGTTCAAAAGCTGACAGATGAATATGTGTCAAAAATTGACAGTGTCACAAAGGACAAAGAAAAAGAAATCATGGAAGTTTAATGAAAAACTATGTACAATAGATAATGTGAAAAGACCCTCTCATGTTTACAGGGGGTTTTTTTGTTAATACTGTTGATTACATTGATCATCAGCAACGCAACCTTTTTGGGTGACGGAGGAATCTCATGCTCAACATACTCAAAAATTGGAAGAATCAGCAGAATGCGGCTTCCAACTTAGAACGGTATACAAAAGAAGACATACTGAAGGGTGAAATTCCCGCACACATTGCCATTATTATGGACGGAAACGGACGCTGGGCGAAGAAGCGCTCACTCCCTCGGATTGCAGGACATCATGAAGGAATGAAAGTGGTAAAAAGGGTGACAAAGCTCGCAAGTCAGCTCGGCGTTAAAGTTCTGACTCTTTATGCGTTTTCAACGGAGAACTGGAAGCGCCCGAAGATGGAAGTCGACTTTTTGATGAAGCTTCCGGAAGAGTTCCTGAATACGTATCTTCCTGAATTGATAGAGGAAAATGTACAGGTGAAAATTATCGGAGATGAATCCGCGCTCCCTTCTCATACGTACAGGGCGATTGAGAAAGCCGTAAAAGATACAGAACAAAATGACGGTATGATTCTCAATTTCGCTTTGAACTACGGCGGACGCACGGAAATCGTCAATGCGGCAAAAGCACTGGCCGAACAGGTGAAAAGCGGCACGTTGAATATCGAAGACATTGATGAAGCGCTCTTTTCCGGGCATTTAATGACGGAATCAATCCAGGACCCGGAGCTGCTCATCAGAACGAGCGGAGAAATCAGATTGAGCAACTTTATGCTTTGGCAGGTGGCTTACAGTGAATTTGTTTTTACAGATGTCCTGTGGCCCGATTTTAAAGAAGATCACTTTCTGCAGGCAGTGGGAGAATTTCAGCAGCGGGGCCGGAGGTTTGGCGGAATTTAGAGGATGGTGGAAATGAAACAAAGATTGTTAACAGGTGTTCTGGCAGCGGCACTATTTTTATTTTTGGTTATTTTCGGAGGATTGCCGTTCACCGTATTTGTTTACGTGATGGGAAGTATAGCGCTTTTTGAGCTTTTGCGGATGAAAAAGCTCAGATTTTTTTCTTTTCCGGGTCTGATCAGCCTCTTGTTGTTATGGCTGTATATGATGCCGGACAAGTATCATTTTTTCGATGCGAAAATGGAAGTAACGATTTTCGCCGTATTGATTCTGCTCAGCTATACGGTGCTCGTGAAAAACACCTTTACGTTTGACGAAGTCGGGTTTATCGTTCTCGCGACGGTATATATCGGACTGTGTTTTCATTATTTTATTGAAATCAGAAACATTGAAACAAACGGGCTTTTGTATATCTTTTATGCCTGCGTTGTCATATGGTCAACGGACTCAGGCGCATATTTCGTCGGAAAGTCGCTCGGGAAGCGGAAACTGTGGCCCGAAATCAGTCCCAACAAAACAGTGGAAGGGTTTCTCGGCGGTATTGTCATCGCCCTTATTTTTACTGCTGTTTTTCAGCTGTTTGCGCACCTTCCGATTTCATACCCGGTTCTTTTGGTCATCACGCTTGTTCTGTCTGTGTTCGGACAGATCGGGGATTTGGTTGAATCAGCGCTTAAGCGGCACTATGATGTGAAGGATTCGGGAAAAATCCTTCCCGGGCACGGCGGCATTTTAGATCGATTTGACAGCTTTTTGTTTGTCATGCCGTTCTTATACTTTCTGCTTGCGCTTTTTTCATGAGAAAGGCTAATATGAAAATAAGACCGATCTGGACGCATAGAATGGGAGTGGCATTTTGAAGAATATTTGTCTTTTAGGAGCAACAGGATCAATAGGGGAGCAGACGTTAGACGTATTGCGCATGCATCAAGATCAGTTCCGTCTCGTCTCGATGACTTTCGGTAAAAACGCCGAGAAAGCGATCCCGTTGATCAGAACGTTTCAGCCGAAATATGTAGCAGTCGGCGACATGGATACATATCAAAAAGTGAAAGAAGCGTCTTTTTCTCATGAATGTCAAATCGGCATCGGAGAAGAAGGCCTGATTGAAGCGGCAGTCATGGACGAAGTGGATATCGTGGTCAATGCGCTGCTTGGAAGTGTCGGTTTAATCCCGACTTTGAAAGCGATTGAACAGAAAAAAACAATTGCGCTTGCAAATAAGGAAACTCTTGTCACTGCCGGGCATATAGTGAAAGGACACGCAAAACGATACAGTGTTCCTCTTCTTCCGGTCGACAGCGAACATTCCGCTATTTTTCAGGCGCTGCAAGGCGAACAGAGCAAAAATATCGAGCGCCTGATCATTACGGCATCCGGCGGCAGTTTCAGAGATAAAACGCGGCAGGAGCTTGAGTCTGTAACGATTGCCGACGCCCTTAACCACCCGAACTGGTCGATGGGCGCAAAAATTACGATTGACTCGGCTACAATGATGAATAAAGGACTTGAAGTTATTGAGGCGCATTGGCTGTTTGACATTCCGTATGAACGGATTGACGTTGTATTACA
The DNA here is from genome assembly GCF_053470005.1 of Bacillus sp. N1(2025). NCBI lineage: Bacteria > Bacillati > Bacillota > Bacilli > Caryophanales > Bacillaceae > Bacillus > Bacillus sp. N1(2025). The sequence continues at coordinate 87,815 of NZ_JBLTJB010000007.1, forward strand.
TAAGGAGAGCATCATTCATTCGATGGTTGAATTTCACGACAGAAGCGTCATCGCCCAGCTCGGAAATCCGGACATGAGGGTGCCGATTCAATATGCGCTGACATATCCGGACCGGCTGCCTCTGCCTGAAACAAAAAGGCTTGAATTATGGGAGATCGGAAGCCTTCATTTTGCGAAAGCTGACTTTGAAAGGTTCCGCTGCTTACAATTTGCCTTTGAATCAGGTAAAATAGGGGGAACGATGCCGACGGTTTTAAATGCGGCCAACGAAGAAGCCGTTGCCGCTTTTCTTGCCGGACGGATTTCATTCTTATCGATTGAGGACCTGATTGAAAAAGCACTGGACCGCCACAGCGTAATTCAGGATCCGAGTCTTGCGGATATCCAAGAAGTGGACAAAGACACCCGGGGATACGTTAATTCAATACTCACATAAGGTGGTATGTTCGTGAATACAGTTATCGCGTTTATTATTATTTTCGGAACGCTCGTTTTTTTCCATGAGCTGGGGCATTTATTGCTCGCCCAAAGAGCGGGAATCCTTTGCCGTGAATTTGCGATCGGCTTCGGCCCTAAAATCTTTTCATTTAAAAAGAATGAAACCGTGTATACGATCAGACTCCTTCCGGTCGGCGGGTTCGTCCGCATGGCCGGTGAAGACCCGGAGATGATCGAAGTCAAACCCGGTTATACCGTCGGGCTTCTTTTTAATAAAGATGACGAAGTGGAAAAAGTCATCATTAATCAAAAGGAAAAATATCCCGACGCTTTAATTATCGAGGTGGAGACGGCTGATCTTGAGCACGAAATGAAGATTACCGGGTACGAGCAGGGGAAAGAAGATGAACTGGCGGGCTTTACTGTCAGTCAGACCTCTTTTTTTATCGTAGACGGAGAAGAAGTGCAGATTGCGCCTTACAATCGACAATTCGGGTCTAAGCCCGTATGGAAGCGGATTAAGGCGATTGCTGCCGGTCCGATAATGAACTTCATCTTAGCGTATGTCATTCTCGTCATGCTTGGATTCATTCAAGGCGTGCCTTCGAATCAGCCTGAGCTCGGGAAGCTGACAAACAATGGACGCGCAGCGGCTGCCGGTCTAAAAGAAGGCGACTATATCCAGAGCATTAACGGTGAAAAAATGAGGTCATGGACCGACATCGTGACAGCGGTAAAAGAAAATCCCGGGAAAAAAATCGATGTCGCCGTCAAACGGGACGGCAAATCGTTTCATATCTCGGTTACACCTGAAGCTGTAAAAGATGAAAATAAAAAAACAATCGGCCGCTTCGGCTCTTATGCGCCGACTGAAAAAGGCGCGCTTGCAGCGATCGCCTACGGCGCGACATCTACCGTTGATGTCACAAAAGCGATTCTGACCAATCTGGGCAAAATTGTGACAGGCCAGTTTAAGCTTGATATGCTTTCGGGTCCTGTCGGCATTTATGATATGACGGATCAAGTTGCAAAAACCGGCATCATCAACTTATTGCGGTTTGCGGCGTTTTTAAGCATCAACCTGGGAATCGTCAACCTGCTGCCGATACCGGCGCTTGACGGCGGGCGGCTGCTGTTTTTATTCATTGAAGCAATCCGCGGCAAGCCGATAAACCGTGACAAGGAAGCATTTGTCGTATTTATCGGCGTAGCTTTCTTAATGCTTCTTATGCTGGTTGTCACATGGAACGATATCCAGCGTTTATTCTTATAATTGACTAGTAAAAAATCAGAGGTGCGAAGACATGAGACAAAGTTTGACGCTTATTCCGACCCTGAGAGAAGTGCCGGCTGATGCTGAAGCAAAAAGCCATAAGCTTCTGCTGAGAGCGGGATTTATCAGACAAAATACGAGCGGGGTTTACAGCTACATGCCCCTGGCTTACAGGGTCATTCAAAACATTCAGAAGATCGTGCGTGAAGAAATGGAAAAAATCAACGCGGTGGAAATGCTGATGCCGGCCCTTCAGCAGGCTGAAACATGGCAGGAATCAGGCAGATGGTATACGTACGGGCCTGAATTAATGCGTCTGAAAGACCGCCACGGCCGCGAATTTGCTTTAGGCGCGACACATGAAGAAGTCATTACTTCTCTCGTGCGCGATGAGGTGAAATCTTATAAGCGTCTGCCGCTCACTCTTTACCAGATCCAGTCTAAATTCAGAGATGAAAAACGCCCGCGTTTCGGGTTATTGCGCGGACGCGAATTCATCATGAAAGATGCGTATTCTTTCCATGCTTCTGAAGAAAGTCTGGAGGAAACATACCAAAACATGTACGGCGCATACAGCAACATTTTCGCACGCTGTGAATTAAACGTCCGTCCCGTTATTGCCGACTCAGGCGCGATGGGCGGAAAAGATACGCATGAATTTATGGCTCTTTCTGAAATAGGGGAAGATACCATCGCTTATTCCGATGGATCCTCTTACGCAGCCAATACAGAAATGGCGGAAGTTGTCATGAACAGCGAGCCGTCAGATGAAACACCCGAGGCATTGGAGAAAATTGATACGCCGAATGTCAAAAGCATTGAAGAGCTCGCTTCGTTCTTGCAGATCGAGCCGAGCGCCTGCATCAAATCAATGCTGTTTAAAGCGGATGACCGATTTGTTCTCGTGTTAGTAAGAGGCGATCATGAGGTCAATGACGTGAAAGTGAAAAACCTTCTGAACGCGGAAGTGGTTGAGCTTGCGTCTCATGAAGAAGTAGCGGAGAAACTTGGCACGGAGCCGGGATTTGCGGGGCCGATCGGCGCTGCCGGCGACATTGAGATTTATGCCGACCAAGCCGTGAAAGTAATGGTAAACGCTGTTAGCGGCGCGAATGAAAAAGACCGTCATTACCGAAACGTAAACATCGAACGTGACGCGTCAGTAAAAGCGTATGCCGATCTTCGAATCATTCAGGAAGGCGATCCGTCCCCTGACGGAAAAGGCACGATCCGTTTCGCTGAAGGGATTGAGGTCGGACAAGTCTTTAAACTCGGCACGCGTTACTCTGAAGCGATGAATGCGACATACCTTGATGAAAACGGGCGTGCGCAGCCGATGCTGATGGGATGTTACGGAATCGGCGTGTCCAGAACGCTTTCAGCCATCGCTGAACAGCATCACGACGAAAAAGGCTTGATCTGGCCGAAAAGCGTTGCTCCGTATGATCTTCATATTTTGGCGCTGAATATGAAAAACGAAGCGCAAAAAGAGCTTGCTGAACAGCTTTACGGCAAATTCCAGGCGGAAGGTTATGAGGTATTATACGATGACCGCGCTGAACGCGCAGGCGTGAAGTTTGCTGATTCTGATCTGATCGGCCTTCCGATCCGCATCACTGTCGGAAAACGTGCCGATGAGGGCATCGTAGAAGTGAAAATCCGCAAAACCGGTGAATCTGCCGAAGTTTCAGTGGATGAGCTTTCTGAATTTATCAAGACGAAGTAATCACCATAACGAATCATACAAAATCATGTTAAAATAGAGAAAAAAGAAGGTACCTCATCACCTGCGGAGGTACCTTCACTTATGATGTTTTAAGGGAGGGATACTGTCTGAATGGAACAGTTATCAGTAAACAGAAGACAGTTTCAGATTCTTCTGCAGCAGCTTAATATGACAGATGATACCTTCATGACATACTTTGAAGACGGAGAGATTGATAAACTGACAATCCATAAAGCAGAAAAAGCCTGGCATTTCCAATTTCGCTTTAAGGCTCTTTTGCCGTATCAAATATATGATTCATTCATGATGAGGTTAACACAATCGTTTGCTCACATCGCACGTGTCACATCGTCTGTTCAGGTCATTGACCCTACAGTGACAGAGGAGCTTGTACAGGATTATTGGACACGCTGTATTGAAGAGCTTGAAGGAACCTCGCCGCCGATGGTGGCTCTTTTGAATCAGCAGAAGCCGAAGCTCAAGGGAAACAAGCTGATCGTGAAAACAAAAACAGATACAGAAGCATCTGCCCTCAAAAATAAATACAGCGCACTGATTCAGCACAGCTATCGCCAATTCGGCTTTCCGGAACTGCAGCTGGATACCGAAATTTTCGTATCTGACCAAGAAGTCCAGAAATTCCGCGAGCAAAAGCTTGCTGAAGATCAGGAGCGGGCGATGCAGGCGCTTATCGAGATGGAGAAGAAGGAAAAAGAGGGCGAAGAGGATCAGGCACCGTCCGGACCGCTTGTCATCGGCTATCAAATTAAAGAGAACGAAGAAATCCGGACGCTTGACAGCATCATGGATGAAGAAAGAAGAATTACGGTGCAGGGGTTTGTGTTTGATGCTGAAACACGCGAGCTGAAAAGCGGACGCACGCTCTGCATTTTCAAAATCACGGACTATACAAACAGCATTTTAGTAAAAATGTTCGCCCGAGAAAAAGAAGACGCCGCTTTGATGAAAACGCTGAAAAAAGGCATGTGGGTGAAGGCGCGGGGAAGCATTCAAAACGATACATTCGTCAGAGACCTCGTCATGATTGCAAATGACGTGAATGAAATAAAAGCCAAAACCCGTGAAGACACCGCTCCTGAAGGCGAAAAACGGGTTGAGCTTCATCTGCATTCTCCGATGAGCCAAATGGATGCTGTAACGGGCATCGGAAAGCTTGTCGAACAGGCGAAAAAATGGGGACATGAAGCGATTGCGTTAACTGATCATGCCGTTGTGCAGTCTTTCCCGGATGCCTATTCCGCCGCGAAAAAACACGGCATTAAAATGATTTACGGAATGGAAGCCAATATCGTAGATGATGGCGTTCCGATCGCATACAATCCAGCTCACCGTCTCCTGGAAGAAGACACATACGTCGTCTTTGACGTTGAAACGACAGGTCTGTCCGCAGTGTATGACACGATCATTGAGCTTGCCGCAGTCAAAATAAGAGGCGGAGAAATCATCGATAAATTCGAAGCGTTCGCCAATCCGCACCATCCGCTGTCAGCAACGACGATAGAGCTTACCGGGATTACGGACGACATGGTCCGCGACGCTCCCGATGTCGTTGACGTCGTCCGGGATTTTAAAGAATGGATCGGCGATGACGTGCTTGTGGCTCATAACGCCAGCTTTGATATGGGATTTTTAAATGTGGCGTACAAGCGTCTTTTGAAAACGGAAAAAGCGAAAAATCCGGTCATTGATACGCTGGAACTCGCGCGTTTCCTGTATCCTGAGTTTAAAAATCACCGCTTAAATACGTTATGTAAGAAGTTTGATATCGAATTAACCCAGCATCACCGAGCGGTCTTTGACGCTGAAGCAACGGGCTACCTGCTGTTGAAAATGCTCAAAGATGCCGCTGAAAAAGACATTTTTTATCATGATCAGCTGAATGAGAATATGGGACAATCCAATGCTTATCAAAGATCAAGACCTTATCACGCTACATTGCTTGCCGTAAATGAGACCGGCCTTAAAAATCTGTTTAAGCTCGTGTCCATTTCTCATATTCAATATTTCTACAGAGTGCCGCGCATTCCGAGGTCGCAGCTTAATAAATACAGAGAAGGTCTGTTAATCGGCTCTGCCTGTGACAGGGGAGAGGTCTTTGAAGGCATGATGCAAAAATCTCCTGAAGAGGTTGAAGATATCGCATCCTTCTATGATTATCTTGAAGTGCAGCCGCCGGAAGTATACAGACACCTTCTGCAGCTTGAGCTCGTCCGGGATGAAAAAGCGCTGAAAGAAATCATCGCCAACATTACGAAGCTCGGAGAAAAATTGAATAAGCCGGTCGTGGCTACGGGAAATGTCCACTATTTAAACGATGAGGATAAAATTTACCGGAAGATCTTAATATCTTCCCAAGGCGGCGCCAACCCGTTAAACAGACACGAACTGCCCAAAGTGCACTTCAGAACGACAGATGAAATGCTGGAGGCTTTCTCCTTCCTCGGTGCAGAAAAAGCGAAAGAAATCGTGGTTGACAATACGCAGAAAGTCGCTTCGATGATCGATGAGATCAAACCGATCAAAGACGATCTGTACACGCCGAAAATTGACGGGGCTGATGAAGAAATCCGTGAAATGAGCTATCAGCGCGCCAGAAGCATTTACGGTGAAGAGCTTCCCGAAATTGTGGAAGCGAGAATAGAAAAAGAATTAAAAAGTATCATCGGTCATGGATTCGCCGTTATTTATCTCATCTCTCATAAGCTTGTAAAACGGTCTCTGGATGACGGTTATCTCGTCGGCTCCCGGGGGTCCGTCGGCTCATCGCTTGTGGCGACCTTAACGGAAATCACTGAAGTGAACCCGCTCGCTCCGCACTATGTGTGCCCGAGCTGCCGATATTCCGAATTCTTTAATGACGGATCAGTCGGTTCCGGTTTTGACCTTCCGGATAAAACCTGCCCGTCTTGCGGTACGCCTTTGAAAAAGGACGGGCATGATATCCCGTTTGAAACGTTCTTAGGCTTTAAAGGTGACAAAGTACCCGATATCGACTTGAACTTCTCAGGTGAGTATCAGCCGCATGCCCATAACTACACGAAAGTATTGTTCGGTGAAGATAACGTGTATCGCGCGGGAACGATCGGCACCGTCGCGGAAAAGACGGCTTACGGATATGTGAAAGGCTATGCGGGCGATCACAACCTACACATGCGCGGCGCGGAGATCGACCGTCTGGTGCAAGGCTGCACCGGCGTTAAGAGAACGACCGGCCAGCACCCGGGGGGGATTATCGTTGTCCCGGATTACATGGATATTTACGATTTTTCACCGATACAATTCCCGGCAGATGCGACGGGGTCTGAATGGAAAACGACTCATTTTGACTTCCACTCCATTCATGACAACCTGCTGAAGCTTGATATATTGGGGCACGATGATCCGACAGTCATCCGGATGCTTCAGGATTTAAGCGGAATTGATCCGAAGACGATTCCGACAGATGATCCGGAAGTTATGAAGATTTTCCAAGGTACAGAATCGCTCGGCGTCACTGAAGAGCAGATCGGTTGTAAAACGGGGACGCTCGGCATTCCTGAATTCGGGACGCGATTTGTGCGGCAGATGCTTGAGGATACGAAGCCGACGACGTTCTCCGAGCTTGTCCAGATTTCCGGGCTTTCCCACGGAACGGACGTATGGCTCGGCAATGCGCAGGAACTGATACACAACAATACGTGTGAACTGAGCGAAGTGATCGGCTGCCGTGATGACATTATGGTTTACTTGATCTATCAGGGCCTTGAGCCTTCACTGGCCTTTAAAATCATGGAATTCGTCCGTAAAGGCAAAGGCCTGACGCCGGAATGGGAAGAAGAAATGAAAAAGAACAATGTGCCGAACTGGTATATTGATTCATGCAAAAAAATCAAATACATGTTCCCGAAAGCCCACGCCGCCGCATACGTGCTGATGGCGGTGCGGATTGCATACTTTAAAGTGCATCACGCGCTTTTGTATTATGCTGCGTATTTTACCGTCCGCGCAGATGACTTTGACATTGATACAATGATTAAAGGCTCGACCGCTATCAGAGCGGTGATGGATGATATCAGCTCTAAAGGGCTTGATGCTTCGCCGAAGGAGAAAAACCTCCTTACCGTGTTAGAGCTTGCGCTTGAAATGTGTGAGCGCGGCTATTCCTTCCAGAAGGTCGATCTATACCGTTCGAGCGCTTCGGAATTTATCATTGACGGCAACAGTCTCATCCCGCCGTTCAACTCAATTCCGGGACTCGGAACCAACGCCGCTCTCAATATTGTGAAAGCGCGGGAAGAAGGGGAGTTCCTTTCAAAAGAGGATCTTCAAAAACGCGGAAAAGTGTCAAAAACCATTTTAGAGTATTTAGACCGTCACGGCTGTCTTGAGTCGCTTCCGGACCAAAACCAGCTGTCTCTGTTTTAAGCTTTGTGCACAGCCTCCGAGCGGAGTTTGATTTGCATTAAATATATGGTTATGGTATAGTTTTATTGGAAATGCTAACGATTACCGAGGCAAAGAGTGGGGAAACCCGCTCTTTTGTATTGAACAGGCAATTTTGCCTCGACATGTCCATCGTTTTCTCAATGCCCCTGCTCTTTTGAAGCAGGGTTTTTATGCAGAGGAACGGCTGATATGATATCGACAGCACAAGGAGGAAAAACATGAGCAAAAAAGTGACTGATACCGTTCAAGAAATGGCTCAGCCCATACTGGATGACCTTCACCTTGAACTCGTAGACATTGAATTTGTCAAAGAGGGTCAAAACTGGTTCCTTCGCGTGTTTATTGATTCCGAGAACGGTGTTGATATTGAGGAGTGCGCCAAAGTCAGCGAAGCGTTAAGCGAAAAGCTGGATGAGGCCGATCCGATCACCCAGAACTACTTTCTTGAAGTATCTTCTCCTGGAGCCGAGCGTCCATTAAAGAAAAAAGCCGACTTCGAAAAATCACTGGGCAAAAATGTGTACATGAAAACGTACGAACCGATTGACGGTTTAAAAGTGTTTGAAGGCAAATTGGCTGAATTTGATGGACAAACTGTTACAATAGAGATGACGGTCAAAACAAGAAAGAAACGGGTCAATATTCCGTATGAAAAAATAGCTAACGCAAGATTAGCTGTAACATTTTAATGAATGAAGTATTAGTGTTTAAGGGGGGAGACCGCTAACATGAGCAGTGAACTATTAGATGCTCTCACTATTCTTGAAAAAGAAAAAGGCATCAGTAAAGACATTATCATCGAAGCAATTGAAGCTGCCTTAATTTCCGCGTATAAGCGAAATTTTAACCAGGCGCAAAACGTACGGGTCGATCTGAACCGTGAGACGGGCACGATCCGCGTGTTCGCAAGAAAGGATGTCGTAGACGAGGTATACGATTCAAGACTTGAAATCTCGCTTGACGACGCCCAGCACATCCATCCGAACTACCTTGTCGGAGATGTCGTTGAAATAGAAGTAACGCCGAAAGACTTCGGCCGCATTGCTGCGCAGACGGCGAAACAAGTGGTGACGCAGCGTGTCCGTGAAGCTGAGCGCGGCGTGATTTACTCAGAATTTATCGATCGTGAAGAAGACATTATGACGGGAATTGTACAGCGCTTAGACAGCAAGTTTATTTACGTGTCTCTCGGCAAGATTGAAGCGCTGCTGCCCGTCAATGAACAAATGCCGAATGAGAGCTATAAACCGCACGATCGGATTAAAGTATTTATCACAAAAGTCGAAAAAACGACAAAAGGGCCGCAGATCTATGTATCAAGAACGCATCCCGGTCTGTTGAAGCGTCTTTTTGAAATCGAAGTACCGGAAATTTATGACGGAACGGTCGAACTGAAATCCGTTGCCAGAGAAGCGGGCGACCGCTCTAAAATTTCCGTCCGCACTGATGATCCTGACGTTGATCCGGTCGGTTCATGCGTCGGTCCCAAAGGCCAGCGCGTGCAGGCGATCGTCAATGAACTGAAAGGCGAAAAAATTGATATCGTCAACTGGTCTGATGATCCGGTTGAATTTGTTGCCAATGCGCTCAGTCCGTCTAAAGTGCTGGATGTCATCGTCAACGAAGAAGAAAAAGCCACGACTGTCATCGTTCCTGATTACCAGCTTTCTCTGGCAATCGGAAAAAGAGGGCAAAACGCCCGCTTAGCCGCGAAACTGACAGGCTGGAAAATCGATATCAAAAGTGAAACGGATGCAAGAGACCTTGGCATCTATCCGAGAGAGCATGAAGAAGATGACGATTTAGAGCCGCTCTTTATGGAGCCTGAAACAGCCGAATCGGATGAATAAGAGGTGACTTTAGGTGAATAAGCGAAAAAAAATTCCTCTGCGCAAATGCGTGGTAACGGGGGAAATGAAGCCTAAAAAGGAACTGATCCGAATTGTCCGTTCTAAAGAAGGAGAGATTTCAGTCGATCCGACCGGAAAGAAGAACGGGCGGGGTGCCTATATCACCCTTGAGAAAGAATGCATCTTAGCTGCGAAAAAGAAAAACACATTGCAAAATCAATTTCAATCACAAATCGATGACCAGATTTTCGAAGAATTGCTGGAACTGGCGGAAAAGGTGAAAAAATAACATGTCTGGAATGGAATGGTTTCCCTTGCTGGGTCTGGCCAATCGAGCTCGTAAGGTCGTGTCGGGCGAGGACTTGGTTATAAAAGAAATTAGAAATGCGCGTGCAAAACTTGTTCTGCTGACAGAAGATGCATCTGCGAATACTGCAAAAAAAGTATCCGATAAATGCAATTATTATAAAGTGCCTTATAAAAAAGTCGAAAGCCGCGCGGATCTCGGCCGCTCTATCGGCAAGGAATCACGTGTCGTTGTCGCCGTCACTGACCAAGGTTTTGCGAATAAGCTGATCAGCTTGCTCGATTAATATTTTTGGGGGTGAACGAATGGCTAAAATGAGAGTTTACGAATATGCAAAAGCCATCAATGTTTCAAGCAAGGAAATTTTGACTGCGCTGAAAAACATGGATATAGTAGTAAATAACCATATGGCAATGCTTGAAGAAAAGACCATTAAGCAGCTTGATGCGAAATTTAAAAAAGGCGGCGCCGGCGTTACATCTCAGAAGCCTGCGGAAACGAACAAAAACAAGCCGCAAGGGATTAATCAGCAGCCTGCTGGGAATCAACCAAACAAAATTCGAGACGGAAAGAAGAATGACGTGCAGAATAATCAATTTAACAAAAACAAGAAGAATAACAACAACAACAAAAACAAAAACAAACGCAATCATAACAACAAAAATCAGTATCAGCAAAAACCGCTGAAGCCGAAAAAAGAGCTTCCTGAGAAAATTACGTTTTCCGGCTCTTTAACAGTCGGAGCTTTAGCCGAGGAACTGGGCAAAGAGCCGTCTGAACTCATTAAAAAACTGATGCTTCTGGGCGTAATGGCTACCATTAACCAGGAGCTTGACAAAGACACAATCGAACTGATCGCATCTGAATACGGTGTAGAAACAGAAGAAGTGATTGTGCTTGAAGAAACTGAGCTTGAAAAATATGAAGAGGCTGACAAAGAAGAAGATCTTCAAATCCGTCCGCCTGTCGTGACGATCATGGGCCACGTTGACCACGGGAAAACGACCCTCCTTGACAGCATCAGAAAAACAAAAGTTGTTGAAGGAGAAGCCGGCGGAATCACCCAGCATATCGGGGCTTACCAGATCGAAGAAAACGGCAAAAAAATCACGTTCTTAGATACTCCGGGACACGCGGCGTTTACAACAATGCGGGCGCGCGGTGCGGAAGTAACTGATATTACCATTTTAGTCGTAGCGGCCGATGACGGCGTTATGCCGCAGACAGTCGAAGCCATCAACCATGCGAAAGCGGCTGAGGTTCCGATTATCGTTGCCGTGAATAAAGTGGATAAAGAAAGCGCGAACCCTGACCGTGTCATGCAGGAGCTGACTGAATACGGACTCGTTCCTGAAGCATGGGGAGGAGAAACGATTTTCGTTCCTCTGTCCGCTCTTACAGGCAAGGGAATTGACGAGCTTGTCGAAATGATTCTGCTTGTCAGTGAAGTGGAAGAGCTGAAAGCCAATCCGAACCGTCAGGCAAAAGGAACGGTTATTGAAGCTGAGCTCGATAAAGGAAGAGGATCTGTCGCGACACTTCTCGTTCAAACGGGAACATTGAATATCGGAGATCCGATCGTTGTCGGAAATACATTCGGCCGCGTGCGGGCCATGGTTAATGATCTCGGCCGCCGCGTGAAAACAGCCGGACCGTCCACACCTGTAGAAATCACGGGCTTAAACGACGTACCGCAGGCTGGCGATCAATTCCTCGTCTTTAAAGACGAAAAAACAGCCCGTTCTGTCGGTGAAGCACGCGCTTCCAAGCAACTGGAAGAACAGCGCAGCGACAAAGCGAAGCTGAGCCTCGATGATCTGTTTGAACAAATTAAACAAGGCGATGTCAAAGACATCAATTTAATCGTAAAAGCTGACGTTCAAGGTTCAGCCGAAGCGTTAACAGCCGCTCTTCAAAAAATTGAAGTAGAAGGCGTAAAAGTGAAAATCATTCACACAGGCGTCGGTGCGATTACGGAATCAGACATCATTCTCGCATCTGCTTCAAATGCAATCGTTATCGGGTTTAATGTGCGCCCAGACGGAAATGCTAAGAGCACGGCTGAAGCTGAAAATGTAGATATCCGTCTTCACCGTATCATTTACAAAGTCATCGAAGAAATTGAAGCGGCGATGAAAGGAATGCTTGATCCTGAATACGAAGAAAAAGTCATCGGCCAGGTTGAAGTGCGCCAAACATTCAAAGTGTCGAAAATCGGCACGATTGCCGGCGGATATGTAACAGACGGCCACATTACACGTGACAGCGGACTCCGCCTGATCCGTGACGGCGTGGTCATCTTCGAAGGGGAAGTAGACGTTCTGAAACGCTTCAAAGATGATGTGAAAGAAGTTTCACAAGGATATGAATGTGGTATTACAATTAAGAAATACAATGACATTCGCGAAGGCGACATCCTTGAAGCGTATGTCATGCAGGAAATCGAAAGAAAGTGATCGGATTTGCGGAATGTGAATGCATCATTTATGATGCGGGATCATTAAAGGAGAAACGAGCCGTTCTGAAGCGGATTATAACGAGGGTTCAGAATAAGTTCAACGTGTCGGCCGCAGAAATCGGCTATCAGGACACTTGGCAGCGGACCAGCTTCGGAATCGCCGTCGTCTCCTCCTCTCACGTTCAGGCGGAAAAGGAGATCCAGCGCGTACTCGCGTTTATTGACTCCTTTCCCGAAATAGAACGGACGATCACTAGAACAGAGTGGTTTTAACTTAGAGGTGATTGAATTGAGTATGAGAGCAAACCGTGTCGGCGAGCAGATGAAAAAAGAGCTCGGGGATATTATCAGCCGAAAGCTGAAAGACCCGAGAATCGGATTTCTCACTGTAACAGACGTACGTGTTTCAGGTGATTTACAAATAGCGAAGGTGTATATCTCCGTTCTCGGCGGAGAGAAAAAGAAAGAGGAGGCGCTGAAAGGGCTTGAGAAAGCGAAAGGATTTATCCGTTCCGAAATCGGCAGCCGAATCAGACTCCGCAAAACGCCTGAGCTTGAATTTGAATTTGATGAATCAATTGAGTACGGCAACCGTATCGAAACATTGATTCACGAACTGCATTCAGATAAACCGTCTGAATAACAAGGAAAGAGGATGGGCGAGTGTCGTCTGTCCTCTTTTCTGCGTTTTACGGGATACAATTGATAACAAAGGAGCGAAAGACAGATGGTTAACGGAGTTCTCCTTTTACATAAACCGGTCGGCATGACTTCTCACGACTGTGTAATGAAAATAAGAAAACTGTTAAAAACAAAGAAAGTCGGACATACGGGAACGCTTGATCCGGAAGTGTCAGGCGTACTGCCGATCTGTGTCGGACGGGCCACAAAGATCGTTGAGTACGTCACCGACAAGTCAAAAACGTACGATGCTGAGATCACTCTCGGCTTCTCCACATCGACCGAAGACCAGACTGGAGAAACGGTCAGCGTAAAACCTGTCAAGGAGCCGCTGAAAGAAGCGGATATCAAAGCCGTTTTAGACGAACTGAAGGGACCGCAGGAGCAAGTGCCGCCGATGTATTCCGCTGTAAAGGTCAACGGAAAAAAGCTCTATGAATACGCCAGGGCGGGTATTGAAGTGGAGCGGCCGAAGCGGAATATCACGATTGAAGATATCGCGCTCACTTCCCCTGTCACTTATAACGAAGACACAGCATCATTCCGCTTTACAGTCACGTGCTCAAAGGGCACTTACGTCAGAACATTGGCAGTGACAATCGGTGAAAAACTCGGCTATCCCGCGCATATGTCTCATCTCATCCGCACCGCTTCGGGCGATTTCAGCCTTGATGAGTGTTTCACGTTTGAGGAACTTGAACAGCAGGTTTCAGACGGAACGGTTGCAGAGCATACCGTGCCGATTGAAAGAGCGCTCAATCATTTGCCGAAATGGGTCATAAGTGATACATTAGCTAAGAAAGCTGAAAACGGGTCAGTGTTTGACATCCCGGCGGAATTTTCTGCAATGACAGCTGACGCCCGTATAGCGGTCTGTACTGAAGACGGAGAATGTGTGGCCATTTATATGCCGCATCCTTCAAAAAAAGGACTGCTGAAACCGGCTAAAGTGCTCATGCAAAAAAGCGAACAATAAGAAAAAAGGTGACCGTTCTGTGAAGACGATACATATTTCTCATCCGCATCATTTACAAAAAGAAGAGCAGCCGGCGTCTGTCATGGCGCTCGGCTACTTTGACGGCGTTCATTTGGGACACCGGAAAGTAATCGGAACAGCCAGACAAATTGCCGAAGAAAAAGGCCTGTCGCTGGCCGTTATGACGTTTCATCCCCACCCTTCCCATGTATTGGGCAGGGACAAAGAGCCAAAGGATCTGATTACGCCGCTTGAAGATAAAATCAGCCAGATCGGACGTTTAGGCGCTGATGTGCTGTATGTCGTAAAGTTTGATGAAGCGTTTGCGTCTCTGTCTCCAAAACAGTTTGCCGAGGAGTATATTTTAGGGTTAAACGCGCGGCACGCTGTGGGAGGCTTCGATTTTACGTACGGAAAATACGGAAAAGGCACGATGGAGACGCTGCCGGACGATTTAAACGGCAAGGCCGGATGCACGACTGTCGAGAAACAGACCGAGCAGGACAGAAAGATCAGCTCTACTTATATCCGGTCAGCGCTGCAGGATGGTGACGTTGAACTGGCGCACACTCTTCTCGGCCAGCCGTATTTTATCCGGGGCACTGTGATTCACGGAGACAAAAGAGGCCGCACCATCGGTTTTCCGACCGCGAATGTCGGCCTGCACAACAGTTATATCGTGCCGCCGACAGGCGTGTATGCAGTGAAAGCCGAAATAAAAGGCGAGGTGTATGAAGGCGTCTGCAACATCGGCTACAAACCGACCTTTTATGAAAAGCGTCCCGATCAGCCGTCAATTGAAGTACATTTGTTTAATTTTCAACAGGATGTATACGGAGAAGACGTTAAAATCGAGTGGTACAAACGAATCCGAAGCGAACGGAAGTTTAACGGCATCGATGAACTGACGGCTCAGATCGGGAAAGACAAACAAGAAGCGATCCGTTTTTTCAGCAAATAACGGAAAAAACATCAAAAGTACACAAATTTTCTTCTAAAAGATTTGCATATAGGCGCGATTTTTAGTATCATATGTTTCGTAGTCTTAAAACCATTGCTTGGCAATCCGAAGTCACCGACGGTTGCTAGGTAACTGGGGCTAATTATGATATGGAGGTGAAACAGGATGGCAATTACTCAAGAGCGTAAAAATCAACTCATCAGCGAGTTCAAAACACACGAATCTGATACTGGATCTCCAGAAGTTCAGATCGCTATCCTAACAGACTCAATTAACAACTTGAACGAGCATTTGCGTACTCACAAGAAAGATCACCACTCACGTCGCGGTCTTCTTAAAATGGTAGGTAAACGTCGTAATCTTCTTACGTATCTGCGTAATAAAGACGTAACTCGTTACCGTGAGTTAATTAACAAACTAGGCTTACGTCGATAATCGTAAAAAGCGGGAGGATTCCCGCTTTTTTATCGTATTAAAGCGAAAAAAATAATGATAAAAAAACAATGAAATCCTTTTACATACTACTTTGACATTGATATGTTCAATTCATTTCGTTCATAATAGGAGTAATTGATTATTTCACACATTAAGAGAGGAGCTCGTAATCGAATGGGACAAGAGAAACATGTCTTTACCATAGATTGGGCCGGCAGACAGCTTACAGTAGAAGCCGGCCAGCTTGCCAAACAGGCAAACGGCGCTGTCATGGTCCGCTACGGCGATACCGCAGTGCTCAGCACAGCAACCGCATCAAAAGAACCGAAACCGCTAGATTTTTTCCCGCTTACCGTTAACTATGAAGAAAGATTATACGCAGTAGGTAAAATTCCGGGCGGTTTTATTAAAAGAGAAGGCCGTCCAAGTGAAAAGGCCGTTTTAGCCAGCCGTCTGATCGACCGTCCGATCCGCCCGCTTTTCGCAGACGGATTCCGTAACGAAGTACAAGTCATCAGCATTGTCATGAGTGTTGATCAGGACTGCTCATCTGAAATGGCTGCAATGTTCGGTTCATCACTCGCTCTTTGCGTTTCCGATATCCCGTTTGAAGGCCCGATCGCGGGTGTGACGGTAGGCCGCATTGACGGGAAATTCGTCATCAATCCGACGGTTGACCAGCTTGAAAAAAGTGATATCAACCTCATCGTTGCAGGCACAAAAGACGCCATCAACATGGTGGAAGCCGGAGCAGATGAAGTTCCTGAAGAAATCATGCTTGAGGCGATTATGTTCGGTCACGAAGAAATTAAGCGCCTGATCGCATTCCAAGAAGAAATCGTCGCAGCAGTCGGCAAAGAAAAAACAGAAATCGAACTGTATGAAATTGACGAAGAGCTCAGCGAAAAAGTAAAAAGCCTTGCGGAGCCGGATCTTCTCAGCGCCATTCAGGTTCACGAAAAACATGCTCGCGAAGACGCGATCAATGAAGTGAAAAATGCAGTTGTCGCGAAATTCGAAGAAGAAGAGCATGATGAAGATACGATTAAAAAAGTGAAACAGACACTGTCTAAACTCGTGAAAAACGAAGTGCGCCGTTTGATCACAGAAGAAAAAGTCCGTCCGGACGGCCGCGGCGTTGATCAGATCCGCCCGCTTTCTTCAGAAGTCGGCCTTCTGCCGAGAACGCATGGCTCCGGCCTGTTTACGAGAGGACAGACGCAGGCGCTCAGCGTTTGTACATTAGGCGCCCTTGGGGACGTTCAGATTCTTGACGGTTTAGGCGTGGAAGAATCAAAACGCTTTATGCATCATTATAACTTCCCGCAGTTCAGCGTTGGGGAGACAGGCCCGATGCGCGGACCAGGACGCCGTGAGATCGGTCACGGTGCTCTTGGAGAGCGTGCGCTTGAGCCGGTCATTCCGAATGAAAAAGACTTCCCGTATACGGTCCGCCTCGTATCCGAAGTGCTTGAATCAAACGGTTCCACTTCACAGGCCAGCATTTGCGCGAGCACGCTTGCCATGATGGACGCAGGTGTTCCGATTAAAGCCCCTGTTGCGGGTATCGCGATGGGACTTGTGAAATCAGGCGAGTACTATACGGTATTAACGGATATTCAAGGGATGGAAGACGCCCTCGGTGACATGGACTTTAAAGTAGCCGGCACGGAAAAAGGCGTGACAGCGCTGCAAATGGACATTAAAATTGAAGGCCTTTCAAGAGAAATTCTTGAAGAAGCGCTTCAGCAGGCGAAAAAAGGAAGAATGGAAATCTTGAACAGCATGCTCAGCACGCTTGGTGAATCAAGAAAAGAACTTTCTCAATATGCGCCGAAAATTTTAACGATGAACATTAATCCGGATAAAATCCGTGACGTTATCGGACCGAGCGGTAAACAAATCAACAAAATCATTGAAGATACCGGTGTTAAAATTGACATTGAACAAGACGGCACCATCTTTATTTCTTCTACTGATGAAAGCAGCAACCAAAAAGCGAAAAAAATCATCGAAGATCTTGTCAGAGAAGTCGAAGTCGGCCAGCTTTACCTCGGTAAAGTCAAACGGATTGAGAAATTCGGCGCTTTCGTTGAAATCTTCAGCGGAAAAGACGGTCTCGTTCACATCTCTGAACTAGCGCTCGAACGGGTCGGCAAGGTTGAGGATGTTGTGAAAATCGGTGACGAAATCCTTGTGAAGGTAACTGAAATTGACAAACAGGGACGAGTGAATCTGTCGCGTAAAGCAGTGCTGCGCGAAGAGAAAGAAAAAGAACAGGAACAACAACAATCTTAAATGAAAACCTAACAAGGAGCCTGGGAGACCCGGCTTCTTTATTTTGAGAAAGACAACAGACGGGTTCTACCTTGTCCTCCTCATACATAATGTGTGATGAGGGGGGAAGGACATGTTGAAAAAATTCGTGCCGTTTGCCGTTTTTTTATTTCTTTTTTTTGTTTCGTTTGAAATGTTAAAAAATCCGTATACAGTTGATTACATAGACGCAATGAAAAAAGACGCTGTAACAGTGTCAGCATCAAAAGATCCGCTCTATGAAGAATTACTGCAAAAAGCGTCAGAGTATGAAGTAAAGCCGCAAGACGCGCGGATTGATAAAATATGGAAGAGTATACCGGGATATAACGGTTTAAAAGTCAATGTGGAAAAATCCTATAAGCAAATGAAAAAGGACGGAGAATTTCAAGAAGACGACCTTGTCTATGAGCAGGTAAAACCGAAAGTCCATCTTGATTCTCTCGCGCCCGAACCCATTTATAAAGGAAATCCCGACAAACCGATGGTCGCTTTCCTGATAAATGTCGCCTGGGGAAATGAATACGTGGAGCAAATGCTGCCTATTCTGAAGCAGCACCAAGTCAAAGCAACTTTCTTTCTTGAAGGGAAATGGCTGAAAAACAATCAGGAGCTGGGGAAAAAAATAGCGGCAGACGGACATGAAATCGGAAATCATTCATACAATCACCCTGATATGAGCAAACTGACTTCAGGAAGCATTTCCGAACAGCTTGACAAAACCAATGCACAAATCAGCGAGACGCTCGGCATAAAGCCAAAATGGTTTGCGCCGCCAAGCGGCAGCTTCAGAAAAGCTGTGGTCGACCTTGCGGCGGAAAAAGGAATGGGCACCATCATGTGGACCGTTGACACCATTGACTGGCAAAAACCGTCTCCGGCTGTTTTACAAACAAGGGTGTTGAGCAAAATACATAACGGAGCCATGATTTTAATGCATCCGACTGATCCGACTGCGAAAAGCCTGGATACACTGATTGCAAAAATCAAAGAAAAAGGCTACGCGCTCGGCTCAGTGTCTGACTTAATGGATGAAAACAGGCTGATGAAGTAGCAGGCGGCAGTTTGCCTGTCTTTGAATAGGAGGAACAGACTTGATAAAACGCTATACATGCCAAAACGGTGTAAGAGTTGTGCTTGAAAATAATCCAACGGTGCGGTCTGTGGCAATCGGCGTCTGGATCGGGACGGGGTCACGTCATGAAACGCCGGAGACAAACGGTATTTCGCACTTTCTTGAGCATATGTTTTTTAAAGGAACAAATACCAGGTCCGCACGGGAAATCGCAGAATCCTTCGATCGGATAGGCGGCCAAGTGAATGCCTTCACTTCAAAAGAATATACGTGCTATTACGCCAAAGTTCTGGATGAGCATGCAAACTACGCACTTGATGTGCTGGCTGATATGTTCTTTCATTCTGCTTTTGACGAAGATGAGCTCAAAAAAGAAAAGAACGTCGTATATGAAGAAATCAAAATGTATGAAGACGCGCCGGATGACATTGTCCACGACCTGCTGAGCAAAGCGACATACGGTAATCATTCGCTCGGCTACCCGATTCTCGGGACGGAGGAAACGCTTTCGTCATTTAACGGCGATTCTCTCAGACAGCATATGGATGACTTTTATACGCCGGACCGCGTCGTCATTTCTGTCGCCGGAAATGTAACAGAACAATTCATTAAAGACGTGGAGAAATGGTTCGGTACATACGAAGCGAAGGGCAAAGCAAGCGGCATCAGCGAGCCTGAGTTTCATTATGAAAAGCTGACCAGAAAAAAAGACACCGAACAGGCGCATCTCTGTCTCGGTTTCAAAGGCCTGAAAGTCGGAGACCCGGACATTTACGATTTGATCGTCTTAAACAACGTGCTGGGCGGAAGCATGAGCAGCCGTCTTTTCCAGGATGTGCGCGAAGATAAAGGACTGGCCTATTCTGTATACAGCTATCACAGTTCCTATGAAGACAGCGGTATGCTGACGATTTACGGAGGCACCGGCGCGAATCAGCTCGGACTTCTGTCTGAAACCATTCAGGAAACGTTATCGGTTCTAAAACGTGATGGTATCACCTCGAAAGAGCTGGAAAACAGCAAAGAGCAAATGAAGGGGAGCTTAATGCTCAGCTTAGAGAGCACAAACAGCAAAATGAGCCGGAACGGGAAAAACGAACTCCTGCTCGGAAAGCATAAGACCATGGATGAAATTATCACTGAATTAAATGCGGTCAGCCTGGAAAGCGTCAACGGCCTCAGCCGCCGCTTATTTACGGATGATTACGCACTATCGCTCATCAGCCCGACCGGCAATATGCCGGCTTCATCTTAAGCGGAAAAGCAGTCTGCCTCTATACGGGGCAGGCATTTTTTTTTGCTCCGGGTCATATAGTACAAGGGGGTGGCTATCATGAGGCTCAGTGAACTGTCAGGTAAAGAAATTGTGGACATTAAACGTGCAGAGCGGCTCGGCGTGCTCGGCCAGACCGATTTGGAAATTAATGAACAGGACGGACAAATTACCGCGCTGTTGATACCGACGGTAAAATGGTTCGGATTGCGAAAACAAGGCCACGACATCCGCGTCCCCTGGAACCATATCCAAAAAATCGGGTCAGACATGATCATTTTAGACGTTCCGGGGGAGATCACGCCTCCCGAAGAGTAGATCTTATTCAATTATTGCAAGCACCGGCTCATACAGCCGGTGCTTTTTTTATGAAAAAGACGCTGTACATTCACCGCCCTTTCTCTTTGCACATACGATGAAGAGGAGGATGACACTTAAAAGATCCAGTAACTGTAAAGAAGGTGAACGTTTCAGATGTTAACCGGATTGACAATTGCGATCATTGGCGGTGACGCAAGACAGCTTGAGATTATAAGAAAGCTGACAGAACAGCATGCCGATATTTATCTTGCAGGGTTTGACCAATTGGATGACGGTTTTACAGGAACCGTCAAATGCAAAATCGATGAGATTCCCTTTCAAAAAATAGACAGTATCATCCTGCCCGTATCGGCAACGACCGGAGAAGGCGTTGTTTCCACGGTTTTTTCAAATGAAGAAGTGATATTAAAGCAGAGCTATCTTGAGCGGACACCGGAGCATTGCGTCATTTATTCAGGCATCTCCAACGCGTATCTTGAGGGGATCGCCAGCGAAGCGGGCCGCAAACTTGTGAAATTATTTGAACGGGACGATATCGCGATATTCAACTCGATTCCCACTGTTGAAGGAACAATCATGATGGCGATTCAGCATACGGATTATACCATTCACGGATCAAATGTCGCCGTTCTCGGCATGGGGCGCACCGGTATGACGATCGCCCGGACGTTTGCGGCGTTAGGGGCGAAGGTAAAAGTGGGCGCGCGGAGTTCGGCTCATTTGGCCCGTATAACGGAAATGGGGCTTTCTCCTTTTCAACTTGAAGAGCTTACTGAACATGTAAATGATATTGATATCTGCATTAACACCGTACCGAGCTTGATTCTGAATCAAAGCGTTTTATCGCGCATGACGCCGAAGACCTTGATTTTGGATTTAGCATCCCGTCCGGGCGGAACGGATTTCAAATATGCTGAAAAACAAGGCATTAAAGCGCTGCTTGCTCCGGGTCTTCCGGGAATTGTGGCCCCGAAAACAGCCGGACAGATTATTGCGAACGTATTGAGCAAGCTTTTGGCAGACTTAAAGAAAGAGGGGGAATAACCATGTCTCTGAAAGGGAAAAGAATCGGATTCGGATTAACCGGCTCGCACTGCACATATGAGGAAGTTTTTCCGCAAATAGAGGCGCTTATCAGTCAAGGAGCTGAAGTCCGGCCGGTCGTGACGTCAACCGTTCAATCGACCGATACCCGCTTTGGGGAGGGGGGAGATTGGGTCAGAAAAATTGAAGAAGCAACAGGCTTTGAGGCGATTGATTCCATCGTAAAAGCAGAGCCGCTCGGGCCGAAACTTCCGCTCGACTGCATGGTCATCGCCCCCTTAACCGGAAATTCAATGAGCAAACTCGCAAATGCGATGACTGACAGCCCCGTCCTTATGGCTGCGAAAGCCACGATCCGCAACGGCCGCCCGGTCGTGCTCGGAATTTCGACAAACGACGGACTCGGTTTAAACGGAACGAATTTAATGAGGCTGATGTCCGCAAAAAACATATATTTCATCCCGTTCGGCCAGGATGACCACGTAAAAAAACCGACATCGCTCGTCGCCAGAATGGATCTCCTTCCGGTTACGGTAGAAAAAGCTCTTTTGCATCAGCAGGTTCAGCCGGTGCTCGTACACCATCATGAATAAAAAATCATGATGACAGAAAATCATTCCGGAATAAAAAAATTCGGTCAATCCGTGACTATTCTATGGTAAAATAAAACGTAAAATGCAAAGTCAATTCAATAAATGATGCTTAATTGGCGGAAGGAGTTTTACAGATGGGAAGAGGATTACACGTAGCAGTTGTCGGAGCGACGGGAGCCGTAGGACAGCAAATGCTGAAAACACTGGAAGACAGAAACTTTGAAATCGAAACACTCACACTACTATCCTCAAAGCGTTCTGCTGGTACGAAAGTAATGTTTAAAGGCGAAGAATATACAGTGCAGGAAGCTGTTCCTGAAAGCTTCGAAGGCGTTCATATCGCGTTATTCAGCGCCGGCGGAAGCGTATCACAAAGCTTGGCGCCTGAGGCTGTAAAACGGGGAGCCATCGTGATTGACAATACCAGCGCATTCCGTATGGACGAAAATACACCGCTCGTGGTGCCAGAGGTGAACGAAGGTGATCTGCACAAACATAACGGCATTATCGCCAACCCTAACTGTTCAACGATTCAGATGGTGGCTGCGCTTGAACCGATCCGCAAAGCGTACGGTTTGAAAAAAGTCATTGTATCTACTTACCAAGCTGTGTCCGGGGCCGGCAATGAAGCGGCGAAAGAATTGTACAGCCAGACAAAGGCGATTTTAAACAATGAACCCGCAGAACCGTCCATTATGCCGGTTAAAGGCGACAAAAAGCATTATCAAATCGCATTTAACGCCATTCCGCAAATTGATAAATTCCAAGACAACGGCTATACGTTTGAGGAAATGAAAATGATTAATGAAACGAAAAAAATCATGCATATGCCGAAGCTGGAAGTGGCTGCGACATGTGTCAGACTGCCGATTGAAACAGGGCACTCAGAATCTGTTTACATTGAGCTTGACCGTGATGACGCAACCGTTGAAGATATTAAACAGCTTTTAAAAGAAGCTCCGGGTGTTACGCTTCAGGATGATCCGGCGGAGCAGCTTTACCCGATGCCTGCTGATTGCGTCGGCAAACGCGATGTATTTGTAGGAAGAATCCGGAAAGATTTGGACAGAGCAAACGGTTTTCATTTGTGGGTTGTTTCTGATAACCTGTTAAAAGGCGCCGCTTGGAACTCAGTCCAAATCGCGGAAAGCCTGCAAAAACTGAACCTCGTATAAAACAAACGTATTTTCTATAGGCGAATAGAAGAGAGTAAGGCTCTGCCTGCTCTCTTCTGTTACGTCAGACTAATTTGGAGTGAAAATAGTGAAGATCATTGTTCAAAAATTCGGCGGAACATCCGTAAAAGATGACAAAGGCCGCAAGCTTGCGCTAGCACACATTAAAGATGCCATCAGTGAAGGTTATAAAGTTGTCGTTGTCGTATCGGCGATGGGAAGAAAAGGAGACCCGTACGCGACAGATTCTTTAATCGGGCTCCTTTACGGCAGCCAGTCCGACATTTCTCCGAGAGAGCAGGATATGCTTCTGTCTTGCGGAGAAACGATTTCGTCCGTTGTTTTTTCCAGCATGCTGAAGGAAAACGGCATAAAAGCCGCAGCTTTAACAGGAGCCCAAGCCGGCTTTTTAACCAATGCCCAGCATACTGACGCCAAAATTATAGAAATGAAAACAGAGCGGCTTTTCGCTGCACTCGCCAGCCATGACGCTGTCGTTGTCGCAGGATTTCAGGGAGCGACTGAAAAAGGCGACACGACGACGATCGGCAGAGGAGGAAGCGATACTTCAGCAGCGGCGCTCGGCGCGGCGGTTGATGCTGAGTTTATCGACATTTTTACGGACGTGGAAGGCGTTATGACAGCCGATCCGAGAATCGTGGAAAATGCTAAGCCGCTTCCGAACGTCACATATACGGAAATCTGCAACCTTGCCTATCAAGGCGCGAAAGTCATTCATCCGCGCGCGGTGGAAATCGCCATGCAGGCAAAGGTGCCGATCCGCGTGCGCTCCACTTATTCAAAAGACAAAGGCACTTTGGTGACGTCCCATCATTCGTCTAACATCGGCAGCGATGTATTCGAACGGCTGATTACGGGGATCGCCCATGTGAAAGATGTGACGCAATTTAAGGTTCCCGCCAAAATGGGGCAATACAACGTTCAGACTGAAGTCTTTAAAGCAATGGCAAATGCCGGAATCAGCGTAGATTTCTTTAACATTACGCCGAGTGAAATCGTATATACCGTAGCCGGCAGTAAAACGGAAGCCGCGCGCAGCATTTTGGCTGAATTAGGATATGAGCCGACAGTGACGGAGAGCTGTGCGAAAGTGTCAGCGGTCGGCGCCGGGATAATGGGTGTTCCGGGTGTCACGTCAAAAATCGTCTCCGCACTTTCTGATAAAGGCATTCCGATTCTGCAATCTGCCGACAGCCATACGACGATCTGGGTGCTCGTTCATGAAAAAGATATGGTAACGGCCGTAAATGCGCTGCATGAAGTGTTTGAACTTTCAAAGTAAATGTGATTGAATCATGATGAGGTGAAAAAAATGAATGTCGGAAATATATCTACAGCGATGATTACCCCCTTTGACAGTAAAGGGAATGTAGACTTTCAAAAACTGTCTACATTAATCGACTATTTGTTGAAAAACGGCACGGATTCTTTAGTCGTCGCAGGCACGACCGGCGAATCTCCGACACTTTCAACGGAAGAAAAAATTGCACTCTTTGAATTTACAGTCAAAGAAGTGAACGGACGCGTGCCTGTTATTGCGGGTACGGGAAGCAACAATACGAAAGACTCCATTAAACTGACAAAAAAAGCTGAAGAAGCCGGCGTCGATTGCGTTATGCTTGTCACGCCGTATTATAATAAGCCTTCCCAAGAGGGCATGTACCGTCATTTTAAAGCCATTGCGGAAGAAACGTCTCTTCCTGTGATGCTTTACAACGTGCCGGGCAGAACGGTCGCTTCACTTGCGCCGGAAACGGCCATCAGACTTGCGGAGATTCCGAATATCTCTGCGATTAAAGAAGCGAGCGGCGATCTTGATGCCATTACGAAAATCATTGCCGAAACACCGGAAGATTTTTACGTCTATTCAGGTGATGACGGGTTAACGCTTCCTATTCTCGCAGTCGGCGGAAGAGGAGTCGTGTCAGTGGCCAGCCATATCGTAGGTTCTGACATGCAGCAGATGATTAAAAACTATACGAACGGGCAGACGGCAACCGCGGCGCTGATTCATCAGAAGCTACTGCCGATCATGAAGGAGCTCTTTAAAGCGCCTAATCCGGCTCCGGTCAAAACGGCGCTACAGCTGAAAGGCCTTGATGTCGGATCTGTGCGTCTTCCTCTTATCCCGCTGAATGAAGATGAACGTCTGAGCCTGAGCAGCGTCATCAGCGAACTGTAAGAAAAAATTTATACAGTTAAAATACGCGGTCATTCTCATTTTTATCGTGAGTTTGACCGTTTTGTATACATATTGGTTTTCCCTAAACCTTCCGCTTCTTCTTGTTTTCTAAAATTGATATCAGTTATAATAGGAACAAGTGATGATGGACGGGTATGAGACTAGGAGGATACAGATTTTGAAAAAGAAAAATACAGAAAACGTCAGAATTATCGCCCTTGGCGGCGTCGGAGAAATTGGGAAGAACCTATATGTCATTGAAATTGACTCAGACATATTTGTAGTGGATGCAGGGCTGATGCACCCTGAAAATGAAATGCTCGGTATTGATGTCGTCATTCCGGATATTTCCTACTTAGTAGAACGGGCTGACCGCGTGAAGGCCATCTTTCTGACACACGGGCACGATGAAAACATCGGAGGCGTCTTTTATTTATTGAACAAGCTGTCGGTGCCGGTATACGGAACGAAGCTTACTCTTGCATTACTGAGAGAAAAACTCAAGCAGTACGGGCATAATCGAAAAGCTGATTTGCGTGAAGTTCACTCTAAATCAGTCATTACATTTGAATCAACGAAAGTATCGTTCTTTAAAACGATTCACAGTATTCCGGATTCAGTGGGAGTCAGCTTCAAAACATCACTTGGCTCTATTGTATGCACGGGAGACTTTAAATTTGACCAGACGCCTGCTTATCACCAATCATGTGATATTGGCGAAATTGCCAAAATCGGAAACAGCGGCGTGCTCGCCCTGCTTTCTGACAGCGCCAATGCGGAGCGCCCGGGGTATACTCCGTCAGAAGCATATGTAAGCGGTGAAATTTCCGATGCGATGAACAGTTCAGAAAACCGTGTCATCATTGCTGTATTCGCGTCTAATATCAACCGGATCCAGCAAGTGATACAGGCTGCCGTCCAGAACGGCCGCAAACTTGCAATCGCCGGAAAAAATCTGCAAAACGTGCTTCAGCTTGGGCGCAAGCTCGGCTATATTGAAGCCGAAGATGAAATGTTTATTCCTGTGCAGGATGTGAAAAAATATCCGAAGCGGGAAGTTGCAATTGTTACAGCCGGAAGCCATGGTGAGCCGCTGGCCGCTCTTACGCGGATGGCCAAGCAGGCGCACAAGCAGCTTAACATTGAAGAAGGAGACACCGTTGTCATTGCATCAACACCGATTCCGGGGCATGAATTGATATATTCCAAAACCGTCAACCTGCTTGCCCGCGCCGGCGCTCAAGTCATTTTCGCCCAAAAACGCGTGCATGTGTCCGGTCACGGTTCGCAGGAAGAATTGAAACTCATGCTTAATTTGCTGAAACCGAAATATTTAATTCCGGTTAACGGTGAATTCAGAATGCAAAAAGCGCATTCCAAAATCGCAGAAGAGATCGGCATGAAACGCAGCGACATTTTCTTGATTGAAAAAGGTGACGTCGTTGAATTCCGCGGCCAGAATGTGAAAATCGGGGATAAAGTCACGTACGGAAACGTTCTGATTGACGGCCTCGGAGTCGGCGATATCGGCAACATCGTGCTGAGAGACCGCCGCTTATTATCACAAGACGGCATTCTCATCGTCGTGATCTCACTCGATAAGCAGAAAAAGAACCTCGTATCAGGTCCTGAGATCATTACGCGCGGTTTCGTGTATGTCAGAGAATCAGAAGGTTTAATTGTACAAGCTACTGAGCTCGTCCGCTCTATCGTGACTGAAGCGACGGAAACATCTGCCGTAGAATGGTCCACGCTGAAACAAGCAATGCGTGATGCGCTGAATCAATTCCTTTATGAAAAAACAAAACGCAAGCCGATGATCATTCCGATCATTATGGAAGTATAATGTATACAAAGCCGGAGCGCATGATGCTCCGGCTTTGTTTTTGTTCATGTCCCGGATGGAAATCATCATCTTTGTTCATAATACAAAGAGACATTCGGAAAGGGTGAAAGATAAAATGGATCATCGTATGGAAAACACCGAAGAACAGCAGCCCGAAAAATCAGATGCGAAAGACAGCATTATGAGCAAAATTCAGCAGCTGGGAGAGACATCTCTGCCGCAAATGTCCCAAGATACCAATATTCACTGCCTGACGATCATCGGCCAAATTGAGGGGCACGTCCAGCTCCCGCCGCAAAATAAAACAACCAAATATGAACACGTCATTCCGCAAATCGTCGCGATTGAGCAAAATCCGAAAATCGAAGGACTTCTGATCATCTTAAACACCGTCGGAGGCGATGTGGAAGCGGGGCTTGCGATTGCGGAAATGCTCGCATCCTTATCAAAACCGACCGTTTCAATCGTACTCGGCGGGGGCCACTCCATAGGTGTGCCGATCGCCGTGTCATGTGATCATAGTTTTATCGCGGAGACAGCGACAATGACCATTCACCCCGTTCGGCTTACAGGTCTGGTTATCGGGGTTCCGCAAACGTTTGAATACTTGGATAAAATGCAGGAGCGGGTCGTCAACTTTGTGACCCATCATTCAAATATTTCCGAAGAAAAATTCAAAGAGCTGATGTTTTCAAAAGGAAACTTAACCAGGGACATCGGAACGAACGTAGTCGGAAAAGATGCGGCTGATTACGGATTAATTGATGCTGTGGGCGGCGTCGGACAGGCGATAAAAAAGCTGAATCAGCTGATTGAGGAACGAAAGGGCGAGGAAGGAAGGATGATTCAATGATCCTTTATACCGTCATGCCCCAAGAAGTCGTTTACGGTCAGGATCTAGAGCAAAGCGTGCATGAACAGGTAGATTACGCCGGCGTGCCGCTGCTAGTTGAGATGAAGGGAAATGAAGCTGAAGTCGTACAAATTTTAAGTACGAACCCGATGGATTTTCTGAATCCGGACATCGCTCCGGGACAAAAAATCAAGCTGAAAATCTAACCGGCATTCAGTCCGTTTCTCGGGGGCAAAATATGCTATAATAGGGGAATCCTACAGAAAAATGCAGCCGGCAAAAGGCTGCTTTTCTTCATGATGTATGATTTTACATTTTTTAACGCAGTAAGGTGATGAGTGTGGCAAAGAAAAAACGGAAATCTAAAAAGAAACAAGAGAGTAAGCTCAATCTAAAATACGAACTAAGCGGACTGCTCTGTGTTGCAATCTCGATTATTGCTGTTTTGCAGCTCGGCGTTGTGGGACAGACATTTGTGTACTTGTTCCGTTTTTTTGCCGGAGAGTGGTTTATTTTATGCTTAATTGCGCTCTTCCTTCTCGGAATTTCGCTGTTTTGGAAAAAGAAGAGTCCAAGCCTTTTAACGAGAAGAAAGGCAGGATTGTACTGTATTATCGCCAGTATATTGCTGCTGTCTCACGTGCAGCTCTTTAAAAATCTGTCTCATCACGGGTCGATTCGGTCGGCAAGTGTCATCGGCAACACGTGGGAGCTGTTTATGATTGACATGAAACAGCAGGCTGCTTCCCCTGATTTGGGTGGCGGCATGATCGGCGCGGTACTGTTTGCAGCTTCCCACTTTTTATTTGCATCAACGGGTTCACAAATCATGGCGATCGTGCTGATCTTAATGGGGCTGATTCTTGTAACGGGCCGTTCACTGCAGGAAACGCTCAAAAAGTGGACGAGCCCCGTCGGCCGGTTTATCCGCGGTCAATGGCAGGCATTTCTTGAGGATATGAAGACGGTCAGAACGAATATGTCTTCGCCGAAAACAAAAACAAAATCGGGCAAAAAACAAAAACGGGTTCAAAAGAAAAAAGAAGAGCCTGAACCGGAGGAAGAGGATGAGGAAATCATTTCGCCGATCATCCATTCAGAGCCGATTATTTCAAGCTTTTCAGACCGTCAGGAAGAGCCCGCCGAACCGCTGATTCCGGAAAAAACGCAGGAGGCTGCACAAGCGGTAAAAGATGAGCCTTCCGGCGGCGCTCAAGACAGTGGCGAAACGGCTGCGGCTCCGCCGATGACGTTTACAGAGCTTGAAAATAAAGATTATCAAATGCCTTCATTGGACATACTGGCTGACCCGAAACATACAGGCCAGCAGACCGATAAGAAAAACATTTACGAGAATGCAAGAAAACTCGAGCGGACTTTTCAAAGCTTCGGCGTAAAGGCGAAAGTGACGCAGGTTCATCTCGGTCCGGCGGTCACAAAATATGAGGTGTATCCGGACGTCGGGGTCAAAGTCAGTAAAATCGTGAATCTGAGCGATGACCTCGCGCTCGCGCTTGCCGCGAAGGATATCCGGATCGAAGCGCCGATTCCGGGCAAATCGGCAATCGGCATCGAGGTGCCCAATGCTGAAGTTGCGATGGTTTCGTTAAAAGAAGTGCTTGAATCCAAGCTCAATGACAAGCCGGACGCGAAGCTTCTGATCGGCTTGGGGCGAAATATTTCCGGGGAAGCCGTGCTTGCCGAACTGAACAAAATGCCCCACCTGCTCGTAGCGGGGGCAACGGGAAGCGGAAAAAGCGTCTGTGTCAACGGTATTATTACGAGCATTCTGATGAGGGCCAAACCGCATGAAGTGAAGATGATGATGATTGACCCGAAAATGGTTGAACTGAATGTGTATAACGGCATTCCTCATCTGCTTGCGCCGGTCGTGACAGATCCGAAAAAGGCCTCGCAGGCTTTGAAAAAGGTCGTCAATGAGATGGAGCGCCGCTATGAGCTGTTCTCCCATACGGGTACGAGAAATATAGAAGGCTATAACGACCATATTAAGCGGTCAAATGCCGAAGAAGAAGTCAAGCAGCCTGAGCTGCCATACATCGTCGTCATCGTTGACGAGCTTGCCGATCTGATGATGGTCGCTTCTTCTGACGTGGAAGATTCAATTACGAGACTTTCACAGATGGCGCGGGCAGCGGGAATTCATTTGATTATCGCGACACAGAGGCCTTCAGTCGACGTTATTACCGGTGTTATTAAAGCCAACATTCCATCAAGAATCGCTTTCAGTGTCTCATCTCAGACCGATTCACGGACAATTTTAGACATGGGCGGCGCTGAAAAACTTCTGGGGCGCGGAGACATGCTGTTTCTGCCTGTAGGCGCAAATAAGCCGGTGCGTGTGCAAGGGGCATTCTTATCCGATGAAGAGGTTGAGCATGTCGTAGATCATGTCATTACGCAGCAAAAAGCGCAGTATCAAGAAGAGATGATTCCGGAAGAAGTTTCGGAAACACACAGTGAAGTAACGGATGATCTCTATGACGAAGCGGTCGATTTGATTATCGGCATGCAGACGGCATCAGTCTCCATGCTTCAAAGGCGGTTCAGAATCGGATATACGAGAGCTGCCCGTCTGATTGACGCAATGGAGGAACGGGGCGTCGTCGGGCCGTATGAAGGAAGCAAACCGAGGGAAGTACTATTATCTAAGGAACAATATGATGAGCTCTCTTCTTAAAAAGGAGAGAGTTTTCACTGAAAATGATATCACCAAAATCATTCCTATTTATTTTTTTATCAAAACATGATATAGTTGTCCCAATTGTTCAATAATTTATGAAAGTGGTTTACGGAGGGGAAACATGTCTACAAAAGCTGACAATCGTCACTTGTATCTAAAAGTGATTGAGCGAATCAAAGAGGATATACAAAACGGAATTTACACCGAAAAGGAAAAGCTTCCTTCTGAATTTGAGCTTTCAAAATCAATGGGTGTCAGCCGGGCAACTCTGCGTGAAGCTTTGCGTATCCTTGAAGAGGAGCATGTGATTATCAGAAGGCACGGTGTGGGCACTTTCGTCCATACAAAACCGCTGTTTCTTTCAGGTATTGAACAGCTCAACAGCGTGACGAAAACGATTCAGCAGGCGAACATGGTGCCGGGTACGATTTTTTTGTCGTCTCAGGTCATCACGCCGTCTGATGAAGATATCGCTAGATTCCGGCTTGAGCCTGAGCAGGAGCTTTTTTATTTGGAACGCGTGAGAACGGCAAGCGGCACTCCGGTCGTTTACTGTTTAGATACGATTCCGATGCACATTCTGCCGAATTCTTTCTGTCATGAACAGGAGTCTATTTTTGATCTTTTGGAAAAAAACTCCGGGTCTGTGATCAGCTATGCCGTTGCTGATATCGAACCGATCGGATATCACGATACGATTTCACCGGTTTTGGAATGCGAGCCGGAGACGGCGCTTTTATTGCTGAAGCAAACCCACTATAATCAGAATGATGAACCTGTGCTGTATTCATTAAATTATTTCCGGGCTGATAAGTTCAGTTTTCATGTTGTAAGAAAACGTTTTTAAGACAGACGCGTCATGTGTCTGTTTTTTTATTTGCCGTTTCAGTACATACTTTGTTTTCTGCAAGGCACAATAAAACAGGAAACAACCAAGTATAGTGAATGGGTGAATAAGTTGAGTAAGAAGAAAAATGGAACGAAAAATATCATTGCTCTGGCTTCTGTACCGCTCGTGATGACACTCGGGAATTCCATGCTGATTCCTGTGCTTCCGATGATTGAAAAGAAGCTGTCCATATCGTCTTTTCAAGTATCGTTAATTATAACGGTCTATTCGATTGTGGCGATTATTTGTATTCCGATTGCCGGATATCTGTCCGATAAATTCGGAAGAAAAAAGGTTCTTCTGCCTTGTCTTCTCATAGCCGGTGCGGGCGGAGCGCTTGCCGCGATAGCTTCCACCGCGTTCAAGCATCCTTACCCCATTATCTTGGCGGGGCGGGTGCTGCAGGGAATCGGTTCGGCAGGGGCGGCTCCTGTAGTGATGCCGTTTATCGGTGATTTATTCAAAGGGGATGATGAGCGGATTACCGCGGGGCTCGGCGACATTGAGACGTCAAACACAGCCGGGAAAGTAATAAGCCCGATTCTCGGGTCGCTCTTGGCTGCATGGTTTTGGTTTATGCCGTTTTGGTTCATTCCGTTTTTTTCGCTCATCAGTTTTTTTCTCGTATTGTTTTTGGTGGCAAAGCCGGAGGAACAAAAAGAAGCGCCTTCTATTTCCGAATTTGTGAAAAATGTCGGCCGCATATTTAAGCGTGACGGACGCTGGCTCTTTACGGTTTTTATCATCGGCTGCGTGATTATGTTTTTGCTGTTCGGGGTTCTTTTTTATTTATCAGACTCACTGGAGAAGAAATACGGAATTGACGGTGTGGCTAAAGGAGCGCTTTTGGCAATCCCGCTTTTATTTCTATCCGTCAGTTCATATATATCAGGCCGAAAAATCGGAAAAGACCAAGGCAAAATGAAGTTTTGCATCGTTTTCGGAATGAGTGCCGTGACACTGTCGTTTATCGGCCTATGGTGGAATCACAGTTTTTATTTATTATTTATCTTTTTGTGTGTCAGCGGTATCGGTATCGGAATGGCATTGCCGGCTTTAGACGCTGTCATCACAGAAGGCGTAGACAACGAGGAATCGGGAACCATCACCTCATTTTATAACAGCATGCGGTTTATCGGAGTAGCGGCGGGACCGCCGATCTTTGCTGCCCTGATGTCAAATGCAGGCTGGCTGATTTTTATTTTATCCGCTTTTTGCGGCATTGTATCTGTATTTTTAGCGCTGTTAAATATCTCATCACAAGCAAAAGAAAAGAAGGAATCATTAAAGACGGTGTAATCTGCACTGTCTTTTTTTATTTTATTTTGAAGATTGACATGATACCGTCAAGTCGTTATTCTTTTTAATAGTTAAACATATTAACTATTGGAAGGAGGGGGAAAAGGTGCATGAAGAAAAAGTAAAGCAGCTGATTCAGCGTTATTCCGATGTATACCTGCACGTCTTAAAAAAAATTGACAGCATTATCGCTGAAAAAGTGAACAAAGAACTGACATTGGATCAATATTATATCCTCCGCTATATTATGCTCAATCCCGATTGCAAATCAATTGAACTGGCCGCGGTGTGCCACGTCAATAAAAGCGCCATTACATCTATGACGAACCGCTTGTATGAAAAAGGCTACATCAATAGAGAACGCAGCCAAAGCGACCGCCGGAGCATACTTTTAAATGTCACGGAAAAGGGAACGGAAGTATTTCACCGTGTGGAGCGGCGGATTGAGGAACTCGTCCGTTCATATATTATGTATTTTGATGAAGACGAGGCGGAGATGTTCGTGAATACATATGAAAAATTATATCGATTGATGATGACAGAGGAGGATCAGCAGACATAATGAAAAACATTATCCGAGCCCGCTGGATCATCGCCGCGGTATGGGTCGCCGCAACGGTGATATTTATGCTTACAGCGCCTGATATGGCTGAATTGACACGGGAGAAAGGGCAGATCTCCGTACCGGACGGGTATTCCTCTTCTTACGCCCATGAATTGCTTGATGAAATGTCTGATTCAGATGCGCCGTCTTCTTCTGCCGTCATCGTATTTCACGAAAAAGGCTTAATGACAGACAAAAAAGATCGTCTGGAAGAAGCCGTCAGCACTTTGTCTGAACATAAAAAAGCGCTTCAGATTAAAACGGTGACTTCATACTTCGGGGAGAAAAATGACGACATCAAAAAACAGCTGCTGTCAAAAGACAGACAAACGATGCTCGTTCAGCTGCAGCTTGATACATCCAAAAACGATATCATCGAAATAAAAAATAAAATTGATAAAGAGCTGAAACCGTACGGCGTATCATACGGCATTACAGGCCAATCGCTGATCGACGAAGATGTGTTAAAAAGCTCACAGGACGGCTTGAAAAAGACTGAATATATAACGGTCGCTTTTATCCTGATCGTGCTGATCCTTGTATTTCGGTCAGTGGTCGCTCCGTTTGTGCCGCTTTTATCAGTATTGATATCTTATTTAGTCAGCCAGTCGATTGTCGCATTTTTAGTCGATCAGCTGAATTTTCCGCTCTCAACTTTTACTCAGATTTTTATGGTTGCGATTATGTTCGGAATCGGTACAGACTACTGCATTCTGCTTCTCAGCCGGTTTAAAGAAGAACTGTCGCATGGCGCTGATATAAGAGAAGCGATCGTCGTGACTTACAAAACGGCCGGAAAGACGGTTTTGTACAGCGGCGGTGCGGTGCTGATCGGATTTGCCTGCATCGGATTTGCGACATTTAAGCTGTATCAGTCGGCAGCGGCCGTTGCGGTCGGTGTCGCGGTGCTGCTGCTTGCGCTCATGACGATCGTGCCGTTTTTTATGGCTGTTTTAGGAAAAAGACTGTTTTGGCCTGTTAAGGGCGATATTTCCCATCCTCAAAGCAAAGCATGGGAAACGTCAGGGCGGTTTTCATTTAAAAGGCCGCTCATCAGTCTTGCAATCGTTGCGGTATTCACCGTCCCGCCTATCCTTCTTTACAAAGGGTCGCTATCTTACAACAGTCTTGACGAAATCGGGGATAAATATGAATCCGTCCGCGCGTTTAATACGATTTCAGACGCATTCGGCCCGGGAGAACTTCTTCCGGCCACAGTCGTCATCAAAAATGATGAGACTCTAAATACCAAAAAACACCTGATTGATATCGAAAAAATCAGCAGAGAACTTGAAAAAACAGAGGGTGTAAAAACGGTCAGAAGCGCCACGCGCCCTGCCGGAAACGGATTGAATCAATTATTTGTCACAAATCAGGCAAAGCAGCTTCAAGAAGGGCTTGATAAAGGCAATACAGGACTTGAAAAAATTACGGACGGATTAGGGCATGCCGCAAAGTCGTTAGCTGATTCACAGCCGCAGATCGAAGAGTCGGGGAAAAGCGTCAATCAGCTTATTGACGGAACATTGTCTCTGAAATCCGGGCTTTCTGATATAGGAGAAAACCTGAATAAACTGCAGGCTGGCGTGAACGAGAATAAAGCCGGCGTCGCCCAGATGAGAAAGCAGATTGAAGAGCAAAAACAAATGCTGACTTCACAGCTCAGCCAAAACAGCGGTCTCGCTTCAGAAACGCAAAACGCTTTAAAATTGGTAAAAACCGTCCTGCCGATGAAAGATGAAGCCAGCAGACAGCTTGCCGATTTGAACAAGCAGCTTGCCCGGCTGCCGTTTGCAAAATTGGAGGCGTCAATACCGTCAGTCAAAACCGATCCCTCTTACCAAAAAATCAAATCGGCCTTTACGGGTGTACAGTCAGCCGTTTCCAAGGCAAACGCGGATGCAGAAGCTTTTTCTAAACAGGTCGACAGTCAAAAGGATCATCTGCAGCAAGCGGAAAAACAATTTGCCCGACTGGCAGCCGCTCAGAAGAAGATTGACACTCAAATTAACGCAATGATCAACGGTTTGACCAGTATTGAAAACGGTCTGCAGCAAGTGTCAGACGGACAGGGGGCTCTCGCAGGACAAATGCCGCGCCTTGAATCGGCGGCGGGACAGCTCGCGGAGGGCCAGAAAAAAATGCAGAGCGGTCTCGGCGATTTTTCTTCGCGGCTCAGCGATCTTTCTTCAGGCCTTAACGACAGTGTAAAAGGGCTTAAGAAAGTATCAAGCGGCATGATGGGGGCGAATGATTACCTGGGTGAGCTTCATAAGGCGTCAGACAAAGAAATGACAGGCTGGTTTGTGCCGAAAGACGCGTTGACAAACAGTGATTTCACAAGCGTGTTTAATACGTACATGTCAGATGACAGAAAAACGACAGAATTGACCGTCGTTCTTGATAACAATCCTTACTCAAATACGGCCATTCAAGATATTCAAGCGATCAAAGCGAGCGTAAAAAGGGCCATTCCGAACACGGATCTGAAGAATGCTTCCTTCGGCGTTTCGGGAGTCTCCAGCATGAATGCCGATCTGAAGGAAGTATCGGATTCAGACTTCAAACGGACGGCAATGTTTATGCTGGCGGGAATTTTTCTGATTCTCATCGTGATGCTGCGCTCCCTCATTATGCCTGTTTATTTAGTGGCGTCGCTCGTACTGACGTATTTCGCATCCATCGGCGTGACGGAATACATCTTTACACACTTCTTCGGGTATCCGGGCGTAAACTGGGCCGTGCCGTTCTTCGGCTTTGTCATTTTGATGGCTCTTGGCGTGGATTATTCCATCTTTTTAATGGACCGCTTTAATGAGCTGAAAAAAGAAGGAACGGAACCCGCAATGATCAGCAGTATGAAAAATATGGGTTCCGTCATCATTTCTGCGGCGATTATTTTAGCGGGAACCTTTGCGGCCATGCTACCGTCAGGCGTTCTTTCCTTATTACAGATTGCAACCGTGGTATTAACAGGCCTTCTCATGTACGCAATTGTCGTCCTTCCGTTTTTTGTACCGGTCATGGTGAAAATATTCGGAAGAGCCAACTGGTGGCCTTTCAATTTGAAAAAATAACGTTCGATGCCTCTGCCTGTTTTCGGGCAGAGGTTTTTTGTTTCCTTATAAATCCTCCAGTTGATATAATTACATCTGCGTACTCTTTTTTGCGAATGCTGAAATTTGGTCATAATACATACTATGAAAGAATGAACGAAGGAGGTTTCACATGACTTATGTAAATGAAATGAAGTCAAAGCACGGCGGGATCACCGCCCACATCGTAAAGACCGAGAAATTTAAAACCGTTTCGCTGACGTTTAAAATGCTGGCTCCTTTAACGAAAGAGCTCGTAACAAAAAGGGCGCTGTTTCCGCATGTGCTTCTGCGCGGAACAGAAAGCCGCCCGAAAACCGCTGATCTGCGGTCTTATTTTGATGAGCTGTACGGCACATCCGTTTCAGCTGATCTGACAAAAAAGGGAGAACGTCATGTCATTACGTTCAGACTTGAGATTCCTAATGAAAAGTATCTGAAGGACCGCACACCGTTATTGGAAAAAGGTCTTCAGCTTTTATCAGAGCTTGTCTTTTCGCCCGCTTTGGAAAACGGCGCCTTCCTGCCCCTTTATGTCACGCAGGAAAAACGGACGCTGAAACAGCGGATTCAAGCCGTATATGATGATAAGATGAGATATTCTAATCTGCGTCTCGTTCAGGAAATGTGCAAAAGCGAACCGTATGCGCTTCACGTCAACGGCGAGTTCGATGATGTTGAACACATTACACCGCAAGATTTGTATGAAGCCTATCAAAAAGCCATACGCGAAGACCAGCTGGACCTGTACGTCATCGGCGATGTTGATACAGATCAGGTGAAAACGGCCGTTGATACGTATTTTAAAACGGAAGAACGGGAGCTGCAGCCTTTTGAAAGAAGCGCGGCGAATGAACAGCCCGATCCGAAGGAAGTCATTGATGAAGAGGACGTCAAGCAGGGCAAGCTGAATATCGGATTCCGGACCAATACGACATATACAGATCCGGATTATCCGGCATTGCAGGTGTTTAACGGGCTGTTCGGAGGTTTCTCTCATTCAAAGCTGTTTATAAATGTCCGTGAAAAAGCGAGCCTCGCCTATTATGCAGCCTCAAGGGTGGAAAGCTTCAAAGGGCTTTTGATGGTCATGTCGGGCATTGAGGTGAAAAATTACAAGCAGGCCGTCACCATCATTGAAGAACAGTTTCAGGCTATGCAAAACGGTGACTTTTCAGAAGATGATATCGCCCAAACGAAAGCCGTTATTAAAAATCAAGTATTAGAAACGATTGATACGGCATACGGTTTAGCGGAATTTCTGTATCAGCAGGCCTCAGCCCAAGTAGAGATACCGATCGAAAGGTTCCTTGACAATATCGAGAAAGTGACAAAAGAGGACATTATCAATGTCGGAAAGAACATTAAGCTGGATACGACTTATTTCTTAAAAGGGACGGGGGGAGCATCTTGACTAAACCGATAAACTTCGAACAGCTTCAGGAAACGCTGTATCATGAAAAAATGGCAAACGGCCTTGATGTCTATGTGCTGCCGAAACAGGGCTTTAATAAAACATACGCCGTGTTTACGACAAAGTACGGTTCCATTGACAATCAATTCGTTCCTTTAAATAAGGAAGAAATGGTACACGTCCCTGACGGAATCGCGCATTTTCTGGAGCATAAACTGTTTGAAAAAGCGGACGGCGACGTGTTTCAGGACTTCAGTAAGCAGGGGGCGTCGGCAAATGCCTTTACATCATTTACACGAACCGCTTATCTGTTCTCCAGCACTTCTAATGTGGAGAAAAACCTGGAAACACTCGTGGATTTTGTTCAGGACCCGTATTTCACGGAAAAATCAGTTGAAAAAGAAAAAGGCATCATCGGCCAGGAAATCAATATGTATGATGATAATCCGGATTGGCGGCTGTTTTTCGGCCTTATCGAAAATATGTATAAAGACCACCCCGTGAAAATTGACATTGCCGGAACGGTGGAGAGCATCTCACATATTACGAAAGATCTGCTGTATGAGTGCTACGAAACGTTTTATCACCCGAGCAATATGCTGCTCTTTATCGTCGGTCCCGCAGATCCTGAAGCGGTCATCAGCCAGGTGCGGAAAAACCAGGAGAAAAAGCCTTTTACAGACCAGCCCGAAATCAAACGTGAAGAAGTTCAGGAGCAGGAAGCGGTTTTCCGCCGGGAGCAGGAGTTAAAAATGAACGTGCAAGGCTCAAAATGTCTTGTCGGCTTAAAGGCGAAAGACCCTTATAAAACGGGGCAGGAGCTGTTGAAGCACGAGCTCAGCATGAACCTCATGCTTGAATGTCTCTTCGGAAAAAGCTCACCGCATTACGGTGACTTGTACGACAAAGGCTACATTGATGAAACCTTCAGCTTTGATTACACGGCTGAATACGGATTCGGTTTTGCCTCTGTCGGAGGAGATACACCGGAGCCGGATAAGCTCGCTGACGAATTAAAACACATGCTGCTTGATGCGGAATCAGCCGTGACTGCGGAAAAACTTGATCTTGCGAGAAAAAAGAAGATCGGGTCATTCTTAAAAGCGCTCAATTCGCCTGAATATATCGCCAACCAATTTACACGCTACGCCTTTTTAGATATGAGTCTGTTTGATGTCGTAACCGTACTGGAGCAGATTACGCTGGAAGACGTAAAGCGGGTCATTAAAGAAGAAATATCAGAAGACAGGCTGACAGTCTGCAAAGTCGTGCCAAAATCATAACAAAAAACATCCCTCACGCCCTGAGGGATGTTTTTCTAGGGAAAGAAGGAGTATTGATTGATGAAACAGACAGCGCTCGTAACCGGAGCAAGCGGCGGAATCGGACAAAGTATAAGTGAAGTCCTCGCAAAAAACGGATATGACGTCCTTTTGCATTATCATTCTAATAAGGAAGCCGCACACAGGCTTGCGGAAAGGCTGAGCGCATCATTCGGCGTAAAAGCCTCCGTTATTCAGGCGGATCTGTCCTCACCGGATGGCGCGGAGACACTCAGCCGTTCCGTTAAGCAGCCTGTGGACGCTCTGATATTAAACAGCGGCAAAAGTCATTTCGGCCTGATTACGGACGTTACGGATGACATGGCGCGGGAGATGGTGCAGCTGCATGTGACGAGTCCGTTTCTTTTGGCGCGTAATCTGGTGCCCGGCATGATCCGGGAAAAAAGCGGGGGCATCGTCGCGATCGGTTCCGTCTGGGGAGAAACAGGCGCATCGTGCGAGGTATTATACAGCATGGTCAAGGGAGCGCAGCATTCGTTCGTCAAAGCGCTTGCCAAAGAGCTTGCTCCGAGCGGCGTCCGCGTGAATGCAGTCTCGCCGGGTGCCGTTGATACAAATATGCTTGATCAGTTCACGTCTGATGAAAAAGAAGCGTTGGCAGAGGAAATTCCCGCGGGCCGGCTGGCAAAGCCGGAGGAAATCGCCGAAGCGGCGGCCTTTTTATTATCGGACAAGGCTTCCTATATTACGGGGCATATATTATCCGTAAACGGCGGCTGGCACTGCTGAAAAAAATGTGTGTATAGTTTGCATCTGCACGGACAAAATAATTTTGTAACAACAGATGAAATGGAGGAACCCAACATGTCAGTATTAGAAAACTGGGATAATTGGAAGAATTTCCTTGGCGACAGATTGAACTATGCGCAGGAAAAAGGGATGAGTGATGAAACGATCACTGACCTCGCTACAGAAATCGGCGGTTACCTTGCGAACGAAGTCGACTCGAAAAACCATCAGGAAAAAGTGCTTGCTGATCTTTGGAGCGTTGCTTCTGAAGATGAACAGCGCGCCATCGCAAATATGATGGTGAAGCTTGTTGAAAATAACAGCACTCATTAAGAGGGGGGATTTCTCCTCTCTTTTTTTATGTTTTCCTCTATAGAGCAACATTCTTCTTTCTAATTAGAGAAAAATGTTTTATGATAAAGGAAGGTAAAAATTTGCCACAATGGAGGGGGTATATCATTTGGCAAAGCTCGAATGGTATTTTGAATATGAAATTCAAGTGAACCGCCCCGGCCTGCTCGGGGATATTTCATCTCTTCTCGGGATGCTGTCAATTAATATTGTCACAATTAACGGTGTCGACCTTTCCAGAAGGGGAATGCTGCTCAGATGCCGGCATATAGATCAAATTAAACGATTGGAATCAATTTTAAAAACAATGGAGACCATTAAAGTAACGAAGCTGAGAGAACCGAGGCTTCGCGACCGTCTCGCAGTCCGCCACGGAAGATACATTCAGCGTGATGCCGATGACAAAAAAACCTTCCGTTTTGAAAGGGACGAGCTCGGTCTTCTGGTTGACTTTATGGCTGAGCTGTTTAAAAAAGAAGGGCACAAACTGATCGGAATCCGGGGAATGCCGAGGGTCGGAAAAACAGAGTCCATCGTTGCGTCAAGCGTTTGTGCCAGCAAAAGATGGCTTTTCGTATCATCAACGCTGCTAAAACAAACGATCCGGAGCCAGCTGGTTGCCGATGAATACAGCACGGAAAACGTGTTTATCCTCGACGGCATCGTTTCGACAAGACGGGGATCTGAGCGCCATCTTCAGCTCGTCAGTGAAATTATGCGGCTTCCGGCGACAAAGGTCGTGGAGCACCCCGATATTTTTGTTCAAAATTCGGAGTATACGCTCGATGATTTCGATTATATTATCGAACTCAGAAATGATCCTGACGAAGTCATTACATATGAACATGCAGAAGAACCGCAAATGTTTGATCAGACCGGTTTTTCAAGCTTTGATTTTTAATATTGGAAGGTGTTTGTTGTGACAGAATTAGCAATCCGGCTTAAAGAAGCCAGAGAGGAAAAAGGGATGTCATTGGATGAACTCCAGGCGGCGACGAAAATTCAGAAAAGATACTTAACCGCTCTGGAAGAAGGCAATTATGACGTCATTCCCGGCAATTTTTATGTGCGGGCGTTTATCAAGCAATACGCTGAAGCTGTCGGGCTTGATTCAGATCAGTTATTTGAAGAATACAAAAAAGACATCCCTAACACGTACCATGACGATGTGTCGGAAAAAATCTCCGGTCTTGCCATGCAAAGGGAGCTTCCTAAGTCCGCTTCAAAGGCGGCGGAATGGCTTCCGACCGTCCTTGTCGTCATCGGTGTCATTATCGT
The DNA here is from genome assembly GCF_053470005.1 of Bacillus sp. N1(2025). Classification (NCBI taxonomy): domain Bacteria; kingdom Bacillati; phylum Bacillota; class Bacilli; order Caryophanales; family Bacillaceae; genus Bacillus; species Bacillus sp. N1(2025). Next base: position 129,771 of record NZ_JBLTJB010000007.1, read on the forward strand.
CATCGCGATCATTTATGCGATTATTCAGTTCGGAATGAGTAAATCCGGGCAGACAGACGGAGACAAAGCCGTCACCCAAAGTGAGAGCAAGTATGAGATTCCTAAGGATTCTGCGCTGAAAAACGACGGCAATACAAATGACGAAGCGCAATCTGACAGCAAGAAAGATAAAAAGGACACAAAAGCATCAGAGCAGAAAAAGAAAGAAAAAAGCAGTGAAAAGACGGAGATCAAAGCGGCCGGAACGGAAGGCTCAGCTTCTTCATACAACGTCTCCGGGGCAGATAAGTATAAGCTTGAACTGATTGCTTCTGACAGCGCATGGATCCGCGTCCGTGATGACAGCGGCGGTTCTTTAAAAGAAGGAACGCTGCAAAAGGGCGAAACCTTTAAAAAAGACGTCACGGATCAAAAGCAGATTGAAATCCGCACGGGCTATGCCCCTAACCTGAAAATTAAAATCAACGGAGAGGTTCTGTCCTATGAACTCAATCCGCATGATGTGATGGCGCAGACCATCACAATCAAGATGAAAAAATAAAAGGGGAAAAGTCATCTGAACGATTAAGATGACTTTTTCTTCACGTCCGAGTACATATTATTGGAGGGGCTTTATGTTTAACTTACCGAATAAAATCACACTGGCAAGAATCGCTTTAATTCCTGTATTTATGATTATCATGCTTGTTCCTTTTCAGTGGGGCAGCGTTCATATAGGGGATGAATCGATTCCGGTAGCGCATCTTACGGGAGCTGTTTTATTCATTATCGCATCAACGACTGACTGGGTGGATGGCTACTACGCCAGAAAACTGAACCTCGTGACAAACTTCGGGAAATTTTTAGATCCGCTGGCTGACAAACTGCTGGTATCCGCGGCATTAATTACGCTTGTGCAGTTTGACCTTGCGCCGGCGTGGATGGTCATCATCATCATCAGCCGCGAATTTGCCGTAACGGGATTAAGACTTGTGCTGGCGGGAACGGGGGAAGTTGTAGCCGCCAATATGCTGGGGAAAATTAAAACATGGGCTCAGATCATCGCTGTTGCCGCGCTTTTGCTGCATAATCTTCCGTTTGAGCTCGTTTCTTTCCCGTTCGGCGATATCGCTTTATGGGTGGCTGTGCTCTTCACAGTCATTTCCGGCTGGGATTATTTTGCGAAGAACTGGGATGCGTTAAAAACATCTAACTAAGAAAGAAGGACTTAAAGATGGAAATAGCAAAAAAAGCAGAGATCATTGCAGTCGGCTCGGAGCTTCTGCTCGGCCAGATCGCCAATACGAACGCGCAGTTTATCAGTAAAGAGCTGGCGGAAATCGGTGTAAACGTGTTTTATCATACCGCTGTCGGTGACAATCCGGAGCGGCTTAAGCAAGTCATCCGCATTGCCGAAGAGCGCTCAGACCTGATTATTTTTTCAGGCGGCCTCGGGCCGACCAAGGACGATTTAACGAAAGAAACCATTGCAAACACACTGGGGCGCCCGCTCGTTCTGAATGACGAAGCATTCCGGTCGATCGAAGAATATTTCGTGAAAACAAAACGGACCATGTCGCCGAATAACCGCAAACAGGCGCTCGTCATTGAGGGCTCAGACGTTTTGGCGAATCATTTCGGCATGGCGCCGGGAATGCTTGCAGAGCACGGCTCAAGGCTTTATATGCTGCTTCCCGGGCCGCCGAGCGAGCTGCGTCCGATGTTTGAAAATGAAGCGAAGCCGCTGCTTCTTAAAAAGCTCGGTTCTAATGAGAAAATCGTTTCAACCGTGCTGCGGTTTTTCGGAATCGGTGAATCCCAGCTTGAAGCTGATTTAGAAGATATCATTGATGCGCAGACGAACCCGACGATTGCGCCGCTTGCTGCTGACGGAGAGGTCACGCTGCGTTTAACGGCGAAACATGCTGACGAAAAAGAAACAGAACAGCTTTTAAAAGAAACGGAAGCCGCCATTTTAGAACGTGTCGGTGAATTTTTCTACGGATATGATGATACGTCTCTGGTGAAGGAGCTTTCAAAAGCATGCAGACAAAACAAAATCACGATTTCTTCTGCCGAAAGCTTTACAGGCGGCCTGTTTTCAGAGTGGGTGACTGATTTAAGCGGTGCGTCTCAACTATTTGCAGGGGGCGTTGTCTGTTATTCCGACAGCGTGAAACAGCATGTGCTCGGCGTGAAAGCTGAGACGCTCGCAGAAAGCGGAGCGGTCAGCAAAGAGTGTGCGAAAGAGCTTGCAGCCGGTGTGAGAAAGCTGACCGGAAGCGATATCGGCATCAGCTTTACCGGGGTTGCGGGTCCCGACCCGCAGGAAGGGCATGCTCCCGGCCGCGTCTTTATCGGCATTTCGGCGGAAGGAAAAGAAGAGGTGCACGAATTTAACTTTGCCGGCTCAAGAACCGGAATCAGAAAGCGCGCCGCTAAATACGGCTGCCATCTCATTTTGAAAATGCTGGATCAAAAATAAAGTTTTAAAGAGCCGCTTTCTCTGATTTTTAAGTTTTATAAGGGAAATTATGCTCTTTTGCAGAAAAGCGAACGCGGAAAAAATCCGAATATGCGTTCGCTTTTTTCTTGGCAAATGCCAGTAAACAAGGTATAGTATATGTAGTGGCAAGATAAAGGAGGAAAAAATAAATGAGTGATCGTCAGGCAGCCTTAGATATGGCTCTTAAGCAAATAGAAAAACAATTCGGCAAAGGTTCCATCATGAAGCTCGGAGAAAAAACGGATACAAGAATTTCAACGGTGCCAAGCGGTTCCCTTGCACTTGATACCGCTCTCGGAATAGGCGGATACCCGCGCGGACGGATTATTGAAGTATACGGACCTGAAAGCTCAGGTAAAACGACTGTAGCGCTTCACGCAATCGCTGAGGTTCAGGAAAAAGGCGGACAGGCAGCATTTATTGATGCTGAGCATGCTCTTGATCCTGTTTACGCGCAAAAGCTCGGTGTCAATATCGAAGAGCTTCTGCTTTCTCAGCCGGATACGGGAGAGCAGGCGCTAGAGATTGCTGAAGCGCTGGTGCGAAGCGGAGCTGTTGATATCGTAGTCGTTGACTCTGTTGCGGCGCTTGTTCCAAAAGCTGAAATTGAAGGTGACATGGGTGATTCACACGTCGGTTTACAGGCGCGTCTCATGTCTCAGGCGCTCCGTAAGCTTTCCGGCGCCATCAATAAATCTAAAACAATCGCAATCTTTATTAACCAGATTCGTGAAAAAGTCGGCGTTATGTTCGGAAATCCGGAGACGACACCGGGGGGCCGCGCGCTGAAATTCTATTCTTCCGTGCGCCTTGAAGTGCGCCGCGCCGAGCAATTAAAGCAGGGCAACGACGTCATGGGGAATAAAACGAGAATTAAAGTCGTAAAAAACAAAGTCGCTCCTCCGTTCCGTACGGCTGAAGTGGACATTATGTACGGTGAAGGAATCTCCAAAGAAGGGGAAATCATCGACCTTGGAACTGAACTGGATATCGTGCAAAAAAGCGGTTCGTGGTATTCTTATGAAGAAGAACGCCTCGGACAGGGCCGTGAAAACGCCAAGCAGTTCTTAAAAGAAAATAAAGACATCATGCTGATGATTCAGGAGCAAATCCGTGAATATTACGGTTTGGACAATAACGGTGTAACGGACAAAGCGGAAGAAGTTCAGGAAGAGATGGAATTAGAAGAATAAAAACACGATCAAAAGAGCGGAATAAGCAATTTCCGCTCTTTTTTTTGTGTGTTTCAAAAAACACTGGCTGTTTCGGAAAATTTTATCTGGAATGTTACAACTTTTTTCACCCTTCACTCGTCTAACATCATGGCGAAAGTTGAAATTATATCTGAGGAGGAAAAAAGATGACGAGCCCCCGCCGCACAAGAATAAATAAAAAAAGAAAGAAGAAGCTGATGAAAACGGGAGGGCTGTTTCTTTTTCTGCTGCTTGTCACTGTTTTTATTATGATCTGGACCGTCACAGCGCATCACCGGGAGAAGGAATCCGTTAAAAGCGCTCCCGCCGCTCAATCTGATACTTCAAAAGACCAGACTCAACAGAAAAAAGAAAAGACGCAAAAAGAGAAAACACCTAAATCAATCGATCACAATAAACAGATCAGCAATTACTTGCAACAGATCGGGTTCAGCGGCACAGCAATGATCGTAAAAGATGGAAAGGTTGTGCTGAAAAAAGGCTTTGGCTATGCGGACCGAAAACAAAAAATTAAAAACAATCCGGAGACATCATATTATATCGGTTCTTCACAAAAAGCGTTAATCGCGACGGCTGTCCTGCAGCTTGAAGAAAAAGGGCTGCTGCAGACGAGTGACCCCGTCAGTACATACTTGCCGAATTTTCCCAACGGCACGCGCATTACACTGAAAAACCTGCTCAATCATACGTCCGGCATAAACGGGCATATTGAGGGGCAGGGACCGATTTCTCCAATTGATTTAATCAAGGATATAGAATACCGCGGAATTAAACGGCAGCCCGGGGTTTGGGATTACAGGGATTCCAACTATTCAGTGCTTGCTTATATCGTATCTCAGGTCAGCGGGGAGTCTTATGAACAATATATAAAAGAACACGTGTTCAAACCGGCCGGAATGAAGCATGCCGGATTTTACAAAACATTTGCCAAAGCCAAATATCCTGCCGTCGGCTACAAAGTCGATGAGAGCGGCAGTCTTGTAACGCCGCACCTTTTGGACTTATCGCAGCTGTACGGGGCAGGCGACATGTATATGAGCGCTGAAGATCTCTATAAATTTGATAAAGCGATCGTAAACAACACGCTCCTTTCAAAAGCAAGCTTCACAAAAATGTTTACAGCAGGAAGCAGTGCCGCTTACGGCATGGGGTTTTACATTGATCCGGGAAGCTATTCCAATCACGGTGTTATGCCCGGTTACAACATTTTGAACAGCTTCAGCCATTCGGCAAGCAAATATGTCATATTACTGTCAAATATTCAGAATAACGCCAAATTAGGACAGGTAAACAATAGAATTTACCAATTGCTTAACCAGGCGGACTGACAGAGCCGTCATTCACGAAAAGCGGATCTAGGTATGGTATGATATATACATGGCGAAGATTCCGAGCTGAAGGCGAATCGTTAAGCTGGCAAGCTTGACAAGTATTTCCGACACAATTACAATGAAGTTGTAACATTTGTTTTTTTAACATGATTGTTAAACCATTTAAACTTGACAAGGGCATGAGAGACTCATTCCCTGTGAAGGTTCTGTATGTTGAGAAAATCAAACAATGTACATGCCGGCACTTATTTAAGCAAAAACCAAGTTCATAGCAAGAGGAGGTGAAAGTATGACCCCAATGACGGTTCTCATCTCCATTTTGCTGACTCTGCTCGGTTTAGTTGTTGGCTACTATGTTCGTAAAACCATTGCCGAAGCAAAGATTGCGGGCGCACGCGGTGCTGCCGAGCAAATCCTTGAAGATGCAAAGCGTGATGCTGAAGCACTGAAAAAAGAAGCTCTGCTTGAAGCAAAGGACGAAATCCATACACTTCGAATAGATGCTGAACAGGAAGTTCGTGAAAGACGAAATGAGCTTCAAAAACAAGAAAACCGTTTACTTCAAAAAGAAGAAAATCTTGACCGTAAACATGAAGGAATTGATAAACGGGAAGCGATGTTGGAGAAGAAAGATCATTCTCTGAATGAACGACAACAACATATTGAAGAGATGGAAAGCAAAGTGGATGAGATGATTCGTATGCAGCAGTCAGAACTCGAACGCATTTCGAGCCTGACACGGGATGAAGCGAAACAAATCATTCTTGACCGGGTTGAAAATGAGCTTTCACATGACATCGCCATCATGACAAAAGAAACCGAAAACCGTGCGAAAGAAGAGGCAGATAAAAAGGCGAAAAACATTCTGTCGCTTGCTTTGCAGCGCTGTGCAGCAGATCATGTTGCCGAAACGACGGTATCGGTCGTCAATCTTCCGAATGATGAGATGAAAGGACGTATCATCGGCCGTGAAGGGCGTAACATTCGTACGCTTGAAACGCTTACAGGTATTGACCTGATTATTGATGACACACCTGAAGCAGTCATTCTTTCCGGATTTGATCCGATCAGACGGGAGACGGCAAGAATCGCTCTTGATAAACTCGTTCAGGATGGCCGTATTCACCCGGCGCGCATTGAAGAAATGGTTGAAAAATCCCGCCGTGAGGTTGATGACTATATCCGGGAAATGGGTGAGCAGACGACGTTTGAAGTTGGCGTTCACGGACTCCACCCGGATCTGATCAAGATCCTCGGCCGGTTGAAATTCCGTACAAGCTACGGGCAGAACGTACTGAAACATTCTATGGAAGTTGCGTTTTTAGCCGGTTTAATGGCTTCCGAGCTTGGAGAAGATGCAAAGCTTGCCAAGCGGGCCGGTCTTCTGCATGACATCGGAAAAGCAATTGACCATGAAGTGGAAGGAAGCCACGTGGAAATCGGAGTGGAGCTTGCGACCAAATATAAAGAGCATCCAGTCGTCATTAACAGTATTGCGTCACACCACGGAGACGAAGAGCCGACTTCCATTATCGCCGTTCTGGTCGCTGCCGCTGATGCACTGTCAGCCGCAAGACCGGGCGCGAGAAGTGAAACGCTCGAAAACTATATCCGCAGACTTGAAAAGCTTGAAGAAATCTCCGAGTCTTACGAAGGTGTTGAAAAATCATTTGCGATTCAGGCCGGCCGTGAAGTTCGCATCATGGTGAAGCCGGACTCCATTAATGATTTAGAAGCCCATCGTTTGGCACGTGATATCCGTAAACGAATTGAGGACGAGCTTGATTATCCGGGCCACATTAAAGTGACCGTAATCAGAGAAACTCGAGCCGTAGAGTATGCAAAATAAAGTGATGCTTAGCGCATCACTTTATTTTTTTGAGTCCCTGAAAAGGAAGGAATGGAATGTATGAGAATTTTATTTATCGGAGATGTTGTCGGTTCCCCAGGCCGCGACATGGTAAAAGAATATGTCCCGAAACTGAAAGCGAAACATAAACCGCATTTTACAATTATTAACGGAGAAAATGCAGCACACGGAAAAGGACTGACAGAAAAGATCTACCACAGCCTGATGGAAGCGGGAGCCGACGCCATTACAATGGGAAACCATACGTGGGATAAAAGAGAGATCTTCGACTTTATTGATGATGTGCCGCATCTTGTCCGGCCGGCGAATTTCCCGGAAGGTACGCCGGGCAAAGGCATTACTTATATTAAATCGAACGGAAAAGAGCTTGCCGTCATTAATTTACAGGGGCGGACGTTTCTTCCGCCGCTTGATGATCCGTTTGCTAAAGCGGATGAATTAATAGAAGAAGCGAAAAAGCGCACGCCGTACATTTTTATTGATTTTCACGCCGAAGCGACAAGCGAAAAAATTGCGATCGGCTGGTACACAGACGGAAGAGCCTCTGCCGTGGTAGGCACCCATACACACGTGCAAACGGCAGATAACCGCATTTTGCCGAAAGGAACGGCATATATTACTGATGTAGGCATGACGGGTCCGTACGACGGAATTCTCGGTATGGACAGAGAAACGGTCATCAAGCGGTTTAAAACCAATCTTCCCGTCCGGTTTACGGTGGCGGAAGGTAAAACTACGCTGAGCGGAGTGCTCATTGACATCGACGATCAAACGAAAAAGGCCGTAAATATCGAACGGATATTAATCAATGATGACCATATGTTCTTTGAATAGGTGATCATGTGTTTATTTTATAAAAATATTAAAAGGAAAAGCAGGAATATAGCAACTTCTTAGTGAATATAGTAGAAATGGAAGGTAGCCCGCTATTTTTGAAAAGCATTGTGGGGATGGCTTTTTGGATAGCAACATCTAATAATGATTGTTCTAATGAACACTCACTTATCCATTGTAAAACTAAGGGGGAGCAGAAATGGAAATCTTAAAAGTTTCAGCAAAATCAAGTCCAAATTCAGTAGCAGGCGCGCTTGCCGGTGTATTGAGGGAACGCGGAGCCGCCGAAATTCAAGCAATTGGGGCGGGTGCCTTAAACCAGGCTGTTAAAGCGGTTGCGATTGCCAGAGGCTTTGTCGCGCCAAGCGGCGTAGATTTGATTTGTATTCCGGCTTTTACAGATATACAGATTGACGGAGAAGAAAGAACGGCGATTAAGTTAATCGTCGAACCCCGTTAAAAACAAAAACATGACATTCTCAACCTGCTTGCGTAAGGCGAGCGGGTTGTTTTTATTGTTGTCATATTTTCTCACAATATTATATTGATAGTACGAAGAGATGATAAATGGCTTTATTCATATAATATTCAAAAAAAATCCCGCCCATTTTTCCGGACGGAAGCAGTTGTTTTCTTGGAGTGGACACTGGTATTTACCTCCTTTTTATCTCATGTTACAATCCAGTTATTACAGTGTTTTTTCGAGGAGGAGTGTACATGTTGGGAGGAAAGATGAAAGCTATCGTCAAAAATGAAAACGCTTTCGGAGCAACTCTGAAAGAAATTCCCATACCTTCCATTAATGAGAATGAAGTTCTCATTAAAGTACAGGCCGCATCTATATGCGGTACAGATGTGCATATTTATAATTGGGATCAATGGGCGCAGAAACGAATCAAAACACCTCAAGTATTCGGACATGAATTCAGCGGTATCGTAGCGGAAACGGGCAAACACGTCACAAATGTCAAAATAGGTGACTACGTTTCGGCTGAAACCCACTTCGTCTGCGGTACTTGTGTCCCTTGTTTAACAGGAAAACATCATGTGTGCACCCATACAAAGATCCTCGGCGTAGATACAGCCGGTTCCTTCGCTGAATATGTCAAAGTGCCGGCTCGAAATGTTTGGAAAAATCCCGCTGATATGGACCCCGCCGTCGCTTCTGTTCAAGAGCCGCTTGGCAACGCGGTGCATACGGTGCTGGAAAACAGCCAGCTTGCGGGCGGTTCCGCTGCAATTATCGGTTGCGGACCGATCGGACTGATGGCGGTGGCGGTGGCTAAAGCGGCCGGTGCGTCCCGTATTGCGGCCATTGATAAAAATGATTACAGGCTGGCTCTTGCGAAGAAATTGGGAGCCACGATCACCATTCCAGCTGACGAGGAAGATCCGCTTGAGGTGATCGACACCTTAACAGGCGGAGAAGGAATCGACCTTGTCTGTGAAATGTCCGGCCACCCGACAGCCATAACACAAGGATTAAAGATGGCGGCCAACGGGGGAAGGTTCCACATGCTGAGTCTGCCGGAACGTCCGGTGACGGTTGACCTGACAAATGACGTGGTGTTTAAAGGACTTACCGTCCAAGGCATCACAGGCAGAAAAATGTTTGAAACATGGCGGCAGGTATCGCACCTGCTTGAATCCGGCCTTGTTGATCTGACGCCGGTGATCACGCATCAGTTTCCGCTTGAAGACTTTGAAAAAGGGTTTGACCTGATGAGAAAGGGCCAGTGCGGCAAAGTCATTTTGATTCCATAAGGGGAGGGTTCTATAATGAAAGAATTTGAATTTCTAAAAGCCGAGCTTGATAAAATGAAAGAAAATAAAACGTGGCAGCAAATGAAACAAATTGAAACGAAGCAGGGTCCGTCGGTGGAAGTCAAAGGGGAAAACGTGATACAGCTTTCATCGAACAATTATCTCGGTTTGACGTCGCATCCAAGGCTTGTCGAAGCGGCCAAACGCGCCGCGGAAGAATTCGGAGCGGGTACGGGGTCCGTCCGGACAATCGCCGGAACATTCACAATGCACAATGAGCTGGAGAAGAAATTGGCAAACTTTAAAAAAACAGAAGCGGCACTTGTTTTTCAATCGGGGTTCACAACGAATCAGGGCGTCCTATCAAGCATTCTTACAAAAGAGGATATCGTGATCTCTGACGAACTGAACCATGCTTCCATCATTGACGGGATCAGGCTCACAAAAGCAGATAAAAAGGTGTACCGCCATGTTGATATGGACGATTTGGAAAGGGTGCTGAAAAAATCGATGAATTACCGCATGCGCCTGATCGTCACCGACGGCGTATTCTCAATGGACGGCAACATCGCTCCTTTGCCTGACATCGTCAAACTTGCAGAGGCGTACGATGCCTTTGTGATGGTCGACGACGCGCATGCTTCCGGCGTACTCGGAAAAAACGGAAGGGGAACGGTTAATCACTTCGGGCTTGACGGAAGAGTCCACATACAGGTGGGCACATTAAGCAAAGCCATCGGAGTGCTTGGCGGTTACGCCGCAGGATCGCAGGTTCTGATCGATTACCTGCGCCATAAAGGGCGCCCTTTCTTATTCAGCACTTCTCATCCGCCTGCGGTAACGGCCGCATGCATAGAGGCCATTGACGTCCTGCTGGAAGAGCCTGAGCATATGGAAAAGCTATGGGAGAACACGGCGTATTTCAAAGACAAACTGGTTCAAATGGGGCTGACCCTCACAAAAAGCGAAACACCGATCGTGCCGATATTAATAGGGGAGGAAGAAAAAGCCCAGGCATTATCAGACCTTTTATTGACCCGCGGCGTGTTTGCACAAAGCATCGTGTATCCGACGGTCGCCCAAGGAAAAGCGAGAATCCGCACCATTATTACGGCGGAGCATACAAAAGAGGAGCTTGACCGGGCACTGGAAGTAATCCGTTCAGCCGCAAAAGAGCTTCAGCTTGTGTAAGGGGGAAATGATTCCCTCTTTTTTATTTCTTATTGATTCTTATTCTCAATAAGGTGTACAATAATAGGCTGGCGGTTGTGCCAAACGCTTTTAACCAGTATACTTGAGGGTGGAAGTTTCGGTTGAAAGGAGACATTCGAACATGAATGAAAAGCAAAAGCAGGAAAGCGGACAAGTGAATCCGGCGGACAAAAAATCCGAAAAGGATTACAGCAAGTATTTTGAAGCCGTTTATATTCCGCCTTCTTTAAAAGATGCGAAAAAACGGGGCAAAGAATCCGTTCAATATCATAACGATTTTAAAATCTCAGAAGAATTTAAAGGCCTCGGTGAAGGCAGGAAATTTTATATCCGCACGTACGGATGCCAAATGAACGAGCATGATACGGAAGTCATGGCGGGTATTTTTATGGCGCTCGGTTATGAAGCGACAAATTCGGTTGATGACGCGAACGTCATTTTATTAAACACTTGCGCTATCCGGGAAAACGCTGAAAACAAAGTGTTCGGCGAGCTCGGCCATTTAAAGGCGCTCAAAAAAAATAACCCGGACTTGATTCTCGGTGTCTGCGGCTGCATGTCACAGGAAGAATCAGTCGTAAACCGCATCCTTAAGAAGCACCCGTTTGTCGATATGATTTTCGGCACGCACAACATTCACCGTCTGCCGGAACTTTTATCAGAGGCATATTTATCAAAAGAGATGGTCATTGAAGTGTGGTCGAAGGAAGGGGATGTCATTGAGAACCTTCCGAAAGTCCGCAACGGAAAAATTAAAGGCTGGGTCAACATTATGTACGGCTGTGACAAGTTCTGCACATACTGCATCGTACCGTATACCCGCGGAAAAGAACGAAGCCGCCGTCCTGAGGAAATTATCCAGGAAGTCAGAAGACTTGCAAGCGAAGGCTATAAAGAAATCACGCTGCTCGGTCAAAACGTGAATGCGTACGGAAAAGATTTTGAGGATATCACGTACGGTCTCGGTGATTTAATGGACGAACTGCGTAAAATTGATATTCCGAGAATCCGATTCACGACGAGTCATCCGCGTGACTTTGATGATCATCTGATCGAAGTGCTCGCCAAAGGCGGCAACCTTCTTGACCATATCCATCTTCCGGTTCAATCAGGAAGCTCAGCGATGTTAAAAATGATGGCGCGCAAATATGACAGAGAACGCTATCTGGAGCTTGTCGGAAAAATTAAAGCGGCGATGCCGAACGCTTCACTGACGACCGATATTATTGTCGGTTTCCCGAATGAAACCGATGAACAATTTGAAGAAACGCTTTCGTTATATCGCGAAGTGGAATTTGACAGCGCATATACGTTTATTTACTCTCCGCGTGAAGGCACGCCGGCAGCGAAGATGAAAGACAATGTTCCGATGAGGGTCAAGAAAGAACGTCTTCAGCGCCTCAATGATTTGGTGAAAGAAATTTCAGCCAAAAAAATGAAGGAATATGAAGGCAGGACTGTCGAAGTATTAGTTGAGGGAGAAAGCAAAAATAACCCTGACATTCTTGCCGGCTATACGGAAAAAAGCAAGCTCGTCAACTTCAAAGGGCCGAAAGACGCCATCGGCAAGATTGTACGCGTCAAAATCGAACAGGCGAAAACATGGTCGCTTGACGGTGTGATGGCAGGAGAAGCAATCGAGGTGAAATAATAATGACGCTTTACTCTAAGAAAGACATTGTACAGCAGGCTAGGAACCTTGCGAAAATGATTTCTGAAACAGAAGAAGTTGATTTTTTCAAACGCGCTGAGGCGCAGATTAACGAAAATGAAAAAGTCTCTGCGATTATTAATCAGATTAAAACCCTGCAAAAGCAAGCCGTTAACCTGAAGCACTACGAAAAGCGTGAAGCGCTGAAACAAGTGGAAAGTAAAATTGACGCCCTGCAGGAAGAGCTTGAAGGGATTCCGATCATTCAGGAATTCAGAGATTCCCAGATTGAGGTCAATGACCTTCTTCAGCTTGTCGCACATACGATCTCAAATCAGGTGACAAACGAAATCATTACATCTACCGGAGGCAACCTGCTGACGGGAGAAACCGGTTCAAAAGTAAAACATTCGAATAACAGCTGTTCTATTTAAACACGGGGCCTTCTTCGGCCCGTGTTTTTTTGCTGTTTGAGAACTAATTGTAATATGTACTAAATTTTCATCGGGTCACCGTTTTGTCCGATTTTACTGGAAAGTTTTATCATACTTAAAAGTAAAGTTTCTGGGCAGGGCTGCATACAATGAAACAGAAACTTTGTATTTTTATATTTTTATTATAAAAATGCACATGAGACAAATGCCCAGCATAAGATAACACGAAGAAGAACAAGGAGGCCTGCCGGAATGTCTGAATACAGGGAAATTATTACGAAAGCGGTAGTTGCGAAAGGAAGAAAATTCACCCAATGCACCAACACGATCTCACCTGGAGAAAAACCGTCAAGTATATTGGGCGGCTGGATTATCAACCACAAGTACGATGCCGAAAAGATCGGGAAGACTGTAGAAATTGAAGGGTATTATGATATAAACGTCTGGTACTCTTACGCCGATAATACAAAAACGGAAGTTGTAACCGAGAGAGTAAAGTATGTCGATGTGATTAAACTCAGATACAGAGACACAAATTACTTAGATGACGAACACGAAGTCATTGCCAAAGTGCTGCAGCAGCCGAATTGTCTTGAAGTCACCATTTCTCCTAACGGAAATAAAATCGTGGTTCAGGCAGAGAGAGAATTTTTAGCAGAAGTGGTCGGTGAAACGAAAGTCGTCGTCGAAGTCAATCCTGACTGGGAAGAAGACGATGATGATGATTGGGAAGACGATCTTGATGAAGAATTAGAGGACATTAACCCTGAATTTTTAGTCGGAGATCCTGAAGAATAAGTTGAGGCTAGGGGAGTTTAACACCCCAAGTCTCTTTTTTATATATAAAGATATCACTCTTTTGTTTATGTTATAATGGGATTCGGATAAGAGAAGATACATAGTGAGGGATTAAATGATGGCTAGTTACACGCCTATGATACAGCAATACTTGAAGATAAAGGCAGAGCACCAAGATGCCTTTTTATTTTTTCGGCTTGGTGACTTTTATGAAATGTTTTTTGAAGATGCAAAAAAAGCGTCACAAGAGCTTGAAATTACACTGACAAGCAGAGACGGAGGTTCGGCTGATAAAATTCCGATGTGCGGCGTGCCGTATCATTCCGCGGCGGCTTATATTGAACAGCTGATTAAAAAGGGCTATAAAGTGGCGATCTGTGAGCAGACGGAAGATCCGAAGGCGGCTAAAGGCGTTGTAAAAAGAGAAGTCGTCCAGCTGATCACACCGGGAACCGTGATGGATGGAAAAGGCATTCATGAATCGGAAAACAACTTTATCGCTTCCGTTTCCGAATTCCGTGACGGATACGGTCTCGCTTTATCGGACTTAACGACCGGAGAAAACCTGGCCGTATTTATTGAGCGGATTGAAGATGTCATGTCAGAAATTTACTCAGTCGGCGCAAAGGAAATTGTCGTATCAAGCAAGTTTAACGAACATACAGCTGCTCAGCTGAAAGAACGGTGCGGCGCCACGATTTCCATCGAAGACGGGGAAATAACAGAACGCATTGAAATCGCAAAGCACTTGCCGGGCGAAGAGCTGACAGAGACGTTTATGCGTTTATATACGTATTTGCAGAAAACGCAAAAACGGAGCCTGGATCATCTGCAGCCGGTTCAAGTATATGAATTGGAAGAAGCGATGAAAATTGACCTGTATTCAAAACGGAATCTTGAGCTGACGGAAACGATCCGTTCGAAAAGCAAAAAAGGGTCATTGCTTTGGCTTTTAGACGAGACGAAAACAGCGATGGGCGGCCGGCTTCTCAAACAATGGATTGACCGCCCGCTGATCAGGGCATCCCAAATCGAAGAACGCCAGGAAATGGTCGAGACGCTGGTCAATCATCTGTTTGAGCGTGAAGATCTGCGAGAGCGCCTGAAGGAAGTATACGATTTAGAACGTCTAGCGGGCCGGGTCGCATTCGGAAACGTCAACGCAAGGGATTTAATCCAGCTGAAAGAATCTTTAAAACAAGTGCCGAGCATCAAAGAGCTTGTAGGGTCTCTTAACGATAAAAAAGCAAAAGAACGCGCCGGCTTGATTGATCCGTGCGGAGATTTGCTTGACCTGTTAGAAGAAGCCCTTCATGAAAACCCGCCGTTATCGTTAAAAGAAGGCAATTTAATTAAAGACGGCTATCATCAGAAGCTCGATGAGTACCGTGACGCCAGCAAAAACGGTAAAGACTGGATTGCCAGACTGGAGCAGCAGGAACGCGCTTATACGGGCATCCGTTCATTAAAGGTCGGTTTCAATAAAGTGTTCGGCTATTATATTGAAGTCACAAAAGCAAACCTTCATCTGCTTGAAGACGGACGGTATGAGCGGAAGCAGACCCTCACAAACGCCGAACGGTACATTACGCCGGAATTGAAGGAAAAAGAAGCGCTTATTTTAGAAGCGGAAAACAACATCTGCGAGCTGGAATATGAGCTTTTTGCCGGACTGCGTGAAAAGGTGAAACAATTTATTCCGCGCTTGCAGCGTCTTGCCAAACAAATGAGTGAGCTGGACGCACTGCAATGCTTTGCTACGATCAGTGAAAACAGGCATTACACAAAGCCCGTCTTTTCTGATAATGAAGTAAAAGTCATTGAAGGGAGACACCCCGTCGTTGAAAAGGTGATGGACAGTCAAGAATACGTGCCGAACAACTGCCTGATGGGCGATTCGCGGGAAATGCTCCTGATTACGGGTCCGAATATGTCAGGTAAAAGCACGTACATGAGACAGATCGCACTTTTATCGATCATGGCCCAGATCGGCTGTTTTGTGCCCGCAAAAGAAGCGGTTCTGCCGATTTTTGATCAAATCTTCACGAGAATCGGGGCAGCGGATGATTTGATTTCCGGACAAAGCACCTTTATGGTGGAAATGCTGGAAGCGAAAAACGCGATTGTGAACGCCACAAAAGACAGCCTGATCCTGTTTGATGAAATCGGCCGCGGGACATCAACGTACGACGGAATGGCGCTGGCACAGGCGATTATTGAATATGTCCATGATCATATCGGCGCTAAAACACTGTTCAGCACGCATTATCATGAGCTGACGGTGCTTGAAGATAAGCTTCCTCAGCTGAAAAACGTTCATGTGCGCGCAGAGGAATATAACGGAACGGTCGTATTTCTCCATCAAATCAAAGAAGGAGCCGCAGATAAAAGTTACGGCATTCATGTCGCCCAGCTTGCCGAGCTCCCGGACGATCTGATCAGCCGCGCGCAGGAGATCTTAAAACAGCTTGAGCAGTCAGGAGATAAACCGGAGCTTCCGGCGGTATCTGAGAAAAAGTCCGCCGTCAGAGAAGAACCGGCACAGCTGTCCTTTTTTGCTGACGGTGAAAAAGAACAGAAGGCACCGGCTGTTTCTAATAAAGAAAAACAAGTGCTTGAAGCCTTTAAGTCAATCAATATTCTCGATATGACGCCGCTTGAAGCGATGAACGAAATGTACAAGCTGCAAAAAAAATTAAAATAGAAAGAGGTGACGGACTTGGCAAAAGTCATCCAGCTGTCAGATGAACTTTCAAATAAAATAGCGGCCGGCGAGGTGGTCGAACGGCCTGCCTCAGTCGTTAAAGAATTGGTGGAAAACGCCATCGACGCAAACAGCACAGTCATTGAAATCGACATAGAGGAAGCGGGGCTTTCGTCGATTCGGGTGCTCGATAACGGCGAAGGGATGGAAACCGATGATTGCAAGCGGGCTTTCCGCCGCCACGCGACCAGTAAAATCAAAGATGAAAACGACCTGTTCCGGGTGAGAACACTCGGTTTCCGCGGAGAAGCTTTGCCAAGTATCGCGTCTGTTTCTCATCTGGAAATTAAAACGAGCATCGGCGAGGGAGCGGGCACCCATCTCATTCTTCAGGGCGGGAATATCATTTCTGAACAGAAATCCTCCAGCAGAAAAGGAACGGAGATTATCGTTACCAACCTGTTTTTCAATACACCCGCCAGATTGAAATATATGAAAACCGTGCATACGGAGCTCGGCAATATTACGGATGTTGTCAACCGGATCGCTCTTGCGCATCCGGAAGTATCGATCCGTCTCCGTCATCAGGGGAAAAATCTGCTGCAGACAAACGGTAACGGGGATGTGCGCCATGTGCTGGCCGCAATTTACGGGACGGCGGTTGCGAAAAAAATGATACCGCTCCATGTCAGCTCGCTTGATTTTGAAGTCAAGGGCTACATTGCGCTTCCGGAAATCACGCGTGCATCCAGAAACTACATGTCATCTGTCATTAACGGAAGATACATTAAGAATTTCCCGCTTGTAAAAGCGGTGCATGAGGGCTATCACACACTTCTGCCGATCGGCCGCCATCCGATTACGTTTATCGAAATTACGATGGACCCGATTTTGGTCGATGTCAATGTCCATCCCTCGAAGCTTGAAGTCCGCCTCAGCAAAGAGACGGAGCTGCATGAGCTGATCCGTGACGGGATAAAGAAAGTGTTTCAAAAGCAGCGGCTTATTCCGAGCGCCCAGCTCCCGAAAAAATCAGCGCCGGCACCGGCCAAAAACGAACAGCAATTTATGACATTCGAGGAAAGCGCGCCTGAGCGGAAACTTCCTGAAAAAACGCCGGAGCCGTCTTACTCACCAATGAAGCTGAGTTCGGTTGTAAAAGAGCCTGAGCCGGTAATAATAGAAGAAGAGATTCTCCCGAATGAAGCGGATCACGAAGTGCCGCCGGAGCTCGGCATGCCGGAACCGGAAGCGCCTGTTTCCGATACTCCGGAACCGGAAGCTGTCTCTGAAGAAATACGTGAAGAAAGAGTTCCGGTGATGTATCCGATCGGCCAAATGCACGGGACATATATTTTAGCCCAAAACGAAAACGGCTTGTATATCATTGACCAGCATGCGGCACAAGAACGGATTAAATACGAATATTTCCGGGAAAAAGTCGGGCAGGTCGAGCCTGAAGTACAGGACATGATCGTGCCGCTCACCTTTCATTACGCGGCAAATGAAGCGCTGATCATTGACCAGCATCAGCATGAGCTTGAAAGTGTCGGAGTGTTTTTAGAAGCATTCGGCACGAACAGCTACATCGTCCGCTGCCATCCGGCCTGGTTTCCAAAAGGGGAAGAAGCTGAACTGATTGAAGAAATCATTCAGCAGGTGCTTGACGCCAAACAGATCGATATTAAGAAACTGCGGGAGGAAGCGGCCATTATGATGAGCTGCAAAGGCTCAATCAAAGCGAACCGCCATTTGCGAAACGATGAAATCAAAGCGCTCTTGGACGACCTGCGCCGAACGACAGACCCGTTCACATGCCCGCACGGCCGGCCGATTATAATTCACCACAGTACGTATGAGATGGAGAAGATGTTTAAGCGTGTGATGTAGAAGGGTTCTGTGTGGGATGTGCCCCTCGTGCCCACATTTTGCCCACTGGTTTTTAGCTGTTTAGGTATTCATCAAACGGGTTAATGCTGAATATCTTTTCAAAAGTCGCGAAGGGATCAACAAGCCCATTTCCCGGTCGATGGCTTATAAGATTCTAAGGGCTGCCGCTGAGTATGTCGGTTTGGATGATATAGGCACACACACGCTGAGGAAAACATTCGGATACCATTTTACAGGCAAACAAAAGATGTTGCCATGCTGCAGGAGATTTTTAATCACTCAGACCAGCGGACAACCCTTCGATACATTGGAATTAATCAGGATGCCATGAACAACGCCATGAAGAAATTTAAAATATAAGCAGGCTCATCTCATAAGCAAGATGAGTCTTTTTTTTCTGCATATTTTTATTGATTTTCTTCAAAAAGCAAACGTGGAATTCATTTTAGGGATATTGTTTGAAAACACGGATGGCAAGGGCTGACGGCACTTCGGGCAGTTGCACAGTCTATAACATATGGGTAATTCGTGGATTTTGTGGATAATTTAGTATAATTGTAAAAAAACTAAGTTTGGAGAGATGAATCTATGGAGACATTTCAATTGATTATTTCAATACTGTCCACAATATTTACCGCTGTTGCAGCTACTGCTTCTTTTTATGCAGCAAAAGCAGCAGCAAAAAGTAATAAAATAAATATAGAAGAGATACAAAAACGAGATAAACCTGTATTGGATGTGCCTTCAAAAAAGTTCAAAGGCCCATTAGAAAAAAACTTGTTGGGTCAATGGGAAGGAGGAGTTAAAGACCCCTTGAAAAATGGAGCGGCTAATTACTTTTTAAATCTAAATAATATAGGAAATGCTTATGCAAGAAATGTAGTTATGCATTTTGAATATGAAGGTCTAGATGATTTTATTGCCCTGTATTCGGATGGTGGTTGGACTTATAAAGACGATATACTATCTTTTTATTTAGAAAAGAAAGAAGAGCAAAATTTTCATTTCATCACTTTTCACCAATAGATGAGATTAGTAATAAGATAAGGATACCTATCTTTCCCCAATATGAAAATGTAGGTACAGTTCAACCATCGAAATATAATACAGAATCTACAAAGATCCACATTCCATTGTTCTATTTATTGTTGTTAAATATTAATGAATATGCTTACCGAAAGATCAAGCTTTTTGACTTGTTCTTAGTAATAGAATACACCGATCCATATGATGTGAAATATAAACAAAAGTTTAGCGTGAAACCCTATTTTAATTCAGTGGAAATCAGGGAGAAGGAAATGGAATTTTACGGGAGGGTCTTATGTGAAGAGGTTTCAGCGTGAAACCAATTATTTTGTTTTGGCACAAACATGGCATAATAACGGCACACCATTTTGTTTTAGATAGGGTATTATGGTAATAGGTAATAAACAGGCAGGCGCTTTCCCAATCGGGAGGGCGCTTTTTCTATTGGAGGGATTTCATTGAAGAATTTAGTAATGCGGGACACACATTGCAAGGAAGCGGCTCTGAACAAAATCAAACAAATTCTTGACGCTGGTCAAATATTAGAAGTTAAGTCGACAAAAGAAGAACCCTCTTTAAAGATTGAATACAACAAGCACGACGACATTTGTCACAGCATAAGAGGTTATGATCCAGTTTGATAACTAAATGAATTTTGTACTAAATGTTCATTTCGAGAATTAAGCGCCGCCCAATAAGGGGGGCGCTTTTTATGTTCTCTGCAAACAACTCTAGTGAATCGTTCGACAAATTTTGCAAACAGTTCCTTCATTACGCTCTTTCACCGATAATAAGGTGGGAGGTGATAGAATGACTGATTTAGAGAAAAGATTGAAGTTTATTGAATTCAGACAGGAATTGTTATTTCGGGACGATCCTGTTTCACGTTTGTTTTTTGAATATAAAATAACAGAAGAACAAGTAGATCAAATCTATGATCTTTTTGATGACTACCGAACCCGTATTGAGAATAAGATGGATGTACACCACGGTTCCTTTGAACAAGCTTTGTATGAAATTGTTCCTGAGCAAAATGGCAATTATCACTTTGTTGAATTTTTAGCCAAAGAGCTTTTTGATTCTGGTAGATGGCAAGAAGTATTTGAGAAGTTATACGGTGATATGCTTAAATATCAACAACTATTTAAGAAATAATTAGAGCATCCTACGGGTTGCTTTTTTATGTTCTCTGTAAACTCGTCCGGTAATTCTCAGGATGGACAATCGGCGTGAATCAGCTTGAGTACGGGGGTAGTTTAGAAAGAATATACCAATTGCTTTCCTAACTTGTACCATGTAGATAAAATTCTTTATTAATTAATTGCATTGCCTATTTAAGTTCTCTTAATGAAGTCTTGACCAAGAACGTTTGTTCGCTTATTATTAATGATGAGTAAATAGTAGCAGGAATTCCCCTATTTTTGTTGAATTCTATGAGTTGGAAATATAAAAAGGGGGAAATATTCATTGTTAGAAGACAAACAATCTTATATTGCAAATTTCAATTGTACTTTTGGAAAAGAAAATCAACCTATGTTGGATTACTTTTTTGAAATTATACTACCGGCTTTTTTAAAAGAAGAAGATCAAAAAAAAGGAAGTGAAAAAAAGGATGCTGACTTCTTTTTCCGCGATGTTAAACTGACTAATGTAAAAGGTGAATTTGTCCTTGCTGGTTTAATTGTTAGAAGTACTACTTTAAAAGTGAAGTCGAGAATCATCAATGGTGAATTAGTAAGGACAAATGAAGTATATCCTTCGGATCCTTACTCTTATTTCTTAATAAATTTAAAAAACCATCGCATGGTTTTAGTTAAAAATCAAAAAGGAAGTCCAACTTTAAAGAATTTTTCAGTAACAGCTAGGGATAAAATTAAAACCTTCATTAGGGAAGAGAATAAAGTTAGGGAAGAAAGATTACCTAATGTTAATTTGAATGTGGTAGCTATCCCTTTTAAAGGAGCAATCGAGGAAGAGTTAAAGAAAGTAAAAAAAATCAAGAATGTAACCTTAAGATTTTACCCTTTAAATGGTGATATCATTGACAATGAAACAGTCGATTATTTAACCGAGTCTTTAGAAAAACTAGGTTCAAAAACAGGGAATATAACATACAATACACCAGATAATAAAGATAATGTGGTATCGATTATTAAAGACACAAAGGGTTTAATGAAACCTACAATAAGAGTAAAATTTAATAATGGAACTTCAGGGACTTTAAAGGATGATTCATTTACAGAGGTAATGAATATACCTTTAGATGAAGAAGAAACTTTCAATCAGAATATTGATGAGATTACTGGTAAAGTTATAAATAAAACGGAATTTAATGAAACTAGTGAAGAAAATAGGTCAATATACGATAGAATGTATACAAAACTTGAAAATGCATACAATAAATTATTTAAAAAATAGCTTTTAAAAGGTGATTAAATGGATGAGGGAAAAAAAGAGCAGATAAAGGAGCATATTAAAGATTTACTTAAATACAAAAGAATGAGCTCTAATCAAATATTTTTAGAAAGTGTCGGTCTTTTTAAATTATCTTACATAAGATTGTGCTTTTTGATTTTAATATTTGTGGCTGTATTCATATTCCTTAATTTTGTTCTATTTAATGTAGCTAGTGCAATTGATATCATATCGGACATAACAGTAAATGTTAATACGATCATAATCCCTATTTTCACAATTATTGTTACAGGTTATGCTATCTTTCAAGCACTAGCTAACGACCAGACCATGATAACCTTAATTGCAGTAAAACATAAAGAGCACAGTAGCAAATTTAAAATATACAATTTGTATTTTTTGGGTGTGGGAGTATTTTATTTAATTATAATAATCATTAATTTTTTGTTGATGATTATTTTTAAATATTTATCCAGTAATTGGTATTTTATCTATTTGAGTAAGGAAACCAATGAATTAATATCTGCGTTGTTGATTAGTTTTTACATCACTTTTATATTGAATTTTTTAATTGAGCTGAAAAGTGTTATTTATAACTTGTTTCAAGTTTTCGTTACTAATGCCTCATCTAATGGTATAAACTTTTTAAAAAGTGAAATTGAGAAAGAAGAAAAAGATAAATAATCACTTTTATGACATCCATAACGGATGTCTTTTTATTTTAAAAGGAGCTGAGAGGAATGAAGGGTAGATAGGATATAGATTAAGTTGAGAAAGTGATGAGGAGAATTGTCGGGGACGGAGGATGTTCGCGCCACACGGTGCCAGTGATCAATGTACTATATACAGACTGATACATGTCAGCTAACTCCTAATATTTAACTAACGTATGTTCGTATTAAATCCTGCCACTTTTTAGGAGGATTTTATGCATGTACAATAGTGGAGGATTTAGACGTATTTGTACTCTTTACGTTGATGAAAAAAAGAAAAGGTGATTCCAATACCGCTTAAGCCATTGAGGGAATGTAAAGCCAGTGGTGTAAGGCAATTACCAGGGAGGGATATTGTCCAGACCACAGAAACGCTCAGCAGGAGGAAACAAAACAATAACAAGTTTTTATAAATCAACAGATTGGAAACGAACAAGACAACTTGCATGATACGAGACAATTATCTCTGTCAGTGTTGTTTGAAAGATCATTGCTTCACTCCGGCTGACATGGTGCATCACATTGTGGAAGTAAAGAAAGATTGGTCGAAACGATTAGACATGAAGAACCTTGAAAGCTGTGTAACGCGTGTCACAACAAGGCTCACGGCAGCAAGGGCAAGTGACCCTCCCGCTAACAAATCTTTGAAAGGGAAACGAACGGAGAACGGCGATCCCCCTTCTGCAAACAAACACCGCTTTTCAAAGTTCCGAAAACAGCAGAAAGCCCCCTCAGCAAATCTGCCGAGAGGGCTTGGTACGACTGGTTTTGTTGTTGATTTCATCGTAACACGAAGGAATGAAATCCTCCCTTAATGAGAGGGCTTTTTTCATTTAAATTGATTAATAACTTAAAGATTGAGAATAGTTTCTCGCACTGACCTTCATCTTTTCACCGGATCTTTTGTAAGAGACTTTTGCTAAGGTTTCGTTTTCGTCTATGTATGGAGCTTTCCAAAATACAGAGATTTCACTAACGCTTTTGTCTTCTATTGCTGTGCGAGCAGCTAAATCATCACTATATAATTCAATCATTTTCTTAGTTCTTGCTAATGAATTTTTTAAATCAAAGGACAAGTGAACCAGTGCAATGTTTTGACCGTTTTCTTTAGTTCCAAGATCCTGATTGACTTCAATATCTTCGACAGAAACGTTATGTAGGTGTTCATTTACTAATTCTTTAATTTTATTTTCGGGATTTTCCGTTACATCCACATACGGTGAGTCATCTAATTCTGATTGATCACTTTTAGTAATTAACCCATATTCACTTTTGACGCTTAACTTACCATCAACAAAATGAAGAGATACCGTTGCATCATTTTCCAAGCCGTCCTCTCCATCAAAATCATAATCTGGTGATGAATATTTATTAATTTTATATTCAGATTTCGCTTTGCCGCCAACAATTTTTTTGACTTCATCATAAGTCATATCTTCTCTTATTTTTTTATATTCGCCTGGCGTAATGGTCGCAATAGGTTCATCTTCATATTTAAGAAAATGCTTATTAATGAACCCTATTGAAAGTAATATAACGATACATGTAAGAGACAGCCGAAGTCCAGTTCTTCTTGTTTTTCCCGGAACCAGCAATATTACCCCAATAAATGCCCCTATAACCATGAAACCACCAAACAATGCAATAAATAAAGCCATAATGATCTCCTCTCCTATCCTTGAACATAAACATCTTAAAACAAAAGAGGAAGGATTTCCATACTTGCAAGAGTTTGCTGTCACTGAAGATGAACCTGGAAGCACAATAAAAAAGCAAGGGGTCTTTTTGTATGGTCCCGAATTTTTCATTGAATGTTACTAGTGAAAAATCTCTTAAAGAGCAAGATGATTCTCATGGGAAGAGATGGGAGAAGAATTTAAATAAAATTGGAATTTGGTGAGTGGACAATGTGCAAGTCAAAGGGGACTAGTAATTAGCCCCCCTTACATTTAGTTCTTCCTGCGGTTTTTTCTGTTTTTGATCAAACTGAAAACCACTAAGAGAACCACACCGACAGCAACAATATAAAATGAAATTTCTGCTGCTGCGGTATTAATATTCTTAAGAACAAGGATAAGACCTATTAAAACTATAGGAATGATGTAAGTTAGAATTCTTATAGCTTTTGGATTCGGTTCAGCGTTTCTTTTATTTTCCATAATTACCTCCCGTCTAAAGCTTAACACAGGTTAAATTTGATAATCACCAACAATAGTCCCGTTTAAAGGGAAAACATAAGGGGTTAAGTAATCCACCAAGCGGCGTACGTGCCGTTTGGTCCAGAAGATGCTTTATCTCTAGCATAAAAGATTACTCAGGGGAGAATGCTCCGGCTGTTCCAAGAAAGTGAAGAAACAACATCTTGTGTGTGAATTACGTCGTATTTTTCTAATTCGAATTGTGCGTTAATGCCAACTCATAAGCATAACATTGAAATTCGGGTAAGGAGCTAAGGTATTCTGATATATTTTGAGGAAGCCGTATCGGTTTAGGTTAGCTTGAAGAAAAGGATTGAAATAAGAATCAAGATTGAGAGTCATTTAAAGACTGAGTATCCTCTCCGAAATAAAAACTCGATTTGTTTTTCTTTCTTTTTATTCGAAAATTATACCATTCTTCATTTTCTGAATAAAATCTCCTAAAGTATTCATGTAAATGAATATTCTTATTTCCTTATATATTACGATAACAAATTTTAAAAACCGGAGGCTGGTTCTTTTGGTTGATTTGAACAGTTTTTTATCTTTACCGGAAAATCCATGGAAAAACGTGGTGTCATCTGGTAAAGTGGTTACAGTCGGCTGGGCGGCGGCAGCAGTCTGCCCGGATCTTTTAAATGGGAATGGTGACAATGGATCATACATATGAAGTGCATCAAATCAAAACTTATCACCAGATGTGGTCCAACTATTGTTATATTATCGCAGACCGCTCAAAAAAATCTGCGATAGCGGTGGACCCGTCCTGGGAAATCGATAAAATAACCGATAAACTGCATGAATTGGATGTTGAATTATCAGCTATTTTATTAACACATTCGCATTATGACCATGTAAACTTGGCGGAGCCGCTTCAGCAAATCTATCATTCTGATATATACATGTCGTCGGCGGAAATCGATTTCTATCAATTCCGGTGCAGAAACTTAATAGCGCTTGAAGACGGCCAAACCTTTGCGGCCGGAGGGTTTATCATCAGAAGTATACTGACCCCGGGACATACGGCCGGAGGAATGTGCTATTTACTATCTGATCACCTTTTTACCGGTGACACCGTGTTTACAGAAGGGTGCGGTATATGTGAGGACAGGGGCAGCTCAGCTGAAGATATGTTTCACAGTATACAGAGGATCAAAGCCTCCATTCCGCCGCATGTGCGTGTGTATCCGGGGCACTCCTTCGGGGAGAAGCCGGGTCAAAAAATGGAGAGTCTTTTGAAAAACAATATTTACTTTCAGATTGAAAAAAAAGAACATTTCGTGAATTTCCGCAACAGAAAAAATCAAAAAGGGCTGTTTCATTTTAAGTAGCGTATAATTTGGTTCTATCTAACTAGTTTTTCTTTTGGGGTACGGAACTTCTGAAATGAAATGATAGTTATTGCTCGCTTTTTGGTGATGAATGGCTGAGTAACGGTAGTTTGCGGATAAAAGCGCCGGGCAGGCCGAATGGGACATTCTGCTTACGTCTGTTCCGAAAGCCCTGAGTCCGCCTTCTGGCAGGGAAAAATAGGCATTATTCAGGATTCCGCATAGGATAAATTAACTTGACATGGTATTTTTGTGAAGTTACTATCAACTTGAACATGCTTCTTAACTGAATCCGAGAAAGGATGGCTGAGAAAATGATCACATACTTATTCCCCGGACAAGGTTCTCAAAAGCAGGGAATGGGGAGCTCATTGTTTGATGAATTTAAAGACTTAACGGAGCAGGCTGATGAAACACTCGGATATTCCATGAAACGGCTTTGTCTTGAGAATCCGTATTCCAATCTTCATAAGACGCAGTTCACCCAGCCTGCTTTATATGTTGTAAACGCGTTAAGCTATTTGAAAAAAATCCAAGACAATGACATAAAGCCGGATTATGTGGCCGGCCACAGTTTGGGAGAATATAATGCACTGTTTGCAGCAGGTGCTTTTGATTTTATTACCGGCCTGCAGCTTGTCCGTAAAAGAGGCGAATTAATGAGTATGGCCACTGACGGAAAAATGGCCGCCGTTATGGGGTTAACTGCAGCTCAAGTGTCAGACGCCCTTCAAACGCACGGATTACATACGATTGATATTGCCAATATGAATTCTCCTCACCAAGTTGTCATATCCGGACGCAAAGAAGACATTGAAAGAGCCAAAAGCGTATTCGAAGGATTAAAAGACGTTACGATGTTTCATCCGTTAAACGTAAGCGGCGCTTTTCACTCGAGGTATATGAGTGAAGCAAAACAAGAGTTCGAAAAATTTTTACAGTCATTTCATTTTTCTGCTATATCAATTCCTGTCATTTCTAATGTGCATGCCAGACCTTATGAGCAAGACGGAATCCACTCCGTTCTGGCCGATCAGATCGACCATTCAGTGCGATGGAACGACAGCATCCGCTATCTGCTGGACAAAGGGCGGATGGAATTTGAAGAAGTCGGCCCGGGCCATGTGCTGACAGGTCTTATTCACCGCATCAAAAAAGAAACTGAAGCTTCACCCGCCATGTAGCGGAACGCAAGTCAAAATTCTTATCTCACACAATAGTGCCAGCCATACAACATCACGACCACTTCACCTGCACACGACATCACGAAAAACTCACAAATCAATATTTTAAAAAAATAAGCAGCAAAAAGGAGAACAAATGAACCAGCCAATTGTTTTCATGTTTTCTGGACAGGGTTCCCAATACTATCAAATGGGGAAAGAGCTGTTTGCACATAACGCCGCTTTTCGGCAGAAAATGCTTGACTTGGACGATTTTGCAGTCAGCCGTTTCGGTTACTCTGTCCTTAAAGAGATGTATCATACAGGCAATCGTCTGTCTGATCCATTTGACCGCCTTCTTTTCAGCCATCCTGCCATTTTTATGGCTGAGTACGCACTTGCATATGCTTTGGAGCAAAGAGGCATACGTCCCGATTATGTGATCGGAGCAAGCCTCGGAGAGTATGCAGCGGCCGCTGTGTCGGGCGTGCTGAGCGCCGAGGATGCTTTAGATTGCGTGCTGGAACAGGCCCGAATCGTTACGGAAACTTGCCGTAACGGCAGCATGCTTGCGATACTGGGTGATCCGGCTTTATATCAAGATGATCCGCTGCTCGGCGAACATAGTGAATTGGCATCTGTAAACTATCATTCTCACTTTGTCATCTCAGGAGAGCGGGAGCATATCAAAAGGATCATGGACGATCTGAGAGAAAAGCAGATTGCTCATCAGCTATTGCCGGTATCTTACGGGTTTCACTCAGCGCTGGTTGATCAGGCGGAACAGCCGTACAAGCGCTTTTTAGCTCAGAAATCAATCCGGACTCCGTTTATACCGTACATCTCCAGTGCGACAGGAGAGGCTGAGACCGATATACAAGCGGACTTTTTCTGGGATATCGTAAGAAAGCCGATTCGATTCCGCGAAGCGCTTCAATTCGCAGACAGCCGCCAAAAAGGATTGTATATCGATGCCGGGCCTTCCGGAACATTGGCCGCATTTGCCAAACAGATTCTTCCCGCGGGATCGGCTGAACGCATCCGTGCCATTATGACGCCGTTTCATAAAGAACAAACACATTTGCAGCAAATAGAAGACAGCATTTTATCACCGCCCGGAAGGAGACTGTAAGATGATCAGCTTTGTTTTTCCAGGCCAAGGCTCGCAAAAAATCGGGATGGGAGAGGACCTGTTCGGCCGCTATCCTGAATTAACCGCAAAGGCCGATCACATTCTCGGATATTCCATTCAGGAGCTGTGCCGGGACGGAGAACGTCTCAATCAGACTCAATTCACTCAGCCGGCGCTCTATGTCGTCAATGCCCTCAGTTATTTGAAAAAAACAGAAGAAACCGGCTTGAAACCGGATTTTACCGCCGGACACAGTTTGGGCGAATATAATGCGTTATACGCTTCGGGCGCCTTTGATTTTGAAGAAGGCTTACAGCTGGTCAAAAAAAGGGGCGAACTGATGAGCCGCGCAAAAGGAGGCGGCATGGCAGCGGTGATCGGCCTGACTCATGAGCAGGTGACGGATGTTTTAAGAGAAAATCACTTGGATATGATTGATATCGCCAACATGAACACACCGCAGCAAATTGTCATTTCCGGATATAAAGAAGATATTGAAAAAGCCGCATCCGTTTTTGAAGCCGTAAACGGCGTAAAAATGGTTCACCGCTTAAATGTCAGCGGCGCCTTTCATTCCAGATACATGCTGGAAGCGAAGGAAGAGTTTTCACGGTTTATTGAATCTTTCCATTTTAAGCCGCTGTCCATCCCGGTCATTTCAAATGTGACGGCAAGACCCTATGAGCAGAGAGAGCTGAAAGAGACACTCACCGGACAAATAACGGGATCGGTGAACTGGACTGACAGTATCCGTTTCTTAATGGGAAGAAAGAACATGAGCTTTGAGGAAATCGGTCCCGGAAAAGTGCTGACGGGGCTGATTCAAAGAATTACGGCTGAAGCGGATCCGATAACAGATGAAATCAAAGTCCCGGCTGAGACTGGAAAAAGCTCAATTACGGCGGCGTCTTTAGGAAATGAAGAGTTTAAGCGCGATTATCAATTGAAATACGCCTACTTGGCCGGCGGCATGTACCGCGGAATTTCTTCGAAGGAAATGGTCGTCAAACTGGCCGAAAAAGGAATGATGGGCTTTTTCGGAACGGGCGGTTTGAACATCGCGCACGTCGAGGACGCCATTTTGTCAATTCAGCATGAGCTTCGTGACGGCGGTTCCTTCGGCATAAATATTGTACATAACATGAAGCATACAGATTCAGAAGAAAAAATGATTGATCTTTTATTGAAGCATGGGGTTCAGAACTTGGAAGCATCAGCGTTTTTAACGGTTACTCCCGCTTTAGTAAGGTTTCGCGCTAAGGGGTTAAAACGCGGTGCCGGCGGACAAATAATAGCGCGTCAGCGGATTATCGCCAAGCTGTCCCGTCCGGAAGTAGCGGAAGCGTTTCTCAGCCCGGCGCCTGATCACATTCTGCAGAAACTTGCAGCCGAAAACAAAATTACCCCTGAAGAAGCAAGTCTGATGAGAGAAATACCCGTTGCGCATGACATCTGCGTAGAGGCTGATTCAGGCGGCCACACTGACGGCGGAGTTGCTTACAGTCTCATGCCGGCGATCATCCGTTTACGAGATGACATGATGAAAAAATACCGATACGGCAAAACCGTCCGCGTCGGAGCCGCAGGGGGAATCGGAACGCCCGAGGCTGCCATGGCCGCATTTATGCTCGGCGCTGATTTTATTGTGACCGGATCTATTAACCAATGCACCGTTGAGGCAGCGACGAGCGGCCTCGTAAAGGACCTCCTGCAGCAGATGAATGTACAGGATACGGCCTACGCGCCGGCCGGCGATATGTTTGAATCAGGCAGCAAGGTGCAGGTATTAAAGAAAGGGCTGTTCTTTCCGACCCGCGCCTCTAAGCTGCATGAACTGTATCAGCGTCACCGCTCAATTGAAGAAATTGATGAAAAGACACTCAGACAAATAGAAGAGAAGTATTTTAAGGCAAGTGTAAGCAGTATTTATGACAAAGTGAAGGCTCATTATTCGAATGAAGACATTTCAAAAGCCGAACGGAATCCGAAACAGAAAATGGCGCTCATATTCAAATGGTATTTCAGGCAAAGTTCTGCTTCGGCGATTAAAGGAGACCCGGATGCCAAGGTAGACTTCCAGATTCATTGCGGCCCGGCATTAGGCGCCTTTAATCAATGGGTGAAAGGTACGGAGCTGGAGTCCTGGAAAAACCGCTATGCCGATGATATCGGCATGCGGCTTATGGAAGAGACGGCCTCGCTTTTGAATCAGAAGTTAGGTTCATTTTTGCAAACGTGTTGACAAGACGAAATGATAGATTGAAAACATGGAATATTCATAAAAGATGAAACAGGGAGGAACTGACAATGAGTAAAGAAAAAATCTTTGAATTGCTGCAGAACACAATCTACGAGGTTTTGCCTGATTTAGAAGGCGAACAGCTTTCACAGGAAGACCGGTTAGTTGATCTGGGGGCGGATTCAGTGGACCGCGCCGAAATTATCACGATGATGCTTGAAGAATTATCATTGCAGATCCCGCGTGTTGAGCTGACGGGAGTGTCAAACATCGGCGAATTGGCAGCAAAGCTTTATGAAAAGGTACAGGCTGTCTGATAAAACGGTGAAATAATCGGAAACTCAAAATTCATATTGGAGGCGAAGTTCATGGCGGCTGCCGGAATAGAAGCGATAAATGTGTTTGGCGGGACAGCATACCTTGATGTCATGCAACTGGCGGAGTACAGAAACTTAGACCCTGCCAGATTTGAGAATTTACTGATGAAAGAAAAAGCGGTGGCGCTTCCGTACGAAGACCCCGTCACATTCGGCGTTAACGCGGCAAAGCCGATTATCGACCGATTGACAGAGGCTGAAAAAGACAGAATCGAGCTGCTGATTACCTGCTCGGAGTCCGGCATCGACTTCGGAAAATCACTCAGTACATATATTCATGATTACTTAGGCCTCAACCGGAACTGCCGTTTATTTGAACTGAAGCAAGCCTGTTATTCAGGAACGGCGGGTTTGCAGATGGCGCTTAACTTTATTTTGTCGCAGACATCCCCCGGAGCGAAGGCGCTTGTCGTCGCGACGGATATTTCCCGGTTTTTAATTGCCGAAGGCGGCGATGCGTTAAGCGAGGATTGGTCTTACGCAGAACCGAGCGCCGGAGCGGGTGCCGTCGCCTTATTGATCGGTGAAAATCCACTCGTATTTCAGGCGGATGCGGGCGCCAACGGCTATTACGGCTATGAGGTGATGGATACATGCCGTCCGATCCCGGACAGTGAAGCCGGTGACGCCGACTTGTCATTGATGTCTTATCTCGATTGCTGTGAACAGACTTTTCGCGAGTACAAAAACCGTGTGCCGGGCGCTGACTACAAAGAGACGTTTCACTATCTTGCCTTCCATACACCGTTTGGCGGCATGGTCAAAGGGGCCCACCGGACGATGATGCGCAAGCTTGCAAAAGCGAAAAACGCTGAAATTGAACAGGATTTTCAAACCAGAGTAGAGCCGGGGCTCCGCTACTGCCAAAGAGTCGGAAACATTATGGGAGCAGCCTCTTTACTGGCTCTTGCAAGCACGATTGACCAAGGGGCATTCGACACTTCTAAGCGGATCGGCTGTTTTTCGTACGGCTCCGGGTGCTGTTCAGAATTTTACAGCGGCGTTGTGACGCCTGAAGGACAAACGCGGCAGCATTCTTTCAAAATAGAAGAGCACCTGAACAACAGGTACAGGCTGTCCATGGAGGAGTATGAAGAATTGTTTAAAGGCAGCGGTCTGGTGAAGTTCGGAACCCGGAATGTCAAATTGGATATGAATATGATTCCGAACATTTTAGACCATCATGCCGGAAGCCCTCGTTTGTATTTGGAAGAAATCACGGAATTTCATCGGAAATACAGGTGGATATCGTGACCTATGAAACGATAAACGTCCGTTTTCAGCAAAATGTCTGCTTCATCACCTTTGATCGGCCTGAAGCCAACAATACGATTAATGAGCGTTTAGTGGAGGAATGCCTGCACGTTCTTTCTGAATGTGAAGACTCCGTGACCTCCGTAGTGCTTGAAGGGCAGCCGGAGGTATTTTGTTTCGGGGCGGATTTTGATGAGATGTACCGGAAAATGAGGCAGGGAATGCAGCATGCGGAATCGCAGGAGCCGCTTTACCGTTTGTGGCTGGCATTAAAATCCGGGCCGTACATCACAATCGCCCGCGTCCGCGGAAAAGTAAATGCGGGAGGTGTCGGTTTTGCCGCCGCGTGCGATATCGTCATTGCAGAGGAGAGTGCTTCGTTCAGTTTATCTGAACTGTTATTCGGACTTTATCCGGCCTGCGTTCTGCCGTTTTTAATTCAAAGAATCGGATTTCAAAAGACGCATTATATGACGATCATGACAAAGCCCGTGCCGGCACGCCAGGCGCTTGAATGGGGACTTTGTGACGTATGCGTCCCGGACTCAGCAACAGAGCTGAGAAAGCATTTGCTGCGTCTTCGCCCGCTGTCGAAAAAAGCAGTCATCCGCTATAAAAAATACATGGATTCCTTAAACGACCTTGTTCATCGTTCGAAATCCATTGCTTTAGCCGAAAATCAAGCGATGTTTTCAGATCCGGATAACCAATCAGCCATCACCCGTTATGCAGAAACGGGACGGCTTCCTTGGGAAACGGAGAACAGTTAGGAGGATATCATGCCGAACGCCGCAGTTGAACTGCTCGAAATTGAACCGGATATTATCCAAGTGACAATGCAGGATAAAGCCCATAAAAACGCCTTCTCCAAAGAACTGACGGATGGATTGATGGAAGCGTTCACCCGTATAAAAAAATCGTCAGTCTATAAAGCTGTGATTCTAACAGGATACGGCCATTACTTTGCTTCCGGAGGCACACAGGAAGGCCTGCTCAGGATTCAGCAGGGCATCACGAAGTTTACGGAAGACCGCATGTACTCTTTGGCGCTGGAATGTGATATTCCCGTCATTTCCGCCATGCAGGGCCACGGAATCGGAGGCGGGTTTGTCATGGGGCTTTTCAGTGATTTTGTCATATTAAGCAAAGAAAGCGTGTATACCGCAAACTTTATGAAATACGGTTTCACCCCCGGAATGGGCGCTACCTTTATCGTTCCGGAGAAGCTTGGGGCAAGCCTCGGCCATGAAATGCTGTTAAACGGCGGCCACTACCGCGGCGGTGACCTGGAGAAAAGAGGGGTGCCTTTTCCGGTGCTTCCGCGGCAGGAAGTACTAGACTATGCGCAGGAATTGGCCCGTGAGCTTGCGGAAAAACCGAGAAACTCTTTAATTACATTGAAAAGGCACTTGGTGACGCCGTTTCGCGAGCAGCTTCCGGCCGTCATTGAGAAGGAGTTAATCATGCACGATGAGACGTTTCATGATGATGAAGTGAAAAAACGAATCACGACGATGTACGGAGTATAAGACATACATCTTACATACAGATGAAATGGAGGCAGCTCTATGAAAAGTGATATGAAGGCAAGCGGGTTACTCAAGCCATCTGTCAGCTATGGAAAATCATTGCGGCTTTCAGCGGATCAGCCGATGACGATTCCTGAAGTCCTGCACAAAACCGCCGCGGCAGCGGGAGATCAAAAGGGCATCACATATATACAGCCTGACGGCACCAAAGTGTACCAGACTTACAGCGGCCTGAAAAAGATCGCTCTTTCGATTGTGAAAGGGCTCCGCCAATCAGGAGTGAAGGCTCAGGATGAAGTCATATTACAGCTCAGTGACAATTCCCAGCTGATTCCTGCTTTTTGGGGCTGTGTTTTTTTAGGAGCGATCCCGGTTCCGCTTGCGGCCGCTCCGGCTTATACAGAAATGAACAGCGGGACGCAAAAACTAAAAGACGCCTGGATGCTGTTGAATCAGCCGTATGTCATCACAAGCCGTGACGTGCTGCCGGAGATGACTGAATGGGCGGAGGAGCAGGAGCTTTCCGGGTTTTGCGCTTTGGCGGCAGAAGATCTCAGTGCGCACGAAATGGATACGGACTGTCATCATCCCCGTCCGGAAGATTTGGCGATGCTGCTTTTGACCTCGGGAAGCACGGGCACGCCGAAAGCCGTGATGCTCAGCCATGAAAACATCGTCTGCATGGTCAAAGGAAATATTCAGATGCAGGGCTATACAAGTGAGGATGTCACGTTTAACTGGATGCCTTTTGACCACGTCGGCGGCATCGGAATGCTTCATCTGCGTGATGTTTATCTCGGATGTGAGGAAATCAACATACCGAGCGAATCCATTTTGATGGACCCTTTAAAATGGCTCGACCTGATTGATCATTACCGCGCTTCGGTCACGTGGGCCCCCAATTTTGCCTTTGGACTGCTTGCCGATTTTGCAGAAGAGATTCAAACGCGGAAATGGGACTTATCTTCCATGCGTTACATGCTGAACGGCGGGGAGGCCGCGGTTGCGAAAGTCGGACGCAGAATTATGGAGCTTTTAGAGCCGCACGGTCTGCCGGCTAATGCCATCCGTCCCGCATGGGGAATGTCCGAAACGTCTTCGGGCGTTATTTTCTCAGATGAGTTTACACTGGAAAACACGAGTGACGACGATCGTTTCGTCGAGATCGGTCTGCCGATTCCGGGATTTAATATGAGAATTACCGATGACCGCAATCAAGTGGTGGAAGAAGGAGAAATCGGCCGCTTCCAAGTGTCTGGTCTGACTGTAACGAGCGGATATTATGAGCGCCCGGACTTAAATGACAGTGTCTTTACAGAAGACGGCTGGTTTGAAACGGGAGATCTCGGATTTCTGCGTGAAGGCCGCCTGACGATAACGGGGCGCACGAAAGATGCCATCATTATCAACGGTGTGAATTATTACAGCCATGCCATTGAATCAGCCGTTGAGGAATTGCCGGAAATTGAAACGTCTTATACAGCGGCATGCGCCGTCCGGCCGAATCAAAGCACGACAGATGAGCTGGCGATTTTCTTTGTGACATCTGTTCCGTTGGATGAGAACCGCATGACGAAGCTTCTTCATCACATTCACCAGCACGTGACACAGAGAATCGGCGTTACCCCTGATTATCTGCTTCCGGTCGCAAAAGAAGACATTCCTAAGACGGCGATCGGGAAAATCCAGCGCACTCAGCTGAAACATTCATTCGAACAAGGGGAATTTGATTCATTACATAATAGCAGGCAAGAAGGCGGCAATTCAGACACGGCTTCTGCAGAGAAAGAAATTGAACGGGATTTTATCCGTTTTCTGAAAGAGAAACTTTCCATCGCGGATGAGCTCGTTGATCCAAATACGCCGTTTCAAAGTCTTGGCGTCAATTCCATCAAGATGATGAAACTCGCCAGATCAATTGAAAAAACGTATCACGTCCGGCTGACGGCAAGAGAGCTGCACAAAAACCCGACGATTGGCGCTTTAGCAGCTTATACTGCTGAAAAAGCGGCAAACATGTCAGCGGAGCATCATTTCCAAAAAACCGACCCGCCGGCAGAACGGGAGAGACGGCAAACGGCGCCAGCGCTTTCAGAAGTCCAAAAAGGGCTGTGGACATTGCAGAAAATGTCGCCTGAAACGACTGTATACCATGTCCCGCTCTGTTTCCGATTCACATCCGGAATCGACAAAGAGAAACTGAAACAGGCGTTTCAGTTCGTATTAAAGCAGCATCCGATGCTCAAAAGCGCGGTGAATGAAACAGACGGCGGGTTTTATTTCAGAGAAGCGGCAAATCCTTTTGTATTCTCGGAAGAAGATATTTCTGACGTCAATGAATCACAAATATCCGCTCTGATACGGAAAAAAGTGAAAGAGCCGTTTGTCAAAGAAGGCGGGCCTTTGCTGCGCGTGCAGCTGCTTTCAAAATCCGCCGAGGAACATTATCTTTTGACGGTCATTCACCACATCGTATTTGACGGCATTTCATCCATTACATTTATTCACAGTCTGCTGGATCGTTATCAGGCGCTGCTGGAGGGAAAAGAAGAGTTTACGGCCGCCGTTCCCGGCATTCATCCCGATTTCGCGGCTTGGGAAAAGCGGTATTTAGCGGGGGAAGAAAGCAAAGCTGCCCGCGCTTACTGGATGAAACAGCTCGGGGGCGATCTGCCTGGCCTTCAGCTTCCGCCGATGCGCACGGACAGCAGTGTTCCGGAGTTTACAGAAGATACGCTGACACGCCGTCTTCCCGAACGGCTGCTGAATAATATAACGGTGTTTGCCGCATCCCGTTCGATTCATTTGTCTACCGTCATGCTGAGCTGTTACATGGTGCTTTTAAGCAAATATACGGATAAGGAAGATATTGTGACAGGCATGCCTGCAATGGTCAGACCCGAAGAACGCTTTGACGGAGTGGTCGGCCATTTCCTCAACATGCTTCCCATACGGAACAGAGCCGGACGAAAAGAAACATTTGCTGACTTTGTTCAAAAGGTGCAGGATGCCGTTCTGGACGGACTGGATCACTCATTTTATCCGTTTCCGAAAATGGTGCGTGATGTGCATGCGAAACCCCGGCAGAACGGTTCGCCTGTTTTCAGCAATGCCTTTTTCTATCAGAACTTTCTGCAGCATTCGAGCTATCAATCGATGCTTGATGAATACAAGGAATTCTCCTGTGAGTTTGTAAAAGACATTCATCAGGAGGGGGAATATGATCTTGTTTTTGAAATGTGGGAAGAAGCATCAGGCATGGATCTTACGATTAAATACAGCACCGAATTATTCGACGAAGCAGGGGCGGCCAGGCTTTTTAGCC
Source organism: Bacillus sp. N1(2025) (assembly GCF_053470005.1). Classification (NCBI taxonomy): domain Bacteria; kingdom Bacillati; phylum Bacillota; class Bacilli; order Caryophanales; family Bacillaceae; genus Bacillus; species Bacillus sp. N1(2025). The sequence continues at coordinate 166,660 of NZ_JBLTJB010000007.1, forward strand.
AATTTGTACAGGCTGCTGAAGCTTTGACGGCGAATCCGGATATGCCGCTTGAGAACGTTTCTCTCATGACAAAAAGAGAGGAGCACATGATTCTTAAGACTTGGAATGAGACAAGCCGTGAATATCCGGATGCCTGCTTCCATGAATTATTCGAACGTCAGGCGGCAGAAACACCGGACGCTTGTGCGGTCGTGTATGAACAGCAAAGGCTGACGTACCGTGAGCTTGATGAAAAAAGCACGAAGCTGGCGCTCTATTTGCAGGCGCACGGTGCAGGCCCTGATGATCTCATCGGCATTTATACAGACCGTTCATTGCATATGGCTGTCGGCCTTCTCGGCATTTTAAAAGCCGGGGGAGCGTATGTGCCGCTTGATCCTTCTTATCCCGCTGACAGATTGGAATATATGATCACCGACAGCAGGATTTCAATGTGCCTGACGACAGCTGATTTAGAGCACTCTTTGAACTGGGGAGGCGTGCAGACAACTGCCATTGACCGCGATTGGTCTCATATTGAAAGTACAGCCGCGGAAAGAACGTCGCTGAAGCGGTTAGTGACACCTGACGATCTGGCGTATGTCATTTACACGTCGGGCAGCACGGGCAAACCGAAAGGCGTGATGATTCCGCACCGGGCGCTGACCAACTTCTTAATCTCGATGGCGAATGAACCGGGGCTTTCGTCCGAAGACAAACTGCTTGCCGTCACGACATATTGCTTTGACATCGCGGCACTGGAGCTGTACCTTCCTTTAATCAAAGGAGCGGAGTGCAACATCTGTAAGACAGAAGTCACAAAAGACGCACGAAAGCTGAAAGAGCTGATTCAAGAGTACAAACCGACGATCATGCAGGCGACGCCGTTTACGTGGAAAATGCTCTTTCATTCCGGATGGTCAAATGAAGAAAAAGTGAAAATCCTTTGCGGCGGAGAGGCGCTCAGCGAACAATTGAAGCAGCAGTTTCTAGATACGAAAAGTGAGGCTTGGAATATGTTCGGGCCGACAGAGACGACAATCTGGTCCGCGGTGCAGCGTATCACGGAAAATGAGAGTGCGCTTACGATCGGACGCCCGATCGCCAATACCCGCGTGTATATTATGGATTCCGGTCTCAACCCTGTTTTAGAAGGGGTGCCGGGAGAACTTTGTATTGCGGGAGACGGATTGGCAAGAGGGTATTTCAACAAGCCTGAGCTGACAGATAAAGCTTTCGTCAGCCACCGGCTCGAACTGGGATCAAAGCTTTATAAAACAGGCGATATGGCGCGTTTTCTTCCCGGCGGCCGCATTGAATACATGGGACGGATGGACACCCAAGTCAAAATCCGCGGCTACCGGATTGAACCCGGAGATATTGAGAGCCGGCTGAATGCCCATCCGGCCGTACAGGAAAGCGTAGTGGTTGTGAACAATCACTCCGGAAATGAGAAGCTTTGCGCGTTTTATATCCTGAAAAACGGAGAGCCGCTTCCATCTGCAAAGGAATTGCGCAATCATTTGAAACAAGCGTTGCCGGCATATATGACGCCAGCTTCGTTTATCCGACTTGAAGAGCTGCCGCTCACACCGAACGGAAAAGTGGACCGCAAGCTTCTTGCTGCCCGCGATCTGACGGAAAAGCAGCCGGACACACAAACATTTTCATCATCTCATATCCAGCAGGCGGTGCTGGCGATTTGGCAGGATGTATTGAAAAGCAAAGATATAGAGCTTGATGACCGCTTTTTTGATGCGGGGGGAGATTCGCTTCTTGCCGTGACTGTCACTGACCGGATGACGCAGGAACTGGATTGTGAATTCAGTGTAACAGAGCTCTTTGAATACGCGACGGTAAAAGACATCAGCCGGTACATCACAGAACAAAAACCGAAAGAAACCGTTTTGGCTCCTGTGCCGCAAAAGAAAGTGAATACAGAAGACCGGGAACATCTAGCGGGAGAAATTCCCGGTTATTACGAGGACAGTGTCGCGGTTATCGGTATATCCTGTGAATTTCCGGGAGCGAAAGATCATTATGAATTTTGGAATAACATCAAAGAAGGCAAAGAAAGCATCACCTTCTTTTCAAAAGAAGAGCTCCGCCGATCCGGTATTTCTGAAGAACTGGCTGATCATCCCGGCTTCGTTCCGGCTAAATCAGTTTTAGAGGGGAAAGAAATGTTTGATCCCGGTTTCTTCGGCTTTTCACCGAAAGATGCGGAATATATGGACCCTCAGCTGAGAATGCTTTTGCTCCATTCATGGAAGGCAATCGAGGATGCGGGATATATCTCAAAAGAAATTCCGGAAACAAGCGTGTATATGTCTGCCAGCACGAACTCTTACCGCAGCCTGCTGCCGGAGGAGACGACAGCACAGCTGGAAACGCCGGATGGCTACGTGTCATGGGTGCTTGCCCAAAGCGGTACGATTCCGACGATGATTTCTCATAAACTCGGGTTGAAAGGGCCGAGCTATTTTGTCCATGCCAACTGCTCATCTTCGTTAATCGGCCTGCATTCGGCTTTTCAAAGCCTGCAGTCCGGCGAAGCCAAGTACGCCCTTGTCGGCGGTGCGACCCTTCATACGGAATCAAGCGCCGGATATGTTCATCAGCCGGGGCTGAATTTTTCGAGCGACGGGCATATTAAAGCGTTTGACGCGGCTGCTGACGGAATGATCGGCGGTGAAGGAGCCGGCGCCGTGCTCTTGAAAAAAGCGTCTGATGCCGTTAAGGACGGCGACCATATTTATGCGCTGCTGCGCGGAATCGGCGTCAATAACGACGGAGCGGATAAGGTCGGATTTTATGCGCCGAGCGTCAAAGGACAGGCTGAGGTCATTCAGAAGGTCATTGATCAGACGGGCATCCATCCCGAAACGATCGCGTACGTCGAAGCTCACGGCACAGGAACAAAACTCGGCGATCCGATCGAACTGTCCGCACTTCAATCGGTGTACGGCCGATATACAGATAAAAAACAATACTGCGGCATCGGTTCAGTCAAAACAAATCTCGGGCATTTGGATACAGCGGCCGGAATGGCGGGCTGCATCAAGGTTGTCATGAGCTTATATCATCAGGAAATCGCGCCGAGCATCAATTACAAAGAGCCGAACCCGAATCTTCATTTAGAAGACTCTCCGTTTTACGTAGCGGAAGAAAAGAAAGAGTTAACCCGTGAGAACAGAGCGCACCGCATGGCTTTAAGCTCTTTCGGTCTTGGCGGAACAAACACACACGCGATTTTTGAACAATATCCGGATGCATCTGAGGCAGCAGACGCTGCCGGTCCGTTCATCATTCCGTTGTCTGCCAGAAAAAAAGATCGTCTGAAGGAGTACGCAAAACAGCTGCTGGCTTTTCTGGAAAGAAAAACGGACGCCGACCTCGCTGATCTTGCCTACACGTTCCAAGTCGGAAGGGAAGCGATGGAAGAGCGCGCGGCCTTTATCACAAGCGGCATTGCGGAGCTGAAGCGGCAGCTTGCCGATTTTATCAATGATAAGCCGGCTGTAACAGGCTGCTTCAGGGGAGAAAAACAGCAGGCGAAAGATATTGCCTGGCTTTCTGATGATGATGACAGCGCTGAACTCATTGAGAAATGGCTTGCGAAAGGAAAAGGATCGAAGCTCTGTGAAATGTGGAGTAAAGGTGTCGCCATCAATTGGCACAAGCTTTACAAAGACAAGCATCCGAAACGAATCAGCGTGCCGGTCTACCCGTTTGCAAAGGAGCCGTACTGGCCGAAAAAAGCAGAAACGAACACATCTGCCGCACACACCGGAGTCTCAGTTTTACACCCGCTCGTGCAGCAAAATACGTCAGATTTGGCCGTTCAGCGGTTCAGCTCACGGTTTACAGGCTCAGAATTTTTCCTGAAGGATCATGTGGTCAGGGAAAAAGCTGTGCTGCCGGGAGCGGCATATTTGGAAATGTCTTATGAAGCGGTAAAACGGGCGCTTGGCGGCTTATTAAAAGACCAAGACAGAATAACGCTCCATCATACCGTCTGGATGAAGCCGATCGTCGTTCACGAACAAGAGCGCCAGGTCCATATTGCGCTGTTCCCTGAAGAGGACGGCATCATCTCATATGACATTTACAGCGTAAACGCTGACGGCGAAGAAGTGCTGCACAGCCAAGGGCGGGCCGAAATCATAAAGGCTGAACGAGAGCCTGAGGCCGACCTTTCTGCCATACAAAACAGATGCACAGCGGACATTCTTGATCCGGCGGCCTTTTATCGGGAAGGCCGGAGCAGGGGGATGTTCCACGGAAAAGCCTTCCAAGGCATTAAGTCCGCCTTTATCGGCGAGAAAGAAGTGCTTTCGGACATACAGCTTCCGGATTCTGTTTCTCACACGAACGGACAATTTACGCTTCATCCGAGCATCATTGATTCAGCTATTCAGACGGCAACGATCTGCATTATGCAGGAGTTTCCCGGACAAAAGCTGATTCTGCCGTTTGCGCTGGAATATCTTGAAGTCGTCAAAGCATGCACGCCGACTATGCGGGCGCATGCACGCTTCAGCGAAGGATATCAAACCGGTGATTCCGTGCAGAAAGCCGACATTGACCTGTTCGACGAAACAGGAGCGCTTTGCGTGAAGGTGAGAGGATTTTCTACGAGAGTGCTTGAAGGCGATGCAGAATCGGCTCAGCGGCTATCAGGCTCGGAAAAGGTCTTGTTTGCACCGGTCTGGAAAGAAGCCGCCGCATCCGAGAAAGCCTCTGTCCATGCTGATGAGCATTTGATCATACTTTGTGAAGATGCCTGCCGTATAAAAGATGAAGCGGCATCCGGCCTGAAAGACGCCGAACTGCTGATTGCAGAAGGTGAGGGTGAAACAGCCGCTGAACGCTTCCAAAGCTACGCGCAGACAATCGCTGAACACATCCGGCGGATCATCAGCGAAAAAAGGCAGGGCCGCATTCTGATTCAGACTGTTATTTCAGCAGACGGCAGCCAGCAATTGTTTGCGGGGTTAACAGGTTTGTTAAAAACAGCCGAGCTGGAATACGGAAAACTTGACTGTCAGCTCATCGAAATGGAATCAATCGGTGAAATGCCGGCTGTCGCTCAAAAACTGAAAAACGACAGTCATCGGCCGCATGATAAACATATCCGTTATAAAGGAGACAAACGGTATGTGAAGGCTTGGGAAGAAATGCATCCCGCAGGGGGCGGCGCCGTCTGGAAGGACGAAGGCGTATATCTGATAACCGGAGGGACAGGAAGCCTGGGGTTGATGTTCGCAAAAGAAATCGCAGGTCGCGTTAAACACCCGAAAATCATTCTGACCGGCCGCTCAAATCTGGCAGAAGCCAAACAGCGTGAGCTTGCTATGCTTCAGCACTCAGGCGCAAATGTCGTCTACAAAAAGATGAATGCGGCAGACCGGCGGGAAAATGAAGCGCTGATAAAAGAGGTTACGGCGGATTTCGGAAAGCTTAACGGAATTATTCACGCTGCGGGAGTGATACAAGACCGCTTCCTGCTGCAAAAAACGAAGGAAGAGTTCAGGGAAGTGCTTGATCCGAAAGTGATCGGAACCGCTTATTTAGATGAAGCCAGCAAAGACTGCAATCTTGACTTTTTCGTATTGTTCTCCAGTGTTTCCGGCGTTCTCGGCAATGTCGGGCAGGCTGATTATGCCGCCGGCAACGCGTTTATGGATGCGTACGCCGCTTACAGGCAATCCCTTACGGAGAATGGCCTTCGGCACGGAAAAACGGTCGCCTTTAACTGGACGCTGTGGAAAGATGGCGGTATGCAGGCGGGAGACGAGACGGAGAGAATGATGAAAAAAGCTTTCGGCATGGTTCCGCTTCAAAAGGCGTCAGGCCTGGCTGCTTTTTATGAAGGAATGGCTCAGGAAAAGCCGCAGCTTTTAGCAGCTGAAGGACACGCAGCAAAATTAAAACAGTCCTTCCTATCCGTTTCTGAAACTGAAAAGCCGCAGGTGGAGAAAATAGAGCCTGTATCCGCCGTTTCGGGAGACAAATGGCACGGTGCGCTTATCCGATTGGTCAGTTCAATTTTAAAAGTCGGCCAAGACGAGATTGATATTGATACGGAACTGAGTGAATACGGTTTTGATTCCGTATCGTTTACCGTCTTTACGAATCAATTAAATGAAGCGTATCAGCTGGAACTGGCGCCGACGATCTTCTTCGAACACGGGACGATCCGCAGTTTAGCAGAGTATTTGACGGATGAGGCAGAAGCCGGCCTTCCTTCTCAGCCGGAAGAAAAACACGATGCAGAAGAATCTCTTCAAACGCTTCAGACCGCTTTGACAGACATGGTAAGCGGCATTTTAAAAGTAGACCGTGAGGACATTGAGACAGATACGGAATTGAGTGAATACGGTTTTGATTCCGTATCGTTTACCGTCTTTACGAATCAATTAAATGAAGCGTATCAGCTGGAGCTGGCGCCGACGATTTTCTTTGAGTACGGAACGATCAGCGGTCTCGCCGGATATTTGGCAAAAGAGCATCCGGGCCGTTTCGGCGAAAAGAAGAAAGAGTCTCCGAAAAAAGAGCAGCCAAAAGCCCAAAAATCGAAAATGCAGCGGAAAAAGCGCTTCGCAACGGTAATGAACGCTGCGGCAGCGACACAAGAGCCGCGCCGCTTGGATACGGTTGCCATTGTCGGAATCAGCGGCCGATTCCCGGGCGCGAAGGATATAGAGGAATTTTGGCGCAATTTGAAAGAAGGAAAGGATTCGATCACAACCATTCCGAAAGAACGCTGGGATTGGCAAGCGTTTGATGGCGACCCGAATCTTGAAGGGAACAAAACGAATATCAAGTGGGGCGGCTTTATCGACGGAATAGCTGAATTTGATCCGCTGTTCTTTGGGATTTCACCGCGGGAAGCCCAATATTTAGATCCGCAGCAGCGGCTGTTATTGACTTATGCATGGCGGGCGATAGAAGATGCGGGCTGTAAGCCGGAAAGCCTTTCCGGCACAAATACGGGCGTCTTTATCGGCACCGGAAATACCGGTTATAAAGATTTGTTCACAAGGGCAGGTCTTGCGCCGGAAGGACATGCGGCGACAGGCAGCATGATTCCTTCCATAGGTCCGAACCGTTTGAGCTATTTGTTAAATCTTCACGGGCCAAGTGAGCCGATTGAAACGGCATGTTCAAGCTCGCTTGTGGCGATTCACCGGGCGGTATCCGCTATAGAAAACGGAGAATGCGACATGGCGATTGCCGGGGGAATCAACACGATTCTGACGGAAGAAGCGCATATCAGCTACAGCAAAGCAGGCATGCTCAGCAAAGACGGAAAATGCAAAACCTTCTCCAAAGATGCCAACGGGTATGTCAGAGGAGAAGGCGCGGGAATTCTGATGCTGAAGAAACTGACAGATGCAGAACGTGACGGCAATCCGATTTACGGCGTGATCCGCGGTACGGCTGAAAACCACGGCGGCCGGGCGAATACGTTAACCTCGCCGAATCCGAAACTGCAGGCTGATTTATTGGTGAAAGCATACCGGAAAGCGGGAGTGGACCCGAGCACCGTCACTTATATTGAAGCGCACGGTACAGGAACGGAATTGGGCGACCCGATTGAAATAAACGGTTTGAAAGCGGCGTTTCACGAGCTGGCGAAAACAAATCAAGAGCCTGAAGTCTTCGGTCACCGCTGCGGCATCGGTTCGGTCAAAAGCAATATCGGCCATTTAGAGCTTGCCGCGGGAGTATCAGGCGTCATGAAAGTGCTTTTGCAAATGAAGCACAAAACGCTGGTGAAAAGCCTGCATTGCGAGACGATCAATCCGTACATTCAGCTCGATGACAGTCCTTTCTACATCGTGCGGGAAAATCAGGAATGGACGGCAGCAAAAGATAGAAACGGAAATGCCATTCCGCGCCGGGCCGGGGTCAGCTCATTTGGCATCGGCGGGGTCAACGCCCATATCGTCATTGAAGAGTATGTCCCGAAAGCAGCCGCTCAGCCTGAGCACAGCCCGGAAAATCCGGCAATCATCGTTTTGTCCGCCAAATCAAAAGAAAAACTGTTTGAACAGGCGCGGCAGCTGCAAAAAGCGATCCGTCAAACGCCGTATACAGATCAAGACTTGGCGGGCGTCGCTTATACGCTGCAAACCGGAAGGGACGAAATGGAAGAGCGCTTGGCCATTCTTGCAGCGACGATGGCGGAATTGGAAACAAAGCTGGAAGCATTTACGAAAAATGAGAAAAACATTGCCGGGCTGTATACCGGCCAGTCTCACCGCAATAAAGATACGTTTGCCTTGTTCACCGCAGATGAAGATATGGACATCGTCATTGACGCCTGGATTAAAAAAGGAAAATTCGCCAAGCTGGCAGAGGTATGGGTGAAAGGCGGCGTATTGAATTGGAACCGGCTGTATGAAAAGGGTACGCCGCGTTTACTCAGTCTTCCGTCTTATCCGTTCGCAAAAGACACGTATTGGGTGCCTGAGAATCCTGACAAAAAGAAGGTCCATACAGAGGAACGGATGAAACGTATTCTGACGAAACAATGGGAACCGAGCCCGCTCGAACTGGGTGAACCGTGCGCACGTTCCGTTGCGATTTTGACAGGCGGGGACACGATCAATCTCGCAGAAGAGATCGCAGCGCATATGCCGAATCACCGTATCATCACAGGATCAGACCTTGCCGGTGAATATGACTGGCAGGCGTTTGGCGGCGTCATCGACCTTCTCGGCGCAGCGAAAGAAGAAGCTTCTGAAGATATGACCGGTATCAAATGGCTTCAGCAATTGATTGAGCATGGGCATAAAGAAGGGATGACACTGCTTTGTGTCACGAAAGACCTTGAGTCATTAAATAAAGAGGCCAATCAAACAACAGGAGCAAAACGGGCCGGTCTGTACAGAATGCTGGCGTGCGAGTACGGTCATCTGTCTTCAAGGCATCTCGACCTTGAAGGAGGGCTTTCTGATGACAAACTGGCGAAGCAGATTGCCGATGAGTTTCATGCCCGCACTGATGACGCGGAAGTTTGCCGGAGGAACGGCTTGCGTTACCGCGCTGTATTAAGCGGCTCAGAAAACATGGATATGAAAGGCGAGAGAATTGATTTTCCGGACAACCATGTGCTTCTGATCACCGGGGGGACGAGGGGGATCGGCCTTTTATGCGCACGCCATTTTGCCGAACATTACGGAGTGAAAAAACTGGTGCTTACAGGCCGTGAGACCCTTCCGCCGCGAAGTGAGTGGACGGGCGGACTGAATGGGGTGACGGCTTCTGTAAAAGCGAAAATTGAAGCTGTTCTCGACTTGGAATCCAAAGGTGTACAAGTGAAGGTTTTGTCAGTCCCGTTAGCTGATGAAGCCGGGCTGAGACAGGAACTGAGTCAGATAAAACAGACGCTCGGACCTATCGGCGGCGTGATTCACTGCGCGGGTGTGACCGATAAAGAGACGCTCGCATTCATCAGAAAAACCGATGAAGACATACAGCGCGTGCTCGAGCCGAAAGTAGACGGGCTTCAGGCGTTATACAGTGTGCTCAGCGAAGAGCCGCTGAAGTTTTTCGTCTTGTTCTCTTCCGTGTCAGCTGCGATACCGGCGCTTTCGGCAGGACAGGCCGACTATGCCATGGCCAATGCGTATATGGACTATTTTGCAAACTCATACAAAGAGCAGCTGCCGATCGTAAGCATTCAGTGGCCGAACTGGAAAGAAACCGGAATGGGCGAAGTAACAAACAAAGCTTATAAAGAGAGCGGGCTATACAGCATCACGAATGCAGAAGGATTACAGCTCCTTGACGGCATACTTCTTGAATCAGCAAGGGGCCCGGTGCTGCCGGCCGTTCTGAATCCTGAGCTGTGGAAGCCGGAGCGATTCCTGCGGCGGAGCAGGCAGGATCAGCCAATAAGTCCGGCTATGGTAAAACCGGCGGAAAAAAACGCTGACACTGCCGCAGATAACGCTCAATTAACAAGGAAAACAGAAGAATGGCTGAAAGAATTATTTTCTGAAGAGCTGCGGATTGATCAGGACCAGCTTGAGACAGACGTATTATTCCAAGATTACGGAGTGGATTCCATTATTCTTGCTCAGCTTCTGCAGCGGATCAACCGGAATCTCTCGGCATCGCTTGACCCGTCCATTCTGTATGAATATCCGACGATTCAATCTTTCGCAAATTGGCTTCTCGAAGGATATACAGAAGTTTTGTCAGAACGGTTTGATTTGGCGGCGGAGCCTGTTATGAAGAAGCCGGCTGAGCCGGTGATTGAAACACAAGCCGTTAAGGTGCAAGAAGAGCCGGCCGGAAAACAGATTCACCGGGAAGATATCGCGGTCGTCGGCATGTCCTGCCGGTTTCCGGGGGCGGCTTCTTTAGAGGCGTACTGGTCGCTTTTGGCTGAAGGCCGTTCGGCTATCGGTCCTGTTCCGGCTGAGCGATGGGGTTTGAAGACGCCTTATTACGCGGGAATGCTTGATGGAATTCATCAATTTGATCCGGACTTCTTTTTACTGGCTGAAGAAGATGTAAAGGCAATGGACCCTCAAGCTTTGGCCGCTCTGGAAGAATGCCTTAACCTGTGGTATCACGCTGGCTATACGCCGGATGAGATAAAGGGAGAAGCAATAGGTGTGTATCTCGGCGGACGCAGCCGTCACAAACCGGGTGAAGAGAAACTGCTGGATGCGAAAAACCCGATCGTCGCGCTGGGCCAGAATTATTTGGCCGCAAATCTCTCTCAATATTTTGATATGCGCGGCCCGAGTGTTGTCCTCGATACGGCTTGTTCTTCTGCTTTAGTCGGCATGAATATGGCCGTGCAGGCTCTTGTAACAGGAGAAATAAAAGCGGCCGTCGTCGGCGGCGTGAGCCTGTTTGAATCAGAAGAAACCCATAAATTATTTGAACAGCGCGGCATATTAAGTAAAGCGCAGTCGTTCCATGTATTTGACGAACGCGCCGATGGAGTCGTGCTGGGCGAGGGTGTCGGAATGGTTCTTTTAAAAACCGTGTCTCAGGCGATTGAAGACGGAGATTCTATTTATGCCGTAGTGAAGGCGGCATCCGTCAATAATGACGGAAGAACGGCAGGCCCGGCTACGCCGAGTCTGGAAGCGCAAAAATCCGTCATGAAGACGGCTCTTGAAAAAAGCGGAAAACAGCCGGAAGACATTACTCATATTGAAGCGAACGGTTCAGGCACGGTCGTGACGGATCTGTTAGAACTGAAGGCCATTCAATCCGTCTACCGTTCAAAAGACGCCGGCCCGCTCGGAATCGGATCTGTGAAACCGAACATCGGGCACCCGCTTTGCGCGGAAGGAATTGCAAGTTTCATAAAAGTTGTTCTCATGCTGAAAGAAAAGAGCTTTATCCCGTTTTTATCAGGCGAGCATGAAAATACACATTTTGATAGAGAAAAGGCCAATATTCAGTTCAGCCGCACTCTGGCAGACTGGCCGTCACCAATACCGGCGGCAGGAATTAACTGCTTTGCCGACGGCGGAACAAACGCCCACGTTATTGTGGAAGCGTGGCAGGAAGACGAAGGGCGCCCAATCAAGCGCCATCCTTTAACACCGCCTGCATTAAATAAGCGGCTGATTTCGCCGGACAGCAAAGAAGAAACGAACGAAAAAGCTGCGGCAAACATCTGGGATACCTATGAAGTGGAGGTTTAACGTGAAGAACTTCAATAAGCAAATCACTTTATCGCTGAAAAATCCGTTTATTTTACATCATGACGTTTACGGACAAAAAGTCCTTCCGGGATTGGCTTATATTGATATGTTTTATCAGATTTTCAAAGAGCGCGGCTATTCATACGACGGGCTTCAGCTGCGCCATTTATCCATATATCAGCCGCTTATTGCGAAAGAAGACAGCGCCGTCAAGCTTACGGTTGAATGTACAAAGGTAAAAGAAGGGCGCTGGAAACTTACCGCAAAAGGGGCTGAGGTCAGCGGCGGACGAGTCCAGCCGGAAGAACGCATTTACGTCAAAGCGGAAATGCACGAGACGGCACCCGCAGTTTTCAGTGACACGCTTGATCTTGACTCTGTCAAACGCGAGGCGGAACGCACCATCGATTTAAATGAGCTGTATGCACAATGCAGAAGCCAGGAATTGGTTCACAGCGGATATATGAAAGCAGAAGGAGAAGTGTTTGAGGAGCGGGACGGCGTCACCTTTGATGTATCGCTCGGAAAAGACGCGATGGGACAGGCCGGGGGGTTTTTGTTCCATCCGACTCTTCTTGACGGAAGCGGCGTCGGCGCAAACCTATTGATCTCATCGCTGTTAAATGGGGAAAAGAGGCTGTTTCTGCCTCTTTTCTACGAATCTTTTACAGCTTCCGAACCTTTGCAGGCCGGCTGCATCACGAGAATCAAACGTTCGTCGCTTCGGCAGGAAAAGGAGCTCATTTACATTACACTGGAGTTTTTTAACGCATCCGGCCGGAAAGTAGCCGAGCTGAAAGATTTCACAAGCAAGCTCGTGCGGGATGCCGAGCTGATCAATACAGACCGTAAGCCTGCTGAGAAGTCTCCTGAAAAAGCCGGTTTACCGGAAGTTGCGGCATCGCTTGAAGGCGGACACCCGCATGAGGAAGCAGAGCGGTATGTCATGAATCTGATGGCGGAAAAAATCGGCAAGCCGCTTGAACAGATTGATTCTCAAGTCGGCTACTATGAAATGGGGCTGACATCGTCCGGACTGCTTGACGTCGTCGAAACGATCAGCGAAAAAATCGGCGAAACCCTTTCTCCGACTTTGCTGTTTGAATATACGACGGCAGCAGAGCTGGCAGCTTTCCTGACTGAGCAGTACGGGAGCCATTTCAGCGCGTCTCCGGCAAAAATGGAGAAGCCGGTTGAGCCGCAAACAGAGAGAAGACGGAAAAGCAGTGTTCCGCAAGATGAAGATATCGCCATTATCGGCATGGCCGGCCGCTACCCGCAGGCCGAAAATATTCATGAATTCTGGGAAAACCTGAAAGAAGGAAAAAACTGTGTTACCGAAATTCCGGAGTCTCGCTGGGACTGGCGCCGGTTTGAAAATGTAAAGTCGCCTTCCGGAAAGAGCATTTCAAAATGGGGCGGATTTATTGATGATCCGGATTGCTTTGATCCCCAATTTTTCCGGATTACGCCGCGGGAAGCTGAAACAATGGACCCTCAAGAACGGCTGTTTTTACAAACATGCTGGGAAACGATTGAGGATGCCGGATATACGCCAAAGTCGCTCGCAGAGGGGCGCGGACGGAATAAGAGACAGCGCGTCGGCGTCTTCGCAGGGGTGATGCATAAGGATTATACGTTGGTCGGGGCTGAAGCTTCTACTGAAGTTCATGTATTCCCGCTCTCTCTTAATTATGCGCAAATCGCAAACAGAGTTTCATATTTTTGCAATTTTCACGGGCCTAGCATGGCGGTCGATACGGTTTGTTCATCTTCGCTGACTGCGGTTCACCTTGCTGCGGAAAGCATTCGGCGCGGGGAATGTGAATCGGCGGTTGCCGGAGGGGTCAACTTGTCGCTGCATCCGAATAAATATCTGACATACGGTTTATGGGACATGTTTTCAACAGACGGGGTTTGTCATACATTCGGGAAAGACGGAGACGGCTATGTACCGGCTGAAGGAATCGGTGCCGTTTTATTAAAACCGCTGCGAGAGGCGGTAAAAGACGGAGACCGGATTTATGCGGTGATAAAGGGCAGTGCCGTCAACCACGTGGGGACAGTGAGCGGAATTTCCGTGCCGAGCCCTGTCGCGCAGGCCGATTTGATTGAAGAATGCCTGGACAAAGCGGGCATCGATCCGCGCACGGTCAGTTATATTGAGGCGCACGGGACGGGAACTTCTCTCGGCGATCCGATTGAGGTTCAAGGCCTTGTCAAGGCGTTCCGCCAGTACACACAGGACAAACAGTTCTGTTCGATCGGATCAGTGAAGTCCAATATCGGCCATGCGGAATCGGCGGCGGGCATCAGCGGCTTAAGCAAGGTTGCCCTGCAGCTTCACCATAAAACTTTGGTGCCGTCTCTTCATTCCGAGGAGCTGAATCCGTATTTAGATTTTGAACAATCACCGTTTTACGTCCAGCATCATACCGAAGAATGGCAGCAGCCCTCAGTGACGGAAAACGGAAATGAGACCGTATATCCCCGGCGTGCAGGCATCAGTTCTTTTGGGGCGACAGGTTCAAACGTGCATCTCATTCTGGAGGAATTTATCCCTGAAGAATCACAGGGAACAAATGCTGAACCGGCAGGAGAACAGACATTCATTTTTCCGGTTTCAGCCCGGAATGAAGAACGGCTAAAAGAGTATGTTGCGAAGCTGTCTGCATTTATTCATCCCGGCCTGCCGCTTGAGGATGCGGCGTATACACTTCAGATCGGCCGTGAACAGATGGAGGAGCGGGTTGCGTTTACCGCTCAGAATATGACACAGCTCAAAGAGCGGCTGGAGGGCTTTCTGGCGGGTAAAACGGTCAGCGGGTGCTGGCGGAACCGAGCCGATAAAAGCAAACAGGCAGAGCTTGCTCCGGACTTGATACATAAATGGCTTTCCTCCGGGAGTCTGGGGATGATTGCCGAAAAGTGGGCCGGCGGAGGAACGATGGATTGGAATCTCTTGTACGGTGAAAACAAACCGAATCGGATCAGCCTGCCGACATATCCGTTTGAAAAAATCCGATATTGGGTGCCGAAGGCGGAGAAAAGAGAATCGCTGCCGCAAAAAAGGGCAGGCATGCTGCATCCGCTCCTTCATGAAAATGTATCAAACATGTCAGGCGTCCGTTTTCGCTCCTCTTTTAGCGGCGGAGAATTTTTCCTGAAAGATCACGTTGTCAAAAACGAGCGGACGTTACCGGGCGCGGCTTATCTGGAAATGGTTCGGGCGGCCGTGGAACATGCGGCAGAAACGAAGGAAGAAGGAACAGTCCGGCTGAAACATGTCGTATGGATACGTCCGTTTACAGCGGCGGATGAGTCCGCAGAACTGTATCTCCGCCTTTATGACGAAGAAAATGGGGAGATGGGATTTACGGTTTACAGTGAATCGGCTTCCTCGGAAGAAGAGCCCGTTCTCTATGCGCAAGGAAGCGCGGCATTTGTCCGAGCGGGCGAACCGGCCAAAATCGAGATTGACAAATTAAGAGAGTCACGCCGTCTGATCACACCTGACGCTTGCTATCAGGCATACAAACAGATGGGGATTGAATACGGGGATGCTCACAAAGCGGTCACGGAAATCTATGCAAACGACAGCAAAGTGCTCGCAAAGCTCTCACTCCCGTCATCTATTTCTCATACAAAAGATCAGTTTGTCCTCCATCCGAGCCTTTTGGATGCGGCCTTCCACGCGACAATCGGGTTAATGCTTGACAGAGACGGGACTGACATACGGCCGATGCTGCCGTTTGCTCTCGAACAGATTGATGTGTTGAAAAGCTGTAAAAGTGATATGTGGGTATCCATTGCGTACAGCGGCGAAAGTAAGCCTGAAGATGCTGTGCAGAAGCTGGATATTGATTTGTGTGACGAACAAGGCAATGTATGTGTGAAAATGACTGGTTATTCCGCACGGGAAATTGAAACGGATAAAACAGATACACTATTTTTTGAACACGTATGGGAAGAGAAGGCCGCTGTACATGAAAAAGCGCCGATCCATTTCAAAGCCCGTCACGTGATGATATCTGACCGGTTTACGGACCAAATGAACAGCATACAGACAGACTTCAGCTGTCATGTGCTCCGTGATCAGCATAAGAGTGAAGACGAACGGTTTGAAGCTTGTGCGCTTCAGGCGTTCGAAGAAGTGAAGAAAATCCTCGCTTCAAATTCCGGCGGGCGCGAGCTCATTCAGATTGTCGTGCCTCAAGAAGCGGATACGCAGCTCCTTTGCGGCTTAACGGGGCTTTTGAAAACAGCGGCGCTTGAAAACCCGAACCTGACCGGCCAGCTGATTGAAGCGGAGCCGGACGTCAAGGCAGACACGCTGTCCCGATATGTAAAAGAATGCAGCGCTCATCCTGATGACAAGCATATTCGCTATGAAAACGGCAATCGCTATACGGCACAATGGCAGGAAACAGGGCTGGAACAGTTCGGCGCCGAAAAGCCGTGGAAGGATAAAGGTGTTTATCTGATCACAGGCGGTGCGGGCGGACTCGGATTTTTATTCGCCAAAGAAATCGCCCGGCATGCAAAAGACGCCGTTCTTATTTTAACGGGGCGTTCTCTGTTGGATAACCGTAAAAAAGCCCAGCTTCAAGAACTGTCCGATCTCGGCGCGCAAGCTGTGTACAAACAAACGGACATGACGGAAAAACAAGAAGTTCAATCGCTCATAGCGGACATCTGTCGGCAGTACGGCGGATTAAACGGTATCATACACAGCGCCGGAACGATAAAAGACAACTATATTCTCAAAAAACACAAAGATGAAATCCGTGATGTACTGGCGCCAAAAGTCTCCGGGCTGGTTCATCTTGATGAAGCGGCAAAGGACATTGAGCTTGATTTTCTGATTCTTTTCTCTTCCGGAGCCGGAAGCGCCGGAAGCGCGGGCCAGGCTGATTATGCGATGGCCAATGCGTTTATGAACGCCTTCAGTGAAAAAAGAAACCGTAAAAAAGCCCGAAATGAACGCTATGGACATACCCTTTCAATCTGCTGGCCGCTTTGGAAAGACGGCGGCATGACGGTTGATGCTGAAACGGAAGCCATGCTGACAAAAGAAAGCGGCATGGTCCCTATGCAAACAGAAAACGGCATTCAGGCTTTATACCGCGGGTGGGTGGCAAACACATCCCAAGTCATGGTGACGGAAGGCTACGCCGCAAAAATCCGGGCGTTTCTGAAAAAATCAGCGGATGATCAGCCGGATAAGGGCAGCGAAACGGAAGAAACGGCAGGTCTTACAGCAGGCGGAGAGAACATGCTTGCAGAAAAAACGGAGCATTTCTTGAAACAAGTGCTTTCGGAAGTGACCAAACTTCCTGTCGGCAAAATTGATGCCAAGGCGCCTATGGAAGATTACGGAATTGATTCGATTATGATTATGCATTTGACGGGCCGGCTGGAAAAGAGCTTCGGCTCATTATCAAAAACATTGTTTTTCGAGTACCAGAATATCGAATCGCTGGCGCAGTATTTTATGAAAGCACACCGGGACACGCTGCTGGAAGTGACCGGGATGAAAACAGAAGAAACCCCTGAAGCCAAACCGGCGCTGTCTGAGAAAGCGAAAGTAAAGCCCGTTTCCAAACGGAATGAAGGGAAAAAAGGCTTTGCGCAAGTCCGTCCGGAAACGCGGAAAAATCAGCAGCTGACAGAACGTGAAGATATCGCAATTATCGGTATATCAGGACGATATCCGCAGGCCGAAAATCTTCAGGAATTTTGGAAGAATTTGAGTGAAGGCACTGACTGCATAACCGAAATTCCAAACGATCGCTGGGATCACAGTCTTTATTACGACGCTGATAAAGATAAAGAAGGCAAGACGTACGGAAAATGGGGAGGATTTTTGAAAGACGTGGACAAATTTGATCCGCAATTCTTCTCTATTTCGCCCCGGGATGCAAAATTGATGGACCCACAGGAGCGGTTATTCCTGCAATGTGTCTACGAAACGATGGAAGATGCCGGTTACACGCGCAAAAAGCTCACGGAAAAATCGGGTGATTTGCTTGGCGCCAATGTCGGTGTTTACGTCGGCGTCATGTACGAGGAATATCAGCTTTACGGAGCCGAAGAACAGGCGCGCGGAAAATCGCTTGCGCTGACCGGAAATCCGTCATCAATTGCGAACAGGGCTTCCTATGTATTCGGTTTTAACGGCCCGAGCATGGCTCTGGATACGATGTGCTCTTCTTCTTTAACAGCCATTCATCTGGCATGCCAGAGCTTGCGGAACGGGGAATGCGAGGCAGCATTTGCCGGTGGTGTCAATGTATCCGTTCATCCGAATAAATATTTGATGCTCGGCCAGAACAGATTTTTATCAAGCAAAGGCAGATGTGAAAGTTTCGGAGAAGGCGGAGACGGTTATGTGCCCGGTGAAGGAGTGGGCGCCGTACTCCTTAAGCCGCTTTCTAAAGCGAAAGCGGACGGTGATCATATTTACGGCCTGATCAAAGGAACGGCCGTGAACCATGATGGAAAAACAAACGGGTATTCCGTACCGAATCCGAACGCCCAAGCCGCGGTGATCAAACAGGCGTTAAAAGACGCGGGAACCGATCCGAGGGCGGTCAGCTACATCGAAGCCCACGGCACCGGGACTTCACTCGGCGATCCGATTGAAATCACGGGTCTGACAAAAGCCTTTTCAGAACAAACACAAGATAAACAGTTTTGTGCCATCGGCTCAGCGAAATCCAATATCGGCCACTGTGAAAGCGCGGCGGGCATCGCCGGGCTGACGAAGGTGCTCCTGCAAATGAAGCATAAGCAGCTCGCACCGTCATTGCATTCCCGGACGCTTAACCCGAATATTGATTTTCCGAGTACGCCGTTCAAAGTGCAGCAGACGCTTGAAGAGTGGAAAAGACCGGTCATAAATGAAAACGGAGTAAATAAAGAATTGCCGAGAACCGCGGGGCTTTCCTCATTCGGAGCCGGCGGCGTCAACGCTCATATTGTCATCGAAGAATATTCCGCTGATGAGGATAAGGAGACGGCTTATGCTGCGCCTCATCCGTCGATGATCGTCCTTTCTGCGAAAAATGAGCAACGGCTTCAAAAACAGGCGAAACGTCTTCTTGATGCACTGCGGAGCGGGCGTTACCGGGAAGCAGATCTGAGCCGGATCGCATATACGCTTCAAATCGGCCGTGAACCGATGGAAGAGCGTCTCGGAATGATTGTCAGCAATTTGCGCGAGCTTGAAGAGAAGCTTGACGAATTTACGGGCGGCAAGGAGTCAATTGACCAGCTCTACCGCGGACAAGTCAAACAGAATAAAGACACGATGGCGCTGTTTGCGGCTGATGAGGACATGGAAAAAACCATTGAGGCGTGGCTTGAAAAAGGCAAAGCCGCAAAGGTATTAGAGCTTTGGGTGAAGGGCCTTCCGCTGAATTGGGATCAGCTGTATCAAATGGGCAGACCGCAAAAAATCAGTCTTCCGGCCTACCCGTTTGCAAAAGACCGATATTGGATCGACATATCAGCAGATGCAGCTGTCAAAAGACCGGCCGAAACACAGTCTGCGCCGCTCGCACCGGCGGCCGCCCCGGAACCGGTCATTGAAGTAACAACTCTTCACGACGAGACTGCCAAAGAAAAACCGTCAAACATTACACTGCAGTCTTTGAGCGGCGCGAAACCGAAAAGAACCGTACAGCCCGCTTCCCGTCCGGCGGTTTCCGCTGAAAAAGTAAGTGCCGTATTGACCGAAAGTTTGGCAGACGTTTTATATATGGATGCCGACGATATCGACGCAGACGACACATTTATTGATATCGGCATGGATTCAATTACAGGTCTTGAATGGATAAAGTCTGTTAATAAAGCATACGGCACGTCCCTTACGGTGACGAAAGTATATGATTATCCGACAATCCGCCAGTTTGCGGCCTTCTTGCAAAAAGAGCTCGGGACAGAACCGATCCTTGAGGAAGCAACCGAACCGCAGAAAACAGAAGCCGTGAAAAAACCGTCAAACATCATGCTGCAGCCTTTAAACGCTCATAAGCAGCATGTGATCCAAGCAGAAGCGGATATTCTGGAGGCGATGTCAGAAACGGCAGCTTCCGCCGAACCGGAAGAACCGATTGAAGCGGTGCATGATGAGTTATCAAAAGCACTGGCTGATGTATTGTACATGGAGCGGCATGAAGTAGATATTGATGAGGCCTTTATTGACTTGGGTATGGATTCGATTACCGGTCTTGAATGGATAAAGGCCGTCAATAAACGGTACGGCACGGACTGTAACGTAACGAAAGTGTATGATTATCCGACAATCCGTCAATTTGCCGATTTTCTGCGTACGCAGCCGTCTGTCCGCGGAAGAAAAAAACAGACGGTTCCCGTACGTCCAAAGCCGCTTACGCAGCAACATGCCCCGCAGGAGAAAACACCTGCCGAGCCGGAGAGATTAACGGTTCAAAAGGAACCTGAACCGGTGCAGGCCAAACGGGAGCCTAAAGACGAGATAGCGGACGCGATAGCCATCGTCGGCATGTCGGGCAAGTACCCGGATGCGCCGGACCTAAAGACATATTGGGACAACTTAGCCCGTGCGAAAAACGCCATTCGCGACATCCCGCTTTCCCGCTGGGATGTAAACAAATACTATGATCCGGCCTTAAACAAGAAGGGCAAAGTATACTGCAGATCAATCGGTATGCTTGACGGCATTGAAGAGTTTGATCCGCTGTTCTTTAATATATCTCCGTCTGAAGCGGAACTTATGGACCCGCAGCACCGGATATTTTTACAGGAAGGTTTTAAAGCCTTTGAAGATGCGGGTTACAGCTCAAAAGAATTAAACGGGAAAAATTGCGGCGTTTATTTGGGGATTATGAACAATGAATACGGCATGATGTTAAACAAACATCAGACAGGAGGAAGCGCGACGGGCAACAGTTTCAGCATCGCGGCGGCCCGCCTGCCTTATTATCTCAATTTGAAAGGGCCGGCCATTCCGATCGATACGGCATGCTCTTCATCTCTCGTCGGGACTCATTTGGCGCGTCAGGCGCTGTTGAATCATGAAATTGACATGGCGCTTGTCGGCGGTGTGACCTTGTATTTAACGCCTGAATCATACATCAGCATGTGTGAAGCCGGAATGCTGTCTCCTGACGGCCAATGTAAAGCATTTGATAACAGTGCGAACGGATTTGTGCCTGGCGAAGGCGCGGGGGCGCTCGTTTTGAAGAGGCTGAAAGATGCGGAAGCCGATCAAGACCATATTTACGGAGTCATTATCGGATCTGGAATTAACCAGGACGGAAAAACCAACGGCATTACCGCACCAAGCGCGAAAAGCCAAATGGATTTAGAGCGCCAAGTGTATGAAGCGCACAACATCCACCCTGAGAGCATCACCTATGCGGAAATGCACGGCACCGGCACAAAGCAGGGGGATCCGATTGAATTAGAAGCCCTGTCTTCTGTATTTAAGGAAAAAACGGATCGCAAACAATTTTGCGCCATCGGTTCGGTTAAATCGAATATTGGGCACACGTCGGCGGCGGCAGGTGTAGCAAGCGTCCAGAAGGTTCTGCTGTCGATGAAGCATCAGCAGCTTGTGCCGACCCTTCATTTCAGCACGCCGAATGAACATTTTGATTTCGATGACTCGCCTTTATTTGTCAATACCGAACTCAAACCTTGGGAAACAGGCGGAGCACCGCGGCGGGCCTGTGTCAGCTCGTTCGGCTACAGCGGCACAAACGCTCATCTCGTTATCGAAGAGTATCAGCCGAAAGACCGGGGAAGCCGAAAGCCTGATGAGACAAACATTTTTGTGCTGTCGGCGAAAAAAGCGCCTCAGGTAAAAACCTATGCCGAGTCTGTGATCGAATTTGCAAAAGCCAATCAGAATATCAATCTTTCAGATATGGCGTACACGCTTCAAACCGGGCGTGATGCGATGGATTACCGTCTTGCGGTTACAGCCGGTTCGAGAGAAGAACTGATCAGCCGTTTAACCGATTTTGTAAACGGAAATACGGGTGAAGGGATATATGAAGCCCATATCAAAACGGCTAAAAAAGAAATCAAAGCATTTGAAACGGACGATGACCTGAAGCAGCTTGTGAGGTCATGGTTCGATAAGAAAAAATACGCCAAAATAGCGGAATTGTGGGCCAAAGGGCTTCAGATGGACTGGGACAGACTCTATCAAGGCAAAAAACCCCGCAGAATCAGTCTGCCGGCTTACCCATTTGCGAAGGAGCCGTACTGGCTGCCTGAGCCGAAAGCCGTACCGCAGGAAACAGAAGACCGGCGCGAGGCTGTGCTTTTAGAAAAGCAATGGGTTCCGTGTGAGATCGATTCGGCCGGTGAGAAAAGCGGCAGGACGGTCATGATTCTGGCTGATGGAAGAACAGCGGAGCTAGCCGAAGAGACTGCAAAGCATTTCGCTGACTCATTCATTCTCCCGGTCGATTCGGCTGACACTGCAGCTAGCGATTGGAATCACATAGATGGCGCAATCGATCTGACGGGATGCGGAGACGAAGACCCTTCACTGGAAGGGATCAGCCGGCTTCAGACTCTGATTGATACAAGCCGCCGGCAGGCGCGGCCGCTGACGCTGCTATATGTAACAAAAGGCTTGGAGCCATTTCAGCAGAAAACGATTCATCTTGCAGGAGCGGCAAAAAGCGGCCTGTACAGAATGCTTCAAAATGAGTATCAAAACGTGACGTCAAGACACATGGATGCCGATACAGATACGGATCAGCAGACGCTTGCCAAACAGATTGCAGATGAATTTTCGGCGGACAGCACAGAACCGGAAATCTGCCGCCGAAACGGACAGAGATACCGTGCTTTATTCAGGGAGATTCCAAGCGGGAAGCGGGCAGAACATAAGCCCGCACCGTTTCCTGAAGACCATGTGCTTTTCATTACCGGAGGCACGAGGGGACTGGGTCTCTTATGCGCCCGCCATTTCACAGAAAAACACGGCGTGAAAAAAGTAGTGCTGACAGGCAGGGAGCCGATTCCTCCCCGCCATGAACGGTCAGCCGTTAATACGAGGCTGAAAGAGAAGATACGGGCGATTGAAGAGATTGAAGCAAAAGGAGTGCAAGTGGCGGTGATCAGTCTGAAATTGTCTGATCATGATGCGGCGGCAGCGGAAATTGAAACGATCCGGCGCACGATGGGACCGATCGGCGGCGTCATTCACTGTGCGGGATCGGTTAATTCAGTAAATCCGGCGTTTATCAGAAAGACTGCCGACGATATACAAGAAGTGCTGGAACCGAAAGTCGCAGGGCTTCAAACATTAAGCAGCCTTTTCACAAATGATCCTTTGCAATTTTTTGTCTTATTTTCTTCAGTATCTGCAGTCGTTCCGGCGCTCGCGGCGGGACAGTCGGATTATGCGATGGCAAATGCGTACATGGATTATTTCGCGGCGGCTCATCAGCATCAATATCCGTTAGTCAGCATTCAATGGCCGAACTGGAAGGAAACCGGATTGGGTGAAGTCCGCACAGAAAGCCTGAAGCAGACCGGGCTGCTGGGACTGTCCAACGCGGAAGGACTTGACTTGCTTGACCGCATTTTATCTGAAAACATCCGCCCGTCCGTTCTGCCGGCTATCATTGATCGGAGCGAATGGCATCCTGACAGGCTGCTCTGTCAAGAGAAAACACAAAAAGAGACTGAAGCCGTAATAACCGGCAAAGCCGCGGAAAAACATTCAGACAGAGAACTGCTTCTTGATACGAAGGCGTGGCTTGTGAAATTGTTTTCCGATGAGCTGAAAATCGCTCCGGAAGAACTGGAAACAGACGAACCGTTTCAGGATTACGGGGTTGATTCGATCATTTTAGCGCAGCTTTTACAGCAAATGAATCAAGCGCTCAAAGAGGACTTAGACCCATCTGTTTTATATGAACATCCGACGATTGACGCGTTTGCCGAATGGCTTGTATCCAATGGGCAGCCGCTGCTTGCAGAAAGGGAGGAACCTGATACAGAAATCTTGGTTCCGGCTGCCGTACAAACGGTTCACACTGAACAAAAGCGTGATGCCGTAACTGAAGACATTGCCGTCGTCGGAATGAGCTGCCGTTTTCCGGGAGCGGAATCGTTAGAACAATATTGGGACTTGCTGAGAAGCGGCAGGTCCGCAATCGGCTCCGTCCCGGCGGAACGTTTCGGATATGCAAATCAATACGTTGCGGGATTGATTGACAATATGGATCACTTTGATTCCGAATTCTTTTTCATTCCGGAAAACGACGCGAAAGCGATGGACCCTCAGGCGTTGGCGGTGTTGGAAGAGAGCTTGAAACTTTGGTGCCATGCCGGCTATACCCGTGAAGAAATCAAGGGCATAGAAGCCGGTGTGTATATCGGAGGCCGCAGCCAGCATCAGCCTGATCCTGAAAGTCTTGCGAATACCCGCAACCCGATCGTTGCGGGCGGGCAGAATTATTTAGCGGCAAACGTTTCGCAATTTTTTGATCTGCGCGGGCCGAGCATTGTGCTTGATACGGCTTGTTCATCGGCTTTGACAGGAATGAACATGGCCGTTCAGGCACTGAGAAGCGGCGATATCAAAGCGGCGGTAGTTGGCGGCGTCAGCCTGCTGAACACGGATGCGGCGCACCGGATGTTCCAAGAGCGCGGGCTGTTAAACGAAAAACCGGCATTTCACGTATTTGACAAGCGTTCAGGCGGAGTTGTCCTCGGTGAAGGCGTCGGCATGGTGCTGTTAAAAACAGTAAGCCAGGCGCAAAAAGACGGCGACACGATACACGCAGTCATTAAGGCCGCCGCCATGAACAATGACGGCAGAACGGCAGGCCCGTCAGCCCCTAATATGCAGGCGCAAAAAGACGTTATGCAAAGCGCGCTTTTCAAAAGCGGCAAAAAGCCGGAAGACATCACTTATATCGAAGCAAACGGATCGGGTTCCGCGGTGACTGATTTGCTTGAGCTGAAGGCGATTCAATCCGTATACCGCTCTGGCCAGCATGTTCCGCTCGGCATCGGGTCAATCAAGCCGAACATCGGGCATCCGCTTTGCGCAGAAGGCATCGCAAGCTTCATTAAAGTCGTATTAATGCTGAAGCATAAACAAACGGTTCCGTTTCTCTCAGGAGACGAACCGATGCCGCATTTTGATATAACAAAGACAGATTTTCACTTTCATAAAACAGCCGGCGAATGGGATGCAGCCAGACCGTCAGCATCCATCAACTGCTTTGCCGACGGCGGAACGAACGCCCACGTCATTCTGGAAGCTTGGGAAGAAAAAGATACCCGAATGAAAAGAAAGCCGCTGCCGGTACCGTCATTAAGACGTAAGGCTCTGGTAAAAGAATCTGACGTACGAGCGGAGAAACAAGAGCTTCCTGCGAAAAAAATGTTTTGGAAAGCATTTAAATGAGAGAGGAGTGGGAAGGAATGATATCGGAAAAAATCAATATCTCACTGGATCATCCCATCATGAAGGGCCATATGGTCTTTGGTGAAGCGGTATTGCCCGGTCTTGCTTATATCGATTTGATTTATCAGGTTTTTCAGGAACACGGTTATGTATACAATGAGCTCGAATTGAAGCACGGTACGATTTATCAGCCTTTAACCGTCAGTGAAACGGCTGCAATCATTCTGACCATTCAATGTTCTGATAGCGGAGATGGAAAGTGGCTCATCTCCCTTTCAGGGCAGAAACAGCAAGGTGACGAGCTGTCAGACAATATACAATATGCGACGGCTGAAATGGTGAAAAGGGACGCTGTCACATTTGACGAAACCATTGATTTCGGCGATGTGAAGCAGTCAGGCAGATCTCTGAATCTTGATGACATGTATAACCGCTGCCTGGATCATGACTTGGTTCATTCCGGCATGATGAAATCGAACGGACGATTGTACGAAACAGAAGGCGGCATGCTGGCTGAGCTTTCTTGCGAAGAAGGAAAAGATTTCTTTTTATTCCATCCGGCCCTTTTGGATGCGAGCGGAATCGGGGCGAGCGGTTTGCTTTCTGAAACAAACCGGCTTCACCTGCCTTTATATTATGAATCGTTCACGGCCGCCGACAGGCTGCAATCAGAGTGCACGGCGCGTATCGCCGCTTCCGGCGTCCGTCAGGAAAAAGAACTCACAACGATGACGATCGAGTACTTCAGCCGATCCGGACAAAAGGTGGCGGAGCTTAAAAACATTACGGGAAAAGCGGTTCGGCTCGAAGAAGACGCGAATACAGCCGAACAGAATCAACAGGCTGCAGCTGAGACGGAAAGCGCAGATGAAAAAGACATCATTCTGTTTTTAAAGAAGCTTTTGGCTGATAAGCTTAGGCAGCCTTGGGAGACGCTGGACGTTCTTGCAGGCTACTATGAGCTTGGGCTGGATTCATCTTCTTTGCTTGAGATTGTACAGGATATCAGTAAAAAGACGGGTGCGGACCTCGCGCCCACTCTTCTCTTTGAATATACAAATATAAAAGAACTCGCAGCCTTTCTGAAAAAGACCGTTTCATTTGAATGTGCGGAACGTGCAGCCGAACCGACACGGTCTGAAGCTGAAGCACAGGACGCGCCAGAACATCATAAAAACACCGGAGACATCGCGATTATCGGAATGGCCGGCCGCTATCCGAAAGCGAAAAGTGTGGCGGAGTTTTGGGAAAACCTGAAGGCAGGCACGGATTGTATCACTGAAGTTCCGAAGTCCCGATGGGATTGGAAAACATATAAAAACGTAACGTCCCCGTCTGGAAAAACAGTATCAAAATGGGGCGGTTTCATTGACGATGCCGACTGCTTCGATCCGCAGTTTTTCAGAATCTCACCGCGTGAGGCGGAAACGATGGACCCGCAGGAGCGCCTGTTTTTAGAAACATGCTGGGAAACGATTGAAGATGCGGGGTATACGCCTGAAACGCTGGGGAATAAAGGTGAGAAACAGCATCCGATCGGCGTATTTGCAGGGGTGATGCATAAAGATTATTCCTTAATCGGCGCAGAACAATTATCTGAAACTGATCCTTTTCCGGTTTCACTGAATTATGCGCAGATCGCCAACAGAGTGTCCTATTATTGTGACTTCCACGGGCCGAGCATCGCGGTGGATACCGTTTGTTCCTCATCATTGACCGCCGTCCATCTGGCCATTGAAAGCATCCGCCGCGGCGAATGTGAAGCCGCGCTTGCGGGAGGGGTGAACTTGTCGCTGCACCCGGCGAAATATCTCAGCTACGGAAGCGTGGGCATGCACTCAAGTGACGGCCGCTGCCGTACATTCGGCGAGGGCGGGGACGGCTACGTTTCCGGAGAAGGAGTCGGTGCGGTCTTGCTCAAGCCGCTGGAAAAAGCCGAACAAGACGGCGACCGCATTTACGCGGTCATTAAAGGAAGCGCCGTTAACCACGTCGGGAAAGTAAGCGGAATTACCGTCCCGAGTCCTGCTGCACAGGCAGAAGTCATTAAGGCCTGTCTGAAAAAAGCAGGTATCAGCCCGCGGACCGTCAGCTATGTGGAAGCCCATGGCACGGGTACCTCGTTAGGAGACCCGATTGAAATTGAAGGTCTGTCAAAAGCGTTCAGCCAAGGGACGCAGGATCAGCAATTTTGTTCCATCGGTTCGGTCAAATCAAATATCGGCCACGCAGAATCAGCGGCGGGAATCAGCGGGTTAACAAAAGCGGCGCTGCAGCTTCATCACAAAACGCTTGTCAAATCACTGCATTCTGCGGAATTAAATCCTTACCTGAAATTTGAGGGATCTCCTTTTTACGTACAGCAGCAGACTGCTCCGTGGAAGCAGCCGGCAGCCGAAGAAAACGGTAAAGTCACACATTATCCGCGCCGGGCCGGACTCAGTTCCTTCGGTGCATCAGGTTCGAATGCCCATATCATTTTAGAAGAATACATTCAGCCTGAACAAAAAGCGCCAGCACCTGAGAACGAGGCAGCAAAACTCATCCCGCTGTCAGCAAGAAATAAAGACAGGCTTCTGGCCTATGCGGAAAAACTAGCCCGATCGCTTTCAGAAAAGACGGTGCTGTCTGAACTGGCTTATACTCTTCAGACAGGACGTGAAGCAATGGAGGAGAGAGCTGTCTTCCTTGTAAATGACACCCGCGATTTGAAAGAAAAGCTGAATGATTTCGTAAAAGGAAACGAAAACATCCCCGGTCTTTGGCGCGGACAAGCCGAGCTGCCGGAACTGAGCGAACCCGCTCCTGAGACGGATGATCCGAGACGGCTTGCCGAGTTATGGGCAGAAGGGAAAATAATAGATTGGAATAAGCTGTACGGTTCATATAAACCGCGTAAAACAAGCGTTCCGACGTATCCGTTTGCAAAAGAACGCTATTGGATTCCGCAGCAGAAAAAACAGGAGAAAAGCCCGTCAGGCACAGTGCTGCATCCGCTTTTACAAGAAAATACGTCAGATTTTTCGCAGCAGCGCTTCACGTCTCTTTTTACGGGAGATGAATTTTTCCTATCTGACCATGTCGTCAACGGACAAAAAATACTGCCGGGTGTCGCCTATTTGGAAATGGCCGCAGAGGCGGTCAAAAAGGCCGCTGCCGTGACGGAAAAAGGCCATAGCGTCACACTCAGACAGGTTGTTTGGGTCCGTCCGGTCATGATTGAAGATAAACCGAAAGAAATACATATTGTCCTTTACCCAGAAGATAATGGTGAGATTACCTATGAAATATACAGTGAGGCAGAAAACGGCGAGGAACCGGTTATTCACAGCCAGGGTGAAGCGGTCATTACCGAACAGGGCAGCGCCCAGATAGATATCGAGTCTGTCAAAGCTTCCTGCAATTTAGGAATCGTGACTGCGGAAGAATGTTACGGTGCTTTTGAGAAGATCGGTCTGGATTACGGAGAGGCATACAGGGGCGTACAGCAGTTGCTGCTTGGAGAAGACCGATTATTGGCCCTTATTTCACTCCCGGCTGCCGTACATGACAAAAAAGAACAGTATACGCTTCACCCGAGTATGATGGACGCCGCTTTTCACGCTTCCGTCGGTCTGCTTGTCCGCTCAATACATGACGATGCAGACAGCCACGAGCTTTCTTTGCCGTTTGCGATGCAGGAAGTGGAAGTGTTCGGGCCGTGCCCTGAACATATCTGGTCATATATCCGGTACACAGAAGGCAGCAAAGCAGATGACAGCGTAAGAAAATTTGACATTGATATGTGTGATGATGCCGGTACGGTTTATGTCCGGATGAAAGGCGCGTCCGTCCGGGCGCTTGACACAAGCCAAACAGCGGGCGGAGAAACCTCGGAGGCGCCTGTCGGCCATACGATGCTGATTCCGGCTTGGGAGCCTGTTGCGCTTGAAAAAGCCGGGGAAGCAGCGGTGGATAAGCAGACGGCAGTATTCGGCGGAACGGATTCGAGACATACGCGCATAAAAGAACATCTGCCGAACGCTTCCTATTATCCGATCAGAAGCACGGATGATATCGCATCTCTTACGCACATGCTTGAAGGACAAAAAGAACTGGAGCAAATCATTTGGCTTGCTCCGCAGGCTGAGAGTGCTGACAGCCTCAAGGAACAGGAAAGGAACGTTCTTCATGTGTTCAAGCTGATGAAAGCATTACTTGCCTTAGGGTACGGAGAAAAACGTTTGGACTGGTGCATCGTCACAGCAAATGCCCAGCCGTTTTCGGATCAAGACAGCGCCGACCCGTCACAAGCCGCAGTCAGCGGACTTGCCGGAACAATGGCGAAAGAATATCCGCATTGGCATATCCGCATGATTGACACAGAAACGGACGGCAGCTGGCCGATCGAAGAGGCGCTCAGTCTTTCTGCCGGAAAAAACGGTCAAATTTGGGCGTACCGCAATCAGCAGCTGTTTGAGCGGCAGCTGATACCGCTTGACAATATGCCGAAAAACGGCACGCTGTACCAAACAGGCGGGGTTTATGCCGTGATCGGAGGCGCCGGATATCTTGGCGAGGCATGGAGTGAATACATGATCCGCCGCTACAAAGCACGCATCATTTGGATCGGAAGAAGCACACTGAATGATTCCATACAGGCGAAACTCGACCGGCTCAGCGCATTCGGCCCGGCGCCTGAATATGTTTCCGCCGATGCCGCCGACAGTGCTTCCTTAGAGATGGCTTATCAGTTCATAAAAGAGCGCCACACAAAAATGAACGGAATCATCCACTCGGCAATGGATCTGTCTGAGCAAAGCTTAAATAATATGAAGACAGAAGAGTTCAAATCGGTGCTGCGGGCAAAAGCCGATGTAAGTGTGTCCATGGCGGAGGTATTTGGACGGGAGCCGCTTGACTTTGCGCTCTTCTTCTCCTCGCTTGTGGCATTTATTCATAACGTGAAACAAAGCCATTATGCCGCAGGA
Source organism: Bacillus sp. N1(2025) (assembly GCF_053470005.1). Taxonomy (NCBI): domain Bacteria; kingdom Bacillati; phylum Bacillota; class Bacilli; order Caryophanales; family Bacillaceae; genus Bacillus; species Bacillus sp. N1(2025). The sequence continues at coordinate 196,725 of NZ_JBLTJB010000007.1, forward strand.
TGCGCTTTCAGTGACGCATTTGCGAAGGAACTTGATCAGACATGGAATTGTCCGGTCAAAGTGATGAACTGGGGCTATTGGGGCAACAGCGAAGCGGCTGAAGACGGTGATTTTATTCAGCTGATGGATCAGATCGGATTGGGATTGATCGAACCGGACGCTGCAATGGAGGCGCTTGAAACCCTTATGACGCTGCCGATTGATCAGGCGGCCTTCATTCATACGACCAAACCGGTCGCAGTCGAAGGGATGAATGAAAGAGAAAAGATTTCCGTTTATCCGCCTCAGCCGCTTTTCTTTTCACAACAGCCGAAGGTCGCTCCGCCCGGCGCACGTCTTGTTAGAGAGGCTGAACATCAGGAGCTCGATGATTTTCTGTATCAGCTTTTGATCGCCCAGCTTAAAGAAGCAGACTTGCTGACGCCGCAAAGCCTTAAAGCGTATGAGCCCGAACACGAATACTTTAAAAAATGGCTCAATCAAACGATCGCTTTCCTTCTGGAACATGGCTATCTGGAAGGGAATGCGGATTCATATAAACTGTCGGCGCGAGCCGAAAACACAACCGCCTCGCTATGGCAAAAATGGGAGCGGGAAAAAGAGGAATGGCTCAATAACGCCGATACAAAAGCGATGACTGTTTTAGCCGAGACGATGCTTAAAGCACTGCCGGACATTCTGCGGGAAGAAGTGCCGGCGACAGACATCATGTTCCCGCACTCTTCAATGGAACTTGTTGAAGGAATTTATAAGCACAATCAAGTCGCGGATTACTTTAACAGCGCCCTGTCAGATACATTAATGGCTTATGTGAAAGAAAACATCAGCAAACATTCAAAAGCCGAGATCCGCATACTGGAAATCGGAGCGGGCACAGGCGGCACAAGCGCAGGCATATTTGAAAAGCTTAGGCCGTATCAAAACCATATAAAAGAATACTGTTACACCGATGTATCGAAAGCTTTTCTCGTGCATGCGGAGACGGAATACGGCAAACGGAATCCTTATCTGACGTATAAGCTTTTTAACGCAGAAGCGCCGCTTGCCGGCCAGGACATAGAGCCGGGCGCATACGACATCGTCGTTGCGGCCAATGTGCTCCACGCGACGAAAGACATCCGCCAGACGCTGAGAAACGCCAAAGCCGTTTTAAAAGACAACGGTTTGCTGCTCTTAAATGAAATGGCGGGAAACAGCCTGTTCCCGCATATTACTTTCGGACTGCTTGAAGGCTGGTGGCTGCATGAAGATTCCGCCCTTCGTATTCCGGGGTGCCCGGGCTTGTATTCGGAAAGCTGGAAGCGCGTGTTAGAAAGTGAAGGCTGGCATTCTGTCTTCTTCCCGGCAGAAGCGGCACATGAATTAAGCCATCAGATTATAGCGGCAAAAAGCAACGGCATTGTTCGCCAAAAAACGCTTAAATCAGGGGCCGAAAAACGGACCGCACCGCCAAAAGCAGCGCAAGCGCCGGAACTTCAGGCGCAAACAACGGTGCAAAAAGGCGACACGTCTTTAACAGAAAAAAGCACCGAGTACTTGAAAACGTTAATCGGAGAAACATTAAAAATTCCGCCGGCTCAAATTGATCCGAAAGCGCCGCTTGAAAAATACGGAATTGATTCTATCGTCGTCGTACAGCTGACAAACGCGTTACGAAATGTATTGGACCAAGTCAGCAGCACTTTATTTTTTGAATATCAGACGATTGAGGCGCTCGTCGCTCACTTAATCAAAACGAAAAAAGACGCGATGATCAAACTGACGGGACAAACGCCTGTTCAGGAAGAACGGAAGGCATCACCAGAACCGCAGGCTGTACAGCCGGCTAAGCCGCTTCGCACTGACTGGCGGCGGAGGGAAAAACGGGCAGCCAAAGAGACGGTCCGGCAAAGTTCGGTTCGCGACGTGGCCATCATCGGTGTTTCAGGACGCTACCCGCAGGCAAAAACAGCGGCTGAGCTTTGGGCTAATATTAAAAAAGGAAAAAACTGCATAGAAGAAATCCCGCGGGAACGCTGGAACTGGCAGGATTACTACGATGAAGAGAAAGGTAAAGAAGGCTCTATTTATACGAAATGGGGCGGCTTCATTGAGGATATGGACAAGTTTGATCCGCTGTTCTTTCAGATTTCTCCTTTGGAAGCAGAGCGAATGGACCCGCAGGAGCGATTATTTTTAGAAACGGCGTATGCGAGTATCGAGGATGCCGGCTATACGCCTGACAACCTGTGCCAAAGCAGAAAAATCGGTGTTTTTGCCGGCGCGATGAACAAAAACTACCCGACAGGCTACGGCTACTGGTCCATTGCCAACAGGGTATCTTACCTTTTTGATTTCCAAGGGCCGAGCATTGCCGTTGATACAGCCTGCTCCTCTTCTTTGACGGCCATTCATCTGGCGCTTGAGAGCATATACAGCGGTTCAAGCGAATGCGCGATTGCCGGGGGCGTAAACATAGTGACCGACCCGATCCATTATATGAATCTGTCAGTCATGAACATGCTTTCCGCAAGCGACACGTGCAAATCGTTCGGAGACCGCGCGGATGGTTTTGTCGACGGAGAAGGGGTGGGCGCGGTCGTGTTAAAGCCGTTAGACCGAGCGATTGCCGACAACGATCACATTTACGGTGTGATTAAAGGAAGCACCATTAACAGCGGAGGCAAAACGAACGGATACACGGTTCCGAATCCGAATGTGCAGGCCGCCTTAATAAAAGAAGCTTTCCAAAGGGCAAACGTCCCGGCGCGCACCGTCAGTTATATTGAAGCCCACGGTACGGGCACCGCATTAGGAGATCCGATTGAAATCGCCGGATTAACGAAAGCATTTGAAGAGGATACAACAGACAAACAGTTTTGCGCCATCGGCTCCGCAAAATCAAATATCGGCCATTGTGAAAGCGCCGCGGGCATTGCGGGTCTGACAAAAATACTATTCCAGCTCAAAGACCGCCAAATTGCACCGTCCCTGCACGCGGAACAGCTGAATCCGAATATTGATTTCGCGTATACGCCGTTTGCCGTTCAGCAGGAGCTCGGTGAGTGGAAACGTCCCGTCATCGGCGGCAAAGAGCTTCCGAGAAGGGCGGGGTTAAGCAGCTTCGGCGCGGGAGGAGCAAACGCCCACCTCGTCATAGAAGAATATACGGCAGACAAAGAGCCTTATGAAACGCCGGCAGATCAGTCCGCCATCATCGTCCTGTCCGCGAAAAACAGCGAACGGCTCACTGAAAAAGCAAAACAGCTCAGAGACGCCATCCGTGAAAAAAGATACAGCGGCAGCGACCTTATGAGCATAGCCTTTACTCTCCAGACTGGCCGGGTGCCGATGGAAGAGCGTCTCGGTTTTATCGTCCATTCACTTCATGAACTTGAGGAAAAACTGAATGGATTTATCGCCGGACAAAACAGCGCCGGACTGCACCGTGACGGCACGGAAGAAAACAAACGGATGCTTGCCGTATTTTCGGCGGATGATGATATGGAAACAATCATAGACGCTTGGATCAGCAAACGGAAATATTCTAAGCTGCTTGAGCTTTGGGTAAAAGGATTGGACATCGATTGGGCGAAATTATACGGAGACCGTCCTCCGGCCCGCATCAGCCTGCCTGCTTATCCGTTTGCGAAAGAACGCTTCTGGCATCAGCAGCCTGTACAAAGCAAGGCCGCGCCCGTTAACGCGCCGGCTGACGAAAATGATCCGGCGGAACAATTTGAAGTAATGACTTTTAGAGAAGTTCTTAAAGAACAGGCTCTGCCGGCAGCCGGAGAAAAGCAAGTCAAAACGGTGATTTCTTTCTTATCTGATCAGAAGAAGCAGCAGGAAGCCGTCTCTGTGGTCAAATCGTATGACAGTGACATTGACGTTATTTTTATCGCTCAGGGAGACCGGTATGAGGCTCTGTCCGCCGGCCGCTGCCAAGTGGTGCGGGAAGATCCGCAATCATATGTGAACGCTTTTGCGGATATTCAAAAAGAGTACGGTGAGGCTTCTGCCATTTTGTATTTATGGGCGCTTGAAGATAAAAGCTGCATCGAAGATTATTCATGTATCGTCCATATTCTCAAAGCAATGGCTGAGACCGGTCTGCAGCCGGAAAGGCTGTTATTGGCGGGGGAATATGCATCCGGTCTGGAAAGGTGCTACTTGGAATCATGGATCGGCTTTGAGCGTTCGCTCGGCATTGTTCTCCCGAAAACAAGTGTTACCGGCCACTTCAGAAAAGCCGGTGCGGCCATAACGGACTGGGTGAGAACCATTTGGGACGAGCTGAAAGCTGAAACAGACCATACTGTTTTCTTGGAAGAGGGAAAACGATATGTCTATCACATCGAACCAACCGGACTAACGAAAGAAAACAGCAGGATCAGAACCGGCGGAACATATCTCATTACAGGCGGATTAGGAGGGCTCGGCTACTTATTTGCCCGCCATCTGGCCCGGAACTACCAGGCAAATGTCATTCTCACGGGGCGGTCGCCGATCAATGAAGAAAAGAAAGAAAAAATGAAAGACCTGGAAAATCTCGGTGCGGGTGTTCTTTACGCCGAAGCCGATGTTTGTGATCCGATCGGAATGGGCGACTGCATCAAGCGCGCGAAAGAACGATTCGGAGCCATTCACGGCGTCATTCATGCGGCGGGCATCGAAAGCAGAACATCCGTCTTTGAAAATGAAATCGGGAATTTCCGCAGTACGCTTGAACCGAAAATAAACGGAAGCCTGCTTCTTGACGAGTGGCTGAAAAACGAAACGCCTGATTTCATCTGCTACTTTTCATCCACATCTGCTGTTTTAGGAGATTTCGGCTGCTGTGATTATGCGGTCGCGAACAGGTTCCAAATGGCGTATGCCCGCTATAAAAACGAACAATCAGAAAGCGGAAACGCTTTTGTCATAAACTGGCCGGTCTGGAAAAACGGCGGAATGGCCGTCGGCGGTGAAGAGACGACGGGCATGTACCTGAAATCAAGCGGTCAGCGCCTGTTAGAAACAGATGAAGGCATTGAGCTTTTTGAGCGCATCATTTCTCAAGACAACACCCAGTGCCTTGTCATTGCCGGCGAAAGAAGCCGTGCCGAACGATTTTTAGGCATACGGCGGGACGATTCATTAAAAACGGATGCGCTTTTGGAAACCGTGAGCCGCCGCATCTCGGAAGAAAGCGCGGAAAAACGGCTCGAAGCGGATTTGAAAGAGCTGATACACAGTCTGCTGAAAATATCTAAAGATAAACTCGTCCTGCATAAAAACTGGGCGGAATTCGGATTTGATTCCATCTATTTAGCCAAATTTGCCGCTCTTTTGTCGAGTCATTACGGCATTGAAGTCACTCCGGCATTATTTTACAGCTATGCCACGCTCGGAGACGTCATCAGCTATTACCTGACAGAACATAAAGAAACGATCGAAACGTTTTACCGAACGGAAGAAACCGAAACAGAAGCCGCCGCTCCGGATAACAAGGAGTATACGGATCAGGAGATCATCGCCATGATGAAACAGGTCTCTGAGGGGACATTAGATTTTAAAAGAGTGCAAGACATCATAGAAGGGAGTAAGACCTATGAATCATAAAGAACTTCTCGATGCCTACAGATCAGGAACGCTCACCATCGCTGAAGTAGAACAAAAGCTTCAGGCTTCTAAGCGGACAACTGCAAAACGTCCGCTTTCAGAAGGCCAGAAAGGTTTGTGGATGCTTCAGAAAATGTTTCCGGAGATGAGCGCATATAACATTCCGTTATGCTTTCGTTTTCAAAAGCTGGATGTCGAGACATTCAAAAACGCCCTTTTGTCCGTGCAGCGCCAGCACCCTATTTTGACCAGTGTGATAAAAGAGGAAAACGGCCTTCCGTATCAGATAGAAGATACGGATCGGCATTTTCCGATTGAAGAAATGGATCTTTCCGAATTAAGCGGGCGTGACGCTCTTTCGTTTATTAAAGAAAAAGCAAAAGCACCGTTCTCGCTTGAAACCGGGCCGCTCCTGCGTGTTCAAGTATTCCGGCGGGCGAAGCGGGAGCCGATTGTGTTAATCACCATTCACCATATCATTTTTGACGGCGTCTCTCTTATGACGTTTATGTCGGCGCTGCTGGACGCTTATGCAAAAGCAAGTGAAGGCAAAGAACCTGTCATGCTTCAGCAGGCCGCAGATTATCATGACTTTGTGAAATGGGAAAAAGAGCTGCTTGAAAGTGAGGCGGGAAAAACGCATCTGTCTTATTGGAAAAAGCAGCTAAAAGGACCGCTGCCGGTGCTTGAGCTTCCGTCGGATTATCCGAGATCATCGGTTCAAACTTGCAGGGGGCAGGCGTATCAGCGCTTGCTTCCTGATGAACTGAACCGGCAGATTAAAGTTTGCGCCCAAAAAAATAATGTCAATGAATCCGTTGTGTATCTCGCTATTTTCAAAGGACTGCTCTATCAATATACGAATCAGGAAGATGTCATCGTCGGCATGCCGACGATGGGGCGTTCTGAGGCTCAATTCGAGTCTGTCATCGGATACTTTATTAATATGATCGCGGTCAGAAGCAGGGAGACGGGCGCCAAATCTTTTACGTCGTTTTTGAAGGAGCTGCAGCTGACACTGGCAGAAGGGCTGGACCATGCCGCGTATCCGTTTCCCGCGCTTGTAAAAGAATTGAAGACGGAACGCTCGCCTGCGGTGTCGCCTGTTTTTCAAACCGCGTTTTTCTATCAAAACTTCTTCCGGACAGAAGGAGCGGAAAAGCTGGCGGAACTATATCAATCACTCGGCATTGAAATGATAGAAGACATTCATCAGGAAGGCGAATTTGAGCTTGCGCTTGAAGTCTATAAAAAAGAAACGGGAACCGTCCTGCAATTTCTGTACAACCCGGATGTCTACAGCCCTTCTTTCATCGAACGAATGGCGGAGCATTATATGAAACTGGCAGAAAAGGTGCTTTCTGATCCGGAGATCGCTTTTGAAGCCTGTTCCGGCCTGCTCAATCAAAAACGGGATGAAAGCCGTTTATCCCATCAGCCGAATGAGCGCTGCATTCATGAAGTGTTTGCAGAAAAAGCCGGACGCCACCCTGACAGAGAAGCCGTCACATTCGGTGAAAACAGTCTTACATATCGCGAATTAGATGAACGAAGCACGGCGCTCGCTGTGTACCTGCAAGAAAAGGGCGTCACACCGGAATGCCCGGTCGGCATTTGTACGGAGCGTTCTTTTGAGATGGTCATCGGCATCCTCGCCATTTTAAAAGCGGGAGGCGCGTATGTGCCGCTGGACCCGGCTTTTCCAAACGAACGGATGGCGCACGTGTTGACTGACAGCGGCGTTTCGATCGTATTAACGCAAGCAAAGACGCGCGGCATGATTGAACAGTTGGCCATCGGCGGTGTGAGCACGGTGGAAATTGAAAACAGCGGACGTTCTGTCAGCGGGGCAAAACTGACGCCGCGTTCAAAACCGCATCATCTCGCTTATATTCTATATACGTCCGGAAGCACGGGAAAACCGAAAGGCGTCATGGTTGAGCACAGAGCCATCATGAATACGCTGCAGTTTTTGGAAGCTGAGTATCCGGTCGCACAAGAGGATGCCTATTTGTTAAAAACGAATTACGTATTTGACGTTTCGATTTCTGAATTATTCGGCTGGTTTATCGGAAACGGACGGCTTGTCATTTTGCCGCCTGGTGCAGAAAAAAATCCGCAGCTTTGCATGGAATACATCCAAACCCACCAGGTCACGCATCTGAATTTTGCGCCCGCCGTGTTTAATGTATTTCTGGAAACGGTAAAGCGGCATACGGCATTTACAGAAGACGGCCCTGTGAAATATGTGATGGTGGCCGGTGAGGCGTTTCCGAAAGATTTAGTTAAAAAGTCAGTTTCCATCTTCAAACATGCCAGAATTGAAAACATATACGGCCCGACGGAAACATCCATTTATGCCGCTTACTACAGCTGCGGCCAAAAGGAAATCACAAGCAGGAATACGCCGATCGGGAAACCGATTCACAATACGCGGCTTTATATCGTCGATGAAAAGCTCAGCCCCGTCCCTGACGGTGTGGCCGGGGAGCTTTGCGTGGCCGGCGCCGGTCTGGCCAGAGGTTATTACAATCAGCCTGAGCTGACGGCGGCATCATTTATTGATAATCCGTTTAGTGAAGGAGAAAAGCTTTACAAAACAGGTGATTTGGCCAGATGGCTACCTGACGGAAACATAGAATATGCCGGCCGGATTGACAGTCAGGTGAAAATCCGCGGCTTCCGCATCGAATTGGGAGCGATTGAAACGAAATTGAACGAACATCCGGACATTCTTGACCAGGCGGTAGTTGTTCAGGAAAAGAACGGACATAAAAAGCTGATTGCTTATTATACGGCCCGCTCCGGTCATACGGCAGATGAAAAAGCGCTCCGCAACCATCTTTTATCAAGCCTGCCGGATTATATGGCGCCCGCCCATTTTATCCGCCTGGATGCGCTGCCGTTAACACCGAGCGGAAAAGTGAACCGCAAAGACCTAAAACAGCGCAAGGTAATCGTTCACCGGTCTGAAAAGACGGGCAGACTGCCGTTATCAGAAGCGGAAGCGAAAGTGACCGCAATATGGGAAGACCTGCTGAATACGGCGGGCATCAAAATCGAAGACGGCTTTTTCGATGTGGGAGGCGACTCGCTTCTGGCTGTTGCGGCGGCAGAACGCATTAAACAGGAGCTGGAATGCGATTTTACCGTCACGGATTTATTCGAACACTCTACCATAAAGGCGATCAGCCGATTTATTGTTGAAACAAAACAGGCAGCTGAATCAGAGGTGTCCGGCCAAGATGAAAGAGAAAAAGAACATACACCGCAAAACGGGATGCCGTCTTACTTTGATGACAGTGTGGCGATAGTGGGGATCTCCTGCCAGTTCCCCGGCGCGAAAAATCATCATGAGTTTTGGAAGCAGTTAAGAGAAGGAAAAGAAAGCGTCCGGTTCTACTCGAAAGAAGAACTTCGGAAAGCCGGCGTGCCTGAAGATTTGATCGAAAATCCCGACTATGTGCCGGCATTATCGACGATAGAAGGAAAAGATCTCTTTGACCCTGAGTTCTTTCACATTTCTCCAAAAGACGCAGAATTTATGGACCCTCAGCTTCGGCTTCTGCTGGTTCATTCTTGGAAAGCCGTCGAGGACGCGGGATATGTATCGAAAGAGATTCCGAAGACAAGCGTATATATGTCGGCAAGCAATAATTCGTATCGGTCGCTTTTGCCGGAAAAAACGACAGAAGGCCATGAATCTCCCGACGGCTATGTGTCATGGGTGTTAGCGCAGAGCGGCACGATTCCGACGATGGTTTCCCATAAGCTCGGATTAAAAGGGCCAAGCTATTTCGTTCATTCCAATTGCTCATCATCATTAGTCGGTCTTTATTCAGCCTATAGAAGCATAACGAGCGGAGAATCAGAATACGCGCTCGTCGGCGGAGCAACTCTGCATGCAGCGACCGGCATCGGCTATGTGCACCAAAACGGATTGAATTTTTCAAGCGACGGGCATGTCAAGGCATTTGACGCTTCAGCCGACGGTATGGCGGGCGGAGAAGGAGCGGCCGTCATTCTGCTGAAAAAGGCGTCACAAGCCGTTCAGGACGGAGATCACATATACGCCATGCTCAGAGGCATCGGTCTGAACAATGACGGAGCGGATAAAGTCGGTTTTTACGCACCGAGTGTAAAAGGCCAGACTGACGTCATCCAGCATGTTTTAGACAGCACGAATATTCACCCGGAGACGATTTCCTATATCGAAGCGCACGGCACAGGAACGACATTGGGTGATCCGATTGAAATGTCCGCGCTGCAGCAAGTGTATAAACGTTACACGGACCGGGAGCAGTATTGCGGGATCGGCTCCGTAAAAACGAATATCGGACATTTGGATACAGCAGCAGGTCTGGCCGGGTGCATCAAAGTCGCCATGAGTTTATATCATCGGGAGCTGGCGCCTACCATTAATTACACGTCACCGAATCCGAATATCAAATTCAGCGGTTCGCCGTTTTATGTGGCGGATAAGCGAAAACCGCTTCCGGAGAGAGAGACGCCGCACCGCGCAGCGTTAAGCTCATTCGGACTCGGAGGAACAAACGCCCACGCCATTTTTGAACAGTACGAAAACAAAACGATCAGCGGATCAAAGGACGGACAGCCGCCTTTTATCGTTCCGCTGTCAGCGAGAAATAAGCAGCGTCTTACTGCCTATGCATCTTGTTTATCCGGCTTTCTGGATGAAGCCGAAAACGATGTTTCCTTGCATGATCTGGCATTTACGTATCAGACCGGACGTGAAGCGATGGAAGAGAGAGCCGTTTTTATCAGTCATGATCGTCACGATTTGAAGCGTCAGCTGCAGGATTTTATCAACGGCAATGACCAAAACATCTTACGGGGCGAAAAAGTGAGAAGCAGAGAAGTGTCAGCTCAGGAGATGGAAGAGCTTGCGTCATGTCAGACACGGGATGAAAAGCTGAAAGCACTCGCGGCGCTCTGGGTTGAAGGAGCGCGTGTCGATTGGGGCTTATTGTATCAGGATTCCGCGCCGCAAAGAATCAGTGCGCCGACCTACCCGTTCGCAGAGGAGCGCTTCTGGCCGGAGGAAACTGTGAAGCAAACGGATACCAAACTTTTGCATCCGTTGGTACATCAGAATACATCTGTCTTGCAGGAGCAGCGGTTCAGTTCGGAATTCACGGGAAAAGAGTATTTTATTGCCGAGCATATCATTAAAGGAATGGCGATCGTGCCGGCTGCCGTTACTCTTGAGATGGCACGGGCCGCGGCGGAGAAAAGCATCGGCGGGGCAACAGAGGAATCTCTGGGCCTGCGCTTAAAGAATATTGTTTGGGTCCGCCCGGTGATAGCCGATCAGGACGCTGTCCGTGTCCATATCGGACTTTATGAAGAAGAGGACGGACAGATTCATTACAGAATGTACGGGGGTAACGATTCTATCGGTGAAGAAGCTCCTCTTTATAATCAGGGCATCGCTGAAATCATCCGGAAGGAACCGGAGGAAGCGGCGGATATTGAGCAGCTGAAGCGCCGGTGCACACAGGGAATAATCGAATCTCAAGCGTTTTACAAAGGAATGATCGGTGCTGATTACGGGCCCGGATACAAAGGGGTGCAGCTTGTATACAAAGGCGAAGACCGGCTGCTTGCTAAATTGAAGCTTCCTGAATCCGTCTCTCATACAAAAGCTGATTATATCCTTCATCCGAGTATGATGGACGGTGCGCTTCAGGCCGCCGAATATTTGCAAAACGTGACGAGAGCGCTGCTTACAGAAAGCGGGGAACCATTCAAAGCCGCATTGCCGTTTGCTTTAGAGGAGCTGGACGTTCTGAAGCCGTGCGCTGATGATATGTGGGTGCACGTCACATTCAGTGCGAACAATAAAGCCGGCGATCCTATCCAAAAAGCCGATATTGATCTATATGACAATAACGGCGGGCTTTGTGTGCGGATGAGAGGTTTCTCAACGCGGATCATGGAAGAAAACGCGGGTGCCGGCATTTCGGTCAGCCGTACGGACACATTGCTCGCTGAACCGGTCTGGAAAGAGCAGCCGGAACCGGCGGACCACGAGCCTTCGTATGAAGAGCATATCATTTTCCTTTGTGAGTACGATGAAGCTGTAAAACAGGCCGTGGAAGCAAAGCTTGAACATGCAAGCGTCATTATCTTGGACGCTCGTCCCGCATCCATTGCAGAGCGGTATCATTCTTATGCGGGCCAGCTGTTTGACCATATCAAAACCATAATGAAAAGCAAGCCGAAGGGCCGCGTTCTATTTCAGGCTGTTACGCGGTCAGCAGGCTTACAGCAGGTGTTCTCAGGCATTACCGGACTCTTCAAAACCGCATGCCTTGAACATTCCAAGCTGATCTGTCAAATGATCGAAGCCGAGGAGGAAGAAAGTGCTGAAGGCATAGCGGAAAAAGCGTCCGAAAACCGTATGCATGCCGAAAGCGTCCATGTGAAATATGAAAACGGCAAGCGCTTTGCCGCTGGTTGGGGAGAAATGGATATACCTCGAGCGGAGCCGGACATTCCGTGGAAAGACGAAGGCGTTTATCTCATTACAGGAGGTGCGGGAGGTTTAGGTCTGATCTTTGCAAAAGAGATCGCAAACCGTACAAAAGATGCCGTCATCATACTAACCGGCCGGTCCGCTCTCAGAGAAAAGCAGAAAGACATGCTGGAAACAGTACGTGCTGCCGGCGCTTCTGTTTTCTACGAGCAGACTGATGTCACGGACGAAGCAGAAGTATACCGATTGATCCGCAATATCCGCAAACGGCACGGCAAGCTGGACGGGATTGTTCACAGTGCCGGCATTATAAAAGACAACTACATGGTGAAGAAGACGGCAGAGGAATACCAACACGTTCTCGCTCCGAAAGTGAAGGGCCTTGTGTATCTTGATGAAGCGTCACAACATGAGAAATTAGATGTCTTTATTGTCTTTTCATCCTTATCAGGTGTGCTTGGAAGCGTCGGCCAGGCTGATTATGCGTCTGCAAATGTCTTTATGGAGATGTATGCCGAGTACCGCCGTTCTTTACAAGCCGCGGGACAAAGATACGGAAAGACGCTTTCTGTCAGCTGGCCGTTATGGAAAGAAGGCGGAATGCAGGCAGGAAAGCAGACGGAAGATATGCTGATGCAGGAGGCGGGAATCGCACCGCTCGGCACAGATGCCGGCATCAAGGCTTTATATCAAGGCTTGATGAGCGGGACAGCCCGGATGACGGTTCTTGAAGGAGATGTGAAACACATGAAAGCAAAACTGTTCCGCAAAGAGAATGATCATCCGGAAACAGAGACCGGCGTACGTCATGACATTGATGCTGACAGCCTGCTTGAAAAAGTGAAGCATCTGTTAAAACAGCAGACGGCCTCATTGTTAAAAGTAAACATTGACAAAATTGATCCTCATGAAGAAATGACAAAATACGGGCTGGATTCTATCTCGATGACTGAGTTTACGAACCAGTTAAACAAAACGTACCGGCTTACGTTAACGCCGACGATTTTCTTTGATCATCCGACAATCCATGAATTTGCCGTTCATTTAATCAGTGAATACGAAGAGGAATTTGCCGGACGGTTTGCGGTAAATACAAAAACGGTTCAATCGGCAAGACCGGTAAAAGAGACTCAAATCACGCGCCCGGCCGTTAAGCGACGCCGAACTCTGCCTGAGACACTTCCGCAGACAGTGCAGCGGGACCAAGGGCCGGAACCGATCGCAATCGTAGGCATCAGCGGGATTTTCCCGATGGCAGAAGACATTGAAGCTTACTGGCAGAACCTGAAAGAAGGCAAAGACTGCATGACCGAGATTCCGAAAGACCGCTGGGACTGGCGGGACTATTACGGGGATCCCGCAAAAGAAGCCAATAAAACAAACGTCAACCAAGGCGGGTTTATTGACGGAATTGCTGAATTTGATCCATTGTTTTTCGGGATTTCACCGCGGGAAGCGGAGCAAATGGACCCTCAGCAGCGACTCTTGCTGACGCACGCGTGGAAAGCGATTGAAGATGCCGGATATGCGTCAAAGAGTCTCTCAGGCACAAAAACAGGTGTGTTTATCGGGACCGGAAATACCGGCTACGGTTCTCTTTTAGCCAATGCCGATGCGGAGATTGAAGGGTCATCCGCGGCGAATACAAGTCCGTCTGTCGGACCGAACCGTGTCAGCTATACGCTCAATCTGCACGGGCCGAGCGAACCGATTGATACCGCCTGCTCAAGCTCGCTCGTTGCCATACACCATGCCGTTTCTTCAATTGAAGAAGGAACGTGCGACATGGCTTTGGCGGGAGGAATCAATACGATTGTTCTTCCGGATGTGTATATCAGTTTTGACAAAGCGGGCGCGCTGAGTAAAGAAGGAAGATGCAAAACGTTCTCTGATCAGGCTGACGGTTTTGCCCATGGTGAAGGAGCCGGTCTCTTTTTCCTCAAAAAGCTGAAAGCCGCTGAGGCGGATGGGGACCACATTTACGGCGTCATTAAAGGAAGCGCGGTGAATCACGGCGGCCGCGCGGCATCTTTAACAACGCCTAACCCGAAACAACAGGCGGAAGTCATTAAAGCCGCATACAAAAAAGCGGGCATTGATCCGAAAACAGTCTCTTATATCGAAGCGCACGGCACCGGAACAGAACTGGGAGATCCCGTTGAAATTAACGGCCTGAAACAAGCGTTCAGCTCGTTTGCAGACGGAAAAGAGAAAGCGGCCGGCTATTGCGGCTTAGGGTCGGTCAAAACGAATATCGGCCATTTATCCCTTGCCGCGGGAGCAGCGGGCATTATTAAAATTTTGCTGCAGATGAAGCATCGGACACTAGTAAAAAGTCTCCACTGTGAGACGGTAAATCCGTACATTCAGCTTGAAGACAGCCCGTTTTATCTGGTGCGGGAGACGATGGAATGGAAGACGCAGACGGACGAACGCGGAAACGAACAGCCGCGCCGCGCGGGCATCAGCTCATTCGGCATCGGAGGCGTAAATGCCCACGTCGTCATCGAAGAATACATTCCAGAAGACAGAGAGGAAGCAGATGATTTTCATATCGATCCATGTCTTTTCGTTCTGTCCGCCAAAAATGAAAAACGCCTGAAAGAACAGGCAAAACAGCTGAAACGTGCGCTTACTGAAAAACGGTACGATCAATCCTCCCTCGTTTCTATGGCATATACCCTCCAAATCGGAAGGGACGCCATGGAAGAACGCCTGGCGGTTATTGCCGGATCCGCAGAAGAACTGCAGGAAAAACTGTCACAGTTTATCACTGGAGATAAGCACGCGGACTTGTACAGAGGAAGAATAGACAAAGGCACGCTGCAAATGCTGACGGAAGATGAAGAAATTCAAGAAGCCGTTGAAAAATGGATGGCCCGCGGCAAATACGCGAAGCTGCTTGAATTGTGGGTCAAAGGGCTGAACGTCGATTGGGCGAAGCTGTATGGAGACCGGCCGCCTAAACGCATGAGCCTGCCGTCGTATCCTTTTGCAAAAGACCGTTATTGGGCGGCGAAACATACCGGAAAACACGAAAAAACAAAAACTGTATCTGCCGGAAAACAAGACGCGCTTCATCCGCTTCTGCACAGAAATACTTCAAACCTTGCAGAACAGCGGTTCAGTTCAATCTATACAGGAGAAGAATTTTACCTTGCGGACCATGTTGTAAAAGGCGTGCCGATTTTACCGGGAGTGGCACATCTTGAAATGGCGCGCGCAGCAATGGAACAGGCATCTGAAGTTCCGGCCGGACAAGGAAGCGTCAAGCTTAAGAATACGGTTTGGGTGCGGCCGATCACCATTGAAGACGAGCCGGTTCATGTCAACATCCGTCTCATTCCTGAAACGGCAAATGACGTTCAATTCGACATTTACAGCGGCCGGGACACAGATCAGCCGTCCGTTTACAGCCAAGGGGCAGCATCAGTCCGCCCTGACGCCGAGGCTCCGGTCATTGATCTCCAAAAGCTGAGATCACAATCCGCCGAGACACCGTTTTCTGCAGATGAAGTGTACGATATGTACCGCAAAATCGGTTTTGATTACGGCCCGGCTTTCCGGGGTGTCAAAGCGATTTATACAGGTGATGATTTCGTATTGGGCAGACTGTCACTTGATGCGGCTTGTGCGGACACGGTACAGGAGTATGTCATGCATCCGGGCTTAATGGACTCTGCATTGCAGGCATCAAGCATATTAACCGGAACAAATGATGAAAAACTGATGCTTCCGTTTGCGGTTCAGGAGCTTGAAGTATTCAGCGCATGCGCTGCCGAGATGTGGGTTTACGCCAGACTTTCTGAAGACCACAAAGCCGGCCAGATTGAAAAACGCGATCTTGATATTTGTGATGAAAACGGCAAGGTTTGCGTAAGGCTGAAAGGTTTGTCATTCAGAACGGCTGAAAAAGAACCTGAGAAAAAAGAAAAAGCTCCGGAAACGCTCATGCTTGAGCCGGTATGGAGCCGAAGCGATGAAACCGCCGTTCAAACGGAACCGGTTTTTGCCCGGCATATCGTGTTGCTTTGTGACACAGACGCCGGATTGAAACAAGCCGTTGAAGCCGCGGGAGCTGAATGTATTGAAATGACCTCCCAGCACGGGAAAGCGGCGGCGCGCTTCCGTGATTATACAGGACGGATATTGGAGACGCTGCAAAAACTGCTGAAGGAAGAGACGGATGGAGACGTCCTCATCCAGACGGTTCTCTCTAAAACAGATAAGCATCAGCTGCTCTCAGGGATTTCAGCTCTGTTAAAAACAGCCGGCCTGGAACATAAAAAACTGAAAACCCAGCTGATTGAAATAGAACCGGCGGAAAACGGAAGAATCACAGACATCATCAGAGAGAATAAAATACGGGCTGCTGATGACAGCCATATTAAATATGAAAACGGCATCCGATACAGCGCAGATGTCAAAGAAACGGGCGTGTCCGGCGGCAAAATACGCATTCCGTGGAACGACGGAGGCATTTATCTCATTACCGGAGGAGCCGGGGGCTTAGGCTTTATTTTCGCGAAAGAAATCGCCCGCAAAGTCAAAGAGCCGACACTGGTTTTGACAGGCCGTTCCGATTTAAGCGAGAATCAGCGGATGCAGCTGCAATCGCTTGAATCACTCGGAGCAAAAGCGGAATACAAGCAGGCTGACGTAACAAACGCTCAAACTGCGGCAGACCTGGTCAAAACAATTGAGACGGAATATGGCGGCCTTCACGGCATCATTCATAGCGCGGGTGTGATGAAAGATCAGTATATCGCAAAGAAAACAACCGAAGAGTTTTACAGTGTATTGGCTCCTAAAACGGACGGATTTGTCAACCTTGATGAAGCAACCGAGCATTTAGCGCTGGACTTTTTCATCGTTTTCTCATCCATTTCCGGCGTCACCGGGAATGCGGGACAGGCGGATTATGCGGCGGCAAACGCATTTATGGACAGCTATGCGGCATACCGCAACGCACTGGTTACCGCAATGTACCGCCACGGTCACACATTGTCGGTCAATTGGCCGCTTTGGAAAGACGGCGGAATGCAAGTCAATGAAGAAATGGCGAAGCTCACCGAAAAAAGAACCGGCGTAACGCCGATGCGCACTGAAACCGGAATAGAAGCTCTTTACAAAGCATGGAGCACGGGGAAAACAAGCGTGCTCGTCATGGAAGGAAACCGCGCCGTAATGCGGGAAAAGCTGCTTCAAAAGACTCCTGCAGCCGCTTTTGCACCGGTTAAGAAAACGGATGAAACGCCTGCGCCGAAAGACCTGACGGCAAAACTTCAGGAATTGCTGGCAAAAGAGGTTTCCGGGCTTCTGAAAATAAACATTGAAGAAATCGATATCGAATTGGAGTTTAATCAATACGGATTTGATTCCATTACGCTGACGGAATTCGCCAACAAGCTGAATGACACTTATCAGCTTGATCTGACACCGACCGTATTTTTTGAATATGCGACGATTCAAGCCTTGGCGCATCATTTAGCAGAAGACTATCAAACACAATTTGCCGGCAGCACACAGCCGAAAGAAGAAAAACAAAGCGGCGTAACTGATGATGGCGGCATCAGACTGGCAGGGAACAAACGATTTGCAAAAACTGCCGTACAGCCTGTTCAGACTGCGGCTGAACATAAACCGGAACGGATCGCTATTGTCGGCATGAGCGGAGTGTTTCCGAAGGCCGCAAATATTGATGAGTATTGGCGCAACTTAGAAGAGGGAAAAGATTGTATAACAGAGGTTCCGGCGGATCGCTGGGACTGGCGTGAGTATTACGGTGACCCGCTTAATGAAGCCAACAAAACAAATGTAAAGTGGGGCGGATTTATTGACGGAGTTGCGGATTTTGATCCGCTGTTCTTCGGAATTTCACCGCTGGAAGCCGAACAGATGGATCCCCAGCAGCGCTTGTTAATGATGTATGCGTGGAAAGCGATAGAAGATGCGGGATATTCCGCTAAAAGCCTTTCCGGCACGAAAACAGGCCTGTATATCGGCACGGGGAATACCGGATACGGCTCACTGTTTTCCGACCTGGATATCGGCGGTGCGTCAGCCGCAAATATGAGTCCGTCAGCGGGGCCGAACCGCGTCAGCTATATGCTTAATCTGCACGGGCCGAGTGAACCGATCGACACGGCTTGTTCCAGCTCGCTGGTCGCGATTCATCACGCTGTATGCGCCATTGAAAACGGGAACTGCGATATGGCGATCGCCGGCGGCGTGAATACTGTCGTCACACCGCAAGGCCACATCGCTTATGACAAAGCGGGTGCGCTGAGCAAAGAAGGGAAATGTAAAACGTTCTCCGACAGGGCGGACGGATTTGCCGTCAGTGAAGGTGCCGGAATTCTGTTTTTGAAAAAGCTGTCAGAAGCGGAAAAAGCGGGCGATCATATCTACGGTGTCATTAAAGGCAGCGCGGTCAACCACGGCGGACGCGCGAACTCCTTGACGACACCGAACCCGAAAGCCCAGGCGGAAGTCGTCAGAACGGCTTATGACAAAGCAGGCATTGATCCGAGAACCGTCACTTATATAGAAGCGCACGGAACCGGAACGGAGCTTGGCGATCCGGTCGAAATCAACGGCCTGAAATCCGCCTTTCAAAAGCTGTACGAAAAAACAGGCGATTCCGCCGTTTACGCGAGTCACTGCGGTCTGGGATCGGCCAAAACCAATATCGGCCACCTGTCACTGGCAGCCGGTGTCGCGGGTGTGATCAAAGTGCTGATGCAGATGAAGCATAAAACACTTGCAAAAAGCCTCCACAGCGAGGTCATCAACCCGTATATCAAGCTGAAAGACAGTCCGTTTTACATCGTACAGGAAAAAAGAGAATGGACGGCATTGAAAGACGAAAACGGCAATCATCTGCCGCGCCGTGCGGGAATCAGTTCTTTCGGCATCGGCGGCGTAAACGCCCATGTCGTCATTGAAGAATATATCCCGAAGGTAGAAAGAAAAACAGCTGTTTTCACACACCCTCAAATCTTTGTGCTGTCGGCCAAAGAAGAAGAGCGTCTGCAGGAACAGGCGCAGCAGCTGGCGCAAGCTCCTTTTACGGATGCGGATCTTGCCGGTGTTGCTTACACGCTTCAGCAGGGACGGGATGCGATGGAAGAAAGAGCGGCCATTATCGCTTCCTCGGCCGAAGAACTGCGGGACAAGCTAAAGAGCTGTGCGAAAGGACGTTATGATATAGCGGGCATTTATAAAGGAAAAGCGGGTAAAACCTCCCTGAAATCCATTCTGGCAGGCGCAAACGGCGAAGCGGATATCGAAGAGCTGATAAGCCGCCGAGAGAATGACAAGCTTGCGGAATTATGGGTGCAGGGCGCGGATATCAAATGGGACGGCTTATATTCTGATATCAAGCCCCAACGGATGAGTCTTCCTGCTTACCCGTTTGCGAAAGAGCGGTACTGGATCACGGACAATCGGCCGAAAGCAGAGAAACCGCAAGCTGTGCCGACGTCGCGGGTGCTGCACCCGCTGCTTCACGAAAATGTATCAGATTTAACAGAGCAGCGGTACCGATCCGAATTTACGGGACAAGAGACGATTTTCACCGATCATCTTATTAAAGGCAAGCCGGTTATGCCGGGCGTTGCCTACTTGGAAATGGCTAGGGCGGCGGTTGCTCAGGCAGTCAAAGGGCAAAAGGAACGTCCGTCTGTCACCCGCCTGAAAAACATCGTTTGGGTTCGGCCGATCGAAGCGGGAAACCGCCCGATTGAAGCGCAAATCAGCCTGAACCCGAGGGAAAACGGTGAAATTGTGTATGACATTTACACGGATTCACAAACAGAAGCAAGCGGCAGGCAGATACACTGTCAGGGGGCTGCCGGCATTCTCAGCGCCGGGGAGGCTCCGCACCGTGATATAGGCGCACTGAAAGCTCAATGCGGCCTCAGTATACTGACTTCTGAACAGTGTTACGGCTTATTCAGCAAAATCGGCATTGACTACGGTCCCGGACAACAAGGAATTCAGCACATTCATATCGGAAGCAATCAAGTATTAGCTGAGCTCCGGCTGCCTTCCTTCCTCGAAGAAACGGCAGATCAATACGTTCTTCACCCGTGTATGCTTGATTCAGCTTTGCAAGCGACAATCGGACTGAAGCTGCACGCAGATGATAACCAGCTGTCACTGCCGTTCGCCCTTGAAGAACTGGACATTTTCAGTCCGTGCACGACAAGCATGTGGGCGTACGTCAGCTCCCGGGGAACGGATGAAAAAATACAGCGTATGGACATTGACTTATGCGATGAGACCGGCCGGGTCTGTGTCAGAATTAAAGGGATTTCTTCCAGAATGATGGAAGGCCCCGCGCCGGAAACATCATTAAATGGATCAAACCTTCTGGCTCCGGTGTGGGATCTCGCGGAATTCCGTGATCAAAGCCCGGCATATAAGACGGAAGAGGTTGTCTTTATCGCGGGGGATGAGGAAAGCGCGGCTTTTCAATTGCATCATCCTTCTGCGAGAAGGCTCCATATCACCCCGGAGGATGAAATAGAGGCTGTTGCGGCTGAACTGAAAGCAACAGGGTCTTTCGGGCATATCGTATGGATCGCTCCTTTTCACAGCGCTGACGACATGGTAAAAGCTCAGGATGCGGGCGTCATCCAGATGTACAGAGTGATTAAGGCCATGCTTGCTTTAGGATATGGAGGCAAGCGAATCAGCTTGACTGCAGTCACAATAAAAACACAGTCCGTACAGCCGGCGGACATTATTGATCCGGCTCATGCAGGCATTCACGGTTTGGTCGGCTCGCTCGCAAAAGAGTATCCGAACTGGCAAACAAGGCTGATTGATGCCGGATGTCCGGAAGATGTTTCAAAGGCGGAGCTGTTCTCAGCGCCGTTTGATGAGCAAGGCAATACATGGGCGTACCGGAACGATCACTGGTACAAACAGCGCCTTATTCCTGTACAGCAGCCGGTGTCAAGCCGGCCCGCTTACCAACAAGGCGGCGTTTATGTCGTCATCGGCGGCGCGGGGGGCATCGGCGAGGCATGGAGCGAATATGCCGTGAAAACGTATCAGGCGCGAGTCGTTTGGATCGGCAGACGAAAACATAACAGCGCCATCCAGGAAAAAATCGACAGACTCAGCCAATTCGGGCCGGCGCCGATTTATATTGAAGCTGACGCGGCAAATCCGAATGAGCTCACACGGGCGTATGAAACGATCAAACGCACGCACCCGCAAATTAACGGAATCATCCATTCCGCAATTGTTTTAGAGGATCAGAGCCTGAAAAATATGCCGGAAAGCCGTTTTAAAAGCGTGCTCGCTGCAAAAGTCAATGTCAGTGTGAATATGGCCCGCGTGTTCCGAAATGAGCCGCTGGACTTTGCATTGTTCTTCTCATCTGTTCAATCATTTGCACGAGCGGCCGGACAAAGCAATTATGCTGCCGGATGCAGTTTCAAAGATGCCTTTGCCGCTCATTTGGCTCAAGTTCGGCCGTATTCGGCGGCAGTGATGAATTGGAGCTACTGGGGCAGTGTCGGAATCGTATCATCTGCCGAATATCAAGAACGGATGAAACAGGCGGGAGTCGGATCAATTGAAGCGCCGGAAGCAATGGCGGCGCTTGAACGATTGCTCGGCGGCCCGTTGAATCAGTTCGTCATGATGAAACAGGCGGAAGAGCCGGAGGAAAAACCGGAAGAAATGATAGAAGTATACCCTGAACATCACGGCTCGGCGATGCAAAAACTGCGAAGCTATCAGCCTAAAGTAACAAGACATGTACAACAATTGAGTTAAGGAGGGGACGGCTTTGCAAAACACTGAAGATCTTCTTTACAAACTATTGGCAGGCCAGCTGAAATCTGTCGGATTTTTTACGGAAAACGAAACGCAGCCTGTCATGCAGGGGTTTTACGGCAGGTGGCTGGAAGAAAGCATCTCCATCTTGGTGCAAAAAGGCTTTTTGAAACAGTCAGGCAGTACGTATGTGTTAACGGGTCCGATAGAGCGTGCGGACGTTCTGTGGCAAGAATGGGATGAAAAGAAAGCTCCTTTACTCAAGGACAGCAGCAAACAGGCGATGATCACCTTAGTGGAGACCGCTCTCAGAGCTTTGCCGGATATTTTATCCGGCAGAGTTTCTGCCACTGATGTTCTGTTTCCCGATTCCTCAATGGAATTGGTGGAAGGAATCTATAAAAACAATGAAACGGCAGACTACTTTAATGAGGTGCTCGCTGACACATTGGCGGCTTTCATTGAGGAACGGCTGAAAGAAGACCCGAACGCGGAAATCCGGATATTAGAGATCGGAGCGGGGACGGGCGGGACAAGCGCGGCCGTTTTCAAAAGATTAAAAGAGTACAAACATCATGTGAAAGAATATTGCTACACCGATCTGTCAAAGGCCTTTTTCATGCATGCTGAAAAAGAATACGGTCCCGACAATCCGTATTTGACTTATAAGCGGTTTAATGTGGAAGAGCCCCCGGCTTTGCAGGGTATAGAGGCGGGCGCATATGACGCGGTAATTGCGGCAAATGTGCTTCACGCGACAAAAAATATTCGGCGGACACTTCGCAATGCCAAAGCGGTGCTTAAAAAGAATGGGATTTTGCTATTAAATGAGATTAGCAGCCATTCGGTTTATTCTCATCTGACATTCGGTCTTTTGGAAGGCTGGTGGCTGTATGAAGACGCCAAACTGCGCATTCCCGGATGCCCGGGGCTGTATCCTGAAGCGTGGCAGTCTGCGCTGGAAAGCGAGGGATATCGGTACGTTACATTTATGGCGGAATCGTCACATCACCTCGGCCAGCAGATCGTGGCGGCAGAAAGCGACGGCGTCATCAGGCAAAAGCAGCCGAACGCGCAGGCGGTTGAAGAAACTGCGGCTTCCAAAGAGCCGGCTGATTTCACAGAACCGTCTTTCTCAGTCACAGACCGGACTGTGCAATTCATAAAAGAAACGTTAGCCAAGTCCATAAAGCTTGCTCCCGAGCGCATTCAGCCGGAAACCAGCTTTGAAAAATACGGCATCGACTCCATTTTGCAGGTGAATTTTATCCGCGAACTGGAAACATTGACGGGCGAGCTGCCGAAAACGGTCTTATTTGAACACACGAATACGAAAGAACTTGCCGAGTATTTGCTGGAAACTTACCCGGATAAGCTGCAACAGGCATTCGGAGCCGAACAAGCGCCTCCTGAAACAAAGCATCCGGAACCTGCAATGAATGAACCGGTGCCGCTTGTCACGGAAACGCGGCGGTTTATCACTGAACAAATAGAGCCAAAAGCGCCAAAGCCGGAAACAGAAACCGTCACCGTTAATCGTTCTGATCGTGACGACATTGCCATTATCGGCATCAGCGGCCGCTATCCCGAGTCTGAAACCCTCGATGAGCTGTGGGAGCATTTAAAAGCCGGAGACAGCTGTATTACGGAAGCTCCGGAAAACAGATGGAAATCCGGTCTTCTGAAAACAATGGCAAAAGAAACACGAAAAGAAGAACGCAAAACACGGTACGGCGGATTTCTGCAGCATATTGACGCTTTTGACCATCACTTGTTTGACATCCGGGAAGACCATGTGATGGAGATGACGCCTGAGCTCCGTCTAAGCTTAGAAACCGTATGGGAAACATTTGAAAACGGCGGTTACTCGTTAGAAAGAGTAAACGAATGGCAGGAATCAGACAGCGGCATCGGTGTATTTATGGGAAGTATGTACAATCAATATTTCTGGAATATCCCGTCGTTGGAAAAAGCTGCGCTCAGCTCTAACGGAGGGGATTGGCATATCGCCAACCGCATTTCCCACTTTTTCAATTTAACGGGCCCGAGCATGGGCGTTACGACCGCATGCTCCAGCTCACTGAGCGCCATTCATCTCGCCTGTGAAAGCCTGAAGCTTAACAGTTGTTCCATGGCGATTGCCGGAGGGGTCAATCTCACGCTTGAACCGTCTAAATATGATGCGCTCGAACGGGCGAATTTGCTTGAACAGGGAAGTGAAAGCAAAAGCTTCGGAACCGGCACGGGCCTGATGCCGGGAGAAGGAGTCGGGGCGGTGCTCTTGAAGCCGTTCTCTAAAGCGGTTGCCGACAAAGACCATATTTACGGGGTCATTAAAAGCAGCGCGTTGTGCCATAGCGGCGGAAGGCAGATGTACACGGCTCCGGATCCGAAACAGCAGGCGAAGCTCATGGCGGCTTCCATCGACAAGGCCGGAATCAATCCGGAAACAATCAGTTATGTTGAATCAGCGGCAAACGGCTCTGTATTGGGAGATCCGATTGAGGTCATTGCCCTGACAAATGCGTTCGCGCAATATACTGATAAAAAACGTTTTTGCGCGCTTGGATCCGTCAAGTCAAATCTCGGGCATTTAGAGGCGGCTTCCGGCATGTCCCAGCTCGCGAAAGTGCTGCTGCAAATGGAGCGGGAAACATTAGTCCCGACGATTAACGCAAAACCGCAAAATCCGAATATCGCGCTTGAACAAACGGCTTTTTACCTGCAGGAGAAAACCGAGTATTGGGAACGTCTGAAGGATGCCGAGACGGGAGACATCATACCGCGGAGAAGCATGATCAATTCCTTCGGGGCAGGCGGGGCATATGCAAATCTCATCGTAGAAGAATATATCAGACCGAATTCCGATCAGGCCCGTCACGGCGATGAGGAATATATTTTCCCTGTGTCAGCGAAAACAAAATGGAGTTTTGAAGCCTATCTTGACAGACTGGCGGCCTTTTTAGAAAAGACGCCATCTCTTCATCCGGCCGCCATCGCATCCGCGCTGCAAAAAAGAACGCATCATTCGGAGTATCGTGCGGCATTTACGGCTGCTTCCGTTCTGGAACTGCTGGAAAAGCTGGCCGCTTACCGCATGGATCAGCGGAATCTCAATTTCTCCGATTCTGATATTGGCCGGCGTGCGCGGCAATGGGAAAAAGGAGAGAATATCGCGTTTGATCAGTTGCGGCAGGAGCACGCCGTTCATCTGCCGGCCTACGCTTTTGACCACGGGACTTCTTTTCAATTCGGTGAATCAGAAAACGCTGCCGGCGTTCAGGCGGTATACAGTGATGTCGACCCATACGTGAAAGGGCATCAATTCAGCGGAGAACCGGTACTCGTCGGCGCTACATATAACAGTCTGGCAGTCGATCATTTTTGTGATCTTTTTCCTGAAGCGGAAGGAGGACAAATTAAAAAACTGAATTACGCGAGCCCCATTACCGTAAAAAAAGGCGATCGCATCGAGCTGAAAACAGAATCGAAACAAAATGGGGATGCATTTGAGCTGAGCATAATGCACCGCAGCCGCACGTCTCCTGATTGGAGCATAGCGGCGTATGCCGAGTGCAGCCCGTATCCGTTTCAAAAGCAGCACGCGGATCTGGCGGCCATTCAGCGCTCTTACCGGGAAGTGGGCCGGATAGATGAGTTATACGGAGACGGAACGGGAACTGTCGTGTGGGGAGAAGAATTTAAAACGATCACCCGCCTGTACAAAGGCTCTGATGCCGTTTTAGCGAAAGTGAACCTGAACAATAGCGACTCACAACAAGCGCATCATTATGCCGTAAATCCGTTAATCGCCAACAGTGCTTACTTGGCCTCGCTTTCTTTATTGGACCAAACGGAGGCGGAAAGCTATCTGCCGTTCGGCATTAATTCCGTCACCTTCAGCAGCCCGGAAGATCTTACCGATTGCTGGCTGCACATCAAGCTGGCCAAACAAACGGGGGAAATGATTCTGATTAACGCAGATGTCATCAGCAGCCGATCGGAAGTGGTGATGCGTTTTGAAGGCTATGCCCTGAAACGGTTCCGCCCGAAAACCGAACAGATGAATCAGCCGGCCCGAACGGCTGTTAAGAATGCGGGAGCACCGATTTCTTCCGGCAGTCTGACAGATGATATCCGCAGCTACGTCCTTGGCAAGCTCGCCAAGATGATGGATGAACCCGCGCCATCTCTCCCGTCTGACGCGAATATCATGGAATTGGGACTTGATTCAGCGAGCCTGATCGGGCTGACAAAAGAGATCGGCCAAGAGGCGGACATCGATGTGAATCCAACATTGTTTTTCGAGTATCCGACCGCGGAGGAGCTGACCCGCCACTTCGCGTCAGCATATAAGAGCAAGTTTTCTCAACTGCTTGCCGATCATAAGCATTCAGAAGAGGTCAGGGTCACGGAAGCAGAAGAGCGCACTTTACCGAAGAAACAGCATCCGCCTTGTGATAACGCCGATATCAAGCAAGGAATCGCGATTATCGGTATGTCAGCTCAGTTTCCGCAATCCCCGGATATCCAGTCTTTTTGGGAGCACATCGTAAACGGGGATCACTGTATTACCGAAATTCCGGCGGACCGCTGGGACTGGCGCCGTTACGCCGGTGATGAGAATGACACGAGTCTCAGATGGGGCGGTTTTATTGACGGTGTCGGCGAATTTGACCCGCTCTTTTTCGGAATTTCCCCTAAAGAGGCATCACAAATGGGGCCGGAGCAATTTCTGCTTTTGATGCATACATGGAAGGCAATGGAGGATGCGGGCCTGACAAATAAGGCGTTATCAAGCAGACCGACAGGCGTTTTCGTTGCCGCGGGCAACAGCGATCCGAACAATGGAACAGCCATCCCGTCCATCATTCCGAACAGAATATCATATGCCTTGAATTTACAAGGACCGAGTGAATATTACGAGGCTGCCTGCACGTCAACGCTGGTGGCATTGCACAGGGCGGTTCAATCAATCCGTCATAACGAATGTGAGCAGGCTGTCGTGGGGGCCGCCAATATTCTGCAATCGCCGAAGGGCTTTATCGGTTTTGACTCAATGGGATATTTAAGCAAAAACGGCCGGGCGAAATCGTTCCAAAAAGATGCCGATGGCTTTGTCAGAAGCGAAGGGGCGGGCGTGATCATCATCAAACCGCTTGAGGCGGCAATTGAAGACGGCGATCATATTCACATGGTCATTAAAGGAACAGGAGTGTCTCACGGCGGTAAAGGCATGTCGCTT
The DNA here is from genome assembly GCF_053470005.1 of Bacillus sp. N1(2025). Taxonomy (NCBI): domain Bacteria; kingdom Bacillati; phylum Bacillota; class Bacilli; order Caryophanales; family Bacillaceae; genus Bacillus; species Bacillus sp. N1(2025). The sequence goes on from NZ_JBLTJB010000007.1 coordinate 223,847, forward strand.
CACGCACCGAATCCGGCGGGAATGAAGGCCGCGATGAAAAAAGCGTACGAAGACACCGATGTTGATCCGCAAACCGTCACTTATATTGAAGCGCACGGCATTGCCTCCGAAATGGCAGATGCGCTGGAGTTTAATGCAATCAAAGCGGGTTACGGCGAGTCTGCAAATCAAGGGGAAAGCGCGCCTTGTTATATCAGCACCGTGAAACCTTGCATCGGGCACGGCGAACTCGCTTCCGGACTGGCCGCCCTTATAAAAGCGGCGATGGCCATGAAGCATCATACCATCCCGGGCATTCCCGGATTTACAGCTGCAAATGAGCAAATGGCCATTCAGAAAAGCCGCTTCCGTTTCACCGAAGACAATCAGGAATGGACACAGCTCACCGACCATATGGGCAGACCGATTCCGCGCCGGGCCGCAATTAACAGCTATGGCTTCGGCGGCATGAATGCGCATGTCGTCTTGGAACAGTACAGCCCGAGCCATAAAGACAAAGAATCTGCGTGTGAACCGCAGCTTATCGTGCTTTCTGCTAAGAGCGAAGGACGTCTTAAGGCGGCCGCAGGTCAGCTGGCTGATTTTGTGCAAACTGGAGATACTCCGTCATCGCGGGATATTGCTTATACGCTTCAGACCGGCCGTGAGGCGATGAACTGCCGCCTGGCACTCGTTGCCCGCAATCAAGATGAATTGCTGGAAAAACTGAAAGAGTACAGAGCATTTTCCGAAGAAAGCAATGGAATGAAAAGCTTCTTTACAGGCAGTCAGCAGACTGGATCAGGAGATATCGGCGTTTTACTGGAAGGGACTCTCGGTACAGTCGTCACGGAGACGCTGTTGGCTGAAAACAATCTGGAAAAACTTGCATTTTGCTGGGTGAAAGGTGCGGATATACCGTGGGACAGACTCCACCAAGGCAAATCTGTTCAAAGAGTGCCGCTTCCGACATATCCTTTTGAAAACCATAAGTATTGGAACGGCGGTCAGTCAGAAGACATCAGCCTTGCACCGGTATCACAGAATCCTCAGATCCGCTGCGAGAGCGCGGCTGACATTGTGGCAGACATTTTGGGGATGGAGCCAGCGGAAATGGATCAAAATAAGCCGCTGACTGAATACGGCTTCGATTCAATCTCCTCTATTCAGCTGTTGAAGAAACTTGAGGACGGAGACAGCCGCATCAGTCTGGAGGCTCTTCAGAAATGCAGCACTGTTCAGGAGATTAGCATGCTGTTAAAAACGAACCAATCGCAGGAGGCGGGCCGAAATTTTCCAGAACTCGTCAAGCTGAATGATAGAGAAAAAGGCCGTCCTGTTTTTTGGTTTCACGGCGGAACGGGAGGCGTTGAAGCATACCAGCCATTCGCCAAAAAGAGTCAGCGACCTTTTTACGGCATACAGGCAAGAGGTTTGACAGGGAAAGAGCCGCTGCAAGGAATCGAAGAGACGGCCGCTTCTTATATGAGAATCATCCAAGCGGTACAGCCGAAAGGGCCTTATGACCTCGGCGGATATTCCTTGGGCGGAATGCTTGCATATGAAACCGCGCGCCTCTTGCAGGAGGAAGGTCATACGGTAAAAAGCGCCGTCATGATCGACACCCCGTACAGTGAAAAATGGAAAGAAAGAAAACCATCTGTTAAGTCGGTCATGCTGCAAACGATCAATACGATGCTTACAGCATATCTTAAGCCTGAAAACCTTGAAGAGGCATTAATCAGCAGAGAAGACATTACCGTCCAGGCTGAGGAAGAAGAAGTATTGAAAGAATTGACCGGCCTTGCCAAAAAGCGCGGTCTGCCAAAATCCGAAGAAGCGATCCGGATGCAGCTGGAGCAAATGATGAAGACGCAGCTCGCTTACGGAATGGAAGAGTATGACATGAAGCCGCTGCCTCATCCGGAAGCGCTGCAATGCTACTACTTCCGTAATAAAAGCGGTTTGTTCCTCGGAGATCTTGAACGTTATCTGACAGCAGAGGAAGAACAAATCCCGTTAGACCATGATGCGTATTGGAAAGAATGGGAACGCCAGATGAAACAGTTTCACCTGCTGGACGTTCACTCTTCCAATCATGTCACAATGCTGTCGGAACCAAAGCCGCAAAACGCCATTAAGGCATTCTGCGAAAAACTGTACGCAAACAAAGGAACGATCAGCGCAAATTTCCTTAAATCTTTCAGAAAAAAGCTGGACGAAACAAATGAGCTGGTAAAACGGTAATAGAGAACGGCCGGAGCAATCCGGCCGCTTTTTTTATCTATATAGAACTAAATTCACTATGTACTAAATTTTCATTGTCATATTGATTTCAGTTTATAAGACATTAAAAAAACCCCCAATAACAGGGGGACGATATTAAAATCTGACAGGCAATGTTTCAAGCCCTCTCAAAAACACATTTTTTCTCCATGTTACATCCTCGGGCGCGCCTTTCAGCTCTATATTCGGAAACCGTTTTAAAAGCGCGGTAAAAGCAATGGATGCTTCCATCCGGGCGAGCGGAGCCCCGAGACAAAAATGAATGCCGAATCCAAAAGAAATATGACGGTTCGGTGTTCTCGCTATATTTAATGTATCAGGATCATCAAAATATTCCGGGTCCCGATTGGCTGAACCGATGCCGATAAATATCATATCACCTTTTTTAATAGAAACATCTTTATAAGTGAAATCTTCAATCGCCCATCGATTCGCCATCATGATGACGGGAGAGGTATAACGCAAAAGCTCTTCGACTGCCGTCTGGATATCTTCGGGCTGCCGCTTTATCTTCTCCATCTGGTCTTTGTGCAGAAGAAGCGCCAGGGTGCCGGAGCCGAGAAGGTTAACCGTTGTTTCAAGCCCGGCAACGACTAACAAAAACAGCATGGAATACAGCTCTGATTCACTCAGCTTTTGGCCGTCCTCTTCAGCGTAAATAAGCTTGCTTGTCAGATCTTCAGCCGGATGTTTTCTTTTTTCTTCGATCAGTGTTTTCATATATTGTTTAAATTCTTTGAGAGCCTGGTTGGTCGCATCTTGTCCGCTTTCTGACGTGTTGACCATTGCGTTTGTCCACACTTGAAATTTGGCGCGGTCCTCTTTCGGAATCCCGAGCAGTTCGGAAATGACGATAAACGGAAGCGGTGCGGCGAAATCTCTCATGATATCAGGGTCTGCTTTTGTTTCCATTTCATCCAGCAGCTCTTCTGTGATCTGCTCTATCCCGGTGCGAAGCTGCTCAATCATCCGGGGAGTGAACCCCTGATGCACCAAAGATCGAAGACGTGAATGATCCGGAGGGTCTTTTGCCAGCATATGCTCTGAGACAAAATCGATATCTTCACTGACATTCAGCTTCGCGATCAGCTCCTTCGGCATGACCCGTTTTACATCTCTCGTAATTCTGCCGTCTTTTAAAAACGCCATACAATCATCATAACGCGTGATGAGCCAAGCCGGAAAGGTGCCTCCGAAACGCTGCAGTTCGAATTTATGTATGGGGTCCTGCTCTCTGAATCTGCTTAAAACCGCAAAAGGGTTTTCGTGAAACTCGGGTGAGTGTGGGTGAAACATTGTTTTTTCCATCTGGATTTCCCCGCCTTCATGTTTTTGAAAAGACATAACAAACAGCCGGTGCCTGCCGACCGGACGGCATTCCTCCTTTTATCTGCCGAAGACACTGATCACAACGGCTCATAAGTATGACTAAAATATATAAGGAAACAGAAGCCGGTTCAATAGACAAATCGTAAAGCCGCCATTTTCGTTGATTATCAACAAAACAGCAAACTTTTTTTTCCATTTCATCATGTGTGTTAAATCCGGCTAATATACATATTTACGCTTCATATCAACTTCTTAAGGAGGATGTGAATGAATGCGTTTATGAAATGGGCGGCAAGTCTGCTTTTGGTGATCTCTCTTCAGGTCGGCCTTACGGGCGCCGGCATCCATTCGGACAGTGCTGCTCGTGCCGCATCCCGATACGATCAGGTGCTGTATTTCCCGCTGTCAAAATATCCGGAGACGGGAAATCATATAAAAGACGCCATTTCGGCAGGTCATTCTGAGATTTGTACAATTGATCGGGGCGGAGCGGAGAATAGAAGGAAAGAATCATTGAAAGGAATTCCGACAAAGCCCGGGTTTGACCGTGATGAATGGCCCATGGCAGTCTGCACAGAAGGCGGGGCGGGGGCTGATATCAGATATGTAACCCCGTCGGATAACCGCGGGGCCGGTTCATGGGTTGGAAATCAAATGAGCGGATACTCCGACGGCACGAGAGTACTATTTATCGTTCAGTAGCTTCTCCGGTTCGCCGGAGTTTTTTTATGCTCTGAAAAAGCGGCACGCCGGCTGGACATATGAAATGGCAAAGAGTAAACTTATATGTTGGAATCAGCATGAGAAAGGATTGGATCACATTGACAGTGACTACATACCGAAATATTGCACTTTTACTTCTTTGTTTAACAGCGGGAATTGTGGATGTGATCGGTTATTTAAGCCTGGGACATATCTTTACCGCCAATATGACGGGGAACATCGTTCTGTTCGGCCTGGCGATCGGCAACTCATGGCACCTTGCCGTACTCAAATCATTAACCTCGTTAATCGGATTTATTGCCGGCGTTATTGCCGCGGCCCTGCTTGTGGGCAATAAAAAGAAATCATTCTGGCCCTCTGCGGTAACTGCCGCTTTAGCTATTGAAGGAGCTGTTTTGCTGCTGTTTGCTTTGTTCTCCTGCTTTTTTGCAGATGCCATTTCTGTTTATGTGCTGATTATGCTGCTCAGCTTCGCAATGGGAATGCAGACGACAGCCGCGAGAAAACTTGGTGTAGCGGGGATTTCCACGACCGTATTAACGGGAACGCTCGCTAATTTTTTTGAAGATCTCACCGCAAGGTTTTACAAAGCGGACAAGCGGAAGCAGTTTACGAGAGATGCTGTTTTGCGCGCGCTTGCCTTGGTTCTGTATTGCTTTGGGGCGGTCATCGGCGCTTTTGCCGAACCGGATTATAAGTTTGCCGTGATCTGGCTTCCGATTATCATTATTTTAGGCATTATGCTTTGCGCATTCACGATGTTCCACGGATATTCTGAAGAAAAAAACCAATAAAAAAACGCCGCTGGTTCAGGGCGTTTTTTCTTTTTATTGCTCTTTCCGGGTCCCGATTGTATACACGGCCCGATCTGTATGTACCTTTAATCCGTCTTGCTCCTTTTGGATGGTAATATCGCCGAGCAGAGGGATTTCATACGCATCTTGAGGAAGCGGGACATTTCCTTCCTCCGTATAGGTTGTGCCGTGCCCTTTTAAGACGAGCTCTTCGTCCGCTACATAGTCATCGGGATGGTTTGTCCGGCGGACGAGAACATCATCAAGGTGAAGCATGATCTGGTCCATGTCAGAAATCTCGTTTCGGCTGTCTGTCAGCTCTCCTTTTCTGATATCAAGCGTTTGTCCGATCTGTTTTTGCAGCCATTCAGACAATTCGGTGTTTGTAAGTGCCATTGTGATTCCTCCTTTTATCTACACCATACTTATTCCCTATTTTTTTAGAAATACACTGCCTTGCATTGATCTTTTTTTCTGACAGCCGGTTCTGAAGCATTCCGAGTTCCTTCATTATAAATGTTTCATCTGTTCACCTGAAAAACGGAGTCATCTGCAGGTTTAGACGACCCCGTTCTCATGATAAAAAGGTTACTCTTTCGGCACGGCGTTTTCAGCGTTTACTGCGCCCGCTCCGTAAATGTTCGGATCTTCATTTGTCCATTGATCCGGACTTTGTTTGATCAGTGTTTTCACTTCGTCAGGCGAAAGCTGCGGGTTCTGCTGAAGGATTAAGGCGGCAATGCCAGCACAAATCGGAGTGGCCATGGACGTGCCCGACAGACTGAAATACAAGGAGCCTACCCGGTTTGATTTCTGTAATTTGTCAAGATATGAACGCGGAGAACGGAGAGATACGATATCGACCCCGGGCGCAAGAATGTCAGGCTTCTCTTTTCCGTACACCGTCGGGCCGCGGCTTGAGAATGAAGCGACCGTATCGTCCTCATTGCCGGCCGTATTATTGTCATCATAGGCGCCTACCGTGATGACCTTCTCGCTGACACCGGGGCTTGAAATCGTTTGAGCTTCCGGACCGGAGTTGCCCGCGGCGACGCAGACGACGATTCCTTCATTCCATGCCTCTTCAACGGCCTTGACGAGCGGATCGTCCGTTTCTTTATCATATTTGAGCGCATCTCCGCCCAGTGACATGCTGATGATTCTGATCGGATTCTTTGTGTGTTCTTTATTATATTGTATGCACCATTCCACACCTTCAATGATATCAGCCAAGGTTCCTGATCCTGATTTGTTTAAAACTTTGACTCCGATCAGATCGGCTTCCGGCGCCGGCCCCTGATATTTACCGGAAGATGAAGCGCCGCTGCTTGCAATATCACCGGCGCAATGGGTGCCGTGCCCGTTGTCGTCATACGGTTCTGTCTTTTGGTTGACGAAGTCCGCAAATCCGATAACTCTGCCTTCTAAATCGGGATGCTGATAGATTCCGGTATCAATAACGGCGACGGTTACGCCTTTTCCTGTTAATACGGTGCCGTTACGGGTCACTTCTTTTGCATGAGACGATTCAGCTGCCGTATCAAGGAGCGCTTTTACTTCACGGTTTAAATAGATTTTACGGATATCCCGGCATTGCGAAAGAAGCATGTGAAGGGCGGACGGAGTGACTTCGGCGCTGCAGCAATTGATTGTTTGAAACTGCTTTTTTATGGTGCAGCGTTTTTCTTTTGATAAGACCTGTCCTGTGCTGTGAAAACCGGATTCATGACAGCCCTCTTCAAATTCAATGATGACTGACATTTTCTTTCTGTTTTTTACCTTTTTTTCGAAAAACTTGTGCAAAAAGCAAGGTGTCCATTTGAAAGGTTTATATAACTGTAATACGTTTTCTCTGAGCGGCCAGTCCAGCTTATGAGCATTTGACCGCACCATTTGTACCATTGAGTAACCAAACATATATACTTTTCCTCCCATTCTGGCGATTCTCTCTATACCATATGAACAGGCCGTATGTTCGGTCAGTTTGTTTGTCCTTCAGGAGAGCTGGTTACTTGCGGCTTTTTCAGGAGAAGAAATCGAGTTGAAACGGAACGTTTGTTTGGTTATAATGAAGCCGGCGGAAGGAGGTATATACATGAACATAATATTGAGACATTCCTTGGAAAAACAGCTTCCGATTGATATTATATATATGAAAAAAGACGGCTCCATTTCAAAACGGACCATTATTATAAAAAAAGGGGATGAGCGGGCTGTAACGGCATTTTGCTGTACAAAAAGGCAGATGAGAACTTTTTTGACGGGCTCCATTCTGTCCTGCGCATTTGCTTCGGGAGGCGGATATTCATTTTTAAAAGCGTATTCTTGATGCCGTCCGTTTCCGGCCGTGAATCTCCCGCCCCTGAAAATTCGGGCGTTCCTCCCTTTTTTTTTGCCCTCTCTCAACCTTTTTTCACTGATGCCCGGCATTTGAGCGCTTGAACCGTGACAATCCATTGATTTTTCGAAACCGGGAAGTTTTTCACTGATGATAATGTTAATAGAATGTTAAGATAAGACCTATTGACAAAAATCCATATAATGAACATGTCATTTTTCAGAAAGGAGCAAAGAAGGAGAGCTGATGAAAAGAATTTTACTTAATGTCATCATTATCGTAGCAATGGTCTTACTAATAAGATGTGCTCATTATGCGTCAGACCCTGATCCCTCGAATTCTTCTGATACATACACAGATTTTAAAGATCTGGCTGAACACGAAGACCCCGATGATTATCATATATCGTACAATAAGCGAAAGGGGAGCCCCGTATTGATCATGTCGCCGCACGGAGGGAGAATTGAGGGCGGGGTGAGCGAGATCGTCCGCTCTTTCAGGGATGATTATTCAACCTACCTGTTTGAGGGATTAAAAGCGCATGATAACCAGACTCTTCATATTACGAGCACCAAGTTCGATGAGCCTTCAGCAGTCGAAAGCATTAAGCAGCACCATTATGTTATCGCAGTTCACGGTTATAAAGGCGACGAGAAAAATACTCTTGTCGGAGGAAGCGACCGGAAGCGGGCGAAAAAATTGGTGAGAGCTCTCGAACGAAACGGATTTTCTGCAGAATTGGCAACCTCAAAAACCGGTCTGGCCGGGGTTGACACCGAAAATATCAATAACCAGGCGCAAACCGGGCTGAGCATACAGCTTGAGATCAGCAGAAAACAGCGGGAAGCGTTTTTTGATAATTTTGATTACCGCGAAAGGGAATTCACAAAAACGGAGGAATTTTACCGGTTTGTCCGTACGATAAAAAGAGTGATCAATCAAGAGTATTCGTGAGCTTAAAAAAAGACAAACCAGTGAAAGATGAGTAAACTGAAAAAAAGGAGGTTTGTCCCTTGGCAAAACATCACTTCTATTTAAAAGCAAATTGGCCCGGAAATCGGAATGACGTCGGCGATATTAAAAGCGGCCGGCTGGAAACGGCTGTGTCCATTCCTAAGGAAATGGACGGACCCGGAGAAGGCACAAATCCTGATGAAATGCTGCTTGGAGCGGCCGCGACCTGTTATATTATAACGCTTGCGGCGATGATGGAAAGAAGCGGCCTGGATAAAGAAGATCTACATATGGAATCTGAAGGAATTGTAGACGTCACGAATGGTGTGTTCACGTACCAGAAAATCATTCACCGCCCGTTTATATTATTAAAGCCGGATGCAGCCGAAACGGATTTTACGCTCGCCAGGAAGTTAGCGCAAAAAGCGGAGTCCTCATGTATGATTTCACGAGCGGTCCAAGGAAACGTGGAGATGGAGCTTGAGGTTGAAGTAAAAGCTGCCCGCGCTTGACGAGTTCAAACGGTCAGCTCCGGGCCGTTTGATTTTTTTTAGCTTTTTGAGACTTGGAACGGTTCAGCAGGATGACGCCCGTGATGACCAAAACAAGCCCGATCATCATTTTGACTGTCATGGCCTCCTTAAAAACAAAAAAGCCGACAATTGCCGTTAAAGCGGTGCCGACACCTGACCATGTCGCGTATGCGGCGGATAAATCAAGGCTTTTCAATGAGAAGCTCAAAAACATAAAAGAGGCTCCGATTCCGGCAATGACGCCGAGAGCGGGCCACAGGTGCGTAAAACCGTCCGACAGCTTCAGCATCGTGCTCCCGAACACTTCTGATACAATGGCTAATGCCAGGCAGAGTAATCCTTTCATCAGCATGCCTCTCCTTTCTACCAATTCATCAAAATGACACCGGCCAATAAGAAAAAGAGTCCGATGACGGCCTGCTTGTCCAGTTTTTCATGAAACCATTTCGCTCCGATAATGGATGCGAGCACCGTTCCGGCTCCGCTCCATGTTGCATAGGATAAGCTGAGCGGAATGAGATTCAGTGTCAGTGAAAGCATATAAAAGGCCAATGAATAGCCTGCCACTACAAGCGCGCTCGGCAAAAACCGCGTAAATCCGCGGGAGACTTTCAGCATGGCCGCGCCGATTGACTCTGATAAAATAGCAATTGTGAGGAAGATATAACCCAGAATCATATCAAATCCCCCTCTCATCATAATCCTTATGCCTTTTGTTTAAGGCAGTAAAGTAAAATAATATCCGAACTTTGCCCGCCAAGTCAAGACATTAGACCTATACAAAAAGGCCCCCGGGGAGGAGCCTTTTTGATTCGTCAATAGAAATACGGATAGCCGTAGCCGTAACCCCCGTACAAGTACGGATTGAATAAAGCGCTTCCGACAAGCCCCCCGACAAGCCCTCCGAAAAACGGTCCGCCGTAAAAACCAAACGGCCGTCCGAATCCATAACCAAACCAAGGCCGGCCAAATCCAAAACCAGGCCGTCCGAATCCAAATCCGAATCCGGGCCGTCCGAATCCGAAGCCCGGCCGGCCGAACCCAAATCCAGGCCGCCCAAACGGTCTCATATCACTATCTACTGCGTATGTGTATTCTTCATTCATAATTAAGGTACCTCCAAGAATAAATTTGAGATGATAACAGAGTATTCAGCCCACCAATTTTTGATTGGGCGTTTATCAAAAAAATAAAGGAGTGAGCTTTTGTGGGTCTGTATCAGTCCGATTGGTCAAAAAAACCTCCGCACACACACGCATACCGGGCGGTTACGGATGTTGTGCAGGGGCATTACCATTTGATTGAAGGCTTTTCGCAGCCGGAGAACGGCAGCAATACAGATGAGCATACACATTTCTATACGGGCATCACCTCGTTTGAAAACGGCCATTTTCATAGGTATTACGGCATTTCCGGCCCTGCCATCCCGAGGGTTGACGGAACACATTACCATGAGCTTTCAGAGACCACCTTTGCCGCCTACAATGAGCCGATTCAGATCCAGCACGGCGGCGTCGTTTACGATCCGCGGGAGGAAGGGCGGAAAACGCACCGCCATACACTCAAAGGAAAAACGAGAGAGGTTGTCGGAAACGAGCCGATCGGGTGGTAGTGGACGTTTAGCGCTCAGGAAAAAGGGCAAAATGGATAGGTGCCTGAAGAAATGAATGCTATAATTAGGGGGAGATTTATAAAAGAGAGTGATACATATTGAAAAATAAAAAACAGCCTGTCGTCATACTCGTCGGACCGACGGCAGTCGGAAAAACAAAACTAAGCATCGGACTCGCGAAAATGCTGAATGCGGAAATCATCAGCGGAGATTCCATGCAGGTATATAAAGGGATGGACATCGGAACGGCCAAAGTCACCGAAGAAGAGACAGAAGGCGTGCCGCATCACCTGATTGATATTTTGGAGCCGTCCGACACTTTTTCAACGGCGGATTATCAAAAAATGGTGAGAGGAAAAATCACCGAGATTGCCGATAGAGGAAAGCTGCCGATGATTGTCGGGGGGACGGGTCTGTACATTCAGTCCGTGCTGTATGACTATACGTTCACGGAAAACTCCGGCGACCCTGTATTCCGGGAGCACATGGAGAAACTGGCAGCTGAAGAAGGGGCGGAAGCGCTTCATGCCAAGCTTGCGGCAGCCGACCCGGAAGCGGCGGCAGCCATTCATCAAAACAATACGCGAAGAGTCATCCGCGCGCTCGAAATCCTGCATGTATCGGGAAAAACAATGTCAGAGCATCTTAAAACCCAAAAACGGGAGCTGCTTTACAATGCGATTCTTATCGGTCTTACAATGGACAGAGAAGTGCTGTACGGCCGGATTAACGAGCGCGTTGACCTGATGCTGGAAACCGGCCTTCTTGACGAAGTAAAGCGGCTGTATGATATGAATATCCGGGACAGCCAATCGATTCAGGCGATCGGCTATAAAGAGCTGTATGAATATCTTGATGGAAAAGTGCCGTTCCCTCAGGCTGTGGGGCAATTAAAACAAAATTCTAGGCGATATGCGAAACGCCAGCTGACCTGGTTTCGCAATAAAATGCCCGTTTCATGGACAGATATGACGCCGCCTGTTGATATTGAGCAGAAAAAAAAGGAAATTTTCGAGTGCATAGCAGGAAAACTGGAAATTTAATCGAAACAGTATTGTATTGAGAACCAAGGAGGACGAAACATGAAACCGATTAATATTCAAGATCAGTTTTTGAATCAAATCCGAAAAGACAATACGTTCGTCACGGTGTTTTTACTCAACGGCTTCCAGCTTCGCGGCCAGGTAAAAGGCTTTGACAACTTTACCGTTTTGCTCGAAACGGAGGGGAAGCAGCAGCTTATTTATAAACATGCCATCTCCACGTTCGCCCCGCAAAAAAACGTCCAGCTTGAGCTTGAATAGACTTTTTGAAAAAGACCATGAACAATGGTCTTTTTCTATGCGCATCTGTATATTGCAGGCTGTATATCGGAAACATAAAAGGGGGGTTCGGAAAATCGTGTTCGAAAGTGAAAATGAACTGAGAAGAATCAGGATTACGCTCGTTTGGATCGCTGTTTTTTTGCTGTTTGGAGCTTGCAGCAATCATGAGACGGTGGTGACGGATGATGACGGCGGCTTGGCGGATACCGAACCGCAGACAGAAGGCATGGTGCAGCTGGAACATAATCGTTTCGGCATCGTTGAGGACGGTTACTTAAAAATATACCGCTATGATGAAAAAACGAATAAAATCGAACTGAAAAAAGAAACGGCGCTGGATGAGCTTGAATAAATTTCACAAGCGTTCGAATTTACAAAGCGGGCCGCACAAGCTACACTAAGTACTGACATTGATCATGCAGAGGGTGAGACGATTGAAACACAAGGTGATAATCAACCATTGGGAAGAAACTTGTGAAGATGATTCCTGCTATGAATATGGAACCAGCATCATCGTTGACGGCAAAGAACTGATCAGAGAGGCTTCCATCACAAGCGCTCTGAAAGCCGTGCTGAAAGAAATCGGTGCTGATGTGGAGATTGAAGAAACCGTTGAAAGCGAAAAAAAATGTGATTCTTACAAAAAATAAGAATAAAAGTCTAGACTACTAAGCAGTTTTTTTTCATGTTATGATAGACATCGGCTTACACATGACACCTTGAGTAGGATGAGAGATGATTCTCGTTCTGCTCTCTTTTTTGGGCGTTAATCGGGCCAGAGCCAAAGTCCGCTCTTTCAAAAATATGAATTTTTTATAAATCGATCTCAATATGTTGTGTTTTTCTGAGAGGTTAGTATACTATATATAGTGTTAAGAGATTCATTATTTTTGATAGGTCGTGATAAGGATGGTTCAAATCATATTTGATTCAAAGACAGGGAATGTTCAGCGTTTTGTGAATAAAACAGACTTTCAGCTGATCCGCAAGGTGGACGAAACGGACCACGTGGACACTCCGTTTGTTTTGGTCACCTACACGACAAACTTCGGCCAGGTACCGGCATCAACACAATCATTTCTCGAAAAATACGCCCATCTCTTATTAGGAGTCGCTGCGAGCGGCAACAAAGTATGGGGCGATAACTTTGCAAAAAGCGCCGATACCATTTCAAGACAATATCAGGTGCCGATCTTGCACAAATTTGAACTCAGCGGCACATCTAAAGACGTTGAATTGTTTACTCAGGAGGTAGAAAGACTTGTCACAAAATCAAGTGCCAAAATGGATCCAGTTAAATAACGAAATCATGATCCAACAAGATGGAAAATTCCAGTTTGATAAAGATAAAGAGGCTGTACATAGCTATTTTGTTGACTATATCAATCAAAACACAGTTTACTTTCACGATTTAAAAGAGAAGCTGGATTATTTGATTGAAAACCAATACTACGAAGAGGAATTCTTAAGCCTTTACTCTTTTGAAGACATTAAAGAAGTGTTTAAAACAGCTTACGCAAAGAAGTTTCGTTTTCCTTCCTTCATGAGTGCGTTTAAATTTTATAATGACTATGCTTTGAAAACGAATGACAAGAAAAGAATTCTCGAGCGTTATGAGGACCGAATCTCAATCGTCGCGCTGTTCTTCGCAAACGGCGACACTGAGAAAGCAAAAGAATATGTAAACCTGATGATCAACCAGGAATATCAGCCGAGTACACCGACATTTTTGAATGCCGGCAGAAAACGCCGCGGAGAACTGGTGAGCTGCTTCTTGCTCGAAGTCAATGATTCCTTAAACGATATTTCACGGGCGATCGATATTTCCATGCAGCTGTCTAAATTGGGCGGCGGGGTTTCTCTTAATCTGTCCAAACTTCGCGCGAAAGGCGAAGCGATTAAAGATGTTGAAAACGCCACAAAAGGTGTTGTAGGCGTCATGAAGCTTCTTGATAATGCGTTCCGTTACGCTGACCAAATGGGCCAAAGACAAGGCTCAGGCGCGGCGTATTTAAATATTTTCCACCGCGATATCAATGATTTTCTTGATACGAAAAAGATTTCTGCGGATGAAGATGTGCGCGTCAAAACGCTTTCTATCGGTGTCGTCATTCCGGATAAGTTCGTTGAGCTTGCACGTGAGGATAAAGCGGCTTATGTATTCTATCCGCATACGATTTATAAAGAATACGGCCAGCATATGGACGAAATGGACATGACGGCGATGTATGAAGAGCTTGTCGACAACCCGCGTGTCAAAAAAGAAAAAGTGAATGCGCGCAAACTGCTTGAAAAGCTTGCCGTTCTCCGTTCTGAGTCAGGTTATCCGTACATTATGTTCCAAGATAACGTAAACAAAGAGCACGCGAATAACCACGTATCAAAAGTGAAATTCTCGAACCTTTGCTCTGAAGTGCTTCAGGCGTCACAGGTTTCGGCTTACACAGATTATGACGAGGAAGACGAAATCGGCTTGGACATTTCCTGCAACCTTGGTTCATTAAATATTTTGAATGTCATGAAACATAAATCGATTGAGCGCACGGTGAAACTCGCGACGGATTCCCTGACTCATGTATCTGAGACGACGGATATCCGCAACGCGCCGGCAGTCAGACGCGCGAACAAAGCGATGAAGTCAATCGGTTTAGGCGCCATGAACCTTCACGGCTACCTGGCCCAAAACGGCATCGCGTATGAAAGCCCGGAAGCAAGAGATTTCGCGAATACGTTCTTTATGATGGTGAACTTTTATTCCATCCAGCGTTCAGCTGAGCTTGCGAAAGAAAAAGGCGAAACGTTTGAGCATTATGAAGGCTCCACATATGCAACGGGAGAATATTTCAATAAATACATCGAAAAAGAATTCTCACCGGCATACGAAAAAATCGCTGCGCTCTTTGAAGGCATGCACATTCCGACAATCGAAGACTGGAAAGAGCTGAAGGCGTTTGTCGCTGAAAACGGCATGTACCACAGCTACAGACTGTGCATCGCGCCGACAGGCTCCATTTCCTACGTCCAATCCAGCACGGCGTCCGTTATGCCGATCATGGAACGGATCGAAGAAAGAACATACGGAAATTCAAAAACGTATTACCCGATGCCGGGGTTAGCGTCTAATAACTGGTTCTTCTACAAAGAAGCTTATGATATGGACATGTTCAAAGTGGTGGATATGATCGCGACAATCCAGCAGCATATCGATCAGGGAATCAGCTTTACCCTGTTTTTGAAAGATACGATGACAACTCGTGATCTGAACCGTATTGATCTGTATGCCCACCATAGAGGCATCAAAACCATTTACTATGCAAGAACGAAAGATACCGGGCAGGACAGCTGTCTTTCTTGTGTCGTTTGATTAAAGGAGAGTTTACAGTGACAAAAATTTATGACGCAGCAAACTGGTCAAAGCATGAAGATGATTTCACCCAAATGTTTTACAACCAAAACGTAAAGCAGTTTTGGCTTCCGGAAGAGATCGCATTAAACGGCGATCTTCTCACTTGGAAGTATTTGGGTAAAAATGAGCAGGATACGTACATGAAGGTGCTCGCCGGCCTGACACTGCTTGATACAGAGCAGGGGAACACGGGCATGCCGATTGTGGCCGAGCACGTCGAAGGCCATCAGCGAAAAGCGGTTCTTAATTTCATGGCGATGATGGAAAACGCGGTGCACGCAAAATCATATTCAAATATTTTTATGACGCTTGCTCCGACTGAAACGATTAATGAAGTATTTGAATGGGTTAAACAAAATAAATATTTGCAGAAAAAAGCGCAAATGATTGTCGGGCTTTACAAAGCCATTCAAAAAGATGATGAAATTTCACTGTTCAAAGCGATGGTTGCTTCCGTCTATCTGGAAAGCTTCCTTTTCTACAGCGGTTTCTATTATCCGTTATATTTCTACGGACAAGGAAAACTGATGCAAAGCGGTGAGATCATTAACCTGATCCTTCGTGACGAAGCGATTCACGGCGTGTATGTCGGTCTCCTTGCTCAGGAAATTTATAATAAACAGACAGAAGAGAAAAAAGCAGAGCTTCGTGAATTTGCGATTGACCTTCTGAATCAGTTATATGAAAATGAGCTTGAATATACAGAGGACTTGTACGATCAAGTCGGACTCTCACACGATGTAAAGAAATTCATCCGCTATAACGCCAATAAAGCTTTGATGAACTTAGGGTTCGATCCTTACTTTGAAGAAGAGGATATTAATCCGATCGTATTAAACGGATTAAACACCAAAACAAAATCACATGATTTCTTCTCCATGAAAGGGAACGGCTACAAAAAAGCGACGGTAGAACCGATTAAGGACGAAGATTTTTATTTTGGCCAAGATGAAGAGCAGATATAATATCTGCTCTTTTGGCTTGAATGGAGAGGTAAGACAGGAGGAACGGGCATGAATAAAATGGATGAAATCATCTTGGCTGCACCGCGGAGTGACGTCTTTCAAAACGAAATGCTGACATTTCAGGGAGTCAACAGCGAGGATGAACGTATCGTAAACATTATGGCTCAAATTGAGGCGCATTTTTTTGAAATCAGAAGAGGCGACGCGGAAGAGGACCCGCGATTTAAACAGCCGATTCCGTATGTCGTCATCCGCCGCGATGATGAGGTGTTTGTGTATGAACGGCTTGCGGGCGGAGGGGAATCGCGCCTCCATAATAAGCTTTCTCTCGGTTTCGGCGGACACATGAACCCTATGGAAGGGGCGGCTTCATTTTCGGAAGTGCTGAAACAGAATACCGACCGGGAGCTGGCGGAAGAACTGTACATTCGCGAGGAGGACAAACAAAACATTGTCACACTCGGCCTGATCAATGATGATGAAAACGATGTAGGGAAGGTGCATATCGGCATCCTTTCTGCGCTCCAGTTAGCGTCTGCGGCACAAGTCGAAGTGAAAGAAAAAGATCAAATCGCCGGGCGCTGGATGAAACTGAGCGAACTGAAAGAGGAAAATGTGTATCAGCGTCTTGAAGCTTGGTCTCAGTTTGTCGCCGATATACTTTAATAACAAAAAACCCCCGTTCGTCCCAAAAAAGGGAGAGCAGGGGTTTTTTCATTTAGTCTTGCACAATGAAGGCATCAAATCCGGCTTTTTCGGCCCGTGCTGCCAACGCTTCAGCATTATCTCTGGAAGAGAATGCGCCGATCTGCACTTTAAATAAGCCGCCTTTTGGAAGCACAATCGCGTCAAAACCTTTAGACACCGCATCGGCGGCAAGCGCATCAGCATTTGCTTTCACTTTGAATGCACCGATTTGCACTTTATAAAAGTCAGCCTTTTTTTTTAGACCGAAAGCTTGCTCCAAGCCCTTGGCATGTCCTCTTGCAAGGCTTTCAATAAAACTGGCTGTTTTCAGTTTGTTTGCATCAGCTGACGTATCAACAAAACCATTCTCCGTCAAAATCGCCGGCATACTTGTCTCTCGCAGCACATGGAAGTTGGCTGTTTTTTTTCCTCGGTCATTAAAACCTGATGCTTGAATCACTTGCGTGTGGACGGCTGATTGGTAAGTCGAGGTCGGCGCTCCGACACCGGGGTAAATATAGCTTTCGAATCCGGTTCCGCCTCCTGAGTTAATATGAATGGATAAAAAATAATCTGCGCCCCAGCTGTTGGCGGCATCCGTTCTTTCCGTCAGGCTGACCGTCTTATCGCTTGTCCTGCTCATTGTGACAGAAACTCCTTCATACTCATTCGTCAGAATCGTGCGCAAAGCCAGCGCGATCTCCAGCGTGACCGCTTTTTCCTGAAGTCCGTTTCCGGTTGCACCTGAATCAGTTCCGCCATGACCGGGGTCTATAAAAATTTTAACCATTCTCCATCACCTCATTACAGCATATGATGATATTCAAAAGGTGCTTGTACGGCTGTCATTCATGAAAAAAATGAGAAATATACCCAACATTTCCCGGAAAATAAAAATAAATGGTTTGTCCTCCCGTTTCTGCTGAATACAATAAGAAATGAAAAATATTTCTCGGGAAAGCGCAGGATTCAACATCATTCCCGAAGAGAACGGAAAAAGTGACAGATAAAGAGGAAAACAGGTCTCATGATGATAGGCGGATGTCACGGAACCGCTTCATCATGAGTAAGATAAAGAGAGAACAGAGAGGTGAGCATGTTGGAGCGCGCTGTAACCTATAAAAATAACGGACAAATTAACATCATTCTTAATGGCCAAAAGCAAGTGCTGACAAATGCGGAAGCTGAGGCGGAATATCAGGCCGCCCTGCAAAAAAATGAAGCCAAGCACAGCATTCTGAAAGAAATTGAAAAAGAAATGAACACATTAGTGGGTATGGAAGAAATGAAACGCAACATTAAAGAAATTTACGCGTGGATATTCGTTAACCAAAAACGGGCCGAACAAGGGCTGAAAGTCGGAAAACAAGCTCTTCATATGATGTTCAAAGGGAACCCCGGCACCGGGAAAACCACCGTTGCGAGACTGATCGGCAAGCTTTTCTTCGAAATGAACGTGCTTTCCAAAGGACATCTGATCGAAGCGGAACGTGCCGATCTGGTCGGTGAATACATCGGACACACGGCGCAAAAAACGAGAGATCTGATTAAAAAATCGCTCGGCGGCATTTTATTCATTGATGAGGCATACTCACTTGCAAGGGGCGGAGAAAAGGATTTCGGTAAAGAGGCGATTGATACGCTTGTCAAGAACAAGGTTTTAACTTTTATGTCACTTCTAAGATCAGCATCCCTAAACCAGAAAGCAATTACACATATCAGTGGGAACAATACTCAGGTAAGCTTGAACAAATAAAAAGACTTCACTTCGATGAACTTAAAACAGTGGGGGAAATATCAAAGGAGCTTAATATTCCAGACTGGAGTATTTTGAATCTTTTTAAGGCGAAAAAAGTGGACAAGCTTTCTTATTCTGAATTGTCAAAGAGGAGGAGAGCAAAGGATTTTGATCTGCTTTACGATCTGCATTTCAACAAAAAAATGAGTCTAAAAGAAATTGGCCGGAAATATGATTATTCACCTCCCTATATCCGTCAAGTTTTTAAGGATCAAGGAATCAAACACTTGGCGTTTAAAAATCAGAATAAGAATTAAATAAATTAAAGCTGACAACAATGACTGGAAATTCGTTTTGTATATCTGGGTAAAGACAACCGCCTAAATTCTGAAGAAGAGACAGAGATGATGATATCTCTAAAAGAAAGTTCTTTATAAAATCCTCATTTTAACGAAACATTTTAGATCAACTTGCTTATTAATCTAATTTAAAGTATCCTAATTGATGTATCATAGGGGTTTAATCAGCCACTATAGACCACAGAGTCCCTCACAGAGCTCTGTGGTTTTTTATTTAGGTTGAATATATCTAAATAAAAAAAGAAGCCTCAGAGGGCTTCAAATTGATTAATTCTTCTCACATGCAAAGTTGTCATTATCCCGATCCATTTTTGATTGGTAAGCAGGGTGAGTGCTTGGTACACCATGCGGATATTTCTTTCTCAACTCTGTACAGTTTGCAAAGTATTCTGTTCCTCCAGTAGAAGGGGAGGCTTGTGTAGAGTTAGAAGAGCTACTTAATGCTGAACTATTTGAATGTGAACTGCTTGAGTTCGATTTATGTGTCTCGGATTGGTGTGTTGTAACTGACTTTTGAGCCGGCTTAGATACACTTACTGATTTCTTCGGTTTCGTTACGCAACCATTAAATCCTTTATCAGTTGT
>NZ_JBLTJB010000008.1:0-233966 GCF_053470005.1 Bacillus sp. N1(2025)
TAACTTAACCCAGTTCATGATGAACTGGGTTTTTTATATGGAAGATCACATAGATATATAAAGCTAATGCCTTTCAAAGGCATTAGCTTTTTTGTTTACATTGATTTTGCTTTGCTGTTGTGATGTTGAAGATTGTTTGATTTTATTGTCTCGAGCATTCTTAAACTGAACACAATCAGCAGCATAAGGAGCATCAGTGCAGTAAACAGCCAGAATGCAGTTTGTGCGGGATATTCATCTAAGCTCCAGCCGACGGCGATCGGAAGGAGTGAACCTCCAAATCCGTTTGAAGCGAGCAGAATACTGGTAGTTGTTTCTGTCTTTCCTGGATAAAAATGATTCGTGATGATTAGGGCTATTGCAAACATGCCTGCCATGAACAGTCCTAAAAAGAAGCAAAGGGCAAAACCGAACCATACGTTTTTACTTAATGCTAATACGGTAAGTGCTGCCAGACCGCCAATGCTTATGAGACGAAGATAACGGTGATATGTCAGCTTTTCTGATACCGGACCTGTTAATAACCTTCCGATGATCATACCCGTCCAATACACTGTAACTGTTATCGTTGCCAAAGAGTTGGGGATATCCCATTTCTCAGCGAAAATGGAGGGGATAAAATGGACAATTGAAACTTCACTGCCGCCGTAAAAGAAGAAGTAAGCACCCGCCAAGGCAATAAACAGCAATCCGTGTGACCGATAACCGGTGCTTTCTTTTTGAGTGTCAGCAGAAGAGACCTCTTTGCGGATGAGAAGCTGATCAATACTGCCGAAACTCATCTGCTTCCATGCGATTAAAAGTGCAAAACTGGATAACCCTAATACTAAAAAAGCAATTGTCCACATGTGGTTGTTGATAAGAAAGCCTGAGAGCAGAGGCATGAAAAGCGCACCTAATCCGTAGGCCACTTCCATCTTGCTCATGGCCACAGCCTGTCTTTCTTTAATAGCGGTGAGGATGATCGTGCCTACGCAGGATTCCACCAGTCCGGCGCCAAGCCCTGCGATGCTGACGAGAAGAAAGAGCAGCGGCCAGGGCGGCAGGAAGGTGATGAACATTTCACAGCTGATGAGTGCCAGGCCAAAGATAACGACGTTTTTGCGCCCAAGCTTTTTCACCATGTATGGCATTCCGATGACACCGATGAGAAAGCCCATGAACTGAGAGAATACCAATACTCCGCCATTACTGTAGCTTTGTGAATAATGTGTGAGTAACTCAGGCAGTACGGCTCCCAGAATAACAAGTGTAAAAGCAATCGATCCATAAGAAAAACAGCTTATCCACAGCAGACGAGTTTTCATCATTTTATCTCCTTATTGGTAAAATAATATTTCTCTCTACTCGTATGACCATGATTTTTTTACAAAAAATCCAAGTATTGTTACTATATCACATAACTTTTTCTCTTACATCCCTTATGGTAACGTTAACAAATTGTTAACATTTTTTACAAGAAAGATCGTTGACATTATTTTCAATAATTTATACGATAAAAAGCGAAATTCTAATAATTTCATAGGGGTGGTATTTGTGGGAACGAAGGAAATCACGAATCCAGACAGCTTGTATTACAGTGTTGACGATGTAGTAATGGAGCGCGGAGAAGGGATTTACCTGTACGATCAAGAGGGAAATGAGTACATTGATTGCGCTTCTGCCACATTTAACTTGAATTTAGGATACGGTAACAAAGAAGTCATTGATACGGTTAAAGAACAAGCCGATAAGCTGATCCATGTGACATCATCCTTTCAAACAGACGCCGTAAATAAACTGGCAGAAAAACTAGTAGAAATCGCCCCCGATAATCTCACAAAAGTACACCCTAAAGTCAGCAGCGGTTCCGGTGCAAATGAAGGAGCTATTAAAATGGCTCAGTATTACTCCGGAAAAACCG
Organism: Bacillus sp. N1(2025); assembly: GCF_053470005.1. Taxonomy (NCBI): domain Bacteria; kingdom Bacillati; phylum Bacillota; class Bacilli; order Caryophanales; family Bacillaceae; genus Bacillus; species Bacillus sp. N1(2025). Next base: position 1,904 of record NZ_JBLTJB010000008.1, read on the forward strand.
ATGTCATCTCCTTATTTCGAAGCCACCTCGGACAAACGTATATGACTTCCGCTTTGTCCGGCAACTCATTCAGAAAAGAACCTTTCCCGCCGCAAATTTCTTTTGGCCTGCAAGTCCCCGATCCGTATTGCAGCCGCTGTTTTTATAATCAGAAACCTGATTCATGCGGTATGCTGTGCGTAGAAAGAATTAATGATTTTATTGAGTATGCGAGCAATGGAAAAATTGCCGCCATGATTATTGAACCGATATCCGGAAACGGTGGAAACGTCGTTCCGCCTAAAGAGTATTTTAAACAGCTGAGAAAGCTTTGTGATGAACATGATATCGCCCTGATTTTTGATGAAATTCAGACCGGGTTCGGACGGACGGGCAAAATGTTTGCCGCGGACCACTTCGATGTGAAACCTAATATGATGACGGTAGCAAAAGGGCTCGGGGGCACAGGCTTCCAAGTCGCCGCCACTCTGACGGAGGACAAGTATACCGGGCTTCCGGGGTATACGCACTCCTTCACGTACGGCTCAAATGTGATGGCCGCCGCTGCCGCGTGTAAAACCATAGATATTATGCAGCGCCCGGGATTTTTGGAAAATGTAACGACGGTCGGTCATTATATTATGGATCGCTTAGAAACAATGAAAGAGGATTTCGCTTTTATTTCTGAGGTAAGAGGCGTCGGTCTTATGATCGGTGTGGAGATTGTTAAAGAGAACAATGAACCGGATGTGGAGCTGACCAATTATATTGCTAAACGGGCAATGGATTACGGGCTGATTCTCCGGACATCCCGTTACGGATTCGGAAATGTATTTAAAATCCGTCCGCCTTTAACCATTACACTTAGTGAAGCCGAAGTGCTCTGCTACAGACTTCGCAAGCTATTGGAGGAAATCAAGTGAGAGATTATATCATTGGGCTTGGACAATTTGTTTATCAAAAGGTGAAAAATCAAAAAGGCACGCTGAAAAACCGGCTCGTAAACGGCTATTCTCCGGGAGGCGACGCCCAATTTAACATAGACGCCGCTGCTGAGGAGGCGGTGCTGGATTATATTCAAGAAAAGGGCCATCCGGTTGCTTTTTACACGGAGGATGGCGGCCTGAAGCTGATTGGAGAAGATCCGCAATATATTTTAATTGTAGATCCGATAGACGGAACGCGCCCGGCCGCCGCGGGGCTTGAAATGTCGTGTATTTCGATTGCGCTTGCTTCGTATAAGCCAAACGCAAAGATTAAGGATATCGAATTTGCTTTTTTACTTGAATTGAAATCAGGCGCTTATATGTACGGTGATATATACAGCGATGCGATTCATTTTGAAGGGTATCATGGAGAATTGCCGAATTTGAGCGGAGTGCGGGATATTAAAAATATGTTTTGGAGCCTTGAATTTAACGGGCATCCGGCGCAGCTGATGACGGACGCATACGGCCATCTGATTGACCAGTCGGCCAATAATGGCGGGGTTTTTGTTTTCAACAGCGCTTCTTATTCGATTTCGCGAATTATCACGGGGCAGATGGATGCTTATGTGGATATCGGCAATCGTCTGCTGAAAGATGATCCGAAGCTGCTTTCAGATTTTCAGCAGGTCGGGAACGGGCAGGTGCTGCATTTGTTTCCTTATGATATTGCCGCAAGCGTCTTTTTGGCGAAGAAGGCGGGAGTGGTCATTACGGATGCATACGGCCGGTCTTTGGACGAAACGCTTCTGACAGATTTAAGTTATCAGAATCAGCAATCATGTATTGCGGCATCAACGAAGGAGCTTCATCAAACATTGTTAGACCAAATCCGCTGGGGCAGAAAGGAAGAGAAATATGAAGGCGTTGGTCTGGACTCCTAATGATAAGCTTGAATATCAAGAGGTGGACGAGCCTCAAATTCGGAAATCCAATGATGTGAAAGTGAAAATTTTCGGAACCGGTATCTGCGGAACGGACTTAAATGTGCTGAAAGGAAAAATGAATGCAACCCATCATATGATTATGGGGCATGAATCGGTGGGAGCGGTCGTGGAAATCGGACCGGACGTGACAAATGTAAAAGTCGGAGACCGCGTCGTGATAGATCCTACGCAGTTTTGCGGGAAATGTCATTATTGCCGGAGAGGGCTGACGTGTTATTGCGAAACCTTCGAGGATTGGCAGCTCGGAATCGGGGCGCACGGAACGTTTGCGGAATATTACGTGGGGGAAGACAGGTTCATGTACAGAATTCCGGATTCAATGGAATGGGAGCGGGCCACATTGGTTGAGCCTCTCTCTTGTGTGCTGAATGTTGTGGACAAGGCTTCGATTCAGCCGGAGGACTCGGTCTTGGTTTTGGGGTCGGGACCAATCGGATTGCTTGTGCAAATGATGGTGAAAAAACTGGCGCGATTGACGGTTGCGACTGAAATAGGCAGTTTCCGAAGCGAGGCGGCGAGCCGGATATCGGATTATGTCTACCACCCTGAAGCATTAACCGTGGATGAAGTGAAACGGATTAATCAAGGAAGAAAATTTGATGTGATTTTTGACGCGATCGGCAATCAGCTTGATTGGGCTTATCCTTTTATTGAAAAGGGAGGCAGAATCGTGCCGATGGGCTTTGATGATACGTATGAAATGACGGTCAGGCCGTACCAGCTGCTGTCAAACGGCGTGACGATTGTAGGCACAGGTGAAGCCCGCCAGATCATGGAGGCCGCGTTAGCATGCGCGTCCGACCTTCCGCAGCTCTATGATTTTATTACGGAAAAGACGGAACTGAAGAATTATGAAGAAGCCATTGATCATCTCATGGGCATCGACCCGGTGACAAAAGAAAGAAAGGATATCAGCGCAATAAAAACGATTCTTGTGTCTGATCCGGAACTTTTATAAAAGCGGAAACGGCTCCAGTGAGAGTCGTTTTCTTTTCTTATTTATACGGTCTTGCACATTTCTTTAAAGTTTAATATGATACTCTTTGTTAACAATTCCTTTCCTCAATGACATTATACTCTGAGCGTGTCCTCTTTTTCCCCGTAAGCCTGCCTCATATTCCCCAGATGAAAATCAATGTTTCCAACTGATAGGGTGCGGATATTTACAGTGAAAAGGAGTCGTTATCATTTGAAAGATTATACGTTACAGCAGCAATGGTTCGGGAATGTACGTAAAGACATTCTGGCCGGTATTCTGGTTGCTCTCGCTCTGATCCCTGAGGCGATCGGATTTTCAATTATTGCAGGTGTCGATCCGATGGTCGGCCTTTATGCATCATTTTGTATCGCGATTATTATTTCTATCTTCGGCGGCAGACCGGGAATGATTTCAGCCGCTACGGGTTCAATGGCGGTTGTCATGGTGACATTGGTGGCTGATTACGGGCTGCAGTATTTGTTTGCGGCAACCATTTTGACAGGTATTATTCAATTTATTCTTGGTGTCAGTAAGATAGCGAAATTGATGAAATTTATTCCGCGTTCGGTCATGATCGGATTTGTGAATGCTTTGGCGATCTTGATTTTTTCTGCGCAGCTGCCGCAGTTCAAAGGAGCTTCATGGGTCATGTACGCCATGCTTGCCGGATCACTGGCTATCATATATCTATTGCCGAAGGTTACGACGGCTGTGCCGTCTCCGCTGGTGGCGATTATTGTCATGACGATCATGGCGGTGGTCTTCCATGCGGATGTCCGCACGGTCGGTGATATGGGCGGGATTACAAGTTCACTTCCGCATTTCTTGATACCGGATGTTCCGTGGACGTTTGAGACATTGCGGATTATTTTCCCGTATTCACTGGCGCTTGCATTCGTCGGATTGCTCGAGTCATTGCTGACAGCCCAGATCATTGATGAAATGACGGATACGGATAGTGATAAGAACAAAGAAAGCCGCGGACAAGGCATCGCCAATATTGTGAACGGATTTTTCGGAGGCATGGCCGGATGCGCCATGATCGGCCAGTCTGTCATTAATACGAAAGCCGGCGGACGCGGCCGGTTATCGGCTTTTACGGCCGGCGCGTTTTTAATGTTTTTAATTGCCGTATTAAGCGGTATCGTCATGAAAATTCCGATGGCTGCGCTGGTGGCCGTGATGGTTATGGTGTCCATCGGCACGTTCGACTGGTCATCGATTAAAGGTTTACGGAAAGCGCCCCTTACTGATTCGATCGTTATGGTTATTACCGTCGTGACGGTCGTCCTGACAAATGATTTATCAAAGGGTGTCTTCGCGGGTGTGCTGCTAAGCGCGATCTTTTTTACGGCTAAAATTTCTAAGCTGAAGATTGTGTCACATTCCGAACAGAAAGATGTCAGAACATATAAGGTAACGGGACAAATCTTTTTTGCTTCCGTGTCTGAACTGATGAATGCCATCGTTTATGATGAAGACGTGAAGCGGATTGTCATTGATTTGACCGATGCCCACGTGTGGGATGATTCGGGAGCGGCGGCTCTTGAGAAAATTGTCGCCAAATGTAAAGAATACGGAATTGAGGCTGAATTAAAGGGATTGAATCAAAAAAGCCGAGATTTAATGAAACAAATGGCATAGAATTTGTGAAGTCCGGATGAATATATCCGGGCTTTTTTTCGGTTAAATTTGTGGGTTTGCATTGTTATAATGAATGAGATTTGAAAACCGTATATAGGAGACTTGCATATGATGTGGCTTCAGAAGTTGAACCAAGTGTTGGGAAGAATCATGCCGCTTTTGACTCCGTCAAGTGTGGCGGCGGGTGTGCTGTTATCTCAGCATATCAGCTGGATGGCCGGCGCTGTGCCGTGGATATTTGCATTTATTACATTTACGGGCAGTCTGAGTGCCAATTTTCAATCGCTGAAGCGCAGTATCGAGAAGCCGCTCCCGATGATCATGGCATTGTTTGTTCTGCATATTTTCATGCCTGTTTTTGCATGGGGAAGCGGCCATCTGATTTTCAGCGGTGACCCTTTAACTGTGACGGGGCTGATTATGGGTGTGGTGATTCCGACCGGAATTACGAGTTTGATTTGGGCTGCGATGTATAAGGGAAATGTCGGATTGACGCTGTCTATTATCCTGGTTGATACCGTGCTTTCTCCTTTTATCGTACCGTTAAGCCTGTCTGTCCTGGCCGGGGCGAATGTTCAGATGGATGTGTGGGGAATGATGAAAGGGCTGGCGGAGATGGTGGTGATTCCGTCCATCGCAGGGATGATGGTCAACCAGTTTTCCCCGCCGGTAAGGACTCAGGCGATAAGCCGGTCGCTGTCTCCTTTTTCAAAAATCTGTCTGATGATTGTCATTGCCATTAACAGTTCGGAAATCGCGCCGTATGTCACGCACGTGGATATCAAATTTGCGGGCATCGCAGGCATGGTATTTTTTATTGCCATGACGGGTTATGCCGTGGCTTGGCTGATCGGAAGACTGATGAAGCGGAGCCAGGATGAAATCGTGTCTCTGATTTATACAGGGGGCATGCGCAATATCAGCGCCGGAGCCGTTCTCGCCGTGTCTTTCTTTCCGTCTCAAGTGGCGGTTCCGGTCGTCATCGGGATGCTCTTTCAGCAAATCCTTGCCGCTTTGTTCGGCTATTTGCTGAGACGCTTTGAACTTAAGCCGGTCGTGATGAAGTATGAAAAAAACCGCTCAGCTACGTGAGCGGTTTTTTCCGTACAGCCAGCTTAGTGCTGCATTGAATTGTCGTTTGAATGCTTCTTGATGGTGCACGGCGCCTTCTTCAACAGTGAAAGAGAGCTGAGATTGAGAAAAGCTTTTTTGCCTCAGGCTTTCATGCACGTCTTTATTTTGTCGGATCATGGTGTTTTGGATGTTGTTTTTATGCTCAGCTTCGCGGCTGCCTACAGACATATAGATACGCCGCCGTGCCGGACGCAAAGATGCGGAGCGGACATAATCTGCTGATTTTTCATACCAGAAGGAACCGGAAATACAGCCGATTCTGCCGAATATTACAGGCTTTTGTAGCATCGCGTATATCGAAAACAGTCCGCCTAATGACGCGCCGATCAGTCCTCTTGTTTCCGGATGTGCAGAAATGTGATGCATATCTTCTACAGTTGGAATGATGGCATCTGTCAGCTCCTCGAGAAAGAGCCTCCCTTTGCCGCCGAAATCATGAAATGCAGGGCTCAGGGAAGGCGCGGGCCACGGTGTGTACTCATCGAGCCTGTCAGCCGGTTTGATGCCGGCAAAAATCAATTCGGGAAGTGTTCCGTTCGCAAATTGGGATTCAAGCTTATCCATCTGTTCTAAAAACAAAGAACCCCCGTCCAGTACGTACACACAGGGTAAAGCCCCTGTTTGAACCGAATAGGAGGGAGGAAGATACACAGTGCATTCCTTTCCGTTTATCCGGTGTGCTGTAAGTGTGCCCCTCATGCATCCAGCCCCTTCTTTTGCTTAAACAGAAGAAAAAAGAAATAAGGAACGCCGAGAATCGCAAGAATAATTCCCGCCGGCACTTCTGAAGGCTGAAAGAATAATTTGCCCGCAAAGTCGGCGGATATGACGAGGAGCATACCGACCAATCCGCTGACCGGTAATGAGTATCTGTGCTCAATCCCGGCGAGCCTGCGGGAAATATGGGGCGCGATCAGCCCGACAAATGCCATGCTGCCCGCTGCGGTTACACATGCGCTGATCAAAGCGATGCAGGCAATGAGTAAAATCGTTTTTTCTTTATTGGTTGAAACACCGAGACTTTTCACCGTGTCCTCATCGAAACGAATGGTATCCAGCAATGACGTTTTCGCCATAAGAAGAGGAATGAACAAGATCAGCCACGGAAGGATCGCCGTAATGGTCATCCAGTTTGCCGACCAGATGCTGCCGTTTTTCCAAACCATCGCCATCTCATAATCCTGCGGGTCCATTTTTAATGAAAGAAATAAAGACAGCGCGCTGAATCCTGAATTCATGGCGATCCCGACGAGAATAATTCTGCCCGATTCCAGATGCCCCCGGTGCCAGGCGAAAATATAGATCAGCACGGCCGCCATCAATCCTCCGATGAGGCCGAAGACAGGCATACCCATCGCAGAGGCAAGTGCCGTCGCTTCAGATTGTCCCTGAAACAGAAGCATAAACGCGACGATTCCCGCTCCGGCTCCTGCATTAATACCCAGAATACCGGGATCGGCAAGCCCGTTTTTGGTAATGGCCTGAATAACGGCTCCGGCTATCCCCAATCCGAGCCCGATGGCAGCAGCCATGACAATGCGCGGCAGCCTCAGCTGAAACAGCAAAATGTCATATTGCGGATTCGGATGGATGCGGAAAAGCGTACTGAGCAGTTCACCCGGCTTTGCGGAAAAAGAACCGCTTGTCATGCTGAAATAGCTTACGAGCAATATGAGAGCAATCAGAATGATATAAATTCCGGCCATTTTACGCACCACGCTGATCCCCTCCTTTTCTTTTAATCAAATAAAGAAAGAAAGGAACACCGATGATAGAAGTGACAACTTCAATAGGCGTCTCAAACGGATAATTGATGAATCGGCTGGCAAGGTCGCAAAGGGTCAGGAAGACGCCGCCGATGATGCACGCGCATGGGATCAGCCTGCTGTAGTCCGATCCGACGAGAAAACGTGTGATGTGCGGAACGACCAAACCGACAAAGGCAATTTTTCCGGCGAGTGCCACCGAGCTTCCGGTCAATATGACAACGGCCGCCATCGCCATGAGTTTGATGGTTCTTTTCTGCTGTCCCAGACTTTTTGAAATGTCGTCTCCTAATGATACGGCAGTGACCTTTTTGCTGAGAATCATGGCCGTGATGATTCCGATCGCAAAAAACGGGACGGCCAGTTTCAAAAAATCAGGGTTCATTTGATGCAGTCTCGCACTGTACCAAAAACTGAGATCCTGCGAAATTTGAAAATAAATCGAAAGCGCAGCCGACAGACTGCTGAGAAGCATACTGGTCACCGTTCCGATAATGGCAAGCTGCACCGGGGTAAAACCGCCGGGAAGAATGGAGGCCAGCCCGAAAACAAGAGCGGCGCCGAATGCGGAACCGATAAACGAGTATATGATCATTTCAATGGATGTCGATTGAGGGAGCAATACCATGCAAAGGGTGATGATAAAAGCGGAGCCGTCCGACACACCCATGATCGAAGGCGAGGCCAGATAGTTCCGTGTGATTCCCTGCATGAGCGCTCCGGAAACAGCAAGGGCGGCGCCGATAAACATAGCGCCGGCAGCCCTCGGGATTCTTGAATGCCATATGATCTGATGGTCGGTATTCTCCGGATTAAAGTGCAGCAATGCGGAGAACACGGTATGGAAGTCAAGCTGCTTTGCGCCGTATAAAACGGAAAGCAGCAGTGACAGAACAATGGCAATCGGTGAAGCAATGATAATAATGTGTGTCCGCCGTTTTGCATACATGTGAAAAACCTACTCTTTATTAGTCTTGAGTCAATTTGTCAGCCGCAACCTGTAAGAAGCTGATTTTACTCCATGCGGTTCCGCCTTGGGCTAATGGGTCAATCGTATTGACGTATACATGGTCTTTTTTGACTGCCTTCAGGCTCTTCCAGATCGGATTTTTCTCTAAGTCTTTCAAAGCGTCCGGCTTATCTGCGTTTTCGTCATCAGAGAATTGTACGAAGATATGGTCAGGGTTCATTTCGCTTAATTTTTCAAGAGAAATCAGTTCCTGCGCTTTCGCCGCTTTGACTTCGTCCGGCGCCTTCAGGCCTAAATCACCGTAAAGCGTGGAGTTGAAATATACTTGTTCAGGATAAATATAAATATTGCCTTGTCTGATTCTGATGACCAGCGCGTTTGACTGTTTCGCTTTGCTGTTGATCTTTGTTTTTGTCTTTTTCAGGTCCTGTTCGTAATCTGCGATGATTTTTTTCGCTTTTTTCTCTTTATCTGTAAGCTGGGCGAGCAGCATCATGTTTTCTTTCCAGTTTGATGAGATATGAGAGACAGGGATCGTTTCAGCGGTGCCGCTCAATTTTTTCAACGTTTTTTCCGGGAATTTGGTTGATGCCAGAATGACGTCCGGCTGCAGCTCAAGAATTTTTTCCATGTTCGGCTGCATTTTTTCTCCCGTTGATACGGATTTATCTGTAATATCTTTAAACAGTTCCGGGAATTTGCCGGAGAAAGAAATTGCTCCTGCCGGATGAACGTCAAGCAATTTGGCGTCTTCCATTGATTCTACGCTGCCTGTAATGGCGATTTTGTCAGTCGGCGCTTTGACTTCATATGTTTTTCCTAGATATTCGATTTTCTTTTTATCTGAAGAAGCGTCCTTTCCTTTACTTGCTGTATCGGATGTTTCTGAGCTTCCGCAAGCCGCGGCCGTGAAAGCCAAAAGCAAAATCATGAAAGCGAATGCCAATTTCTTCATCTATTGTTCCTCCTGTTCAATTGATAACTATTATCAATTGGAATTATAGAGAATGAATTGGGATAAGACCATGGATAATTTCCGGCATTACCATGGACGATCTTCGGATAAAATGGAAATGCTTTGCTCGATCATCCGCTGATGTCCGCTTGGAGAATATTCAATCCACGGGTCAGATGAAATGGGAAACACGCGTTTATTGCTGACGGCTCTAAGGTTCTGCCATATCCCGGTCTGCTGAATCCGCTGAAAATAACGAAGCGTTTCCGGTTCTTTACAAGTGAAAAGCATGATGCAGTCAGCTTGGCAATCCGCCAGCATTTCCAAGGAAATCTTTTCGTCAGGAGCAAAAGATTCCGGTTTTGCGGAGGCAAAGCCTAAATCACCGAAGAAGACATCCTCAATACTGTTGTTATGGGCGATGTACATATTTTCTTTATATACACGGACAAATAAGAACCGCTGATGCCGCACGTGTTTAAGAGCATCTTTCGCTGAATGGGCGAGACTTTGATAAGCTTTAAGCCAGTGCCGCGCTTCCTGCTCTTCATTCAAATATGCGGCTGTGCGAAGAAACTGGTCTCTCCAATTCTCTTGAGCCGGAAGGTAAAAAACGTCAGTGATGTCATTCAGGCGCTGTTTTTCTTCTTCACTGACAGAATCAAGACTGAAAATGATGTCCGGAGCAGCTTGGGACAGCGTGTGCAGGTTCTCTTCCCAATTTGCATTATAACGGTAAGCACTCAGGTGAACCGGAATATCGGAAGAGAATTGTTTGTAATAATAGGCCGTCCATTTCGGGTGCAGCGCCGCAGCGTAAGGCACGTGATGCAGAGGAATCAGATGTCCCATCGTTTCTTTTCCGTACGCGGCCATTTTTATGCGCCTTTTTTTCATATAGCTTGTAGGTGAGCTGCCGGTATGTTTTTTAAAGATGCGGCTGAAATAAAATTCGTCCTGGTAGCCGATTTGATGAGCGATTTCCCGCAGTTTGCAGTTTGCCTTGGCCATCAGTTTTTTCGCATTGGTTATGCGGATGTCTGTGATATATTCAGTTACGCTCTGCCCGTATAGTTTTTTAAAGGTTTCACTGTAATGCTTGGGACTGATTCCCGCCATATGAGCGAGCTGGGTGAGCGTGATTTTTGTGTCGGACTGAGCATGTATGAATTGTTTTGTCTGTTCGATCGCCGCTTTCGTATTATTTTGATGGCATACTTTTGCGGCATAAAGGTCGTACATCAGCTGCTGAAAGTCGGCTGTATATTTCATTTTCTGCAATGCATCCGCCGATCGCACGTTTTCAGAAAGTGACTGAAGCCGGCTTGTCAAATGATCAACCGTTTGTATATTCATTTGCTGAAGTCCGTGGAAGATGTCTTCCCCGTTATCCGGAAGCATCGCTTCATCATCTGATGAATAGGAGAAAACACGGAGTCTGACGATATACAAATGGATGCCGCCTGACGATATAGGGGCAATATTGAATGTCTCATCACAAGGACAGATGTAGAGCGTTTCCTTCTGCAGCGGAAAGCTGTCTGTTCCGATATCAATTTGTCCCTCGCCTTTCACATGAAAGACCAATACGGGGGAATCAGTGAGCTGATGCTCTGACAGAAGGTCGGCTGTTTTTTTTACGGAGATGATATCAATGGGCTGAAAGAATAATGTGTTTTTCATGAGAAACCACCTTTTAGGAAACATTCATTTAAATGATAACTGTTATCAATGAAATTGTACCAAATAAATGAATGTTTTCCTATAAAAAGCGGAAATGTGAAATGCGTCAAAATGTTACACGTGTAACACGAATTTTGTCAGTATATGAGGTATTGTTTTCTTAGAGTTTTGAATTGGTCCAGCCGGCGTTGATATGTGCCGGTGATGTCTTCAATGGAAGCGCCTTTTTCTATTTTTTTGCGTACCCAGCCATTACCGATCAGCTTGTCAAAAGAGCCTGTCGGCAAGAACGAAAAGTCATTCGGATATAAGTCATGCATGGTTTTCAGAATGGAAAGCCCTGTTTTTGCCGCTTCAAATGTGTTTCTGTTTGTTACGTAGACTTGTACGCCGTGGCACAGCTTGCCCTGGTGCTTGGAGAAGCTGGGGATAAATGATGCGGCTCTGAAGGTGACGCCCGGAAGCTTGAGACTGTTCAGGCGTTCTTCGAGCTCGGTGCTTTTCATATAAGGCGCGCCGATCAGTTCAAACGGCTTTGTCGTGCCCCTTCCTTCGGATACGTTTGTGCCTTCGATTAGTCCTGTCGCCGAATATGCGAATATGCTGTCCGGGGTCGGGATATTAGGCGAAGGGAGGACGAACGGCAGGCCGGTATCTTCAATCGTCATCGTCCGCTTCCAGCGCTTCATTTTTACGACGGTGAGGTCGGCGCCAATATGAAACTCTTTATTGAATAAAAGAGCAAGCTCACCGATCGTCATGCCGTGCTTCAGCGGGATCGGATACAGTCCGACAAATGATGCGTAATCCGGTTCAAGAACCGGACCGTCCGGATTTCGTCCGCCTTGCGGATTCGGCCGGTCCAATACATAAAAAGGAATGCCTTTTTCTTTGGCCGCTTCCATGGCATAGGCCATTGTATAAATATAGGTGTAGTATCGCGTTCCGACATCCTGAATATCGAAAATCAGCACATCTGTATCTTTCAGCATGTCAGGCGTCGGTTTCCTCGTTTCCCCGTACAGGCTGTAGACGGGAAGTCCTGTTTTTTCGTCTATATAGGATGTGACTTTGTCTCCGGCCTGAGCATCGCCGCGGACACCGTGCTCCGGTCCGAATAATGCCGTCAATTGGATGTCTGGTGCCTCATACAGCACGTCAACGCTGCTTTTCAATGAATTGTTCACACCGGTCGGGTTGGTGATCAGCCCGACCCTTTTTCCCTTCAGTTCCTGTTTATAATCTTTCAGCAGGCGGTCGATGCCTGTTTGGATGCTTGGTTTCTTGGCGGTATGAAGGTTTCTGTCAGAAGCCGCCGAGACTGCCGTCATGGCACTGATGACGACTAATCCGGCAAGAAGCGCAGCCGTTTGTTTTTTCATGATCAGTCCTCCTTTTTAAAGCGGTTTTCCGGTCTTCAGATTGATACCGAAACCATAAGGATAGAGTGTCGTTCCCGGATGAGTGACGGAAGGAATGTCAGCGGGCAGCCTGCCTTGCGGTTTTGTCTGTCCGAATATCGCTTCAATGCCTGCCGGAATGTTTGGCTGGAGAAATTGTCCATCTGTATATCCTTTAAAGCCGTAGACTGCGATAAGGGCTTCAGCTTCTTCAAAGTTCGCAGCGTCATATGGATTACGCAGGCTCATCAGCACAAAGGGTTTTTGGTTCGATTGTGCGGCTTTCATGACGGCCCGCGGAAATGCAGTCGTCCACTTGCCGGGATCTGTGACGGAATCATCAATCACGCCGTCGTTTACGACAGGGTCATTTTTCACGACATAGGAGCCTGTAATCACGTAATCCGCGTCGGATACCAGCTTTTTGTGCTCATCATGAAAAGTGCGCTCGGCGAAGTTCATTTTACTGATGGTTACCGGCCGGATTTTTTTCTTCTTGATGAGCTGCCGAATGGTTTGTTCCATTGACGCTGTTTGATCTTCATAAGGAGCGGCAATGAGAACGCGGCTGTTCTTTTTCGGTTTGAATGGGAGCGTGCGGTTTTTGTTTTGTAAGACGGTGACGGACCTTTCCGCGATTTGTTTTTCAGCTTTCAGGTGATTTTTGCTGCCGACGGTTTTCTTTGCTTTTGAAATCTTCTTTTTCAGATTTGTCTCTTTCGGTGCGGGATATATCCCTCTTTTTATTTTCAGGGAAATGATGCGTTTCACCGATTTGTTAATTTGCTGAAGCGGAATTTCCCCTTTTTGTACCGCCTTTTTTAAAGCGGAATGAACCCGGGCAAAGCGGTTTTCCGTTTGCAACGATGTCACTTGGGCCGGCATCAGGGCAATATCGACTCCTGCTTTTACTGCCATGACGACCGCCTCTTCTTGGCCGAAATGATCGGCTATGGCTTTCATATTTAATGCATCCGTAACGATGACGCCGTTAAATCCCATTTCCTCACGGAGAAGATGAGTCATCACTTTTTTCGAGAGTGTGGCGGGTACGAGGATGTCTGAACCGTCCAGCTTGCTTTTATAGGTTGTATCGTCAAAAGCGGGAAATTGCACATGGGCTGTCATGATCATATCAGCTCCGGCCTGAATGGCCTTCCGGAACGGATAAAGTTCAATCTGACGCAGCCTTTCTTGATTGTGGGTGACAAGCGGAAGGCCGTAGTGGCTGTCGACATCCGTGTCGCCGTGTCCCGGGAAATGTTTGACGGCGGCAGCGACATCCTGCTTTTGCTGAGCCTTCATTGAGGCAAGGCCGAGTGAAGCTGTCAGATCTCGGTCTGAACTGAACGACCTGACGCCGATGACAGGGTTTCCGGGATTATTATTGATATCGAGAACGGGAGCGAAATTCGTATTAATGCCCAGTGCTTTCAGTTCTTTCCCGATAATGGCGCCGGTCTGGGACGCGTAGGCTGTTTTTCTAGCGGCTCCGAGCGCCATATTGCCTGGGAAATGAGTGCCTTCACCAAGTCTAGTTACGATGCCGCCCTCCTGATCAATGCTTAATAATAGCGGAATATCAGGGCTCGCCTTTTGAAAGGCATCTGTCAGGCGTACCGTTTGCTCAGTGTTTTTTACATTTTCTGCAAATAAGATAACGCCGCCGAACCGGTACTTTTGAATAAGCCCTGCGACTTCGTCATTCATTTGGGTAAGAGCCTCAGGTGATGACTGCCCCTTTTTTTGCCAATTGCGAAAATCAGGCATGAGCATCTGCCCTAATTTTTCATCTAATGTCATACGGGATACCGCTTGTTCCGCCTGTGACGGAATGTCCGGTTTTGTCGATGCATGATGCGTGCCGAAAACAATGAACAACAGTAATACAGCTGAGATGACAAGTTTCATGATGGTGCCCTCCTGCCGTCATAGTTTGGACAAAAGACATGGGTTATCATTCAATGGCTTCATAAATCGTTTTTATGACGCTGCCGTAGCTTCCGGTCGGGAAATGATCCCCTTCAAAAACATTCGGGTTTTCACCGGGACTGACGACGGGGGAATGCTTTTTATTGGTCAAAAGTGCGATCCCCAGCTTATAAGCGGGATCAATAATCGTGACGGTGCCGGTCCATCCCGTATGGCCGTATGCCTGCCTGCTTGCATAAGGGCCGAACATCCACTTCATATCCGGGCTGCCGTTTTTCCGCCAGCCGAGAGCAAAAGTCGGATCAGAGGATGCCGCCGTTGTGAACAAATCGGCCGTTCTTTTATTGAAGAGAGAAACGTGTTTATAACTGCCGCCGTTCAGCATGACTTGAAGAAGGACGGCCATATCATCAGCTCTGGAAAACAGCCCGGCGTGACCGGACACCCCTCCCATGGAGTAAAATGCTTTTTCATCGTGAACTTCCCCCTGCAGCGTATACGTCCTGATGTGAGGGAAATGGATGACTCCGTCACGTGTGTTGCCTAAACGTTCAGTAGCTGCGAATGCTTTTTCTTTAAAGCCTTTTTGCAGCGGATTGAACAGTGTGTGCGTCAGTTTCAGCGGTTTGTACAGTTCTTGTTCCGCATAGGCATCAAGGGTTTTTCCGGTTATGTTTTCAATGATGCAGCCGAGAAGCATGTAACCGATATCGCTGTATACGTGTTTTGTTCCCGGTTTGTATTCAAGCGGGATTTGGGTGAGAAAACGGATCGTTTTATCCCGTTCTTGTGAATACAAAGGGCCTGCGGTGTCCGGCTGATAGAAATAAAAGCTTGCCGGCAGACCGGATTGGTGCTGGAGCACATCGATGACGCGAATGCGGTCTTTTTCTTGAATCGGATCGCCTTTTCTGTCTTTGAAATCAGGAAGGTAAGCCGAGACTTTTTGATACACATCAAGCTTTCCCTGGCTGACGAGTCGCTGTAATGCAAAATTGGCCGCGTACATTTTTGTATTGGAAGCTAGATCAAACATGGTTGATGTTTTCATTTTTTTCGGACGGGTCAAAAGGGTGTTCCCGTCATATTTTTTGCTGTAGCCGTATGCTTTCTTTTTGATCACCCGTCCGTCCTTTACGACGACGAGGACGGCTCCGGGGAATCCAGCTGCGATGTCTTTTTCAATCATTTGATCAACCTTTCTGAGCTTTGCTGCGTCGTATAATTTGGATTGGGCTTCGGCTTTGTGCTGCGGCAGAAAAGAGAGGCTGATGACCATTGTGAGTATGGCGGCTGTCAGTGTTTTCATATTCTGATCCCTCCCGGTTTATTCAAATTCAGCAGCCATGTCATCCTTAAATCCGAACGCATAAGTAAACACAAAGCCCGCCGCGTAAGAGATGAAGAGACCGATGATATACAAAACGATTTGAGCCGGCTGTACGAGAAACGAGAGCGGAAGGCCGGAGACACCGATTGAAAAAGTAGCCACCTGAAAATGGGCTTGAAAGGCGCCGCCGATTCCCGCCCCTAAACACGCCGTCAAAAACGGCCGGCCGAGCGGGAGCGTGACGCCGAAGATGAGCGGCTCTCCGATTCCGAGCAGACCGGATGGAAGTCCTCCGCCGATCGCTCTTTTCAATGAGGCTTTTTTTGTTTTCATAAAGATGGCGAAGGCCGCCCCTACTTGACCCGCGCCTCCCATCGCGAGAATCGGAAGAAGCGGGTCATCTCCGATTGATCGGATTAATTCCAAATGTACGGGGGTCAAGCCTTGATGCAGGCCGGTGACGACAAGCGGCAGGAAGGCGGCTCCCAGTACAAACCCTGAGAGCACTCCCCCGACATTCAGCAGTGACAATAAACCTGATGTAATCAGATCAGAAATAAAACCGCCTGCAGGGATAAACACGACATATGTCACCAGCCCGGTGATAAGTAAAGACAATGTAGGCGTGACGATAATGTCGATGGATTGATGGACGTACTTTCTGATAAACCGTTCGGTATAAGCGATAAAAACCGCAGCGAAAAGAACGCCGATTAATCCTCCCCTGCCCGGGAGCAGATTCTCTCCGAACAAACTGATATTGGCGATCTCAGGGTTAAGGATCAATATGCCCGCAAGGCCGCCCATCGCGGGTGTCCCGCCGAATTCCTTCGCCGCATTGATGCCGACAAGGACGCCGAGGTAAGTGAACAAGCCTGAACCGATAACCGTTAAAATAAGTGCGATTTGGGATTCTTTCGGGAGCCAGCCGGCCTGAATGACGGCTTTCGTAATACCGGTGATTAAACCTGATGCAATGAGTGCGGGAATAAGGGGGATGAAGATGCTTGATATTTTTCTCAGAAACCGTGTGATGGGTGTGGTGTTTTTTCTGTTGAGATCGGCTTTTTTCCGTGAGGCGGCTTCTTTTAAATCAATGTTTTTTCCGGATGACATAAGTTTTGCGAAAGCGTCGGCGACATGATTGACGACACCCGTGCCGAGAATGATCTGCAGTGTTTCGGCTTCGACGACGCCTATTACCCCGTCAAGCTGTTTCAGTGCTTCAATATCCGTTTTGTCCTGATCTAAAGGTGTAATCCTCAGGCGTGTCATACAGTGGGTAAAGCCTGAAATATTCGATGAACCGCCGCAATTGTCCAGGACATCTTTGGCCAGTGATTGATAAAATGCCTCTTTGCTCATGGAGATCCTCCTTTGTCCGTGCGATTTTTCCCGGGGAGCTGTGCCTGAAACGCGTCCTAAAAGCGCCTGCGCCGATTATGAAAACGGCGCGGGCTCGTAAAAGCACATTATTTCCACCAAAGAACGATCAGCGTTCTTTTTCTTTTGAAACGTGCTGTTCAATGGCTTTGTCAATGAAGCCGTCTGATTCTTTGAGCAGTGCCTTCGCGTGTGTTTCGTCCGAATTCGTCTTCAGCATGACGATTGCCGTTTTGACATGGCTGCCTGCGGCCTCAAGCGTTTCTTTTGCCTTGTCGTACGGAACGCCCGTGATGCTTTGGATAATGCCGATTGCGCGTTCTTTCAATTTTTCGTTGCTGACATGAACGTCCACCATTAAATTTTCGTACACTTTGCCGCTTTTGATCATCACGGCCGTGGAAATCATGTTCAGAATCATTTTATGTGCCGTCGCCGCTTTCATTCGTGTTGACCCTGTAATCACTTCGGGGCCGACGACGACTTCGATGCTGTGATCGGCATAAGTGCTGATCAATGAGTGTTTATTGCATGTGAGCGCGACAGTTTTGGCGCCGATTGTTTTTGCGTATTTCAGCGCACCGGCCGCATACGGCGTGCGCCCGCTTGCCGCGATGGCGATCACGGTGTCTTCTGAGGTAAGTCCGATCGTTTTGAGATCGAGAGCGCCGGTTTCCTCGCTGTCTTCTATACCTTCAGCCGCTTGCAAAAAGGCGTCTGCCCCTCCGGCCATCAGACCGATGACGGTGTCGGGACTTACGCTGTATGTAGGCGGGCATTCAACCGCATCCAGTACACCGAGCCTGCCGCTTGTGCCCGCTCCCGCATAAATCAGCCTGCCGTTTCGCCGTAAGGACTGATGGGCGAATTGAACGGCAATCTGAATATCGGGCAGCACCTGCTGAACGGCTTCAGCCACTTTGAAATCCTCTTCGTTAATGATGCGGAGAATTTCCATCGTGTCTGCTTGATGGATTGAAGCGGTCTGCGGATTTCTGGTTTCTGTGGTCAATCTGTGAATGTTAAGCCGGTCTGTCATGATTGTACCCTCCCAAGTCGTTAATACTTGAAGTATATGGGCTTCTGAATAGATGTTTCAAGAAAAATCGGCAGGGATGAGATGGATAATCAAGCGCTTTCACAAAAAATGATGCAGAATGTGCTGTTCACCGATCGGGCCGATCCTGCGCCGCCCTTTATCAATAAAACCGGAAGACCGGTACAGGTTCTTTGCACGATGATTGCGATGGTTTACTGCAAGCACGATTTCATCACACCAAGGAAAGTAATTTGCGACAAAAGCGGGGAGCTGCAGCATCGCTTGTTTGGCATAACCTTTTCCCTGATGCGGTGCATGTAAGGACAGCGCACTCAGCAAAATGGCAGACACATTGTTCGAATACGGGGCAATGGTTTCTTTTGAGGTATGTAAAATAAAAAAACCGACGGGGCGGTCTTCTTTTAAAATGACTGTCGGGTAGCGATCCCGGATGACAAGAGCCTGCGGCAGGACATCTATCGGCAGAGCTGTGAACTTTTTATCTTCTTCACTCAGCACAAACCCGTTAAGCCCGTCTGCATGCTCCGGTTTATAAAAGGACAGGGCTACATCCATGATATCTACTCTCCTTTTTTATAATTGATCCAATTCATCTTCTGATAGAACACGGCAGCCTGCCCGTTTTAAAAGAGCGGAAGTGATGCCGTCTCCGAGTATTTTTTTTCCTGAGAAAGTGCCGTCATAGATAAAGCTGCTGCCGCAGGACGGGCTGTTTTCTTTAAGGATGACCGTTGCGGCGCCTATTTCTTTTGCGTATGCTAACGTTTTTTCCGCGCCGTCCATATATAAAGCCGTAACGTCTTCGCCTGATGCCGTTACGATTTTTGCTGTTCCGTTCAGCACGTCTTCGCCCGTGCCGCCGATGATTTCCGCCGGTTCGCGGGGAGTGGTGAAGCCGCCCAAAAGTTCGGGGCAGACCATAACAGCTTTCTTTTCTTCTACGAGTCTGCGGATTTTTTCCGAAGCGGCGTGAGAGCCGTTATACCTGCATTCGATACCGCCGAGACAAGAGCTGACTAAGATCATCTGTGTCCATTCCCTTCAATATTTTGATACTTTCATCATAAATGAAATAAGAGAGGAGGGATGAGTTTTTCAGTTAAAAAACGGGTAAAAAAGTTTGAAAATAAAAAAAATAATTTTTCTCTTTACAAATGGGGTACAACCTGTATATAATAACTTTTGTCAGCTCGACGCGGACATAACGGCCCGTTGGTCAAGCGGTTAAGACACCGCCCTTTCACGGCGGTAACACGGGTTCGAATCCCGTACGGGTCATATGGAGGATTAGCTCAGCTGGGAGAGCATCTGCCTTACAAGCAGAGGGTCGGCGGTTCGAGCCCGTCATCCTCCACCATATTTGCCGGCCTAGCTCAATTGGTAGAGCAACTGACTTGTAATCAGTAGGTTGGGGGTTCAAGTCCTCTGGCCGGCACTGTTTTTCAAAAAAATACGGAGGGGTAGCGAAGTGGCTAAACGCGGCGGACTGTAAATCCGCTCCCTCAGGGTTCGGCAGTTCGAATCTGCCCCCCTCCACCATTTTTGGGCTATAGCCAAGCGGTAAGGCAACGGACTTTGACTCCGTCATGCGTTGGTTCGAATCCAGCTAGCCCAGTATCAGACACCTTTTGCATAAAGGTGTCTTTTTTTATCAGCATTTTGTTTCGATTTCTGATTGTTCATCAGATATACTATTTTTAAGCTGCTGTTAAGGCAGTATATTCTGTATTTTCCATCTACACCCTGCCTGAAATTTGGTAAAATAAATGTAATAAAAAAATGAAACCTTTTAAAACAATCAACGTATAGATACAGACCGGTGAAGGGCAGAGGTAAGATAAAACATGGAAAACCTGATTAAAAAAAGAATCAAGCAAGTCAAAAAAGGCGATCAAAATGCGTTTGCAGAAATCGTTGACCTTTATAAAGATAAGATTTACCAGCTTTGCTACCGCATGCTCGGCAATGTTCACGAAGCGGAAGATATTGCGCAGGAAGCTTTTATCAGAGCGTATGTCAATATCGACAGTTTCGATATCAACAGAAAGTTTTCAACGTGGCTTTACAGAATTGCGACCAACCTGACCATTGACCGCATCCGCAAGAAAAAGCCTGATTACTATCTGGACGCAGAAGTAGCGGGAGCAGAAGGGCTGACGATGTATTCGCAGATCGCCGCGGACGGGGTTCTCCCTGAAGACGCCGTATTGTCATTGGAGCTGTCGGACACAATTCAGAAAAAGATTTTAAAGCTGCCTGACAAGTACAGAACGGTTATTGTATTAAAGTATATTGACGAACTCTCTTTAATTGAAATCGGGGAGATTCTGAATATCCCTGTCGGCACCGTCAAGACAAGGATACACAGAGGCAGAGAGGCTCTTAGAAAACAATTGAGGGATCTTTAAGTGGGGTGATGAAATGAGCTGTCCTGAACAGATCGTGCAGCTTATGCATAAGCATCTTGATGGAGATATCCTTCCTGAAGATGAAAACGTATTAAAACAACATTTGCAGTCATGCGGGAATTGCAAACGGCATTTTCATGAAATGGAGAAATCCGTAGCACTCGTCCGAAGCACATCGCATGTCACGGCCCCTGCTGATTTTACTGCCAAAGTTATGGCGAATCTTCCAAAAGAGAAAAAACGCGCTTCTGTAAAACGATGGATCAAAACTCATCCGATGATTGCAGCCGCAGCGGTTTTTGTGATTTTAATGGGCGGCGGTTTTTTCAACAGCTGGCATAATGACCACAATTTCAGTGTGTCCAAACAGCCGAACCTTGTCGTGCAGAATCACACGGTCACCGTCCCTGAAGGCGAGACCGTAAAGGGCGATGTCACAGTAAAAAACGGCAAGCTGTTCATTGAAGGAAAAGTCGACGGCAATGTGACCGTCGTCAACGGAGAAAAATACATGGCCTCAGCCGGACAAGTCACCGGGCAGATTGAAGAGATTAACCAATTGTTTGACTGGGTCTGGTACGAACTGAAATCGGCGGGCCAGGGCGTCGTGAGCGCTTTGGACCCGAATGAAGATGAGTAAAGCGTATAATCGCTTTACTCTTTTTTGTGCATCGCCGCGCTGGCTCATTTCACTTGAGAAATCAAAATGTGGTATAATGAGCACGCTATATGATGTACATATTGCTCATGCAGCACAATTCATAACAGAAAAACGAAATGACTGAATTCTTGGAGGACGAGGAAATGGCTTTTGAGGACATCCCATTTTTGCAATACCTCGGCAATGCCGTTGATATTCTCCTTGTTTGGTATGTGATATATAAATTAATCATGGTCATACGCGGGACGAAGGCGGTTCAGCTTTTAAAAGGAATCGTCGTCATCGTATTGGTCCGGATGGCCAGTTCATATTTGGGACTCAGCACGCTTCAGTGGCTGATGGACCAAGCGATAACATGGGGATTTTTAGCGATCATCATTATATTCCAGCCTGAGCTGAGACGGGCGCTTGAACAGCTCGGACGGGGCCGGTTCTTTTCCAGGAGCGGAACCCCCGTGGAGGAAGCGCAGCATAAGACAATTGAAGCGATTACAAAATCGATCAGCTACATGGCGAAACGCCGCATCGGCGCACTCATCGCGATTGAGCGCGATACGGGAATGGGCGATTATATTGAGACGGGCATCCCGCTTAATGCGCAGGTCAGCTCGGAGCTTTTGATTAATATCTTCATCCCGAATACACCGCTGCATGATGGAGCGGTCATTATGAAAAATAACGAGATTGCGGCGGCTGCCTGTTATCTGCCGCTTTCTGAAAGCCCGTTTATTTCAAAGGAGCTGGGGACGCGTCACAGAGCGGCTGTCGGCATCAGTGAAGTGACGGACAGCTTAACCATTATTGTATCTGAAGAGACGGGCGCCATCAGTGTGGCCAAAAACGGAGACCTTCACAGAGAATTGACGGAAGAAGCACTGAAAGAAATGCTTGAAGCCGAGTTTAAGAAGAACGCCAGAGATACTTCTTCTAACCGCTGGTACTGGAGGGGCAAGAAAAATGGATAAATTCTTAAACAACCGCTGGGCTGTAAAGATCATTGCATTGCTCTTTGCGCTGCTGCTTTACGTTGCGGTTAACAACAACCAGGCGCCGACTCCGAAAAAGCCGGGGGAATCCTTTTTTCCGACATCAACGACTGACGAGGCTACGCTTACTGATATTCCTGTAAAAGCATACTATGATGAAGCGAACTATGTCGTCACCGGCGTGCCCCAGACCGTAAATGTCACGATTAAAGGCTCGACAAGTGCGGTGAAAAAGGCGAGACAGACGAAGAATTTTGAGATATACGCCGATATGAATAAGCTGAAGACCGGGACTCATAAGGTCGAATTGAAGGCGAAAAACGTATCGGACGGACTGACGATCTCCATTAACCCGTCAGTCACGACGGTTACGATTCAGGAAAAAACGGCTGAGAGTTTTCCCGTGGAAGTTGAATACTACAATAAAAGCAAAATGAAAAAGGGATACACCCCTCAGCAGCCGATTATCAGCCCGAAAAACGTGCAGATTACAGGTTCGAAAAATGTGATTGATAACATTTCACTTGTCAAAGCATCCGTGAACCTTGAAAATGCAAATGAGACCATTGAAAAGGAAGTGAAGGTGACCGTCTATGACAAAGACGGCAACGCACTTCCTGTTGATGTTGAACCGTCAGTCATTAAAGTGACAGTTCCCGTAGCCAGTCCGAGCAAAAAGCTTCCTTTCAAAATCGAAAGGAAGGGAAGTCTTCCGGACGGGGTGAGCGTTGCGAGCATTGACTCGAATCCGAGTGAGGTGACGGTTTACGGCCCGCAGGATGTGCTGGATTCACTGGAATTTATTGACGGCGTATCTCTTGATTTAGGCAAAATTGATAAAGATACCGATATCAATGCCGATATCCCGCTTCCTAAGGGTGTCACTAAGGTATCACCGGAAAAAATCACGCTTCATGTTAAAGTGGACAGCGAAGACAAAAAGGATTTTGACAATGTCGGAATCAAGACGGTCGGACTGGGAGGCTCACAGCAGATTGAGTTTCTCGATCCTGAATCGCAGGCGATAAATATTACGGCCAAAGGCTCTCCCGCCAACATTAAGGCGCTGAAAAAGTCAGACATTGAACTGTATGCCAATGTCTCGGACTTGGATGACGGAGAGCACTCTGTAAAGCTTGAAGTAAACGGCCCGCAAAACGTCACATGGTCCCTGTCAAAAGACACGGTTAAGATCAAGCTGACTTCTAAGAAAAACACAAGTTCAAATAAA
Organism: Bacillus sp. N1(2025); assembly: GCF_053470005.1. NCBI lineage: Bacteria > Bacillati > Bacillota > Bacilli > Caryophanales > Bacillaceae > Bacillus > Bacillus sp. N1(2025). The sequence goes on from NZ_JBLTJB010000008.1 coordinate 25,338, forward strand.
AATAACGGCGGTTCCGCTGATTCCGGCAATAAGAACGGCACAAGCGGAGACGCAGACAAAGACAAGAACAAGAACCGGGAAGACGACACTGACAGCGATCAGAATAAAAGTCAAAACCAGGATCAAAATCAAGACCAGGATGAAGACGGATCAAGCGCTGATTCTTCTTCAACAGAATGAAAAAGGAGCGATACAAAATGGGCAAGTATTTTGGAACAGATGGTGTAAGAGGTGTTGCCAACAGCGAGCTTACGCCAGAGCTGGCCTTTAAAGTTGGGCGTTTTGGCGGTTATGTCCTGACCAAAGATAAGCAGCGCCCGAAAGTGCTGATCGGCCGTGATACACGTATCTCCGGACATATGCTGGAGGGAGCCCTTGTCGCCGGACTTTTATCGATCGGAGCTGAAGTGATGCGCCTCGGCGTTATTTCTACGCCGGGGGTATCCTATTTAACGAAAGCCATGGATGCTGAGGCGGGCGTCATGATCTCCGCTTCTCACAACCCCGTACAGGATAACGGAATTAAATTTTTCGGAGGGGACGGCTTTAAGCTTTCTGATGAGCAGGAGGCCGAGATTGAACGTCTTATGGATGAACCGGAAGATAAGCTGCCGAGACCGACAGGCGCGGACCTCGGGCTTGTGAACGATTATTTTGAAGGCGTTCAAAAGTATCTGCAATTTTTAAAGCAGACGGCGGACGAAGATTTCACAGGCATTCATGTAGCGCTTGACTGCGCCCATGGTGCGACATCTTCCATTGCGACGCACCTTTTTGCCGATCTCGATGCTGACGTATCTACAATGGGGACGTCTCCGAACGGATTAAACATTAATGATGGCGTCGGTTCTACACACCCGGAAGCGCTGAGTGCTTTCGTCAAAGAAAAAAACGCCGATATCGGCCTTGCGTTTGACGGAGACGGCGACCGCCTCATTGCCGTTGATGAAAAAGGAAACATCGTCGACGGTGATCAAATCATGTACATATGCGCGAAGTATTTGAAATCAGAAGGCCGTCTGAAGGATGATACCGTCGTATCGACCGTGATGAGCAACCTCGGTTTCTACAAAGCGCTTGAAAAAGAAGAAATCAAAAGCGTTCAAACGGCAGTCGGCGACCGCTATGTCGTAGAAGCGATGAAAAAAGACGGCTATAATGTCGGCGGCGAACAGTCGGGGCACCTTATTTTCCTTGATTACAACACTACCGGCGACGGTCTCTTGTCCGCGATCATGCTTGTAAATACGCTGAAGGCGTCCGGCAAAACCCTTTCAGAACTTGCGGATGAAATGAAAAAATTCCCGCAGCTCTTAGTGAACGTGAAAGTGACGGATAAATATAAGGTAGAAGAAAACGCTAAGGTGAAGGCCGTTATTTCTGAAGTGGAAACAGAAATGAACGGAGACGGCCGGATTTTAGTGCGCCCGTCAGGCACCGAACCGCTCGTCCGCGTGATGGCCGAAGCGAGAACAAAAGAGCTTTGTGACGAATATGTCACAAAAATCGTGGATGTCGTGCGGACAGAAATGGGAGCGGAGTAGCGAAGTTTATAAGCAGAGAGCGAACAAGACAAGTGCGATCAGCATAATATGATAGTAAACATGATGCCGGGGCGGCAAAAAATAATTGACCGTCCTTGGCACATGCTGTAAAATCAAGCTTGTTCAGCCTTTGTTTTTCACTTGCAGGAAAGGCGGGATTGTTTGCATCTTTTATAATTACAGCGCCCGAACTAAGCGCCCGAAAAACGGCTTAGTTGACGAGGATGGAGGTTATCGAATTTTCGGCGGATGCCTCCCGGCTGATTCATTTAGATCACAGCCGTAAGGATTTCTTCAAACCGGAGGGGCGACTCTCCGAACAAAGGGAAATCACATGATCTTCCAAAAAAACATGTGGGAGGGGACGATTGAAAGTCCCCTTGTAATTTGACTTTCTTCGTCTCCTTTTGCACCTTTAGGAGGAAGAAAATATGTGTGGAATTGTAGGTTATATCGGTCAGCTTGATGCGAAAGAGATTTTGTTAAAAGGATTAGAGAAGCTTGAGTACCGCGGTTATGACTCTGCAGGTATCGCTGTGGCGAATGAGCAGGGCGTGCATGTGTACAAAGAAAAAGGCCGCATCGCCGACCTTCGTGAAGTGGTGGATCACACGGTTGAATCTCAAGCGGGAATCGGCCATACACGCTGGGCGACTCACGGCGAACCAAGCTTCCTGAATGCTCACCCGCATCAAAGCACACTCGGCCGCTTTACACTTGTTCACAACGGTGTGATCGAGAACTATGTTCAGCTGAAGCGCGAATATCTTGAAAACGTTGAACTGAAAAGCGACACGGACACTGAAGTAGTCGTTCAAATGATCGAGCAATTTGTGGCGGGAGGACTTAGCACAGAAGAAGCGTTCCGCAAAACACTGACTCTGTTAAAAGGTTCTTACGCAATTGCATTATTTGACGGTGAAAACACAGACACCATTTACGTTGCAAAAAACAAAAGCCCTCTGTTAATCGGCCTTGGAGATACGTTTAACGTCGTGGCGTCTGACGCGATGGCTATGCTTCAAGTAACGAATGAATACGTTGAGCTTTTGGACAAAGAAATGGTGATCGTGACAAAAGACGAAGCCGTGATTAAAAACCTAGACGGTGAAGTCATGACACGTGCGTCTTATATCGCTGAGCTTGACGCCAGTGATATCGAAAAAGGCACATACCCTCACTACATGTTAAAAGAAACGGATGAGCAGCCGCTTGTTATGCGCAAAATCATCCAAACGTATCAGGACGAAAACGGCAGACTGGCCGTGGCCGGCGATGTCGCTGACGCCGTGGCGGAAGCGGACCGCATATATATCGTGGCTTGCGGAACGAGCTACCATGCCGGTCTTGTCGGGAAACAATATATTGAAATGTGGGCAAACGTACCGGTTGAAGTGCATGTAGCGAGTGAATTCTCTTATAACATGCCGCTTCTGTCTAAGAAGCCGCTCTTTATCTTCCTTTCTCAAAGCGGAGAAACAGCGGACAGCCGCGCTGTGCTTGTTCAAGTCAAAGCGCTGGGTCACAAAGCGCTGACGATTACAAACGTTCCGGGATCAACGCTTTCCCGTGAAGCGGATTACACATTGCTTCTGCACGCAGGTCCTGAGATCGCTGTTGCATCAACAAAAGCGTATACGGCTCAGATTGCCGTCCTCGCGATCGTTGCGTCCGTTGCAGCAGAACGCAACGGCGTTGATATCGGTTTTGATTTGGTCAAAGAATTAGGTATCGCGGCAAACGCCATGGAAGCCCTCTGCGACCAGAAGGACGAAATGGAAATGATCGCACGTGAGTACCTGACTGTTTCAAGAAACGCTTTCTTCATCGGCCGCGGCCTTGACTACTTCGTGTGTGTCGAAGGCGCCCTGAAGCTGAAAGAGATTTCTTACATCCAGGCGGAAGGCTTCGCCGGCGGCGAGCTGAAGCATGGAACAATCGCTCTGATTGAAGAAGGAACACCGGTCTTTGCGCTTGCGACACAAGAACACGTCAACCTGAGCATCCGCGGAAACGTGAAGGAAGTCGCAGCCCGCGGCGCCAACACTTGCATCATCTCGCTGAAAGGCTTAGAAGACGCAGACGACAGATACATCCTGCCGGAAGTCAACCCTGCGCTTGCTCCGCTGGTTTCTGTTGTGCCATTGCAGCTGATCGCTTACTACGCTGCACTGCACCGCGGCTGTGACGTTGATAAACCGCGCAACCTTGCGAAGAGTGTTACGGTGGAGTAGGATTTGACAAGGAAAGAAAACAGTATGTTGTTTTAAATTCAAAGTTTGTATTGTTCTTGGAAAAAGTTGCACCGTTCTACCCCTTTAGATATACTCATCTAAAGGGGTATTTTCATGTCTAAACAGAAAACTAAGTAGAAAAATTGATTGAAAAAGGTATAGGATCTAAAAAATACATAAACTGGAGCTAAACATTCAAGTTTTAACTTCAATAAGGATGCTCATCGTTTATAATAAATTGAATAAGGAAGATAGTAGGAGTCTTCTATCTGATATAAAACAATAATTATAACTGTTAACTGAATATTTAGAAAATAGTATTAACATACATGGTAATCATTAGATTATATTGTCAATGAAAGGTTGCAGATGAGTTAGAAATAAACCTTCATACAGTTCTTAAAACAAAAGAACACATTGTTATGATAATGGTTTAGGGAGACGAATAAATATTGGTTAGAAGGTTGTACAAAATCATTATACTGAGAAATATCAGTTAATGTTTTTGAAGTAGTTTAAACCTATTCGAGATCTAGGTAACATATTATCATCTTTATTTAAATCAAGAGACAAGAGAGTTGGAGAATTCGTAAAGGATATTTAAATGAATAATATAGAAGTTCATCAAATCTTATAATGCCGAAAATAAATAAAGAAATTAATACCCGGGAATTCAGAAAAATACAGCGAAAAAGAGGATTGATTATTACTATGTCTAATGAAGAGGTTTTATTAAATAAAGTTTTAGATGCGAGTTCTAATACAATTTGGGATGAATTGAAAAAGATAAGAGAGTCTTCAGAAATAGAAAAAAAGACTATTAGGCGTAGATGGATATGGGAACTAATTCAAAATGCATCTGACTGTACACCTAAAGGTAAGAAAATAGATATTAAAATTGATTACTCTAATAATCAAATCATATTTAGTCATAATGGGCTGCCATTTTCGTATGAAAATTTATTAGATTTAATCACACAAATCTCATCTAAGCAAAGTTCAGAAGAAAAGAAAACAGGAAAATTTGGAACAGGTTTTATGTCGACTCATTTATTATCAGAGGTTGTACGAATTGAAGGGTCGTTTAGCCAAGAAGATAGTAGGTATACAAAATTTGAGTTCATTGTTGATAGATCAGGAGATGATTATAGCGATATTAAGAATAAAACAAAAATTATGCTAGAACAATTAGATCTTGTAAGCAGAAATCAAGAGGAATTACAAGAAGAGTATGAGGATACAAAATTTGTTTATTCAATACAGGATGATGACATAAAAGAAGCAGTAGAGGAAGGGATAGAAGATCTAAAAGAGACTATTCCTTATGTATTAACTTTTAATGAGAATATCAACTCTATTACATACAATGGTGATTGTTACAAAAAGGAGAAAGTAGAAACTTCACGTTCAAATAAGAAGCTAAAAGCTGTTCAAATTAACGTTTCTGATAGTATTAAAGAGTTGCTAATATTAAATGAAAATAATGTAACTATTGGTTGTGCTATCGAACGTAAAGACAAGAAAATATATTTCTTACCAATTCCTGATGCTATGCCAAGGATCTTCTGTGAATTTCCTCTATTAGGAACTGAAGAATTTAGTTTTCCTATAGTAGTTAATTCAGGATTATTTGAAGTAGAAAGGGACAGAAATGCTATTAGAGATAGCAATCCAGTGAATAATGAATTAATAAAGGTAGCTGTCTCTTTATACAAGGAATTAATAGATTATTGTTCAGAAAGTAAAGGGACAAGAAATGAATTTAATATTTGCATTTTAAAACCCTCTACTTCATCAAGTATTCAGGCTTATAGCTATAAAGAAATTAAAGAGCATATTGAGAAGAGTCCAATTGTTCCTATTCATAATCATTTGGAAGATTTAAAACGATTAGCATTTAAAGATAATAATGGTAACGTGACAATAGGCATACCAAAAACAAAAAAAGCACACATAAGGACTTACTTTGGGATATTTTATCTAATTATAACGGAGTATCGATACCAACTAAAGATACTTACTTAGGCTGGGCTGAGGTTTTTGGAGAGAATGTTGGATTCTCTTGGATAAACGATATTTTTAAAGATTCAAATATTGATAAATTAGTTGCTTGTTTGAATGATAAGACTCTATTTGCAGAGTGGGTAAATGCATTTTTTTCTCTTTGGATTAAGGATGCAGGTGTTGATGAAGTTGTAGAATCGGCATTTGTACCGAATCAAATTAATGAATTTGTACAGTTCGCCTGTATTTATCTTGATAAAAATATAGATCAAGAACTAAAACAGATCTTAACATTATTGGGTGAGAAAATTGAAGGACAGTTATTGAAACTAGATATTATTTCATTTGAACACTATTTCGAAGAACACCCCAAAAAAATTAAGACTAATGAAATATGCTCTGATCAAATAGAGCTCAAAGTATCAAAACTTCTAAGTGAGGAAACTATTGACAGGATAGAAAGAAATAAATCTACCCAAAAAATCTTTAATAGATTAACTAATTGGTTCCTATCAAATCCTGAAAAATCAAAAAAATGGTTTGGGAATTTATATTCAAAGAGAATGATGTTATCTTCTCCAGAAGAAAATCTGAGAAGATATAGAATAGCGGAAAAAATAGAGGAAAATAACATTAAGTATGAAGAATTAGATGAAATTATTAATAATCGAGATAAAATAATGGAGATTATAACTAACTCTGAACTGAGTAAAGAAGATATTATCAATCAATTAAAACATGTTATTACCTCATCCGAAGAAATGAAACGCTATGTTGAGAATTTACTACATAGAAGCACAGAAAATATTTTTAAATATTTAAGCAGACTTAAAGATTATACACTTCCGGCAACTTTAGAAGAATGGATGAATGAAAAGTATTCTGATACGGTATTTCCGGCTAAGTATAACGGAAATGATTTTAGAATCATTATTCGTCCAAGTGATTATCAAAAAATAATATTTTATTATGATGAAGAATTAGAGGCTTTAGATGATGTCAACTATCAATTGTGGACGGATGATGGAGAAGTACAACGAATGGTTACTTTAGGTGATTTGCTTAAAACAACAGGTATATCTAAAATTCCATTGACTAAGTTATAAGAGAGGTACTTTTTAGTGTTTAGAACAATTAAAGATATTGAAAACAAAATAAGTACAAATAATAGACAGAATACAACATATATACACCCAATTGCGAGTCATGAAGAAATAGCAAAATTAATTGTTGCATACTCGAACAGTAACGGTGGAGATATAGTCTTTGGAATACGAGATGATGGAAAAAGATTAGAAATAAAGAATTTTCCCTTTAGATTTGATTTGGAGAGAGTTCAAAATTTGATAGAGGGTATTATAAATATTAAAAGTGAGTACTTTACATTAAAAGGCATTAAGCTATATTATATTTCTATTAATAAAGCAGAGGAATTAGTAACAGTAAATAAAACTATTTATAAAATTGGTGATAGTGAAGTGGCTGAACAGATGAAGAACCAGAAGATATTTATTTCATATTGTTGGAATGATGTAGCATTTGCTGATTTAATTGATAATGATTTCAAAAATATGGGTTATACTTTAACTAGAGATGTTCGAAACATTGAGTTTAAAGATAGTATTAAAGATTTCATGAAAACTATTGGGAAACACGATTTTGTTATTAGTATTATTAGTGATCAATATTTAAAATCAGTAAATTGTATGTATGAGATATCTGAAGTTATGCGTTCGCGTGAATATAAAGAGAAAATGTTATTAGTTATACTAAAAGATTCTGATAAAGAATTTGTACCTTCACTTTCAGAGATACCGACTACAATTGCAGCTAATATATATTCTTTTGAGCAAAGGATAGGATATATATCTTATTGGGAAGAGAAAGAGAAGGCATACTCGGAAATGATTCAGAAAATAACTCAAGATACAAATAAGATTGAACCTTTACAGGAGTTAAAAAGAATAAAGAGTATCACAAATAACGTCAGTGAATTTTTATCTGATATAAGTGATTGGAACAATACTAATTTAAGTGACCTAAAAGCATCTGACTATACAGCTTTTATAAAAGAAATTAACCAAAGTGTTAACTAAATGATTGCTTTGAATTTATTTAATGATATATACATAGTGGGAAATTGATATTTCAATCAATCTTTTTTATAAAACCAAACTCCACACAAAAATCAAACCCACGCATTTTGATCAAACTTTGTTCAAAATGTGTGGGTTTCTTCTATTATAAAATCAACGTTTGCAAAATGCTTTTAATTGAACTTTATTCGAAAGCTGCATTATTAGCCAGAGGGGTTTTTTAATGCAGAAATTAGAAATACATACTCTTGGCGATTGTAAAGAAATCCCCTTTTATATATTGAAAAGGATTAACACCTGCTTTATAATACGAGATGCATTCCGGTTAACATCCATAAATGTAATCATTAGTAAATCGTTTTGTGCATGCCTCATCGGAAAGTAATCACCTCTAGTATTTTCCATCATGAATATCCATTATATAAACGTAATCAATCGATTACACATCCAAATTATGATTAAAAAAGACTTTAAAATCCCTGTTGTATTTGCCGACTCCTGATCCATTATGAATACCTCGACTAGATATGAAAATAACAACATTTTTTGAATAATCCGGTTCAATTCTTAAAAAAGTCCTGACAACAATGATAGGAGTGGAATGATGTCAAACCTTTTAGAAATCAGAAACATCAGCAAATCTTTTGGTCATAAAGTTGTTTTAAAGGATGTTACATTCAATGTGCCTGCCGGATCCATTGTCGGTTTTATCGGTGATAACGGCGCAGGCAAGTCAACAACATTTAAAACGATATTAGGGTTAATCTCTCAGGATAGAGGTAAAGTGAAAATCTTTGGTAAAGAGAATCTGGATAAACATATAAAGTTCAAAGAAGATATAGGGGTCGTATTTGATGCGATGAATCTGCCCGCGCATCTTACGATAAAACAGCTGAATCATGTATTTAAAAAACTATTCGGTGCTTGGGACCAAGATCATTTTTATCGGTTGGTTCATTCTTTCTCTTTACCTATGGACAAAAAAGTGAATACATTCTCGCGCGGCATGTCAATGAAGTTATCAGTAGCTGTTGCTTTGTCGCATAATGCAAAATTATTACTCCTGGATGAAGCAACGGGAGGGCTTGATCCCTCTTCAAGAGATGCTCTGTTAAATGAATTAAAAAGCTTTGTGAGTAAAAGCAACGGCGGTATTTTACTTTCATCGCACATTATGACTGATGTCGAGAAGATAGCCAGCCATATCATTATGATGAAAGATGGCGAAATTTTATTAAATGAAGAGAAAGACAAGGTTCTTGAAAGCTATACTGTTATAGACGTTGATGAAGGCCAATTGGCTGAGCTTGACGAAGATATCGTTCTAGCAAAAAGGAATCATGGATCTTATTGGAGTGTGCTTGTATCGGATCAACAGAAATTGCCGAATGGCGTAACGGCCAACACCATTTCCATAGAAGAAATCAGCGTCTTTTTAACGAGGAGTGAAAACATTGAGAGGTCTGTTACTGACTAACTATTACTTGGTTTATCGGAGTTTCTTTGCATACACGGGGTTGGCCATATTGGTATCAGCAGTCATTTTTTATTTTGGGGATGCTTCAATGCATCGTTTTGTTGCTATGCTGATTATTTTGTTTGTCGTCATGCCCGCACTTGAGGTTATAAAGTATGAGAGCAAGTCTGGCTATGACAGGTATGTCCTGACTTTACCGGTCAGCAGAACAAATATTGTTCAAAGTCACTATGTCTTTTATCTTTTGATTGTTGTGATCGGAGCTGTAATATCTTATGGTATTTTCCTTGTATACAGCCTGGGTTCTGATGAACCAATTGACGGCATATTGAATATTGTCTCTTTTGGAACGTTCATCGTTCTCTTTGCCGGTGCAATCGTTTATCCTCTTCTCTACATGATAGGCCCGGAAAAATCCGATGCTATCGTGATTGGAGGTGCAATGGGGGGACTTTTTGCTACCTTTGGATTGCAAAGTGTCGTTGGGTATGCAGCAGAACAAGTACCGCTGTCATTTTTGCACATAAATCCTTCTTTATATGTTCCGATTATATATCTCATGATCGGCGTTATCTTATATATCATTTCATTTTTCATTGCTGCGGCTATCTATCATAAAAAAGAATTTACAACAGGATAAGGCAAGGAACGGGCTCATAAATTCACTTAAACTTCAAGCAGACAGCCGCCCGCATAATGGGCGGCTGTTCTTCTAATTAAAACTGCGTTGTCACATCGTACTCATAATCAATCTTCAATTTTACATTTTTCATAGTCGATTTTGCTGTTGCGAGTGTGTTGTATTTAAAATTCCAGATGCTTGAGACTGAGAGGTTATCATCCAGTGTGATATCGTAATTTCCTTGAGTGGAGCTGTTTGCGAGTGCGCGGTGCCACACTTTATTTTCTTCAGACATTATGCAGTGTCTTGTGTTTCCTTGGCTTGGTGTTTGAGTCGCGGCGGTACTGATTCTTTTCACTATGGCGTCTTTTGGAATGCTTGTTTGTTTGGTTAAGTCGAGCCTGAGAACAGTTGAATCTGATCCATTCGAACTGAGGCTTGTATTTCCTTTATTTTCAGCCGTGCCGCTGAATGAGAAGGTCTCGCTTCCGGTTTTGATTCGATCGTAAATGGAGAGTGTAAAGTATATATCGTCAGTGTATGAGCCGCGGGACACTTTCACGTAGAACGTCTCGTTGTTTTCTTTCGCATCTGTAATGGCATAGATAAAAGGAAGCGGCGTATCAGGGTTTATCACTTCTGTGCCTTTACTGATCAGCACTTTGTTTTTATTATAAATTTCAATGCTCATTCCCTTGTATTCACTTCTTGTTGAGCTCCTGACATAGAGTCTTTCTCCCTTATTTGCCGTGAAAGTGAAGTACGATTCTTTTTCCCCTTCCGGCAATACGGCTGTATCAATATTTTTATATTTCCAGTAGCCTACTGGATTGGCAGTTTCAAATGAGTGATTTCCTGTAATAGCGCTTATTTGTGATGAGTTCTTTTGAGACGCAGAGGCTGAGGCTGAAGGTGCAATCAATACGCCTGATAATACGATTGCACTGACAAATAGCATAGATACATACTTTTTCATGGAAAAATCCCCCTTTTTGACTACATCATACATAAAAACCCTCATGATGTAAACATTTGTTATTTTAGGTTAAAATCAACTGGAAAACAGCCGATACAAACACTAGAACATCATCTCAAGCGGAGGTTAAAAACATGCGCCTAAACGCTCGTTATATAAAAAATCAAATAATGGCTCAGCAAGTGCTTCAGCGGTATTCTTCCAAAACAAATGGGAAAGATGCGGCAAAAGGGCCGGACAGCTTATTGATTCAGGCAAGCGGGACCCGCGATCTGAGCCAGATGAATTATTCAAGGAGCGGTGTCACTGAGAAAGGGAGCAGCCTGTCCCGTTTATATCAATCTGCAAATCAGAAAACGATTACGGATAATGGGAATGAGACGGTAATAGACGCTGATAATCCGTATGAGTCTGAGAGTGATATTGCGAGCAGGATTCTTGATGAGAAATACAGCCGTATCAATGAAATCAATAAACGAAAATCAGATCCTTTGCGTTATATTAAGGACAAATACCAGCGTGCCGATTCACCTTATTTCAGGAGTGATTTATCAGAATCAGAGCGTCAGGCCGCTTATCATAACGAAACGGAATGGCTGTTTAAGGGGAAAGCCCAGAGCTATGATTTCCGTGATGCGGCGTTTCGGGGTGAAACGCTCAACGGAGAGATTCAAGTCGAAAATGAAAGGGTGTTTCAGCGGGCGCAGGTGAATCAGCAGATAGATATGCTTTTTCATCGGAATCATATTCAGATGCCGGAGGGTGCGAATCTTACATTTACGATATCACCGATTGATTATCTGTTAAAAGTGAGCGGGACTGACGATAAAGAGCTCACTCAGCAGATTGAAGCCGTCTTAAACTCCGGGGAAAACAGCAAAGAGCTGTTTGCGCACATCATTCGCAGCCGGAGTGATGACTCCTCGCAGTTTACGCCGGAAGCATATGAGAAATATCAAGTCATTCGGGAAATGTATGAGGTGACCGGCTATCATCTGAAAGACTTGCAGATCGTGGACGGAAAGTACGTCACAGAAGACGGCCGTGACCTTTTAGACGTCTATAAGGAAGCGCTGCAGCTCGATCCTTTGTTGAAACATACGGCGGCAGAAGCGGCCGCCCATTACGGACAGGCGCTCACGAAGCTTGCGAGAACGGGTTATGATGCCATTCCTGATTTGGTGCTGTCCATTGAGTATAAAAACGGATCTCTGCGTGATGTCGGCCAAAGCAGGCAATACGGATCTGGAGATACAGGTTGGCTTTCTGAATGGAAACGGGAGCTGGGTGTGCGTATATAAATTGAGAAAAAAGCTGACAAATGATGCCGTCAGCTTTTCTTTATGTCTTTTCTTAAAACTCCTCATACTCCGCCGGGTCTTGGCCGTTTATGCGTCCGTCGGGGCGGGTAAGCGAGTCGATGATGTTCATGTCGTTTTCATCAAGAGAGAAATCAAAAACGGAGATGTTTTCAAGCTGGCGCTCGGGCGATGCTGATTTTGGAATCGGGATGGCGCCCAGCTGGATATGCCAGCGTAAAATGACTTGAGAAATGGTTTTGCCGTATTTGTCCGCAATCTGTCCGAGTTTTTGATCGTTCAATACTTCACCGGCGCGGGATAACGGACTCCATGATTCTGTCACGATGCCCTGTTCTTCGTGCCATTGGCGCTGCTGCTGCTGATTAAAAGCGGGATGCAGTTCAATTTGGTTGATGCCTGGCTTTACGCCGGTTTCACGTTCGAGCCGTTCGATATGCTCAGGCAGGAAATTGCAGACGCCGATGGATCGGATCAGGCCCCATTTTTTCGCATCAATCAGTGCCTGCCATGCTTCCGTGTAGCGGTCTTGTTTCGGATTCGGCCAATGGACGAGATACAGGTCATAGTAGTCCAGACCGGCGCGGTATAAAGATTCTTGGATGGTTTGTACAGCTTTGTCATAGTCATGGTAGCGTCCGGGCAGCTTGGACGTCACGTATAGCTGTTCTCTCGGAACAGAGCTTCTGCGGATGGCTTCTCCGACCGTCCCTTCATTTTCATAGTTATAAGCGGTGTCAATCAGACGGTAGCCGATATCAATGGCGCTGGTAATGGCATGAACGCCATTGTTTCCATTAAGAGCGTATGTACCGAAGCCGATCGCGGGAATGCTTGTCCCATCCAGCAGTTTCTTTTGCGGAATTGTCCCAGTCATCATTAAATCCCTCCTTGTTTTCTACTTTACCATTATTCTTACAAATGAAACATAATAACGGAAGGAAATGAGATGATCCGCACATGAAAAAAGCTGACGGAGAACCGTCAGCTTTAAATTTGAAACATCCATGCTACGACGGGGCCGAAGACCGACCCTAACACGGCGCAGAGCGTCATGGAAACAGAACTCATGGAGACCGTTAATTCTCCGTACTCCATTGCTTTTGAGGTGCCGAGCGCATGGGAAGCGCTCCCGAATGCAATTCCTTTCCCGAGTGAGCTGCGGATGCGGATCCACTTGAGAAGCAGCGGTCCTAAGATAACGCCGGAAAACCCTGCGATCATGACGAACACGACTGTCATGGAAGGGACACCGCCGATACCGGACGCAATCTGTATGGCGACAGGCGTCGTAATTGATTTTGGGATAATTGACAAAATCAAACTCCGGCTGATGCCGAACAGCTCTGCAAATAGCAGGCCGCTGACCATTCCGGAGAATAAACCGGCCAACACGCCGCCGATGATCGGAAACATATACTTGATTAACACCCGGCGCTGCTTATAAAGCGGGTATGCCAAAGCCACCACGGCGGGGCCGAGCAGTGAATTGATCCATTGTCCGCCGATCATATAGTCTTTATACGAAATATGAAAAACAAGCAGCACGGCGATAATGAAAATCGTAGTCGTCAAAACCGGTATGAGAAAGGGATATGGAAAGCGCACATATAATTTCACCATAGCCAGATAGGCGGCGGCCGTGAACAAAATTATAAGGATTGCGATACATGCTTGCTGCACTTCTTTTTCTCCTTTCTCTGATTGGCTTTGTGCTCTAACAGCTGGCTGGCGTACCCTGCGGCGATCATTGTGACGATGGTGCTCAGCACGATGATTAAAAACAGAGCAGCCCCGCTGGCGGAAAACAGTGACGGGTAATTGATGACGCCCGTCATGGCCGGAATGAATAACAGCGGAAGAAAAGACAGCAAAAATCCGGCTCCGTCTTCAATCATTTTGACGGGAATGATCTTAACCGATAAACATATGATCAGCAGGATCAAACCGATGATACTTCCGGGAATGGGCAGGTGAAAGAACTGCTGAACGGCTCCCCCGATAAAGGAAAATGCGAATAAAATAATGATTTGCAAGATGATGCGTATGACTTTCACGACAATGCTGTTCTTTGGAGAAGAGCAGCTTCCCCCTTTCTTGATGCTTCGATATGTTTCTTTACTTTTTGCGCATATATTTGTACTATACAAATATATGTATGCAAAATCTTTCTATATGTTTTCTGAGTAAATGTGCATATGTTTGTATTATACAACTAATATTGCTGTTGTCAATTGTAAGGAGTGAGGCTGTTGTCAAAACAAGATCCGATTGAATTAATTGAATATGAGCTCACCACTTTTATCAGGAGAGCTGTTTATCTTGATAACTCCGACCGTAAAATCGGACATCTGGAAAGGGCTGCGTATTTGTTATTACGGCAGCTGGATGAATTCGGACCGGCGCGTGTAAAGGAATTAGCCGAATCTTTTAAGCTGGATATTTCCACATTGTCTCGCCAGGCCGCGGCCTTGGAGTCGAAAGAGCTGATCCAGCGTTTTTCCGATCCTTCTGACGGGCGGGTCAGTCTGTTTGCGATTACGAAGCTTGGCAAACAGAGGTTAAAAGCTGATAAAAAGATGCGTCTTGATCGATACCGACATATGCTTGACGATTGGTCAGGCGATGAAAAAGAAATGTTCGGCCGGCTTTTGCTGCGGCTGAATGAGGCATTTATCGATTAATGTATGATTTTTGCCGGTTAAGCAGGATTATGGCGTATACAAGGGAGAATGGAAGAGAGTAAGACTTTACGCCATTCTGCTTAGCAAAAATAATATTGAATAGGGGGCGGAACATGTTTCTCCAGGGACATCCTGTTTCCCGGAGGCTGCGGCATTTATTATCTCAATATTCATAATTCAATAAAAATGAAAGCGCTTTATTTTTAGTCTGTTGGTTTAGGGTGCAAGGTGTTTACCTGAAAAAAACAATTGTATTTTCCACGAAAATTTATTATGATGGAATAAGGAAATTGGAGATTATATAACAATAGAAAGATAGAATATTTCTAATATTGCGGGAAATGAAGAGTGAGTTAGGTTCAACAGGTGCACCTTCTGCTTCATTATTTCACATATATCAGAGCTGTTAAGAGGAGGAAGCGAAGTGGCAAACAAAGAATTAAAGAGAGGCTTAGGCGCGCGTCATATACAGATGATTGCGCTGGGCGGCACGATCGGTGTCGGTTTATTCATGGGGTCATCCAGCACGATCGGATGGACCGGGCCGTCTGTCCTGCTGGCTTATGCGATCTCAGGTATCTTTATCTTTTTTATCATGCGTGCGATGGGCGAAATGCTCTATGTAGAGCCGAGTACAGGGTCGTTTGCGACATTCGGCCATAAGTATATACATCCGTTAGCCGGCTATATGACGGCGTGGAGCAACTGGTTTCAATGGGTGATCGTCGGGATGTCTGAAATTATCGCCGTCGGTTCGTATATGAAATATTGGTTTCCTGATCTGCCGGCATGGATTCCCGGCATTATCGCCATGGCCATTCTCGGTGCGGCGAATTTAATTTCGGTAAAATCTTTCGGTGAGTTTGAATTTTGGTTTGCCATGATCAAAATCGTCACCATTATTCTGATGATTGTGGCCGGAATCGGAATTATTTTCTTCGGTTTCGGTAACGGAGGGCATGCGATCGGATTATCTAATTTATGGTCGCACGGCGGTTTCTTTACGAATGGTTTTTCAGGATTTTTCTTTGCCTTGTCTTTGGTCGTTGCGGCCTATCAAGGGGTCGAACTGATCGGGATTACGGCAGGGGAAGCGAAGGACCCGCAAAAAACGCTGCGAAGCGCGATTCAGAGTATTATTTGGCGGATTTTAATTTTCTACATCGGTGCGATTTTCGTAATCGTTACCGTATATCCGTGGAATGAGCTTCACTCACTCGGCAGTCCGTTTGTTTCGACATTTGCGAAAGTCGGGATTACGGCGGCGGCCGGTTTGATTAACTTTGTTGTGATTACCGCTGCGATGTCCGGATGCAACAGCGGGATATTCAGTGCGGGACGCATGCTTTATACATTGGGCGTGAACGGACAGGCCCCGAAATTCTTTAAGAAAGTTTCTTCGAGCGGTGTGCCGATATTCGGTACGTTTGCCGTATTAATCGGACTTGTGATCGGTGTCGTGCTGAACTACATCGCGCCTCCGAAAATTTTTGTCTATGTGTACAGCGCGAGTGTGCTGCCGGGAATGATTCCGTGGTTCGTCATTTTAATCAGCCATCTCGGTTTCAGAAGAGCGAAGGGCGCTGAGCTTGATAAGCATCCGTTTAAAATGCCTTTTGCGCCGTTTACAAACTATTTGACGATCGCTTTCTTACTCATGGTATTGATCGGCATGTGGTTTAACAAAGATACGCGGATTTCTTTGGTTGTCGGGGTGATTTTCCTGGCGATTGTGACGGTCAGCTATTATGCGTTCGGTATCGGCAAGCGCGTGCCTGGTGAAAAATCGAAAATAGAAGACGCTGTATAATTCAAAAAGACACTCTCTTACAGGGGTGTCTTTTTCGGCTTGTCCGCGAGTGGTATACTGGTTAAAAAAAGCAGAACCGGGGGAAACATCGATGAGTCATTACCGTACGTTATTATTTGATATAGACAATACGCTGCTGGATTTTACCGCTTCAGAAACCGATGCTCTTCAAAAATTGTTTCAAGGTTCAAAGCTGGAGCTGACGGCAGAGGTGGAAGCCCGTTATAAAGCGTTAAATCAGGGGCTGTGGAAAGCGTTTGAAGAGGGGGAAATGACCCGCGATGAAGTGGTGAATACACGGTTTGCCCTTTTGTTTAAAGAATACGGCCTCGAAGCCGACGGCGTGCTGTTGAATCAGGCGTACCGCCAATACTTAGAAGAAGGGCACCAGATGATAGACGGAGCTTATGAGCTGATTGAACGGCTGAGTCCTTTATTTGATTTATACATCGTGACGAACGGCGTCTCAAGATCACAATATAAGCGGCTGGGCGACTCCGGTCTGTATCCGTTCTTTAAAGATGTGTTTGTATCTGAGGACACGGGTTTTCAAAAGCCGATGAAGGAATACTTTGATTACGTGTTTGCGAGAATTCCCGGTTTTTCTGCCGAGGGCGGACTTATTATCGGCGATTCACTGAGCGCGGACATAAAAGGCGGTCAGATGGCGGGAATTGATACGTGCTGGTTTAATCCCGGAAAGAAAGCAAATGAGTCCGGAATCATCCCGACATACGAGATTCATTCGCTTGATGAGCTGTATGATGTGCTGAACGTGGAGCGGAAAGCCGCCGCTCATTTGTAAGGAGAATACGATGAAGATTGCACATACGAAGTTACTGATCAGGGGTTTTGCATTACTATCAATCTTTCATGCGATTCTTCAGCTTCCTCCCGGCCGGGGGGAGCTGAAGGTTTTTTTGTCTGTGCTCGTGATGATGCTGACGGCTAATGACTGCCTGCGGCCGCTGTATATGAAGAGAAGACCGGCTATATATCAAGGCTCTTTTCTCCTGAGCAGCGTTATCGCGGGAGTTCTTTTGTACAATGTCTATAGTGTGGGGACACAGGCCGTAATGGTGCTTTTATTGGCGGAGGTGCTTATTACTGATAAGCAGATTTCGGCTGTTTTGTTAACGATGAATGCCGCCGCATTTGCCGCAGCTTTATACGCCGGCGGAGCGGGTGTCAGTGATATCGTGCCGCCATACTTCATCATGTTTGCGGTGATTTATTTATATAGGAAAAACCTGCAGGAGAAGTCGAAGGTTGAATTGCTGAACCGAGAGCTGAAGATCGCTAATGATACACTGAAGGAATATTCAGACCGGATTGAGGAACTGGCCGTTACGAAAGAAAGAACAAGAATTGCGCAGGAGCTGCATGATTCTCTCGGTCATTATCTGGCTGCTCTGAAAATGAATTTGGAATTTGCCGGGAAGACAGCCGGGCATCAGCCGGACAAAGTGAAGCAGATCATTCATAAGGCGCATGATCTTACGAAAGAATCCATTTTAAAGCTTCGCCAGGCCGTTATGCTGCTGCAGGGCTCTTTGCCGGGGCGGGGATTTGAGCAAGAGCTTCGTGACATTTTCAGCCATTTTCAAGAGGCGGGAGGCATACGCTTCGAGCTGGAGATGGATGCGGCCATAGAAGCGGAACAGCCGGATGTGAAGCATTGTCTTTATCAATCCGTTCAGGAAACGATTACGAATGCGATAAAGCATGGACATGCTTCATATGTTTCTGTCCGGATTCAAAAAAACCGAAACATGATATTGGCGCATATTCATAATAACGGCTCAGCCTGCGGAACGATCATAAAATCAAATGGTCTGAAAGGAATTGAGAAAAGAGCAGCCGCACTTGGCGGAGAGGCTGTTTTCTCGTCTGGGAAGGAAACGGGTTTTGACGTGAAAATAAGGATTCCGTGCAAGGAGGATTAATCAAGTGAATGTCATGATTGCAGACGACCAGTCCATTGTGAGAGAGGGGCTGAAAATGATTCTGAGTCTTCACGAAGGAATTCAAATATCGGGAGAGGCTTCTTGCGGCGAAGAGGTGCTCCGGCTGCTTTCTCAATCCGAAACTGATGTGATTTTGATGGATATCAGAATGCCCGGTATGGACGGAATCGAAACGACAAAAGCGGTAAAAGCGCGATATCCGTCCGTAAAAGTCATCATTCTGACAACGTTTGAAGATGATCACTATATTTTTGCCGGGCTGAAAAGCGGAGCCGACGGCTATCTCTTGAAGGATGCTGATTCAGATGAAATTATCGCCTCCCTTCAAGCCGTTTATGAAGGGAAGATGATGCTGAATCCCAAAATCACGGTTTCCGTCGTAAAAGCGCTGAACAATATGGAGATCCCTGCGGTGCAGGAAGAGCCGCAGTCAAAGCTGACGGAGATTCTCACGCCGAGAGAGCTTGATGTGGCGAAACACATTATGGAAGGCAAAAGCAATAAACGCATTGCCGCAGACTTATTTCTGACTGAAGGCACTGTGAAAAACTATGTATCCAGAATCCTCGATAAACTTGAAGTGTCAAACAGAACCGAGCTTACTTTATATTTGCAAAAATTGGTATAACCCCGCTTCACCCTCCTCTCTTCCTTTTTATCACTAAACATATGACGAAAGTAATATCCATATCGAGTACGAAAGTGAATAGAAAACAAGGATTGCCGAGAGTAGAATAAGTGCAGACATGACACAAGGAGTGCTGCACGAATGCTCGAATTAACGGATTTGACAAAGAAGTACGGCGATTTTACCGCTGTCAATCATATATCACTGCGCGTCGAAAAAGGAGAGATATTCGGTCTGCTGGGACCAAACGGCGCCGGTAAATCAACAACGGTGTCGATGATCAGCACTGTGCTCCCGCCGACGGGCGGAACAATCTGCATTGACGGAACTTCATTACACGAACAGCCTGCGGCCATAAAAAAAGTGATGGGAGTCGTCCCGCAGGAAATCGCTTTATATCAAGCGTTAAGCGCAAAGGATAATTTGGCTTTTTTCGGGAGTCTGTACGGACTGTCCGGTAAGGAACTTTGTAAACGGGTTGATGAAGTGCTGGACATCATCCAATTAAAGGAACAGCGAAACCAAAGGGTATCTGAATTTTCAGGCGGCATGAAAAGACGGGTGAATATCGGTGCCGCGCTAATGAATGAACCGAAACTATTCATTTTAGATGAACCGACTGTCGGAATTGATCCGCAATCCAGACATCATATTCTTGAAACCGTGAAGACGTTAAATCAAGAAAAAGGGATGACCGTCATCTACACGAGTCATTACATGGAAGAGGTCGAATACCTCTGTGAAAAAGCGGCGATCATGGATCACGGCTCAATCATTGCCTGCGGGACGAAAGACGAATTGAAGCAGTCAGCCAAAGCCTCTGATACCTTGATCGTGAATGCAGAGGGGCTGAATGATGATGCCGTTAAAAAAATCCGCCGCATTCCCGGTGTTGCCGAGGCTGCTGTCAGCCAGCAGACCATTACGATGCTCGTCTCTGCGGCAGATCGCAATATCCTTGATATTGCGGATGATATCAGGAAAACCGGTATCACCATTAAGGGCATTCATTTCGAGGAAGCCAATCTGGAAAGCATTTTCCTCCGGCTCACCGGCAAAACGCTGCGGGATTCATAGGGGGCGTCATGAAAATATTATTCAGGCTGATCTTATTAGATTTTCGGTTATTGGCCGGAGCAAAGTCTTTCTATATAAAACTGATTCTGTTTCCGGCGCTGATGATTTTTATTTTAGGAACGGTTTTTCACGGTGATTCGAAAGTGAAGCCATTTCAGACCGCGTTTTATAATGCGGATCACGCGGAGAGTTCTTTAGGCGACGTATTAAAAAATGACGTGCTGAAACAAACTGATCTCATCCGGGTAAAAGACATAGGCAGTTACCAAGAAGGGAAACAGCTTGTCGAAAGCGGCAAAGTCTCCGTTTTTGTATACGTGCCGAAAGGCTTTGCAAAAGCGGCAGAACATAATGAGAAAACAAGTATCAAAGTCATCTCGGACCAACAAGGCTCTGTAAACGGAGACATTGTGGAAATGATGGCTGATTCGTTTGTCACCAGAGTAAAAGCGGAGATCAGTGAAGAAAAAGCGGTGCTGAAGAAGTCGGGACATCTGTCAAAGGGAGATGCCAGCAAAATCATCAGCGGCCTTTCGGGTGAACGTGAACAGGCTGTCACCATTCCGAAACAGTCGGCCGGCAATCACGCGGCTCCGATTGATGCGATGCAGTATTATTCAATCGCAATGGTCGTCATGTTCTCCATTATGACCGCGTTTGCGCTCATTCACGGGATAGTGGAAGAGAGACAGCAGCACACGTTATTCAGAATCAAATCAATGCCTGTTTTACGTATCCAGTATGTGGCGGGTAAGCTTTTGGGAATCATGCTTGCCATCCTTATGCAAATGGCTGCCGTCATCATCGCAAGCAGCATCTTGTATCAGGTAAAATGGGGCAATTTGTTTGAAATATTGCTGGTTACGATTGTTTATTCATTTGCGATCGGCAGTATCGTGCTTCTTTGGGGGGTTGCTGCAAAAAACCACGAGACCGTCTCAAGCATGGCGGCTCCCATTTTATACGGATTCAGTTTTTTAGGCGGAAGCTTTATCGCAAAAGACAGCTTGCCTGACAGTTTGAAAATCGTGCAGGAGCTGATACCGAACGGCAAAGCGATCAACAGCTATGTCAGTGTCACGCAGCATGCCGGTCTGAGCGGTATTTCGACGGATTTGGCAGAGCTTGCCGCCATCGGCGCCGTGTTTTTATGTTTGACCATCTGGGTGTTTAAACGGAAGGAGGCTGTTTCATGACGCAGCTGTTATTCATGATCAGACATCAGCTGAAACTGATGCTGCAAAATCGGGCTGCCATCTTTGCGACGATTTCCGCCCCGCTCCTTCTCACATATTTCTTTTCCTTTTCTGCGGAAGGCAGTCAGCAGAAGGAAGTATATGTAGCTGATGAGGATCAGAGCGCCTATTCAGCGCAATTTATGAAAATGATTCAGACAGCCGGCCATATAAAAATCACGAAGGTCACGGAGGACGTATTAAAAACAAAGGTTAATCATCAGGATATTTCCTTCGGATTGCTGATCGGCTCTCATTTTGAAGAAAAATTATTTTCCGGAGATGAATTGAACGTTTCATTTATTCAGAATGAAGAAAAGGGTGATGCTGTTTTGACAGAGCAGCTGATTGCGCAGCAGGCGGGCGCGCTGAAAAAAATAGTCCGCGATGCAAAAGTGATATCCCGCACGCTGCACACCGACGGGAAGCAGGCGGCAGCTGATCTCTTGAAGGATATTCAGGGTCATTCCACCGTCTATGTTGACCGCCATCACGTTTATGAAGGCGGACAGGCAGCCGACAGACTTATCGGATTTTTAGTGATGTTTATCTGGTTCGTTGCAGTCCAAAGCCTGCGATCATTTATAGATGAACAAGAAAATCATACATATGACAGATTGCTGAGCACGCCCGTTTCCTATACGGCATATGCAATCTCTAAGTTTGCGGCGGCGTATCTTTTCGGACTTCTCCATATTATCGTGATCCTCGCTGCCGGAACATTCATGCTGCATATCCGTTTTGCTGATCATGTTTTTGCTGCGGGAGCGGTGCTTGCGGCCTGCTCGTTTGCGCTGACTGCTGTAACGATGGCTGTGATACCGTTCATGAAGAGCCAGAAGCAATTCACGTCGCTTGCTTCCGTTTTTATAGCTGTCACGGGTTTATTGGGAGGGGCTTTCTTCACTTTAGACGCGGCTCCGGAGTACATGCGGATGCTGTCGTTGTTTACTCCTGAAAAATGGGCGATCGGCGCATTTCAAAACAATGGCGGAGGCAGCATGCAGATCGTGCCGCTGAGCCTGTTTCTTGCTGCCGGTGCAGCGTCATTAGTCTTATCACTTTATATGATAAACCGTCATATGAAAAAAAATGGTTAGAAGGGTGGCTGCTTTTTATATGGCAGAAATGATCGGAATCATAGAATTGCTCGCGGGAGCCGCAATGAATGTATGGATCGGGAGGCTCGGAAAAACCTTTTTCGGTAAAGATGACAGAAGTTCGAGAGTCGTGTTAAGAATCTGCGGCATCTTTCTCATGATCAACGGCGTTTCAAGAGCGTTTCATATCTAGTTCACAAAGTGTTCCGGACTCTTTTGTAAAATGTAATCTTTTTCCTTGTAAATCGTGTAAAATAGTATAGGATTCTACGAAAAGAATAAGAGGGGGAAAAAACATGAAAAAGAGACTCGTTATGCTATTCGCGGCAGCCGCCGCTGTTTTGTTGCTTGTGAGCGGGTTGTGGGCTCCATCAGCGTCTGCGGCGCCGGCTCCTGCTTTAACACAAATCCGTATTATCGGTGTGACGTCTGACGGTCAGAGTTACCAATGGGAAAATATCGGGCCGAACCAAATCAGCGCATCAAAACCGATGAAGGGTACAACGGGTTATTTAGCCGTATATTTCCAAGGGTATCCGAACAATAACACGATCCAGGCGTTTAACAACGGAACGAATATTACAAATCTTACGTCAAAAGCTCTGGAAGATGAATATACGAAAAACGGCAATATTGTTACAGGCTATATTAAATATTACAGTGTTCCTCTTTCTTATGTCAGTTCAGGAACGTTCTCTTTCTCCGCAACGGGGCTGAACGGGCCGTACACACCGTTAAGCAGCGGATTTTTCTCCATTCAGGTACAGAGTTAAAACAGCCGCCCGGTGCTTTCATGTATAGTTTTTCTCTCTTTCCGGGAAGCTATTCCTAAAGAAAAGGGAGGGCTTACATGATGGACAGGACACTCGGATATTTGCGCGAGTCGCTTTCGAACCACTTGGAGCATGATGTGTGCCGAGGGATTTATAAAAAGCTTCAGGTGAAGCATTATGAAAATGAGGGCGAGTTTGTGAAAGATCTAAATGATTTGGAAATGGATGCGCTGAATCAGGTGCTTGAAAAGGAAATCAAATATGCTGAGAACGAGCAGGATGAGAAGCGCACGATGGAATTGAATGAAGTATATGAGCTCCTGTTTTAAAAAGCCTCCCGGCGGTCGGGAGGCTTTTATTGTTTCGGAAACAGTTTACAGAATCATCCAACTCTTTGTATAATGGATAGTTGTGAAAAAAACAGACGGAGGAGAAACATGAACGAAATAAAAAAACAGACGGTTCTTGAGTTATCATCGGTTGAAAAAGCTTTGGTTTTTCTGGTGCCGCCATTATTGGGGCTGGTCATCGGATGGTTTCTGCCGGTCATTGCGAAGTGGGCCGTAACATTGGATTGGCTGCCTGTTATCGGGCCGCTGGAAATGATCGCTTCTTTTCACGGATGGAAGGCTGCGGCTGTCATCGCCGTTATCGGCTTAATCGGGGGAATGTGGCTGACGCGGACTGTTTTTAAAGAATGTCTTACGGCGGTCGTGACGGACAGCGAGGTGTCCTTAACCATATATAATGAAGAAAGCGTGTTTTCGAAAGACAGCATTTCCGGTGTGTTTACGGATGAGAAGCATCTTGTCTTATTAGGCACTGAAGGACAGGAGCTTTTTCGGGAGAAGCTTGAGCCGGCGGTTGAAAAAGCGGCTGATGCGTTTCGCGCGCATGGGTATGTCTGGCTGGGGACGGAAGATCCTTTTAAAGAAGAATACAAACGGTGGGTGCCGGACACGCCGGATTTGGAGCCGGGGGCAAATGCTCTTTTAAAAGCGAGAGAAAAGGCGCTGAAAGAGGAGGAAAAGGCTGATGCGAAAGAGCTGAAAGCGGAAATATCCAAACTGGGCATTACTGTGCGGGAGAAAGGATCGCGCCAATATTGGCGGACCTATAAAACGCCGTCTGCATAAAAAAGCTGCCGCCGTTTGATACGGCCGGGCAGCCCGGGAACAGATTATTTCTTCTTGTCATCATAATATTGAACCGGGTACATGGAGCCTTCGGATACCATTTTGTTATCTTCAATATCTTCGGGATGCGGGTTGCCTGCTTTGTTGACGGGGAATGATTCAATATCCTGCTTCCCGGAGAGCGATGTTTTCATATTGCGGATAAAGTTCATCACCTTTTGGCGGTTTGATTTATCTTTGAGCAGGTAGGAAGTCACTCCGACAGTCGACACGGCAAGTCCTGAAATGAGCAGTTTTTGTTTCACGATAAAAACTCCTTTCTATTTCTGGCTTGCAGTAGTTATTCCCGCTTAACGGCTGTTTAAACATCGGAAGGTTAATTTTGGCTTGCCGCTTTAATGCGATAAAGATTGACAAATCTATTTTCAGAATAATATTATAAATATATGATAGCGCTGGAGTCATATTTTAATTGAAAGGTGTTAACTTTATGAATCAATTACATCGCAGAATGGGAACGTTTGCACTCATGATGGTCGGACTTGGGTCGATGATTGGCTCCGGCTGGTTATTCGGGGCGTGGCGGGCGGCTCAGATTGCGGGACCTGCCGCAATTATTTCCTGGATTATCGGTATGATCGTTATTTTGTTTATCGCACTTTCTTACAGTGAATTGGGTTCAATGTTCCCGGAAGCCGGGGGAATGGTAAAATATACTCAATATTCTCACGGATCATTTATTGGATTTATCGCAGGATGGGCAAACTGGATTGCGATTGTTTCCGTTATTCCGGTGGAGGCGGTTGCGTCTGTTCAATATATGAGCTCATGGCCGTGGGAATGGGCAAAATGGACAAGCAATCTCGTTCACAACGGCACTCTTACGGGAGAGGGGCTCGGCTTCGCATCCGTATTACTGATTATTTACTTTTTACTGAATTTTTGGACAGTTAACTTATTTTCAAAAGCGAATTCATTGATTACCATATTTAAAATCATTATTCCGGGGCTGACAATCGGAGCGCTGCTGTTTACCGGTTTTCACGGCGGAAACTTCACATCCGGTTCAAGCATTGCGCCGAACGGCTGGGCAAGCGTGCTGACGGCGGTGGCTACATCGGGTATCGTATTTGCGTTTAACGGGTTTCAAAGCCCGATTAACATGGCCGGAGAAGCAAAAAATCCCGGCAAATCGATTCCGATTGCGGTTGTCGGTTCGCTGCTGGTCGCAACCGTCATTTACGTCCTATTGCAAATCGCATTTATCGGTGCGGTTGAACCTTCCATGATCGTTCACGGCTGGAGTCACCTGAACTTCAACTCTCCATTTGCCGATTTGGCGATCGCATTGAATATCAACTGGCTTGTCATTATTCTTTATGCGGACGCGTTCGTTTCTCCGTCAGGAACGGGTATCACTTATACCGCTACGACGTCACGCATGATTTACGGCATGGAAAAAAATAAATATATGCCGAGCATTTTCGGAAAGCTTCATCCGCTGTACGGCGTGCCGCGCCAAGCGATGATTTTCAATCTGATCGTATCGTTTATCTTTTTGTTTTTATTCAGAGGATGGGGCGTGCTTGCTGAAATCATTTCCGTTGCGACGCTGATTTCTTATATCACGGGTCCCGTGACGGTGATGACGCTGCGGCGGACGGCGGCGGATTTGTACCGGCCTCTCCGTCTGAAAGGCCTCAGCGTGGTTGCACCGCTCGGCTTCGTGTTCGCGTCTCTCGTGCTGTATTGGGCGCGCTGGCCGTTAACAGGGCAGGTGCTGTTTATCATTTTGATCGGCCTTCCGATTTATTTCTACTACCAAGCGAAAGCGAAGTGGAAAGGATTCTGCAGAAACTTTAAAGGCGGCGTCTGGATGGTTGTCTATCTGCTCAGCATGATGGTCATTTCATGGCTCGGAAGTGAAAAATTCGGCGGTCTGAACATCATTCCGTACGGCTGGGATATGGGGCTGATCGCAATCGTTGCCCTTGCCTTCTATGCGTGGGCGCTGAAGAGCGGATTCAAGACTGAGTATTTGAAAGACGCCAAAGCAATCAACGATCAATTAAAAGGCGGACAGGCGGAAGCCGCTGCCGGAAAAGAGTAATGATTGATAAAAACCTTGCGGTAAGTTCCCGCAAGGTTTTTTGATCGGACGAAAAAACATGGGTTCGATACAGACGTGACGATGAATGAGCAAGCCTAACGACAGGACAACCAAGGCCAGTATTCTTTTTTTCTCATGATTTCTCCGCCTTATCAATAACTGTCTTCCATATTAAACAATGAATGTAAAAGATATGTTGGGCAACTATTAATCTTTTATGTGTTTCCTTCTTCTCCATGCTCATCCTTTTTCCTGTACTTCAAGTCAAAGTTTTAGAGACAAAACAAATAATTAACCACAGAGAAAATACAGTACGTAAGTTGTGTTTGCAATAATTGTATAATAAATTAAAATGTGGGAAAGTAAATAGTTAGGGGTAATAAGTATGAAAACGCGAAGATTTTTTGCAACATTAAGCATCGTTACTCCCTTAGTGTTTGGAGGTTTTACGAGTGTTAAGGCTGTGGACTCGTATAATTCAGAAACAGTAAACTACATATTGAAAATGAATCCGAATCTGTCGAAAAAAGAATTAATTGAATCAAGAAGCAAGAAAAGCTAGATAACAATGGGCAAGAATAGCGGATCAAAAATTATAGGATCCAGCTCCAAAGGTAATGTTTACTATACACCTGCATCTACTTTTGGGCTTCCGCATGGACATGTCGGTATGTACTATAAGGGAAATCAAATTGTCGAATCGGTTCCTAAAAAAGGTGTTCGTGCAATAGCTTCCTCGAAACGTAAGGTCGAAAAAAACGCTGTAATTCAAAATGTAAAAGTTTCTAGTTCTAAAAAAATAATTCAGTAAATTGGGGTTACAGCAGGGTTGGGAAGGATAGTTATTCATACAATTTTGCAACAAATAGAAAATCGAGCCATTATGGTGATAAAAACTGTTCAAAACTATTATGGTCAGCTTTTAAGCTAAAGGCTGGTATAGATATGGATAAAGATAAAGGTATGGGCGTCTATCCAAGAGACATCAGAGATTCCGATTATACAAAAACTATTAAAACAATTAGATGAATTATTTTCACTCCCTAAGTTTATTTAGGGAGTCATTATTATTTTAAGGAGTGAGATTATATTTGAACAAAATTAAGTGGTTAATTATAATTGCGGTCATAGTATTAATAGGTATATTTATATGTATCGGAACTTTTAAATATACTAATACAGTTTCTGATGTTAAACAAACTGAAACAGAAAAAGAAAAGAATTTCTTGAATGATAAAATTGCAGCTATATATTATTCAGCTACAATAGATTACCCTAAAGATGGGAGTTATACTGTATATATTGATGAAACAGGAAAAGCAACAGCTGTAAAAGGAGATGCTATTGAAGTTGGAACCATTGCACAAGATGAAAAAAACATAGTTAGACAGGACAAAAAAGAAGTTTATATGATAGGCGGTAACTTTAAAAAATTCCCGATGCAACATCAAGTACATACAAGTTATGGGCAATCATCAGGCCATTTAATAAAAGAAAATATCTTTTATTTTTTGAATAATCAAGGAGTCGGTGAAAACCATTATAATAGTTTAATCAGATGGGGTAACGGCAGTGGATTTCATGAAAAGATTATTCCGGGTTTCTATACAAGTACCGGTAATGACGGTGAATATATTTACGTGATAAATGAAGATTCTTCAATCAAAACACCGACTTTTCAGGGTATTAAAATAGATAAAGATAAAGTTACAGTAGGGAAAGGAACAACAATTCCTATATTAAATGAAGAAAATTGGAGTGTTTATTTACAGATAATAGTTAAAAAAAGCTCAGCCTTTTTTATACTATATAACCAAACGGATAAATCAAACAAAGTACAATTCAAAGTAGCAGAAATTGATTTAAAACATAATAAGTACAAAGGGGCTTTTCCTTTAGGCAGCTATAATATCCCTGAGGAAATTTCTCAACTGGCAATTCCTCTTTCCACTAATAACTTTTTTGTGAAAAATGACACTTTATATCATTTGGCAGCTAATTCAATACTTTATACTTTCGATCTGAAAAGTATGAAGCCGGGAAAAAAAATCCCGTTAAATAGGTCGACAAAATTTGAAAACCAAGCAAAATTCACTTATTTTGACGAGTCTAAAATTTTCTTGTTAGAAATAAGCAAGGGCGGGAAATATGTGATTAATTCTTACTCTTATAAAAACGGAAAAAAATTAAAATCTACTCCTATCAGAGGACTTGAAAAAATTATTAACAATACCCATGTTTCTGAATATGACTTTTTTATGATTAAGAAAAACAAAGAAGTATGGAGTGATTAGATATAAATGGCTAGACAGCTGAGTGAGTATACTTAAGGGGAAATTAAATTCACAAAGGAGAATAATAATGGATGAGCTAGATCTTGCTTTTGGTATTTTACCACTTTCTATTATCGTCTTATCGATTATATTCACTTATATTTTCAAAAAAGTGTATATAATGCCGCTTGTCAGTATAGTTGTTTCAGTCATATTAATGTTCACTGTTTTTAATCTATCCTTCTGGGGATGGGTGGTTGTCTATGGTTTAGTATCACTTGTATTATCGTCTATTACAAATAGTATAAGAAAGAAAATAGATAATAGAAATAAATAATTATATTCCTTTGATTAAAAAGGTATCACAAGTAATTCATCATTACTGTGATACCTTTTTACAATTAAGGTGAATCTCAGCCTTTTAATAACATGCCCCGCCCGCTACATAACCCATGATGGCGTTTGCATTATCAGGCAAAAAAACATGGGTTCGGCATCATCCCCGAACCCATGCTGGCTTTATGATTTGTATTCTTTTTTGACCTTTTGGAATATATCCGCATAGTTGGTAAACACACCGGTTACGCCCCAATTCAGCAGACGGCGCATGTCCGTCTCGCTGTTCACGGTGTAAGGGTGAAGCAGTAGGCCGTGGCTGCGAATGTTTCGGACATTTTGAGCGTTCAGCGCTTTGTAATCCGGTCCGATTCCGACGGCATATGTTTTGATGTCCGTTAAATCTGCGTCAGTCATTGACGTCATCTGTTCCGCTTCAAGCAATTGGACGGCGGGAAGTTTCGGATCGAGCTGTTTGATTTTCAGAAGGCTGTCCCTGCTGAAAGACTGAATGATAACTTGTCCAAGTTTCGCATGCTTTCCTGCCAATTTATATTTTTTCAGTGAAGCGATCAGTTTTTCTTCCATACCCGGATATGTTTCGGGCGCCTTTGTTTCAATATAATAGTTTGCATGTCTGCCGAACCGTTTTAACACGTCATCAAGTGTGGGAACGCGAAGTCCGGCGTATTGCGGTTTTGCTTTTTCCGGATAGGCCTTATTGAACCAAGAACCGGCGTCGAGCTTTTGAATCTCGGCTAATGTATGATCCTTCACCCAGCCTTGTCCGTTTGTGGTGCGGTCCAGCTTTTCATCATGCATGACGATCAGCTTGCCGTCTTTTGTCATTTGTAAATCCAACTCAATATAGTCAGCCTTCATTTTTTGCGCAGTTTCATAAGAAAGGATCGTGTGCTCCGGGACATACCCCGAAGCACCGCGATGGGCAATGGTTAAAATTCTGTCAGGAGACAAGAGGTTTCCTTTTCCCGCCGCCGATACAGGCGTGACGATGAATGACAATAAACCGAATGAAAGCAATACCAAAGCAAACAACTTATGTTTCCGCATGTTTTCTTCCCCCTTAAAAATCAATATCTGTCTCTAGTGTAGAAAATCGTTGTAAATGCTGTACTGCAAAAATATTAATCTTTTATGTTGTTTTCTTACACATGCTCCGCCCGCTTGCCCGTATTCCACGTCATAGCCAAGAAGACGATGGACAGCACGCATGAGGAGATAAGCATGATAAAGCCGCCGTTCCAGTCAAAGCGGTCTACGACATAACCCATGATGGCGTTGGCGAAAGCAGAGCCTCCGATGTAGCCGAAAAACCCGGTTAAGCCGGCTGCCGTTCCCGCCGCTTTTTTAGGCGCAAGGTCAATGGCCTGAAGCCCGATCAGCATGACAGGTCCATAGATTAAGAAGCCGATGCTGATCAGCGCGATATTATCGATGAGCGGATGACCGGCAGGGTTAAGCCAGTAGACCAATACAGCGATAAATACGCCGGCCATGAACAGCACGCCGGCCGGTGCGCGGCGGCTTTTGAAAAATCGGTCGCTGATCCAGCCGCACAAAATCGTTCCCGGAATTCCCGCATATTCATAAAGGAAATAAGACCATCTGGAGTCTTCAGGAGAGAACCCTTTCGCTTCCGTCAAATAAGTCGGCGCCCAGTCAACGACACCGTAACGCACGAAATAAACAAAGACATTGGCAAATGCGATATACCACAGAAATTTATTATTCAGCACGTATTTGAAAAGAATTTCTTTGGTCGTCATCTCTTTTTCCTGGTCTTTGAACGCATGTTTCGGATAGTCATTCCGGTATTCTTCAATCGGCGGAAGCCCGCAGGATTGCGGCGTGTCCCGAACGAGAAGAACAATCACAAATGAAATGACGATGGCGATAATCGCCGGAAAGAAAAATACGCTTTTCCAAGTAACAAACATGGCGATGCCGAGAGTCACGAGCGGGGCGAGAATACCTCCGCCTATGTTATGGGCGACATTCCATATCGACATTTTCGTTCCGCGTTCACTGATGGAAAACCAATGAGCCATCGTCCGTCCGCAAGGCGGCCAGCCCATCCCTTGAAACCATCCGTTAATAAACATAAAAATGAACATAATCGTCACGCTTGACGTGACCCATGGCATGGAAACAAATAAAATGTTTACGACACCTGACAAAAACAGACCTGTCGCAAGGAAATACCTCGGGTTGCAGCGGTCAGACACCATCCCCATAATAAATTTACTGAAGCCGTAAGCGATTGATACGGCCGCAAGCACCAAGCCGAGTTCCCCTTTTGAAAACCCTTGTTCCTGAAAATAAGGAATAGCGAAGGCAAAGTTTTTGCGAAGTAAATAATACCCGGCATACCCGATGAAAATCCCCAAAAATACTTGCAGCCTGAGCCGTTTATAGGCCGCATCCGTCTTTGAATCATCCAATCTCTCAATATGCGGAGCCGGCTTAAACAATTGAAACATCATATCCTCCCCTTTGCTGAACGTCTATCATGATGTATGTATGACTCCTTTCCTTGAAAATGACAAAAAGAACCAGAAATCACCCTTGTGAAAGGGCGGGGTTTCCTGGTTCTCCTCATCTCCATCCAAAAATCATTAACTTGTGTATGATAGCGCTTTCTTAAATTATCACAGTCTGACGTGAATGTAAACGCTTTAAGGAAAGTTTTCATTTT
The DNA here is from genome assembly GCF_053470005.1 of Bacillus sp. N1(2025). Lineage (NCBI taxonomy): Bacteria > Bacillati > Bacillota > Bacilli > Caryophanales > Bacillaceae > Bacillus > Bacillus sp. N1(2025). The sequence continues at coordinate 57,455 of NZ_JBLTJB010000008.1, forward strand.
TTTGAATAAATAACCGGAGGGAATATCAGCCGGAGCGCGAAAGATTTGAAGTACTCGATTTTGTACTCAGGCATAAGATGTGTTAGGCCGAACTAAGAAAAGCGAAGGGAGTGCATCTGTTGATTGATGAATTGGATTTTGCGTTCGGTGTTCTGCCGCTTTGTATCATCATCTTGTCAGTCGCCGGAACGTATTTGTTTAAAAACGCGTTCATTATGCCGGCTGCCGCTTTAGCCGTTTGCCTTATATGCACATTTACCGTATTGAATGTCTCGTTTATCGGGTGGGCCGTTGTGTATACGCTTGTCTCTTTCGCGTTATCGCATATTACGATGGTGGTGATCAGCCAAAATAAAAAATAGGATCGGCGGCAGCCGATCCAGCTATCATAAGCAGAGATGCGCTCTCTGCTTTGTTTTATTTATGAATGTGCAGGAATTCCTTGATGACCGCGGTCTGTTCTTCTTTCGGATAGCTTCTGTACAGATGGCTGGTTAAGCGGACGGGGTCACCGAAGAAGTACCGCTCATATTGTGTCTGTCTTGTTCCGAAGGGGCTCATGGTCAAATCCCATGCGAGGCGGAACACTTTTACCCGGTCTTCGGCGTTCAATTCGGCCGCCTGCAAATATTGGTCAAGGTCTCCTCTGATGTCAGAACGGAACGCTTTTTCAGTCGGCAAAGTCACCATTCCGCTTGCCCCGATCAGCTGAATGATTTCCGTGAAGCGCGGGTAGATGTCGGGAAAAATCGCGCTGACCACACGAAGCGGAGTGACACTCGGACGCATATAACCCCATTCATCTGTTTCCGCATCATTCTCCGACTTTTCCAGAAGGGCTTTCATCGTTTCCAGACCGGTGATGATTTCAGCCATCTTAGCCTGAATATGCTGATATTCGCCCACATCTATCGCTTCGACAAGCGTTTGGGCGAGGCCCAGGAGAAACTCCGTCTTTACAATTTGTCTCGTGATAACTTGATGAAATGCGAAGGCGTTAAAAGAACTTTTCATATTAAAATCAAAAGCCGCCTCGTAATTATTATAAAAAAATACGCGTTCCCAAGGGACCAAAACGTGATCAAATACAACGATAGAATCCATTTCTTCATATCTTGAGCTGAGCGGATAATCAAACGATGATTTTCCGAGTACGAAAGATTCCCTGCAGATGAATTTTACTCCCTTTGTATTGGAAGGGATTGAAAAAGCGAACGCTTCATCCGATTCAAAATACATTTTAGGCAGAGAAACCACGAGCACTTCATCCGTCAGGCCGCCTTGTGTGGCTAAAATCCGGGCGCCGTGTATGATGAGGCCTTTTTCATTTTTATCGACGACTTTTGCCGAGATAGGTGTCGGCGATACGTTTACACCCATTTGTGAACGATTCACCTGAGGGGTGATAAACGTGTGCGTAAAAGAAAGATCCTGAGCAGCAGCGCGTTCGTACAGCGCTTGAACATGTTCCGGAAAACAATGATCGCGGTCTTTCAAAAGCGCGGCGGAGGAGGCGAAGCTCATCAGCACGGTATTCATATAATCCGGGCTTCGTCCCATCATTCCGTGCGTGTGTCTGGCCCAATGTTCGAACATGTTTCTTCTTCTTTTTACGTCTTCTTTCGTTTTCGGCTGCAGGTATGAAAGCCCGGCCCGTTCTTTTTTACCGGGAAGACTGTAAGTCATTTGATCTTTCATGTCCGGTTTCGTTTGCAAATCATAAAGAGAGCGCTTCGTTTCCAGAAGGCCCTTAAATGCGGGATGTTCAGAAATCTGTCCCTCGATCTTCTCACCATCAAGCCAAATCTCATTTCCAAGCTGATTTAATCGGTCAATGAACATTTTGCCATTAATGATACCCATCATGTCGCCCTTCTTTCTTTGCAGATCCACTACCTCATTATATTGAAAACGAAATTGGGTGTTCCGGTTATTTCCAAAGGGGAAGAGCCTTTTTTGATAAGGGGGGTGAAGGGATTGCATCATAAAAAAACCCCTTAAGCAGAGGGGTTTTTAACTGATCATGTCTTTGTATCGTTGTTCGAGGACAAAGTCTATCATTCCGGTGATACGGGTGTTTTCAGCGTTCTTTGTAAAGTGAGGAATGGAGTGCAAAGGCCCTTTTTGGTACAGTTTCAGCAGTTTTATTAGATATATTAAGCCCCTGGCGAATAAAAAAAGCAGGAGATACGGAAGCAGGCGGGGAACATGAACATAGCTGACTTGACCTGAGAAAAGTGCAGTCAGAAACATAGCAATAACGCTTCCGATAAAAATCCATTTCATAAAATCAAATAATGAGGAGTCAGGTTTGGAAAACTGATTTTTCAGCTTGAATAACTTCTCAGTTTCTTGTTCTTCAAGACATTTCATCAGTTCTTCATCATTTTTACAAGAGCTAATCTGCTTCATGCTTTCTTCGAGTGTATCATCACTTTGTTTACCGCCCGCTAAAGAAGCCAGTGTACGATATTTCTTTTCCAGATTTGTATTTATCATATTTATAACCCGGAAGGAGTAAGTGTTTCTTCTTAAGCGGCTGTCAGGTAACCGGTCTTTCTTTTCGCGCGAAAAAAACATATAAAACGCGACAATACATCCGATTGTAAACAGTGAAAACACTGCCGGCAACAGATCAGATAAAATGGGAATAGGTATGAGTGTTTTGACTTGAATAAACAAGAATGAAGTGAAGATCAACGCCATCACTATACAGCAAAAAGCAATCTTCATGAGCATTTGAAAAGGAAGAGCCGGAGCAGAGTAATAGTACTTTAAAAGACTGAGCGTATGTACATCCTGTTCAGCTAAAAAGTCCATCATTTCTTGTTCATTCTTACATTTTAACAATCTTTGTGCGGTTTGCTTTGCTGTGTTAAATGCAGATTGATTTTCATTCAATGAGTGAAACCTCCAAAAAAATAATAGGAATAAAACTGCATGAATGAGATATTCATGCAGTTTTTCTTTGATTAGTAGAGATCAGTCATATAAGCGTAAAGAGCTAACAAAAATACGGCAAATTCAGTTACCGTTTCTACAGTTTTATCCCCAGTCGGTTTTTCAACTGTAAGGATTTTAGAGGTAAAATAGAAAGCAGACAGGCCTGCAACAATAACGAGGCCTGAAGGGAGAAGATCCCAGTCCTTCGCTAATTCACTTTCTGCAGCTGAAACCGGTACACCTTTATACGTTTTAATTCTAAACGTAAACATGGTCGTAAGTCCAGTTGTGGACCCATCGGCAACTGGAATGTCAGGTGTATAGATTTTAATTGAAACATCTAATGATTGAGCAGATGGGGTCACTGCCATTTCCAGATAACCGTTTCTTACAGATAGGCTCAGATTGTCTAATAAATTTTGATAAGAACGGATGTCTGAAGCCGTAAGTATTGTTTGTGTATCTCCCAGTAAACCAGTAACATAAGCGCCGGGCTTTCCATTCGTTATTGTCATTGTATTAGCAGACCCCTCACTTGGGATCGTATACAGAATTGAAGTAGACAATAAGATATCTAAAGTTGGAGAGGCTAAAATGGTTTCGGTTGTACCGAATTCGAACATCATATTGGCAAGACCGGATGCATTCTCTAAATCTGGAATTGTTGACAGGATATTGGTTAATGTGTTTAATCTTGCATCATACACAGGATCAGAAGGCGGATGGACGCTGCTTGCACCCGAGTCTTTTCCGGAGTATCCGTCTTTGTCAATGGCGACTTTTCCCGCTCCGCTTCCGATCGTTCCTTCATAAAATTGATCAAAAGCCCAGTTTTTCGGCATCGGGTATCCGAGGTTGCCGCTGAATCCGGTCGACATGTTAGCCGTAAAGCTATATTTGGTCAGACCTGCTTCTGACGTCCGGATACAAATGTTTCTCGGTCCGTATACCCCGATTTCATATTTCGGCGCAGTTGAGAACGCCTGCATTTTCATAAAAGCTGACTTGATTTCTTGAAAGTAAGGGATGATTTTATCTGTGACTTCATAATCATACGCATCGAAATCGACGGCAAAGTAAATGGTCGTTCCTGACGGAAAGCCTAATCTTCGGGCGGCTGATGCAGCGCTGTACGCATCTCTCGTTCCTTGGTCTTTTACAAAATAAGAAGATTCATAGCCGCCGTCCTGATAAATCGGAAACACGCTTAAGCCGGCATTGAAAATCGTGGAAAGTTCTTTTTTCGTTAACGCTTTCGATGTCAGTCCGCTGCTTGTCCGCACATTCCCGGTCAGATATCTTCCCACGATCTTATAGCCATTCTCACGCAAAGTTTTAGCCGTATCTGCCGTCAAAATGGCAGCGGTGTCACAAGCTGAAGCAGCACGGGTTGTGTCGCCTGAGCTTGATAATAAAGCTTTAATCGTCGGCATGTCCGCATAACCAGTCTGCGGCAGGCACATAAACTTTTGGAAAGCTTTCACTGCCGATACAACTCCGACGCCGTATTTCCCGTCGAATTCACCGGGATCAAACGCTTCCCCATTACAGTAAAGCGCGTATTGAACAATCAAAACAAAGCCTGTCCGTGAATCGCCGGGAGTCAAGGTAGGGCATAAGCTGGTCGTTCCGTTCCCGAAAAATCCATTGGCGACGCTTGTGCTCATGCCTTCTTCTTTTTGCAGAGCATAAATGAGAGCCTTGTTTGTACCGCGGGCATATAAGCCGTCACAAGGCATCAAGCCGATGTAGTCATTGTAATCCCGGTTCAGGTTCTGCTGGATTTGGCGGATTCTTTTGTCGCCTCCCTCTACTAACCGAAAAGCGCTCATATCCAGCAAGGCTTTCATAATGAGTGCCGTGACGATGCCGTCTTGCTTAGTGAGCCCGGCCGCTTTTTGAAACTCTTTTACAGCGCTTTCGGTATTTTCATAGAAAACGCCTGAAAATCCGCCGGGGTTAAAACCTTTACACCACAGCGCCCCTTGCAGAATGTAATTCATGTTTGTCGGCTTAGAATCGGGAGCCTGCTTTTTCAACGGTTTAAACAATCTTTGTGTCGTCGGTCCGAAGTTATCGGCAGGTTCTGAAATACCAAGCTCAATTTGAAGCGCCCGTGTCAGACCGTAAATGGTATCCCAGCCCGTTTTTCCATTTTCCGGCACCTTGTTGTACCCGTGTCTGCCTTTGTACGTCTCATTCAGCCATTGTTGTGTTTCCAGGACCATTTCGTCCATTGCAATCCCTCCATTACGTGTAGTGTGCGTTCATTCATAGGTGGCAAACGTATGACAGCTTGTCATGGGTTTATGAGTTTGTTCAAGCAGGGACAGCCCCATCATACAGCCGCAGCACAAACGCCGAAAGAGGCATTGATAGGAAAAGACCTCGCTATGACAATTGATACAAAAACAACAAAATGAATAGCGGTTTAAAGTAACTTTATCACTTAATCAAAAATAACAAGAATCATAAGTAGTAGTCATATAGTCATTTTAAGGACTGTTCACATCTCTTCCTGCGGTCAAAATGGTTAGTTGGACGGATTTATGATTGGCTATATTGTCATTAACATAAATAGGGTAAATAGTTACAGGAAGGAAGGATTTTCTCGATGAAAAGCAAAAAGATTTTTAAGTCGCTCATCATTATTTTTACTCTTTTAATCAGCGGAATTGGTTTTATGGCTTTTTCTTCTCCGCAAAAAGCAGAGGCTAAAGACTGGCTTCATACTTATAAAAGCGGGTATTTCACTAACTATGTGATCAATACATATCACCCTAAATTCACTAAAACGACAAAAAAGTACAGCTTGAGAGCCGTGACTTTTAAATCCAACAGTAAAGGGAAGGGTACGTATAAAATATACGTCCAAAAGCAAGTCAACGGCAAAGGTGCCTGGAAAACAATCAAAACCGCCAATGCAAAGAAAAATGGAACGACTTATTTTGAAACACCTTCGTTAAAAAAAGGGGATTCATACAGATTTAAAATGGTCAATCAGGGTTCGAAAAAACGTGTCAATTATAGTGCAAGATGGATTGTATTCGCTTCATAATGCCGATTTTCCGGTCTATAAAGTTTTAGCTGCTGCAGCTGCGGCAGCTTTTTATTTTCTCCGGAGCTCAACCGCCAGGGAGCCCGCACCTGTCTCTTCGGGCGTACGTTTGTATTCACCGCATCATTCTGGATTATGCGGAAAGGTACATCGCTTCAATGATAAGCCAAATCCCGGGTTCTTTTGATTCGTTTGAAAATGTTCTGATATAAAAAAGGCGTGCCGCGGTGTAAAATGGCTATATTGATAAATATGGAGGTTGAGATGGATCAAGATTATATGACTGAGCTTGTCTCAGTCCAGCTGAAGAAAATCCGGTCGGAGAGAGGCTACACACAGGAGAAAATGGCGGATGTGATCGGCCTTTCTAAAAAGTCGCTGGTGCAGATTGAGAAAGGGCGGGCGCTTGCGGAATGGCCGCACGTTGTGGCGGTTTGCGCGCTTTTCAGATCAAGTGAAACACTGCAATCCGTATTAGGAGATGATCCGCTGGAGGTCATTGAAACGGTTGCTCACCGCACAATTGACAGGCCGAAGGGGAAGACGATGGGCGGCAAGGTGTGGTGGAAAGCCATCGAGAAAAAAGGCGAGTTCCGCTTGCAGCAGCATTTGATTTCCCACCATTACCGCATCCTTGATTCCTATGATGATCTGTGGTTCAGCAGTTTTGAAAAGGCAGAGGCTTTAGAACGGCTTGATGAGCTGTTTTTGGAGGCGGAAGAAGCGAAGCGCTGAGCACCTCCGGTTGATGTATTTTCTGACAAGTGGGAAAATATATATAAATTCCAGCCAAAGGAGAGATTCGAATGAAGCCTGAAGATATCGTCCGAAGCGGCCCGAATCAGTACATATGCAAGGAAGGAATCGCAAAAGAACTTCCGGGGCTGCTGGAGACATTCAGAAAACCCGTTATTGTGGCCGGAATCAAATCCTATCAGGCGTTCTCCGATTACAGCGGCGGTTCTTCCTGGGATGTGATTCAGCATAAAGGATACTGTTCACCTGAGGCGGTGCGTAAGGTCTGTGAGCAGGCGGAAGACGCGGATGTGATCATCGGTATCGGAGGCGGCACGATTTTGGATTTGGCAAAAGCGGCGGCAGACCGGCTTGATATAGAGGCTGTGATGGTTCCTTCCATTGCGGGGACGTGTGCGGCAAGTACGCCGTTAAGTGTCATGTATGATGAGAGCGGCAATTTTATCAGAGTGGATTATCATAAGCGTTCAAGCTATTTGACGCTTGTTGATCCGCTGTTTTTACTTTCCTCTCCCATTGAATATATGAAAAGCGGGATCGGTGATACGCTGGCGAAATGGTATGAGGCTGAGGCGGTCATCAGAAATACGGAGGAGGCGGCGCCGCTGATGGCGCAGGCGGGGCTGAGACAGGCGGAATATATCCGTAATCTGTTATTGCGTTACAGTGAAGCGGCCGTCGGAAGCATGGAGAAAGGCGAGCTGTCCGTGCCGTTCATCCATACGGCGGAAACGATCATTATGCTTGCGGGAACGGTCGGCGGGTATGGCGGCCGTTTGTGCAGGATGGCAGGGGCGCATGCGGTCCACAACGGACTCAGTTTTCTCCAGGAGACACATCAGGTGCTGCATGGCCAGAAGGTTGCTTACGGCATATTGGTGCAGCTCGCGCTCGAGAATCGGAGACCTGAGATTGAGGAGCTGCTTCCGTTTTACCGCCGGCTCGGTTTCCCTGTCAGCCTCTGTGATCTCGGCATCCTTGACAACCATGAGGAAGCCAAGCGCCGTATTGCTTCTCACGCCTGCCGGGCGGAAGAATCGTTATGTTTAATGGGGCAATATCGCGAGAAGGACGTGTCAGCTGCGATTGAATCGCTCGAATCAGCGCAAAAGACAGGATAGAGCTTGTCATCTATCTTGTCTTTATTTTTTGAATATTTCCGTTATAATGAGTGGGGTATAGAAAGGGAGGGGCCAAAGGACATGTATCAGGCGAAGAAGATGTTGTTATTAGGATCAGGCGAGCTGGGGAAAGAAGTCGTCATTGAAGCGCAGCGGCTCGGGGTTGTCACTGTAGCCGTTGACAGCTATGAGCATGCTCCCGCCATGCAGGCCGCGCACAAAAGCTATGTGATTGATATGCTTGATAAAGCGCAGGTCAGAGAAGTCATTGAGAAAGAAAAACCGGACTTGATCGTGCCGGAAGTGGAAGCCATTGCGACGGATGAGCTGCTGCAGCTTGAGGAAGAAGGTTTTCACGTCATTCCGAATGCGCGTGCGGCAAAGCTGACGATGGACCGTGAAGGCATCAGACGGCTTGCGGCAGAGACGCTTCATCTTCCGACTGCCGGCTATGAATTCGCGAATACATATGAAGAATTTAAAGAAGCGGCGGAAACAATCGGCTTTCCGTGCGTGGTAAAGCCGCTGATGAGCTCTTCCGGAAAAGGGCAAAGCGTGTGCCGCTCGGCTTCCGGGCTGAAAAGCTGCTGGGACATGGCGATGGAAGGCGGCCGGGTGAAAAACGGCCGGGTCATCGTTGAGGAATTCATTCCGTTTGAATCAGAAATCACTCTTCTGACAGTGCGCGCGGCGAACGGTACGTCCTTTTGCGCGCCGATCGGACATGAACAAAAAGACGGTGACTATATTGAATCATGGCAGCCTCATCATATGACGGAACAGCAGATTGAAGAGGCGAAACACATTGCGAAAAGCATTACGGACGAGCTCGGCGGATACGGTTTGTTCGGGGTGGAGCTTTTCCTTACTGAAGATAAAGTATATTTCAGCGAGGTGTCTCCCCGTCCGCATGATACGGGACTCGTTACGCTTGTGACGCAAAATTTGTCGGAGTTTGCGCTGCATGTCCGCGCGGTATTGGGATTCCCGATTCCGGAAATCACTCAGCTGTCGCCGGGGGCAAGCCGTCCGCTGAAGGCGCCAAAAGAGCTTGCTGATTATGCGGTTGAAGGTTTGGAGAAGGCTTTGGCGGTAAAAAGCACTCAGGTCCGCGTATTCGGTAAACCCGTCACGAAAGTTGGACGCCGTATGGCGGTTGCGCTTTCTGCAGCCGGGACCGTTGAAGAGGCCAGAGAAAGAGCGGCCGAAGCACTCAGTCATTTATCAATTACATAAAATGATCTTAAAAGGCGTTTTTACCGTAATGGTAAGGCGCCTTTTTTGTTTGGACAGACTATATACTGGAAAACGGGGTTGTGAGATAATGTATGGGCCGCTTTGTATCAGTCAGACTTTTCAACTCTTGAAACTTTTTATGTCCGCAATCGTTATATGTAATGTTCTCATTTCACTGAGAAGGAAATAACAATACATCATACGGCTTTTCATTCATCAAGAACGGACAATCCGGATCGCGGCATGGAATATTTAAGCAGGGTAATCCGGAATAGAGGAAACCATGATTGCTTACCTTAATATGAACGGCGAAAAAACAAAAAACACCAGATTAGATTGTTCAAATAACACCAAATGCTGTATAATAAAAGAATTTGAATGATAGCATTGAAAGAATTCCATTTTATGTTTCCGTAAAATGAATTCTTTATTCATACGCAGTCCGATTTGATATGGTTTTAATTGGAGGTTTGTGTAAACTGTGAATTATATACCTAGTATGATTACAATTGGAAATTTTATTTGCGGGCTCTTATCGATTCATTCCCTTTTGTATCATAATATACACTCTGCGGTGATCTTTATTTTCACCGGGATGTTTCTTGATTTCTTTGACGGTTTGGCCGCCCGTAAGCTGAACGCGGTATCGGAGATGGGAAGAGAGCTTGACTCCTTTGCTGATCTCGTGACGTTCGGCGTAGCGCCGTCCATGCTCGCTTACAGTGTTTCACTATATACGATTCCGTTCATCGGAATTTTAATCGCGCTTTCCTACAGCATCTGCGGGATGATCCGTCTTTCCAGATTTAATATTGAACAAAGCAAGCTGCCGACGTTTATCGGGATGCCGATTCCGTTTGCGGGTATGTGTCTTGTCATTTTGAGCTTTATCAATAACGCTTTTCTTCTGGGGGCGGGAACGATCGCGCTCGGTTATTTAATGGTCAGCAACATTAAATTTCCGCACTTTAAAAAACAGGCGCCTGAAAACCTGGAGAGCAGAAGATGGAATTAGTACAGCAATTAATATCCGATTACGGATATATCGCAATTTTTCTTATGCTGACACTCGGTATTATCGGATTGCCTATTCCGGATGAAGTCATGATGACGCTTGTGGGCTACTTCGCTCATTTAAACGTGCTGAATTACGGGCTCTCCATTCTGATCAGCTTTATCGGAGCGCTCCTTGGGATGATTATCAGCTACTTCATCGGCAGAAAAGCCGGCCGGCCGTTTATTAATAAGTTCGGGAAATGGGTCGGCCTGAAGGAAAAGAGGATGGAGAAAGTAGACAGGTGGATGAAGAAGTACGGGCCGTACACCATTATTTTAGGTTATTTCATCCCCGGCATCAGACACGTGACCTGCTACTTTTCCGGAATCGGCAGAATGGAATTCAAAACCTACTTATGCTTCGCCGCCATCGGAGCGTTTTTATGGTGTTTTATTTTTATTACTATAGGAAAATTCATAGGAGTAATCAATGTTTAATACTGCCGCTAAAGTTCTTTACCGTTCATTGATTGAACTGACTAATAATCGATTGACGTCTTATCTCATTAAAAACTTCTGTGAATCGAAATTGAGCAAGCCGATGATTCCGCTGTTTTCCAGACACTATCGCATCAATTGGAATGAAACGGAACGCACGGCTTCTGACTTTGATTCACTGGCGTCATTTTTCATTCGTGATATTAATTTGAATCTCCGCCCCGTGGCAAAAGAGAAGAACGCCATCGTCAGCCCGGTGGACGGCGTCGTTCAGACGGTGGGCATGATTAATCCCAATCAAACTTTCATGGTAAAAGGGAAGGATTACTCGTTCGCCGAACTGACGGGGTTTAAAAGCGCCGATCACAAGTATAACGGCGGGTGTTTTGCCGTGCTTTACCTTAGCCCGAGACATTACCACCGCTTCCATTCTCCCGTCAGCTGCACGTATCAGAAGCTGGCCGAGCTGGGGAAACGCTCCTATCCCGTTAATACGATGGGGTTAAAGTACGGGAAAGATGTGCTCTCAAAAAATTACCGTTATGTGTACGAGCTGACCCGTGCTGATCAGCAGATGCTCATGATTCCGGTAGGTGCGATGAATATTAACTCGATCGTTCAGACAAACACCGGAAACAGGCTTGAGACGGGGGAAGAGCTGGGCTATTTTTCATTTGGATCGACCGTTATTTTAGTATTCGAGAAAGATATGTTTACCCCTTCGGATAACCTGACTGAAGGCCGTGAATTACAGGTCGGCCAGATCATCGGTTATGCGGAGTCACAGGAGGAGGCTTCCGCTTTATAAAAGCTGCTCCTCTTTTTTATATGGTGTAAGGAAGTGAACATTATGGAAGAAAAGGATTTGGCAAAGCTGATAGAACAGTACCAGCATACAGGCGATCAGCAAATTCTTGAAGCCGTGCGGGACGCATGCCGGCCTGTCGTTGAGGCGCTCATCTCAGAACTGGCTGAAGACAGCGCCGATCTTCTGCGGGCAAAAGGCCGTGACCGTTTTCCGTTTATTATCGGCAAGTATCAGACCGCGGCCGGCCTTTCGCTTGAGACCTTTTTGCGCAATACGTATCGGTTTTATTTTCAGCAGGTTTTAAAAGGCGAAGCGTGACTGGAAGAAAGAGTACGGACGGAAATGTTCATCTTTCGCCCGTTTTCCTGTATGATATAGTAGAGTGTGCGATCATTAATATAATTGAACAGGGTGTATAAATCATGGAAAAACAATATAGAGTTTTACTTTATTATAAATATGTAAAGATTGATGAGCCTGAGGAGTTCACGGCTCAGCATTTGAAGTTTTGTAAGGAGCTCGGTCTGTTAGGCCGTATTTTGATTTCTGAGGAAGGCATTAACGGTACGGTGTCCGGAACGGTTGAACAGACGGATCAATACATGAATGCGCTGAAAGCTGATCCGCGCTTTGCCGACATGCCGATCAAAATTGACGAGGCTGACGGACATGCATTCCGCAAAATGTTTGTGCGCCATAAAAAAGAATTGGTGACGCTTCGTCTCGAAGATGATGTTGATCCGAATGTCACGACGGGCAAGCATTTGAAACCGAAAGATTTTTATGAGCAAATGCAGGACCCTGACACGATCGTGATCGACGCCAGAAACGACTATGAGTATGATCTCGGTCATTTCCGCGGAGCGGTCAGACCTGATATTGAGGCGTTCCGTGAGCTGCCGGACTGGATTGAAGAGCACAAAGACATGCTTGAAGGCAAAAAAATCCTCACGTACTGCACAGGCGGTGTACGCTGTGAAAAATTTTCCGGCTGGCTGCTGAAAAAGGGCTTTGAAGACGTGTCCCAGCTTGACGGCGGTATCGTCACTTACGGTAAAGATCCTGAAGTGCAAGGGCAGCTGTGGGACGGACAGTGCTACGTGTTTGACGAAAGAATCAGCGTACCGGTCAACCGCGTAGAGCACGTTATCATCGGAAAAGATTATTTCACGGGCGAGCCGTGCGAGCGTTATGTGAACTGCGCAAATCCGGCATGTAATAAAAAAATGATCTGCACACCTGAGAATGAATACAAATACATGCGCAGCTGCAGTCACGAATGCCGTACGAACGAACGCAACATGTATGTGAAAGAGCACGAAATGACTCAGGAAGAAATCAATGAACGCCTTGCTTTGATTGAAAAAGAGGATCATGCGGCGATTGATTAATAGAAAAGACCACCAATGAGGTGGTCTTTTTTGTGTTTATATACTTTCTGTCCGGGCGGTCTGGTCTGCAGTGATGGGTCCTTTATATTTGAATGCTTTTTCCCACTTGGACACGACGATGCAGGCGACCGCATGGCCGGGCACGTTGACGCCGGTCCGCGCCATGTCCATGACGCGGTCGACACCGGCAATGATGGCGACACCTTCCGCGGGGAGACCGACGGCATTCGCTGTCGCCAGAAGCACGACGAGTGAGCCTGACGGGACGGCGGCAATGCCTTTGCTTGTCATCACGAGGACAAGCATCATCAGAAGCTGCTGAGAAAGCGGCATTTCCACATGAAACGCCTGCGCCAGGAAAATACAGGACACCGATAAATAGAGGCTTGAGCCGTCACAGTTCAGCGATAAACCTGACGGAACCACAAAGGAGACGACCCGCTTCGGACAGCCGTATTTTTCCATCCGATCCATCAGCTGAGGCAGAATGGTTTCTGTGCTTGTCGTGGAGAAAGCGATCAAAAACAGATCCCAAATCATTTTCAGCACTTCAAAGTACTTGATTTTAAAGATAAGCCCCACGATCGGAAACAGAACGAAGAGTATCAGGAACAGCCCGAGGAACACAGTGCCGATCAGCTTCAGCATCGGAAGCAAAAGCGCGATTCCGAATTGCCCGACGGAGGCGGCCATCAGGGCGAGAACGCCGATCGGAGCGGTGACCATCACCATCTGCGTCAGTTTGAACATAATATTTGCCGTGGATTCGAAGAAACTCATGACAGGTGCGGAGGCTTTGCCGATGCCGGCTGCGGCAACACCGAATAAAATCGCGAAAAAAATGACGGCGAGAAGATCGTTTTTCGCCATGACGTCAATGATGTTAACGGGGATAATATCAAGAAGCATTTGTTTCAGGTCGACTACTTTTTCCGTATAGCCGGAAAGCTCGTGAATATCTTTTTTAGCAAGATGAGAGAGGTTAAGTCCGACTCCCGGCTTCAGCACGTTCGCCAATAACAGACCGAGCGCCAGAACAAGCGTCGTAATCACTTCGAACCAAATAATCGTTTTGATGCCGAGACTGCCCATTTTTTTCATACTGCCGCTGCCGGCGGCTCCGATGACAATGGTCGAAAACACGATCGGCACGACAATCATTTTAATCAGGCGGATAAATCCGTCTCCGACGGGCCGCAGCGCCATCCCGAAATCCGGGAAGAAATGGCCGATCAATGCTCCGATGGCTAAAGCGATCAAAATCTGGAATGCGATAAATTTTTTCAAGCGAATCCCCCTTTTACTTGCGCATTTCATACGTAATTCGTGAAGCAGGCGGCAACCACCTTCCTATCCGCCATAAATTTGTCACATTATTGACTGTGCGAAAGAAAGGATTGCTTTACATTATGTAAGCGCAATCATTTAATATGACAGAAAGTCCGCATTGAAAAAAATGAAGGAGAATAAAATAAAGTTAGATTTTCGCTTGAAAATATCAAAAATTGTGATAATTATCCTCTTATAAGTGGTATATTTGATATGATACGGTCAACTGCATTCTCATATATCTGTGCATACAAGATTCGGGACAGAGAAAACAGGCAGCTTATAAAAGACTGAAAATTTAAACAATTACAAGAAAGGTGTGCTTTTGTTGAATCAACTGATTGAAAGACGTAAGGTCACAGCAAGAAAAGAAAAACCGGATTCCGCTTCATTGGGATTTGGCAAGTACTTTACTGATTACATGTTTGTCATGGATTACGAAGAGGAGAGAGGCTGGCATGATCCGAGAATCACCCCTTATGAACCGGTCCGCCTTGACCCTTCCGCATCGGTTTTCCATTACGGGCAGGCCGTATTTGAAGGGCTGAAGGCTTACAGGTCAGAAGACGGCCGGGTGTTGATGTTCCGTCCTGACCAAAATATAAAACGGCTGAATAAATCGTTACGGCGGATGAGCATGCCGCCTCTTGACGAGAAGCTGGCGCTGGAAGCATTGATACAATTGGTGGAGCTGGAGCAGGAATGGATACCGATAGAAAAAGGAACCTCTTTATATATCCGACCGTTTGTGATTGCGACTGAGCCTTCTTTAGGCGTCCGGCCTTCAAAGCGTTACAAGTTCATGGTTGTTCTGACGCCTGTCGGTTCGTACTACGGCGATCAGCTGAAACCGATCCGTATTTATGTGGAGGATGAGTATGTGCGTGCCGTCACCGGCGGAGTGGGCGACGTCAAAACGTCCGGAAATTATGCGGCCAGCTTACAGGCTCAGCGGAAAGCCGAAGAACTGGGGTATGATCAGGTGCTTTGGCTCGACGGGGTGGAAAAGAAATATGCCGAAGAGGTAGGAAGTATGAATATCTTTTTCATCATAAACGGAGAGGCCGTAACGCCGTCATTAAACGGAAGCATTCTCGGGGGCATCACACGCGCATCTGTGATAGAGCTGTTAAAAAGCTGGGGCATCCGTGTCAGGGAAGAACAGGTCGCCATTGATGACATCTATGAGGCTGCGATGAGAGGCGAGGTGTCAGAGGTATTCGGTACGGGAACCGCGGCCGTCATCTCGCCGGTCGGCGCGCTGCACATTCACGGAGAAACGATTGAGCTGAATAACGGTTTGATCGGTGAAGTGTCAGAAAGGCTCTATGAAACGATTGCCGGCATCCAAGTCGGGAAGGTGCGGGATTCGTTCAGATGGGTGGTTGAAGTATAAATGAAAAAAGAACCCTTGCGCTGCAGGGTTCTTTTTTTGGTTATTGGGATTTTACGGCTTGCACGCGGGCTCTGCTTTTCCGGTTTTTCAAGTAATAAGCGCTGTAGCAAACGGCCATAAATGCAATCCCGCAATAAAGGGCGATGGCCTGGTTCGGATCAAAAGCGATGCCGATACAGGAGGCGAGGCACAGGAGAAAGGCCGCTATCGGTACGGCCGGATATCCCGGCGTCCTGTATTTCAAGTCTGAAAGCTGGTGCCCTTCTGTAAGAAACCGTCTTCTGAACAAAAATTGCGATGCGGCGATGCTCATCCACACAGCCACTACCGCAAATCCTGAGACGGAGACGAGAACAAGATAGACTGTATCCGCTGCAAGTACGCTTGACAACAACGACAGAATGCCGCCGATCATACTGAAGATCAGAGCGTTAAAAGGAATGCCTCTAGAAGTCAGTCTGGCAAAGGCGGGATGAAGCTCCCCTTCTTTAGACAGGGACCACAGCATACGTGATGACGCGTACAGCCCTGAATTGGCTGCAGACAGAAGCGCTGTTAAAATGACGAAATTCATCAGATCGGCCGCATAAGGCACGCCGACTCTGTCAAATACCGTGACGAACGGGCTTTCAATCACACCGGCTTCCTTGATGGAGATCATCCCTGACAGCACAAAAATCGTTCCGATAAAGAAAAGCGCCAGCCGCCAGACTGTGGTTTTAATGGCGCGCGGAACGGTTTTTTCCGGATCGGCGCTTTCCCCTGCGGCGATTCCGATCAATTCCGTCCCTGAAAAAGCGAAGTTTACTGAAAGCATCGTCATCAGTATCGGGAAAAAGCCATTTGGAAAAAGGCTGCCGCCATCCGTAAAGTTCGACAGCATAGGTGCGGCCTCACCGCTTTTCATCGGGACGATGCCGAACATCGCCGCTCCGCCCAATAAAATAAACAGTAAGATGGCTAAGACTTTAATGCTTGAGAACCAAAACTCCGATTCAGCAAAAAATTTCACGGAGAAGGCGTTTAATAAAAAGATGAGAAGAGCGAATACCGCACTCCACATCCAAACTGAAGTATGCGGGAACCAGCGCTGCATGAAAAGCCCGGCCGCCGTGAATTCAGAGCCCAGCGCCACCGCCCACGTCAGCCAGTACAGCCATGCGACCGTAAAGCCCGTCGCCGGCCCGATATAGGTTTTCGCATAGGTGTGGAATGCGCCCGTCACCGGCATGGCCACTGACAGTTCGCCGAGGCAAAGCATGACAAGATAGACGATGCCCGCGCCCAAAAGGTAAGCGAAAATGGTGCCCGCCGGACCCGCCTGATGAATGGTATACCCAGAGCTTAAAAACAGCCCCGTTCCGATCACACCTCCGAGTGATAGCATAAAGAGGTGTCTGCTTTTCATACTTCTCTGAAAATTCGTCTCGTTCTTGTTGTTCATTGTTTTCCAACTTTCTGCGAGGGCCGTTCTAATAAAAAATCTCATGCCGGCGAACGGCACGAGATTCCGGCGAACCGGCTTTTTGAATAGAATATACAAACTATTCCGATTAGTCAAGTTGTTTTTAAGGTCTTGGCCCAATCGGCAATGGCCTGAATGTCCGCAGGTTTCGTCCGGCAGCAGCCTCCGATCAGGCTCACGCCGTTTTCGTACCAGCTTTGCGCGCTTTTTCCGAAATGGTTTTCGCACGCTGCGCCTTTCCAGGTTTTTGTCACTGGGTCATATTGTTCGCCGGAGTTCGGATAGGCGATAATCGGTTTGGACGTTGCCCGTTTGATTTCTTGTACCAGCTGCGGAATATGTTCGATCGGTGTGCAGTTGATGCCGATCGCTGCGATTTGGCTGCAGGAGTCAAGCAGGGCCGCGCATTCGGAAATAGGCGTGTCTTCGCTGATATGCCGTCCGTCTTTGGCGCTGAAGCTGATCCATGCATAAGTGCCGGGGAATTCCTCCAGCAGCCTTGTGATCGCTTTTGCTTCTGACAGGCACGGAATGGTCTCGCAGGCCAAAAGATCGGCGCCGGATTCTATGAGGGCTTTCATCCGGGGGCGGTGAAAGCTGATCAGCTCATCCTCCGTCAGTCCGTAATGCCCGCGATATTCTGAGCCGTCAGCGAGGCTCGCGCCGTAAGGTCCGATAGAAGCGGCGACCAAAGGTTTGGGCCGGTGTAAACGGTTTTCTTCATGCGCCCAAAATTCATCGCGTGCTTGTGCGGCAAGTTCAACAGATGTCTGAATGAGACGTATCGCATCGGTTTCCGGGATGCCGCGCGCTGCAAATCCTTCGATTGTCGATTGATAACTGGCGGTGATCGCGCAATCAGCGCCGGCGGCAAAATATTCTGCATGCACCTGTTTGATCAGTTCTGGTCTCTCCAAAAGAATTTTGGCCGACCACAGATCGTCATGTAAATCACAGCCCATCCGCTCAAGCTCGGTTGCCATCGCGCCGTCTATGATCATCACCGGGTATTCATTTAATATTTGTGTAATGGGATTCATAGGCCTTCCTTTCTGACTTTACTGAAAATATATAAAAAGGGTAATGGACGCTTTTCTCTTTGTCAATGAACCGGCAGAAAAAAGGTGTTCAGGACGCTGCCCGAACACCTTTTGTTTAGGAAATGTGTTTGCCTTTCGCACTTTTCGCGATGTCTGAATACTCCCAGCATTCGATCCCATCATCATCAGGGAGCACATCTCTGTAAAAGACGGGGTCCTTTCCGGCTTTCTTTTGCCGGACATAATCGCTCAAAGCGGCAAACGCTTTTTTCGACAGAAGGAAAATCGCGATTAAGTTCACGACCACCATTAAGCCCATGAACAAGTCAGCCATATCCCACACAAGCTGGACTTTGGAAATACAGCCGAACAGTACCATTCCGAGCACGCAGATGCGGTAAATGAACAGCCATTTTTTGTTCTGGCTTAAAAATCCGATATTGGTTTCACCGTAATAATAGTTGCCCATCAGAGCGCTGAAGCCGAACAAAAGCATTAAGACGGCAAGGAAACCTGACGCCCACGCGCCGACATGGTCGCTCAAGGCGGCCTGAGAAAGCGCGATGCCGCTCAGTCCCGGCTGCTGATAAGCGTCTGAAAATAAAATGATAAGCGCCGTGCTTGTACAAATGACAAGCGTATCCGTCAGGACGCCGAATGCCTGAATGAGCCCCTGTTTCACCGGGTGGCTCGTCGTAGCTGTCGCCGCCGCGTTCGGAGCGCTTCCCATACCCGCTTCATTTGAGAAAATCCCGCGTCTTACACCTTGCATCAAGGCCGCACCTAAAGCGCCGCCCGCTGCTTGATCAATGCCGAACGCATTTTTTACGATTAGGGACAGAACGCCGGGCAATTGGGTGATGTTCGTCAGAATGACAAAGAAAGCGACACCGATATATAAAACGGCCAAAACGACTACGATGTATTCCGCCATTTTCGCAATTCGTTTGACGCCGCCGAAGATTACGCCGCCGAAAACCAAGATTAACATAATGCCCAATGAAAGCCGGCTGGTGCCGAACGCGTTTTGAAAGGCGACGCTGATCGTATTGGATTGAACGGAATTAAAAACAACCCCGAATGACAGTGTGATTAATACGGCGAACAGCGCGCCCATCCAGCGTTTCTTCAGGCCCTTTTCCATGTAATAGGCCGGGCCCCCGCGGAATCCGTTTTGATCTTTTACTTTATAAATTTGGGCCAGCGTGCTTTCAACAAAGCTTGAAGCCGAACCGATGACTGCGATAATCCACATCCAGAAAATAGCGCCCGGACCGCCGAGTGCGATCGCAATGGCGATTCCGGTAATATTCCCGGTTCCGACACGCGCCGCCATACTGATGCAAAATGCCTGAAACGGGGAAATGCTGTTTTTTGTCCGGGCGGCCGCGCCTTCCTTCAAAACCCGGATCATTTCCTTCAGCATGCGGACTTGCAGACCCTTTGATCTGAATGTAAAAAACAGTCCCAGAGAAAGAAGCAGTACGATTAACAGTTTTGACCATAAAAAATCATTTGCCGAGCCGATTACATTTTCAAGGAATTCCTGCATCCAATCACCTCTTGGTTCGTTTGATTAAAAAATACTGAGCTCCCACTCCTGTGCGATATGTTTCAGCAGCATGCCGCCGGTCAGGCTGTTGCCGTATTCATCAATGGCCGGACCGTAAATGCCGATGCCGCAGCCGTTATGAAAAGGCTGTTCTCTTCTGGCGCTTGGGGGAACCAATGCCATAATGCCGCCGGATACCCCGCTTTTGGCGGGGACGCCGACGAAAGCCGCATATTTGCCTGACGCATTGTACATCCCGCACGTCAGCATCAGGGCTTTGGCGAGTTTCGCGACATCTTTCGGAATGACCTGTTCCCGTCGGATCGGATGGTAGCCGTCATGCGCAAGTATCAATCCGATTAAAGCGATGTCCTCGGTTGTACCCTCCATGGCGCACTGCTTTAAATAGACTTCAAGCGTTTCTTCCACATCCGCTTCGAGAAAGTTCGTTTCTTTTAAATAGTAGGCGAGCGCTCGGTTCCGATGCGCGGTCTGCCATTCAGAACGGAAGACCTCCTCGTGAACGTGAGGCCGTTTTCCTATTAATTTTTCAAAAACGGAAAAGAGATATTCTAATTTATCATGCGCCGTTTCACCCGGAAGCAGCGAGGCGACGGTAATGGCGCCGGCATTGATCATCGGGTTGAAGGGCTTCCCGGGTTTATGGATTTCAAGCCGGATGATAGAATTAAACGCATCACCCGTCGGTTCCACGTCCACACGATCCAGCACGTAAGAAATGCCTCTGTTCATGCAGGCGGCAATAAAGCTGATGACTTTTGAGATGCTCTGCAATGTGAACGGGACATTCCATTCACCGGCATGAATCATTGAGCCATCCGGCTCTAATATGCAAATGCCCAGCTGAGAGTCGTTGATTTCTCCGAGGGCGGGTATATAATTTGCGCTTTTTCCATTGACGGAAAACGGTCGGTAATGCTCGACCCAATCTTGTAAAAGTGAAGCCAGTTCCTCTTTTTCAAGGCGCTCTCTGACCATATCTTTCATAACATTCCTCCTCTATTGCAAGCCTGTCCGAAGCGGAAACCGGTCTTGGAAAACGTTTTCAAAAATAGCGTGTTCCATGTTAATGTATAATGACATCTACAGAATCATACAAAATACGACAAAATCATTCTTAAAATAAGCCGATAGATTTATAAATCAGCCGGAGTGTCCCGCCATTCGGGTCTAAAGAAATTTGCGGACTGTATCGGTCTTGTTCAAAATAGACAGAAGAAGGAAGTGATTATGATCAGGCTCGACTATTTACTGAAAAAAGACGGCTATCTTTTCGCCCTTATGCTGATCACCGTGCCGCTGGCGGGGGAACTGAAATTTTACCCCCTGAATGAGGTATATCGGATCAGCTTCGGCGCCCCGGCTTTTTTCTTTTTTCTGCTGCTGCTTCGGCATGTGCCGGCAGTATTGTCAGGGCTGTTGACAGGTGCAGCCGTTGTGGCCTTCCGGATCGGCCTGGCGTGCTGGGGAGGAGAGCATGCCGGCTTTACGGAGGCTTTTTTCAGCCAATATCCCAGTTTCTTTTTTTACTTTACATATGCCTGCTTGTTTTATGTGCTGAAGGTCAGGCTTTTTTGGGATCGGCCGCTGATGATCGGGTTTCTCGGTTTTCTCATTGAAATTGCGTCCGATGCCGTTGAAATGACGGTTCAGTTTTCCGGCGGCCGGCAGATTATGATGCCGGACAAGCTGGCGGATATTGCGGTTATCGCTGTTTCTCACACATTTATTGTGCTGAGTTTTTTCAACGTGATGAAGCTGCACGAATCTCAGGTCAGGGAAAAACAAACGAGAAAGCAGCATGAGCACATGCTGATGATTGTGTCTAACTTATATGAAGAAACGATTCATTTGAAAAAAACGCTGAAAACGACGGAGCATGTGACGAAAGAATCCTATCAGCTATATCGGGAAATGAGCGGGAACGACCGGGAGCTCGGGAGCCGAATGCTGCGCCTTGCGGGAGAAATTCATGAAGTGAAAAAAGACAATCAGCGAATATTCGCCGGCCTGTCGAAGCTGATTTCCAATGAGAGATTCCGGGATTACATGAATGCCGCCGCTCTGGTCGGCATCGTCATCCGAATCAATGAAAAATACGCCGAATCTTTAGGCAAGGACATTCAATTCCGGAGCGTGATTGAAGGAGAACATCCCGATTATCACGTCTTTACCGTCCTGTCGATCTTAAATAATCTGACCGCCAATGCCGTCGAAGCCATGGGAGACAGGGGTGAGATCCGCCTCGCGCTGCGCAGGGCGGAGGGGGAGATGGCCGAATTTGAGGCGGAAGATGACGGTCCCGGCATTCCGGAAAAAATCGGAGAGGTCGTTTATGATCCCGGGTTTACGTCCAAATACGATGAATTCGGCACACCTTCAACGGGCATCGGGCTTACTTACGTGAAGGAAATCGTAACTGAACTTGACGGAGACATTTCCTTTCATAACAAGCCAAAAGGCGTCATATTTACGATTAAACTGCCGGTGAAGCATTTGATTGCAGAAAGGATGAACTCATAATATGCGTTTTTTTATAGCTGATGATGACCGGGCGATCCGTTCCATTTTAAAACAGATGATCGAGGACGAGGACTTAGGCGAAGTCGTCGGTGAGGCAGAGGACGGAAGCCAGATTGAAGGGCATTATCTCCATTTTAAACAAGTCGATATTTTATTAATTGATCTGCTGATGCCGGGTCGGGACGGGATTGAGACGATCCGGCATCTTCAGGGATCGTACAACGGAAAAGCGGTGATGATATCGCAGGTGGAGGCAAAGGAAATGGTGGGAGAAGCTTATTCTCTCGGCATCGAATACTTTATCCACAAACCGATCAACAAAATCGAGATCGTCACCGTTTTGCGAAAAGTAAAAGAGCGGATTGAACTGGAAACCTCGATCGGCGACATCCAACACTCGTTAAGCCGTCTTATTCAGCGGAATGAGCCGAAAAAAAGCGGACCGGGGGGGATGCACGAGAAATCAATCAAAGAAACAGGAAAATTTCTTTTATCGGAATTAGGCATCGTGGGAGAAAGCGGGGCGCATGACCTCATGGCCGTCCTTCACTATTTATTTGAGGATGAACAGGCGGAAAGAAACATCCCGTCTTTAAAGCAGATGTTTACAAACGTCGCCATCCGGAAGCTGGGGCCTGCGGCGGCACAAGCCGAGGTTAACAGAGAAATCAAAGCCTCGGAACAGCGGATCAGAAGGGCCGTCATTCATTCGTTAAACCATTTCGCTTCATTGGGCACAACTGATTTTTCAAACCCCAAATTTGAATATTACGCCTCGAAATTCTTTGATTTCCCCGCTGTCAGCAAGAGAATGAAAGAAATGCAGGCTAAGGAAACCGTGCCGCTTTCTCCGGTTAAAGTGAATATGAAAAAATTCATTCACGTCTTCTTTTTGGAGGCGAAAGATTTACGCGAAGGATCAAAATTTGTCAGCGGAGGCAGCCGGTAAGCTGATAAATAGGGTGTACATATATAGGGTTTTTGTGTAAAATAATGTTAACTAAGAAAGAACGGAGGGGTCCTGATGGCAAGTCAAAATCCGGTTTTCGCACTAATAAAATAGTGTCAATGTCTCTGCCTTGAGCGCGGAGGAAACCGGGATTGTCTGCCTGAATAAAGGAACCTGAAGTAATAGTGAGGGGGCGGCGATTATGCCGCCCTCTTTTTGGCGTCTTCACATATCTCTTTCTCCCCCGCCTCAGGCGAAGCTCTGTGTCAGTAAATAAGGGAAATGGGGAAACGAAATGACAAAACAAAGGGAAATAGAAACCGTTCTGAACATCGCAAAGGAAAATGGCTTACGGTTAAAGTATGAAGGGGCGGACATAAATGAAACGGGTATGGACTTCCAAGTCGTATTTGCTGAAGATGACAGCGGCATGACATGGGTGCTCCGAAAGCCGCGCCGTCCCGATGTTATCGAAAGAGCGGCTGCAGAAAGCGGCGTTCTCGCGTTTCTCCGCAGCCATGCCGCGGTAGCAGTGCCCGATTGGCGGATTCATACACCGGAACTGATCGCTTATCCGAAACTGGACGGAATACCAGCTGCCGCAATTGATCTGGATAAGAAACAGTATGTCTGGAATATGGAACACGAGCCGCCTTCAGACGGTTTTGTCGGCTCGCTTGCCGCGGCATTAGCCGAGCTGCACGGGGCAGACCCGGATGCGGCCTCCAGATCCGGAATTGAAATCATAAAACCGGATGACGTCAGGCAAAGGGCGGCGGAATCAATGGATCACATAAAAAAAGAAATCGGGGTCTCAGAGCCGCTTTGGAAAAGATGGCAAACGTGGATAAATGACAGTTCGTACTGGCCTGATTTTTCCGCGCTGATCCATGGCGACTTGCATCCTCCGCATATTTTGATCGGCGAAAATCAGCGTGTGACGGGTCTCCTCGATTGGACGGAGGCAAAGGTTGCCGATCCGGCCAAGGATTTTGTCCTTTATCAAGTGATATTAGGAGAAAAAGAAACAAAACGGCTGATGAAGAGCTACGAAGCTGAAGGCGGGCGCGTCTGGCCGAAAATGCAGGAGCATGTGACAGAATGGCAGGCCGCTTATCCCGTGGAAACGGCGAAATTCGCGCTTCAGACGGGGCAAGAGGAGCATATGCAAATGGCGCGGGACATGCTCGGCCTGTCCGATCCGAAAGGTTATTGACTTCCGCCGGATGACAGCGTATGATACATTTTAAAATAAAAGAA
Organism: Bacillus sp. N1(2025); assembly: GCF_053470005.1. Lineage (NCBI taxonomy): Bacteria > Bacillati > Bacillota > Bacilli > Caryophanales > Bacillaceae > Bacillus > Bacillus sp. N1(2025). The sequence continues at coordinate 81,797 of NZ_JBLTJB010000008.1, forward strand.
CGGATGAACAATGCTGAGGAAGAGTAAGTACGCATCAGCGCGCGGGGTTCAGAGAGTCGGTGGCCGCTGTGAACCGATCCCCGTCCGGTGCCGAATGGGCTTCTGAATTGCTGCGCTGAAATGACAGTAGGCGGTGCCGGGATTCTTTCCCCGTTATCAAGAAAGGAGTATTGAAACCGTGTGTTTCTGTACTTTTTGAGAGAATGGCTCTTCAGCCGTTAATAAAGGTGGCACCGCGAAAACCTCGTCCTTTGATGGACGGGGTTTTTTTGTGTTGTTAAGGAGGTGATGGCCATGGAAAGTGACTGGAGACGGACAGACAATCAAAAAAGGAGGGATATTCATGGTGATCGCAACCGACGATCTTGAGCTCACGTGTCCGCATTGTGAAGGAACCGGCCAGGAGCAGGAAGGGACGCCCTGTCCGAAGTGCGGCGCGAAGGGCGTCATATTGACCGCTCAAGGAAATACGCTGCTGCATTTTATCAGAAAGCATATTGATCAGTGAAATCAAACGAAAAAGGCCGTTATCCGGCCTTTTTTACGTTATTCGGACCGGGGTTCTAAAAAACGGGGCCCGCCCAAGTCTTTTCTCATCAGATAAATATGGAAAAAATATTCTCCGACGGCGATGATGACGGCGGAAATAAGAGCGGCAAACGCCAGTCTTCCTCCGGAAATGCCCATGGACAGCGGCATTCCCATCAGCCAGACAACAAGAAACGCGATTCCGAAATCAGCGGACGCCGCCGTGATATTATTCCATCTCGGAAGCACGTACAGGTCGCCCGTAAAGTAGGAAACGGCCCCCAGCACAATGGTCATCAGCAGCACGTCGCCGAATGTAAAGCGAAAACCTAAGCCGAGTATCAGATACAGAATAATGATGGTCATAATGCCTTTAATGGCAAGCGCTTTAATGTGTTCCATGCGAATTCCTCCTTATGGAAATCATGTTAGTATGTTTCCTCATAACGTGAAATATAAACCCTTTTTTCGTGAACATTTGTTTTCTGGCTTTTGGCTGTCATCACTGGGCCGCTGCTGAATATGATGAAAGGAGAAAATACGGGAGGTGTCATGATGGCAGTCGTAAAAGCGTCGAGCGCCGATGTCGATCTAATGGCAAGGCTGCTCAGGGCGGAAGCGGAAGGCGAAGGGAAGCAGGGAATGCTTTTGGTCGGCAATGTGGGAATCAATAGGGTGCGGGCGAATTGTTCTGATTTTAAAGGCCTGCGCACCATCAGGCAGATGGTGTTTCAGCCGCACGCGTTTGAAGCGGTGACTCACGGATACTTTTACCAGAGACCGCGTGAATCTGAGCGGAGGCTTGCCCGCCGGACGATTAACGGAGAACGGTTTTGGCCGGCTAAATTCAGCCTGTGGTATTTTAAGCCGCCGGGCAACTGCCCGCAGACTTGGTATGGCCAGCCGTTTGTCGCCAGATTCAGATCCCACTGCTTCTATCAGCCGACAGGTGAGACGTGCGAAAACGTGTACAATACATTTTAATCCCGGGGGCACCGTTCTTAGAATGAACGGTGTTTTTTTAATTTTTTGTGAAGAAAAATAGGAAAAAAGTGCGCTTGACGGATGACAAGCCAAAAAGAAACAGAGGGGGTTTTCTCCCGGCGGGGCAAGGTTTGTCGAAACAATGTGAAAAATGTCTCCCGCCGTCCATTTTTCAGCCTTACAAACCCTTCACACTTCTTCATAGCGGTTTAACATTTCTTTTTTATAATAAGGGCGATCAATGAGACGAAAGGGGAACTGACATGACACATGACGGCCGTTTAGATGAATGGATCAAGGAATTGGAGAACAAAAGCTTTCAGAACAATACGTTTGACCGCCGCGCATTTATACAAGGCGCCGGGAAAATCGCCGGTCTTTCCCTCGGGTTAGCGATCGCGCAATCCATCGGCGCGTTTGAAGTGAATGCCGCTCCGAAATTTTCAAACTATCCGTTCACCCTCGGCGTAGCCTCCGGCGACCCGCTGTCTGACAGCGTCATTCTCTGGACGCGTCTTGCCCCGGACCCGCTGAATGGGGGCGGCATGCCGAAGCAGGCCGTGCCGGTAAAATGGGAAATCGCTACTGATGAACATTTCCGTCACATCGTCAAACGCGGAACGGAAATGGCCAAGCCGAATCTCGGACACTCCGTCCATGTCGAGGCGGACGGGCTCAAGCCCAATAAAGTGTACTATTACCGGTTTAAAAGCGGGCATGAGCTCAGTCCCGTCGGCCGGACGAAAACGCTGCCCGCTCCCGGCGCTGACGTATCCGCCATGACGTTTGCATTTGCCTCATGCCAGCAGTATGAACACGGCTATTATACGGCGTATAAACATATGGCGAAGGAAAAGCTTGATCTCGTGTTCCATCTCGGAGATTACATTTATGAATACGGACCGAACGAATATGTGTCAAAAACGGGAAATGTCAGGACGCACAGCAGCGCTGAAGTGTATACACTGTCAGATTACCGCAACCGTCATGCCCAATACCGCTCTGATGCCAATCTGAAAGCCGCCCACGCCGCATTTCCGTGGGTCGTGACGTGGGACGATCATGAGGTGGAAAACAATTATGCCAATGTTATCCCTGAAAAAGGCCAATCCGTTGAAGCGTTTGTGCTCAGGAGGGCCGCCGCTTATCAGGCTTATTATGAACACATGCCGCTCAGGCGCATGTCATTGCCGAACGGTCCTGATATGCGGCTGTACAGGCAATTTTCTTATGGCAATTTGGCATCGTTCAATGTGCTTGATACAAGACAGTACAGAGATGATCAGGCCAACGGCGACGGGAATAAGCCGCCTTCTGATGAGTGGAGAGACCCGAAGCGTACATTGATGGGGACAGAACAGGAGCAATGGCTCTTCGGCAATTTAGCCGCCTCAAAAGCGAAGTGGAATGTGCTGGCGCAGCAAATCTTTTTCGCGCAATGGAATTTCGGAACAACCGCCAATCCGATATACAGCATGGATTCATGGGACGGCTACCCGGCGCAGCGGGAGCGGGTCATCAATTTTATAAAAAGCAAAAACCTGAACAATGTCATCGTGCTGACGGGTGATGTTCACGCAAGCTGGGCGTCAAACCTGCATACCGATTTTAACCAAACGAATTCAAAGATTTTCGGAGCCGAATTCGTCGGGACTTCCATTACATCTGGAGGAAACGGAGCGGATAAACGGGCCGATACGGATCAGATCTTAAAACAAAACCCGCATATTAAGTTTTTCAACGATTACCGCGGCTATGTCCGCTGTACGGTGACCCCTGCCCAATGGAGAGCGGATTACAGAGTGGTGCCGTACGTGACGGAGCCGGGGGCTGAGGTATCCACGCGGGCTTCATTCATTTATCAGAAAGACCAGACGGGGATTCGGAAGGTCTCTCAAGCTGCGGTTGCAGGCGGTTTAAAGCAGTCAAACGAGGTGGAAGAGGATCGTTTCTTCGCCCATAACAATGCGCATGAAAAGCAAATGAGAAAGAAACGGGCCAAAATCTCACAATAAGGAGGCACACTCATGTTTTCAAATATCGGCATTCCCGGGTTGATCCTGATCTTCGTCATCGCTCTCATCATTTTCGGACCTTCAAAGCTTCCGGAGATCGGCCGTGCCGCCGGCCGCACGCTGCTTGAATTTAAAAGCGCCGCAAAAACATTGGTCTCAAATGAAGAGCCGGACAAGCAGACAGCTGAGAAAGACAAAACGGCAGGCTGAATCCTGACATGGGGGCAGACGAATCCGCTTCTGCCTCTTTCTCTATAAGGAGGATGTACGATTGGATAAAAAAGAAACCCACTTGATCGGGCATTTAGAGGAAGTCCGGCAGCGTCTCATTAAAACCGTTATCGCCTTTCTCGTGTGTTTTATCGGCGCCTGCTGGTTTGTGCAGGATATTTATGACTGGCTGATCAAGGATTTGCATGGAAGACTGGCCGTTTTAGGGCCGAGCGAGATTTTATGGGTGTATATGATGATTGCGGGAATATGCGCCCTTACGGCAGCGATTCCGGTTGCGGCCTTTCAGCTCTGGCGTTTTACGGCGCCGGCCTTGACCCCGTTTGAACGCCGCGCCGCTTTGCTTTACATTCCGGGGCTGTCCGTTTTGTTTATTATCGGAATTTCCTTCGGGTATTTTGTGCTGTTTCCGATTGTGCTCGGATTTTTAACACAATTATCCGCCGGCCATTTTGACATGGTATTTACGGCGGACAAGTATTTTACCTTTATGCTGAATCTTACATTGCCGTTCGGATTTTTATTTGAAATGCCTCTGGCCGTCATGTTTCTGACACGGCTCGGAATCGTGAATCCAACCCGGCTGGCAAAGGCGCGGAAGCTTTCGTATTTTGTGCTGATCGTCGTCTCTGTGCTGATTACGCCTCCGGATTTTATGTCTGACTTTCTCGTCATGATTCCGCTGCTCGTCCTCTATGAAATCAGTGTGACGCTGTCCCGCATCGTTTACCGGAAGAAATGGGCCGAGGCGCCGTCTGCAGCTTAGTGAAGTTCGCCTCCGCCGGTCTCAATATCGTCCTCATGCGCCGCGGCGGTCACCGCGGCGATTTTGAGCGCTTTTGTCACGAGATCCAGGCTGAGGCTCGGCGCAGACTTCTGCAAGGTTTGCTCCGGAATGTACGGGATGTGTATAAACCCGCCGCGGATGTGGGGATGATGGCAGGCGATTTCATCCATCAGGCCGTAAAAGAGGTGATTGCATACAAACGTCCCCGCCGTGTAGGATACAGCCGCGGGAATGCCTTCCTTTTTGATTTCCTCAACGATCCGTTTGATCGGAAGGCCGGTCCAATAGGCCGCGGGACCGTCTTGAGAAATGTTTTCCCCGACAGGCTGGTTTCCTTCGTTATCCGGTATGCGCGCCTCATTGAGATTGATCGCGACCCGTTCCGGCGTGATCTGCATTCTGCCGCCTGCCTGTCCGACACAGATGATAATGTCAGGCTGATGCTTTTTGATCGCCTCGCGCAGCACGGCAAGAGACTTATAAAAAACGGTCGGCACTTGTTCGGATACGATAGAGGCGGAGCCCTCAGCGGCACCGTTCAGCCGTTTGACCGCTTCCCATGAAGGATTGACCGTTTCCCCGCCAAAGGGGTCAAAGCCTGTCAGCAATACTTTTTTCTCCATATAAAACCCTCCTTTTCTTTTTACCATACTCTATAATGGACATATATTCCTGCCGAAGGGGGAAACATGTCTTGAATTCGCCTCTGATGCAATACCGATCTTTATTTCCGGCGCTCCGCACACATACGATGCTCGCCAGCTGCTCTCAAAGCGCTCTTGCCCTGCCGGTTTCAAAAGCGATTAATGACTACCAGGAAAGCCTGCTTCAGCATGGCAGAAACTGGGAAGAAGCCATTGGACGAACGGAGCAGGCAAGGTGTGAATTTGCGAAATTGATCGGCGCCCATCCTGAAGAAATCGCCGTTTTACCTTCAGTAACGGCTGCTGTCTCTGCCGTCGTTTCTGCTTTATCGGATTGCCGAAAGAAACAGGCGGTGTATACGGAATTGGATTTTCCGGCGATCGCCCACATTTTGAAGGCACAGACTGAGATGGAGCTTTCAGTCGTGCCGTCTGAAGATGGAATGATCCCGTTAGAGCGGTATGAGACGTACATATCGGAACAGACGCTTTTCACCTGTGTGCCCCATGTGTCATATACGTCCGGTTTTGTCCAGGATATGAAGCGCATTGCCGAGATATCCGCAAAGAAGGGATCGCTTCTTTTTGTCGATGCTTATCAATCGGCGGGGCACATCCCGATTGATGTAAAAGAATGGGGAGTTGATATGCTGGCCGCGGGTGCGAGAAAGTATATGCTCGGCATACCGGGAACGGCGTTTCTTTATGTCAGAAAGGAACTTGCCGAACGGCTGAAGCCGAAAGTCACCGGGTGGTTCGGGCAGCAGCGGGCGTCGATGCTGGATTTAACCCGTTTTTCTTATGCGGACGGAGCCAAACGCTTTGAGACCGGAACCCCGGCATTTATCAGCATATATGCGGCACAGGCGGCTTTATCTCTAGTAAACGATGCCGGCACAGACCGCATTCACCAAGAAGTAAAAAAACTCAGCGCATTTGCGTATGAATACGCTTCTGAAAAAGGACTGAATCTCACAGGGCCGCCGTCTGCCGATGACAGACCCGGCATGATTTCCATACGGGATGAAAAAGCGGCGGAAACGGCTGCGCTGTTGAGGCGGAAAAACATCGTATGCGCACCCAGCGGACAAATCATCCGGCTGGCGCCTCATTTCTATAACACGGCCGATGATCTGATCTATGCGATTGATGAACTGGCTGAAGCGCGCGGTATATAAAAAACAGCAGGCTCACGGGGAGCCTGCTGTTTTCTTATGAGTGATTCACTTTGACCCGTTTCATAAAGAAAGCGCTGATCAAACCGATAACGGCGACAATCATTGCGAAGATAAAGGCGTGCTGGACGCCCGCAATCAGCGCGTGAGAGTATGCGGAAGGATCATTCGGGTTTTTCACGGTGCTCATATAATTCTTCTGCCCGGCTGCCATGATGCTGACCGCCACCGCAGTGCCGATTGCGCCGGCCATCTGCTGGAGCGTATTCATAATGGCCGTTCCGTCCGGATAAAATTCCGGCGGCAGCTGGTTTAAGCCATTCGTTTGCGCCGGCATCATGATCATGGAAATGCCGATCATCAGGCATGTGTGGAGCACGACGATGAGAATGGCCGTTGAAGCGCCGGTAATGTTTGAGAAAAACCAAAGTACGGCGGCTGTGATGACAAACCCGGGAATGACAAGCCACTTCGGTCCGTATTTATCAAACAGGCGCCCCGTCACCGGAGACATAAAGCCGTTTAAAATACCGCCCGGCAGCAGGATGAGCCCGGACGTAAACGCCGTCAGCATCAGTCCGCTTTGTAAATACATAGGCAATAGGAGCATTGTCGATAAGATAACCATCATACAGATAAATACAATCACGACACCGAGGATAAACATCGGATAGCGGAAAGCGCGCAGATTCATCATCGGCTGTTTCATTGTCAGCTGCCTGATGGAAAATAAGATGAGCGCGATCGCACCGACAGTGAGCGAACCGATAACCGTCGGGCTTGACCAGCCGTCTGATCCTTCGCCGGCATTGCTGAATCCGAATACGATGCCGCCAAACCCGATCGTAGACAGAATAATGGAAAGCACGTCAATTTTCGGTTTTGTTATGTCAGACACGTTCTGCATGTAGGCGATGCCGAATAAAAGAGCCAACACAAGAAACGGCAGGGAAATCCAGAAAATCCAATGCCAGTTCAAATGCTCTAACACAAGCCCTGAAAACGTCGGACCGATCGCAGGAGCGAACATGATGACAAGCCCGATCGTCCCCATCGCCGCTCCGCGCTTATGCGGCGGGAAGATGACGAGGATTGTATTAAACATCAGCGGCAGCAGCAGCCCGGTTCCTAAAGCCTGCACGATTCTTGCCGCCAAAAGAAACGGAAAGCTCGGCGCAAGCGCTGCAATCAGCGTGCCGATAATGGAAAAAGCGAGTGAAACGATAAACAGCTGTCTCGTCGTAAACCATTGCAAAAGCAGACCCGATACCGGGACAAGAATACCGAGAACGAGCAGATAGCCCGTCGTCAGCCACTGGACGGTCGCAGGAGTGATATGTAACTCCTTCATCAGGTCAGTCAGGGCGATATTCAGCGCCGTTTCACTGAACATGCCGATAAACCCTGCCGTCAGTAAAGAAATCATGATCGGCATGACTTTATATTGTTTGGAAGGCTGAGCGTTTTCCAAAATCATTCTCCTCTCTTTCTATACGTACATGTCTCTCGTATTTTATGTCTTCAGCAGGTTCGGGATTTGTTTAGAAATATGGAGGATCGGCATTTTGTCTTTTTTGGCTAAGGACACAATGATGCCGCCTTCTATCATGGCATTTAAAACAGTGCTGATTTCCGCCGCTTTCTCATCAGAAAAACCGGCTGATCTCAATTTGCCCGCGAACAGATTCTCCCATTCCTGATAAGCGCTTTGACAGGCCTGCCGGAGCTTTTCGCTCTTTAAAGCCGTCTCGGCAGCCAGTAAACCGACAGGAAACCCTTCAAAGTTCTCCGGACATGTGAATTGGCTTGATAAGTCCTGTAAAAACGCTTGAATGCTTTCCGCAGGATCAGGATGGGCATCAAGGCTTTCTTTTATTTTCATACGGATATAATGGCTCATTTCATTGACAGCCTCAATGGCGAGCTGCTCTTTGCCGTCCGGAAAATGATAGTAAAGAGAACCTTTCGGCGCACCGCTTTCTTTAATAATCTGATTCAGCCCCGTGCCGTAATACCCCTGAAGCTGAAACAGCCTGGTTGCCGCGGCGAGGATTTTTTCACGAGAATCTCCATAGCTCATAATGTTCCCACCTTACTGATTTTTGACAAATTTAAAATATAGTGACTGGTCTATTATCTTGATTTCGCATGACGGTGTCAAGGTTTTTTAACGGTTATTTTCTTCGGAAGAATGCCTGACAAGCGCGTTGACCGGTGAGAGGAAAAACTTCATAAATAAAGAAAAGGAGAGAAAAGAATGAAAAAACAATTCATGCCCTTCATTACATTTATCACGGCTCTGCTCTTCATCGCGGCCGGCTGCTCCCAATCTCCTCAAGCGAAAGAAACACCGCCCCGGATGGCAGCCGCAGCCCCAGCGAAAAAAGACGGACTTCCGAATATTAAAATTCTTGCCGCCGGCGGCACAATTGCAGGCGCTGCTCCTTCAAAGACGTCCGCTACGGAGTACACGGCGGGAGCAATCGGAGTTGATGCCCTGATTCAGGCCGTTCCGGAGATAAAAGAGGTCGCGCATGTGAGCGGAGAACAGGTTGTGAATATCGGCAGCCAGAATATGAATAACGAGACACTGCTCAAACTTGCAAAACGGGTAAACAAGCTGCTCAAGTCTGATGATACAGACGGCATTGTCATTACACATGGAACAGACACACTTGAGGAAACCGCCTACTTTCTCAATCTGACGGTCAAAAGTGACAAGCCCGTTGTTGTCGCCGGGTCAATGAGGCCGTCCACGGCGCTCGGAGCGGACGGGCCGTCCAACTTATATAACGCTGTAAAAACAGCGGCTGCGCCTGATGCGAAAGGCAAGGGGACGCTTGTCGTATTAAATGACAGAATCGCTTCGGCGCGCTATGTGACAAAAACCAATACAACCGCGGCCGACACATTCAAATCGGAAGAAATGGGTTATATCGGAACAATTGCTGATGACGTCTATTTTAATAACATCATGACCCGAAAGCATACGAAGGATACAGATTTCAAGATAGATAAACTTGATAAACTGCCGCAGGTCGATATTATATACGGCTATCAAAATGACGGAAGCTATCTCTTTGAAGCCGCCGTAAAATCAGGAGCGCAAGGCATTATTTTTGCAGGCCCGGGAAACGGCTCAATGTCTGATGAGGCCCAAAAAGGCGCCGTAAAGTCGGTCAAAAGCGGGCTGGCGGTCGTCCGCTCCACAAGGACGGGAAACGGAACGGTAACACCTAATCGAGAGTATGAAAAAGACCATTTGACAGCTTCAAACTCTCTCAACCCTCAAAAAGCGCGGATTCTGCTGATGCTTGCGCTGACAAAAACGCATGATCCTAAGCGGATTCAAACCTATTTCAATGAGTACTAGGAGTAGAGAACCGGGTGTTCTCTCCTTTTTCGGTATGCCGTATTAAAGCATAAGCGTGCTTTCGGGAAAGGGGCGTCTTTCTCATTTTTCCGCTCTTTTTTTAATTGTTGAAAACAGTAAAAAATACACTATTTTTTCCTTTTCTCCTCTAATAGAATGAAAACTGCAAAAATATTACATAGCAGGAGGAAAGTTCATGAAACATATAAAAAATAAAATCCTAGTCATCCTTACAGTTTGTATGCTGTCCGTCATTTCCGTATTTGCCTTCCAGCCGACCGTATCGAAAGCCTCCTCAGGGCATAACCCTGTTGTCATGGTCCACGGAATCGGCGGGGCGTCCTTTAACTTCGCGGGAATCAAAACATACTTGGCATCTCAAGGCTGGTCAAGAAAAGAGATGTACGCCATCGATTTCTTAGACAAAACCGGAAACAACAGACACAATGCGCCGAGACTGTCCAATTACGTGAAAAAAGTGCTCAGCGAAACAGGTGCGAAAAAAGTCGATATCGTCGCGCACAGCATGGGGGGCGCCAACACGCTCTATTACATTAAAAATCTTGACGGCGGAGACAAAATCGCAAACGTCGTAACACTGGGCGGAGCGAACGGCCTTGTGACCAACCGGGCGCTTCCGGGGACTGATCCGAACCAAAAGATTTTATATACATCGATTTACAGCTCAGCGGACTTAATCGTCCTGAACCCGCTGTCACGGCTGATCGGCGGGAAAAACGTGCAGATTCACGGTGTCGGACACATCGGACTTTTGATGAACAGCCAAGTAAACGGGCTGATTAAAGAAGGTCTGAACGGCGGCGGACAAAATACAAATTAACAGTTTCAAAGCCCCGGAGAATGAGAATATCCCGGGGTCTTTTTTTTCTTCCATATTCTTTTTTCGCCGTAAACCAAGCCCTCTGAAGTTATTTTTGTTAAAATAATAAAGTTATATCAGAATTCGGAGGGTTTATTGTGGGAAAAGTGAAAAGAAATGCCCCTTGCCCATGCGGCAGTGGGAAGAAATATAAAAAATGCTGCGGAAGCAAAGAAGCTGCCATTCCGGCAGACATCGCGGCAAAAGAAGCGAAACAGATTCAGGAAAGCCTAATGGAGTACGCCTTTACAGCACATAGAGACGGCATATCATCATTTATTAACCAGCACGCGTTCATTACGGAGCTGGACAGACAGACAAAAGACATCGGAGTCTTCAACCTCGGTATCTGGGGAATTTTCTTCCGTCCGCTGGCAGGCGGCAAGACGATTTTTGAAGAATATCTTCAGAAAAAAGCCGGCGGCATCAACCGCCCGAAAACACGGGAAATCGTTGAATCATGGACAAGCATGACACCTGCCGTTATGGTGCTTGAAGATGTGAAAGAAGGAATGATTCACTTTGAAGATGTGATGACGAAGAAACAATTCAAAGTGGAAATGGACGTCAGCCAGCAGGATCTTCCGCCGGCGGGAAGCCTGATTCTAGGCTATCCGATCCACGAAGCGGAAAAAGCGGAGTTCTTCATGCAATTTACGATCTTCCCTGTGAAGCGGACCGAAGCTCTAATCAGCAAAGTGAAAAAGGCGGCGGCCCCGGCCCTTGCGGAAGGAAAATCGCCTGAGCGCTTTATGCAGGAAAACTTCGACACTGTGCTGGCCGCTCTTTTAACAACGGCGGAAGAGCCTGAGCAGGCTGCTGAAGAAAAACAGACAGAGTGGGCCAACGACATGGAGAAGGAAACGGCAGACGCCATTGAAAAAGGCCTGAGCGGGGATGAATACCCGGCTGAGCTGGTTCCGGCCGTGATTGATCTGTGGAAAACGTTCTGTGTCAAAAAAACACCGACGATCAGAAAGCCTGAAGCTTTCGCAGCGGCGGTCGAATATTACGTGAACAGCATTTCTCTGAACGGCGCGTCCGTTTCTCAAGCCAAGCTGGCGAAGAAGTACGGCGTCAGCGCCTCAACGATTTCCAGCCGCTATAAGGAAATCGAGGGTGCTCTCACGGATGAAGCCGAACGCTTCGCCGCAGCTCTGACATCTTAATACACAGCAAAAAAACCTTGAAGGGCAAACGCTTTTCAAGGTTTTTTCTATAGATAGGCTCTCAGGCAGGATAATTCTTACCGGTTATCTAATACTAAACAGAGCGATAAAAGGAAGGGAGCCTGAGCCATGGATGAGACACGTACGCTGGGCAGGACGGATTTACGGGTAAAGCGTATCGGCTTTGGCGCTAATGCGGTCGGAGGACATAATCTGTTTCCGAATCTTAATGATGAAACGGGAAAAGAACTCATCCGCACAGCGCTGGACGGCGGCGTCAATTTTATTGATACGGCGTTTATATACGGTTTGGGGCGTTCCGAAGAGTTAATCGGTGAAGTTGTCGCAGAGCGCGGCGTGCGGGACAGCCTCGTGATTGCGTCAAAAGGCGCGCACAAAGAGGTCAACGGACAGATCGAGCTGGACAACAGCCGTGAATTTCTCCGGAGTGAGGCGGAAAACAGCCTGAAGCGGCTGAAAACAGACGTGATTGATTTGTATTACGTCCACTTCCCTGACGGCAAAACACCGCTCTCCGAAGTGGCGGGCACGTTAAAAGAACTGAAGGACGAAGGGAAAATCAGAGCAATCGGCGCGTCCAATCTCAGCTTCCGGCAATTGCAGGAGTTTAACGCCGACGGCTATTTAGAGGTTTTTCAATCGGAATATTCACTGATTCAGCGTGAGGCGGAGCACGATCTGCTGCCTTATTGTGAAAAGAACGGCATTTCCTTTATTCCTTATTTTCCGCTTGCTTCCGGCTTGCTGACGGGAAAGTTTACAAAAGACACAGTCTTTGAGGACAGCCGAAAGAACAGGCCGCCGTTTCAGGGAGAAGCTTTTCACCAAAACCTGGAGCGAGTGGATAAGCTTCGGGCCGTTGCGGAAGAAAAAGGGGCGCAGACAGCGCATATCGCACTCGCATGGCTTCTGTCGCAGCCGGCGGTGGATGCGATCATTCCCGGAGCCAAACGCCCCGACCAGCTGAAACACAATCTGGACGCGCTTCATGTGCAGTTAACCGAGGATGAGGTTCAATTTATCAGTGACATCTTTAAGTGAAAATAAAAAAAGGAAATAGCCTGCGCTATTTCCTTTCTTGTTGTCAGGACGTTTTCAAAAACGCTTCTGTCAATCCTTCCAGATCGGCGTCTGTATCCAGATACCACTGGCCGCGGGCGTTTTTCTTCATCTCGATTTCTCTTGTAACGGAAGAAGAAGCCGGTTTCAGGCGCATAAACTCTTCCGGATAGACAGAAAGAAGGTGGCTGACAATTTCGTTTTCATCAGCATCAGGGTGCTTTCCGGCATAGTCTTGCACGCGGTCTTGCAGCTGGCCCGCAAGCGGAGACATATCAAGCGGCGTCACTTTTGCTTCAAGGACGGCTTTTTTGCCTGACATGGATTTGGTATGCACCTTGAGCTCCGTGTTATCCCGAAGCGCTGATGACATGGCGTCAATAATAGCGGTAATGGCTTTTGAATCCGCCTGTTCTTGTGAAATGCCTGCTGAGGTGATAAAGCTGGCTTTCGCCGATTCCTGATATGCGGCGGCCGTCATTTTTTCATTTACACCGGTCAGGCGGGTGAAATCTTTATTGTGCTTGCCGTACAGCATCACATCAATGTAGGCGGATAATGCGTCCGCCGGGTCAGGTTTTGCGTTTGAGGCTGTGCCTTTGACTTTCAGTTTATAAGATAAAGGCTTCGCGTCTTTTGCCTGCGGCTGATATACCAATTCATAGGATTTGCCTTCGTCAGCCGTGAAGTACAGATTGCCCGTCACTGTCTTACCCGCATGAAGCGTGCCGCTCTGCAACAAGTCTTCCTTATCGGCCTTGGCTGTTTTTGCGTCATCCTGATAAAGCGAGAAGTCGCTGCTTTTGACGGTAAGCGGGTCTTTGCCCGTATTTTTGACGGTGACCGTTACTTTCAGCGCGGCCGGATGTTCAGTATCGTCTGAAGCGGCCCATGCCGTCTCTTTTATTTTCACTTTCGCCGTGCTGCTTTCCTGGCCGCCGCTCGTTTCGCTGCTGCATGCGGCGGTAAATGCCGTGAGAAGCAGAATGAAAAACACGGCGCTCATTTTTTTGATGGACATCTGGTTTACCCCCTGTTGTTATTAATTCGATAGTCATGAAGACAGACAGGTTAATTATACTAGTTTTGTATAAAAGAGTCTTGGTAATCATCAATCTTTTTGGAAGAAAAGGAAGTGTTATGATGAAAAAAGAAGAGTTGAAACAGCTGGCTCTCCGAATCGGAAACGTACCTGCCCGCTATGAGAGTAATGTGGAAGAATACCAGGAAGATGAGGTTCTGTTTTGGTGGGAAGATAAGAATGATCCGGAAGCCGGCATCATGGTCGAATTAGACCGGGACGGAAAACTGAAATACTTATCCCGTCCGGCTTTCCGGACTGATCTGCCGCCTCTTTCGGAATCGGACATAGAAAAACGGATGCGGGCGTTTTTAGAAACCCATCGTCCTGGGGCATTGGCTGAGTTCGAATTGGAAAACAGCGGCTCCGCCAATGATGGCGATGTGAGATATTCCTATGTTCAGATGGCTGACGGTCTGCCGCTCCCGCTGACCGGGTTTTACGTCGATCTGTCTTTGACAGGGGAAGTAACCGGCTTTTCTTACCATGGGAAGGCCGATAATCTTGTAAGACCCGGAACAATTGCGGACAAGCGGGAAGCATTGGCTCACTTTGTCAAACATATTGAAGCAGAGCTGTTGTTCACCGTACTGCATCAGTCCGTCTATGTGCAGGGGGATGACAAGCCCCATCTCGTCTATGAAATCGTGTCTCCGACGCGGCCGATATCGGCCGACCTGAAGGAAGAGAATGCAGAAATAGACGAATATGAAGAGCTGGAAGACGACACGCGGCCGTATGTCCCGATTTCACGCCCTGCACCTGAAGCGGAAAAAATGAGCATCAATGACATGATCGGGCTGCACGACGGTTTTTATAAAGAGAGGGAAAGCGATCTTGGAGAGGGCTGTATCGGCATTGCCTGGCGTCCTGAAAAAACAAAATCCGTACGGGAAGATAAAAGCTTTGAAAGTCTGTTTAAAGAACGGAATGAACACGTATTGAAAACAAGGTATGATAAAGAATCGGACCGGCTCACCGGGGTGATGTCATTTATAAAAGTTGAAGGCGAACCGGTGTTTTCCGAGGAAGAATGCCATCACACGGCCATCCGCTTTTTATTCGCCATGTTTCCGGAAGCGGATCAGTATTTCCGGGTTCAATATGATGAGCCGGATGATGAAGGAGAAAACGTGGGACTTACATATAAGGCTTGTTCGGGCGGCGTTGATTTGCGATTCGGAGAGGGGAGAATCTGTGTCAGCAAAAAGACGGGTCTTGTCACTTTTTATATGCCGCCGGAAATTGATCCGAAAGAGCTCCAGGAAATCGATCCCGTTCCTTCATTGACAATGGAAGAGGCGAAGGATGCGATCCGCCGGGCCATCAAAGCAGAGCTCGCTTGGGACCATTGTTACGATGACGACAGCTGCGGAAAAGTGTACAGGCTCGTATACAAGCCGGTTTTCCCACGGTTTATTGAGGCTCATACGGGAGAAGCGATCACGAGTTTAATAGGCTGAAGGTCATGGGCGTTCGTCCCGGGTCTTTCACGGGGAATGTGACATTTGTATGAAAAAGAGCCGCTCTGAATACGGCTCTTTTCCCTCTTTGCTAAAAATAGACACATAAAAGGCACTTTCTTCCCTTTAAAAGGATAAGGACGTTTTTATATAATAAAAAACAGTTCTTTTTTATACACTCTTCTGAAAGGATGACCCCATTGCTGAAAGAACATCTGAGAAAAAAAGCGCTGGAAATCGGGAACATACCGCCGCACTATGAGCTTGAAATAGAAGATTATGATGAAAAACAAAAAACGAAAGCCTATTATATATGGAAAGATCGTAACCAGCCGGATAAAACGGTCACGATTGAGCTGGGCGACGACGGATCTTTGCTTACTTATTCACGCAACGACTGTCCGGGTTCAGACATGCAGCTGTCAGACGCCGAATTAAAGCTGACGGCTCTTCGGTTTGCGGCGAGACACCGCCCGCTTACTTTTATGAATTTCATCTTTCAGGCGAAGGAAGAACGCAATGGGTGCATCCGATTTATCTATACAAAAAAAGTGCTCGGCCGGCCGCTTCCCGATTCAGGTTTTTTCGTTGATGTAACCAGGAGCGGCTTCGTCGTGCAGTTTATCTATTACGGGGATAAGGGTGAAGCGCCCGTCCCGGAAACATTCGTCGATCGGGAAAAAGTCGTCTCGCATTATATGAGTGTGCTGACATTCAGTCTCGTCTATGATGTGGTCAATTTTGAGAAAATACCGCGTCTCGTCTATGAACCGATTCTGCCGGCTTACAGCTATCCGGCCGGTGAAGATGATATCGTGCCGGATCAGCAGCTTTGCGAAGACAGGAATGAGCCGGCAAAACCGCTTCCCGCGTTTGAACATAAACGGGAAATCAGCCTGGATGAATTAATGGGGTTTACCGCGGATATGGTTCAGACGCGCCGGCGCGATCTCGGGGATGAGATCGGAACAACATGGCGGAAAGGATCGGTTCCGGAACGGAAAGATTTGAGTATCGAAAGCTATTTTGAAAGCAGCAACAAAAATACAATGAAGATGAAAACGGACAAAAAGACAGGGAAAATGACAGCCTTTAAATCTTTTATTGAGCATCAGGGCCCGGCCTTTTATTCTGCGGAAGAGTGTGAGGCCGTCGCGCTTCAATTTTTATACAAGCTTTATCCGAGAGCGGACGAGTTTTTTAAAATGAACCCGGTGAAAACGGACGGAAGGGGCAGGTTCCGCTTCCATTTTTCCATATGGCATCAGGATATTCCGCTGCGGTTCGGCGCTGCGAGAATACTTGTCAGTCCCGTAACGGGGCTTGTGGAAGCTTACATGGCGCCTGACATTGACCCGGAGCAGCTGGAGAAGATCAATCCGGTGCCGGCCGTTACTCCCGAAGAAGCAAAGGCCGCTTTTTTATCCGATTTCCATCTGCGGCTGGAGTGGCAGCGCGATTTTACGCCGTCCGGCAATGAAGGATATAAGCTTGTGTACAGGCCTGTCTATCCTCCGTACATTGATGCGCAAAAGCGAAAAAAGAAAAGGTTTTATTAGCCAGGGATCATTTGTAAATGAGGATAATCTTTAAAGCCTCTCCAATCGCCTCCCCAATCAAAACCGAGCTTTTTGGCAATCGATACGACCTCAAGCCAATCGGGCGTGCCGTTTCGGTTTCCGTCGTACGTCATATCCCAAATCAGGCTTCCATCCTTTTTTTGCAGGGCGAAGTCGATCGCAAGGCCGTAATTGTGGTAAGATTCCCCGCCTTTTGCGTAGGTGACGATATTTCCTTTTTTTGAACGTCCTTGACGGTACAATTCGTTTTGTTCCTCAATTGATCTGAAACCCTCTGTGATAACGACGGTGATGCCTTTTTTCAGAGCGGCCGTCTGCAATAGCTCCGCATTCTGTTTCACGAGCGGATGAAGAGCGTTTGGAATGGCTCTGTCTTGTAATGCCGTCTGCGGCCTCAATTCTTTCTGCACATAGGAAAAACATAGGTCTGCGGAAAAGAAGAGGATCAAAAGCAGCGCAATTCTGACTGATAGTTTCATGGTGAATTCTCTCTTTCTTTAATTGGTTAAAATCTTTGTTTGCTCACTGCCATAAATTTGCTATGATAAAATATAACATAATTAGTAGTCGGAGGAAGGAGGCAAATCTATGAAATCCAAGATTCCATCTGAAGAAGTGGCCGTAAAGATGAATGAATGGTATAAGCTGATCCGCGCGTTTGAAGCCGATAAAGCTGAAGCGCTGAAGCGGGAGATTCAATATGAACTCGAAGATATGGAAGAGAACCAGGATTTATTGTTGTATTTTTCATTGATGGAATTTCGGCACCGCATCATGCTGGATAAATTAAAACCCATGAAAGACGGCGACTGCCAGCCTCCGTTCTCTGAAATGCTCACTGAGATTGAGATGAACCAGCAAAAGCTGACCGGCTTACTGGAATATTATTTTTACTATTTCAGGGGAATGTATGAATTTAAGCAGAAAAACTTCATCTCAGCGATTTCTCATTATAAGCGGGCTGAGGAAAAGCTTGAATATGTGGAAGATGACATAGAGAAAGCCGAGTTTTTGTATAAAATTTCTGAGGTGTACTATCATATCAAGCAGACTTTCTTTTCGATGAATTACGCAGGACAGGCGCTTGATATTTACAAGAAATATGAATTGTACGGAATGAGAAGGGTGCAGTGCAAATTTATCATTGCCGGAAATCTGATGGACGCCCAGCAGCATAAAAAAGCGCTGGAATACCTCGAATGCGCCTTGGAGCACGCGGAGCGGCTTGATGATCAATATATGATTGCTGCGGCCTATTATAATATCGGGCACTGTATGTACAGTCTGGGTGACTTTTGCAAGGCGGCGGAGGATTTTGAACGGGCGGCCGCCGGATTTGAAGCACACAGCTTCCGGCAGGTCATCCAGGCTGTTTTTTCACTCACGCATATCTACTTTAAAACGGAAAAATACAGTGAAGCCGCCGCCAGCTGCGCGCGGGGCATGAGAAGCGCGGCGGAATGGGAAGATGAGATCTATCTGACGAAATTCCGTCTGATTAAAGAGCTTTATAAGGGGGAAGGCGGACAGGATTCGCTCAAAGAGTATTTTGACATTCTGGAATCAAAAGAGCTGTTGGCTGACACAGAGGAACTGCTTCAGGACGCGGCTCATTTCTTTCATAAACGGGAGAACTACAAAGCGGCATCTTATTTTTTCAGCAGGCTTGTCGGCGTGCAAAAAAGGCTGCAAATGAACAACTACGCATAATGAAAAAAGAACGGGGGAGCTTCGGTTTCATCGTTCTTTTTATGATCCCTTTTGTTTTCAGCCGATCAAAACCGGGTACATGCTCTGTATTAACATCAGGGAGGAAATGAGACAATGTATCAGGATTTACAGGGAAAAACAGCAATCGTAACAGGTTCTTCGAAAGGAATCGGAAAGGCCATTGCCGAACGCTTCGGCAAGGAGCGGATGAATGTGGTTGTGAACTACCTCGGTGATTCCTCCGGAGCGGAAGAAGCGGCGGACATCATTGAGAAAGCGGGAGGCCGAGCCGTCACCGTAAAAGCCGATGTATCCTCAGAAGAAGGGATTCAGGCGCTGTTTCATGCCGCGCAGGAGCATTTCGGGGGCGTGGACGTGATGGTCAACAATTCGGGCTTTAACGGAGCCGAAGCGATGCCCCATGAAATGAGCCTGGAGGATTGGCAAAGGGTCATCGACGTCAACGTGACCGGCACCTTTTTGGGGGCGAAAGCGGCACTGAAACATATGCTCGAGCGCGGCAAAAAAGGAACGGTCTTAAACATATCGAGCGTTCATCAGCAAATACCCCGCCCTGAAAACGTGCAGTACTCGGCATCCAAGGGCGGAATCAAAATGATGACGGAAACGATGGCGCTCAATTACGCAGACAAAGGCATCCGGGTGAATGCCATCGCTCCCGGCACGATCGCCACGGAGTCCAATAAGGATCTGGAAGATGAAACACATAAACAGGCCCAGCTGAAAAAAATTCCGATGAACGCCTTCGGCAAACCGGAAGAAGTCGCCGCGGCCGCCGCATGGATGGTGTCGGAAGAAGCGAGTTACGTGACCGGAACGACACTTTTCGTCGACGGAGGCATGACGCTTTATCCGTCTCAGCTGGAGTGAAAATTATACTAATTTCTCATTTTTAACGTCACTTTCTTCCTTTAGGAGACGCCAGTCTTCGTGTCGAAGTGAAGTGAACAGAAAAACAATATTTGTCAATATTATAATAAATGAGCCTGCCTGGAACACATGCAAAGTACCAAGTTTATGAGAAAAATAGCCTGCGGCTAAAACGCTAAGGGGAGCCAGTAATGTTGAGATAAGCCTTGAACCGCTAAAAACTCGTCCTAAATAATCAGCAGGGACATGAGTCTGAAAAAGCAAACTTACAAGTCTGGAATTCAAACCTATGCTCCCCATTAAAATGGAATTAAGAATTCCGATTGTCAGCCAATGATCGCTGTGTGCAAGAATCAGTAAAGACAATGCAGTCATGAAAGATGAAATAAACAATGCATGTGCTGACTTGAAAAAACGGTGCACGTAGGGAAGAATAAGACCGCTAATGATTCCGCCTGCAGCACTTAGCGTATAAATGAAACCGATTTGTGTTTCCGTGATATGAAGCTCTTCTTTGAGTTTGAACATAATCATGAGAACCGCACCTGTTAACCCTAAATTTATAAATAGGTTCCATAACGTCAGCAGCTTGTAGACTTTAATCGAGAGGGTATATTTAAGACCCTCAAAACTTTTCCTGAGAATTTCCTTAGGAGTTGCAGCAGCTGTTATCTCTTTATCTGAGTAGTTTATTAATCTAAGCGAGAAGATAAGGATCAAAAAACCTGAAAACGTAAACCATAGGCTGTTAAATAAACCAAATATGGTTAATGATAAACCGGCTATTGAAGGGCCGATTGAAGTAGCTATTGATAAAGCGATCTGAGAAAAAGAATTAGCTGAGGGCAGATCACTCTTTTTCACGATTTCAGGAATGATAGATATGTCAGTTAAACCATACATCGCGATCAGCAGATCAATAAAAAAAGCAATAAATAAGACAAGGGGTGCCGTTAGGATCTGAAATTCATGGAAGATCGGAATGAAAGAAATGAGGAATGCCTGGGATATTGAAATGAAGATAAGTACCTTTTTTCTATTATATGAATCTATAACGGCACCGCCAAAATATGCTGCAAGAAAATCCGCCAAAAAACCTAAAGCGTAGCAAACCCCCATTAAAATTGGAGAGTTTGTGAAATAAAGTATTAATAAGGGGAGAACGAGGTCATATATATTTTCAGTTAATTTGTGTATAAAATTACTGCTGACAACAAAAAGAAGCGCTCTGTTTTTAATCATGATTTAATCCTTTCCGATAATGTTAAATACAATAAAGAGAAGAACTTAGGACAGCTAAGTTCTTCTCGATTTCTCTACTCAATCGTAACTTCGTAATTGTCCCCTATTTCTTCCAGTAAGTCTTTGGCGCTTTTTGCTTCAATTGAGGCAGTGCCTTCTCATAACTCAGAATAATCAAATAATAACCAATTATTGCAATTTTGTAAATATATCTTGTAATAATTGGATTTTTTTATTTTTCGGTCTGTGGCTCAAGTGGTCATATTGCGTTTGGGGAATATAGGGAAGACCTTGTTTACATTTAATAAAAACAAGGAAATCATCTATTAAAAATAAAGGAGATTAAACTTTATGGCAAGTGACTGGTGGAAAGACGCCGTTGTCTATCAAATCTATCCGCGAAGCTTTCAAGATACGAACGGCGACGGCATAGGCGACCTGCGGGGGATTATCGCGCGTCTCGATTATATAAAAGAACTTGGCGCTGATGTGATATGGATCTGCCCGATTTACCCGTCGCCAAACGTTGATAACGGCTACGATGTGACGGATCATCAAGCGGTTATGGAATCCTACGGAACGATGGAGGATTTTCACGATCTGCTTACAGAATGCCGCAGCCGCGGATTAAAGCTTGTGATGGATTTCGTCTTAAATCATACCTCCACGGAGCATCCTTGGTTCAAAGAGGCGGAAATGAATCCGGACAGCAAATACCGCGATTATTATATTTGGCGGCCGGGCACCGCGGACGGCCCGCCGACCGATTGGGTGTCGGATTACGGACAATCCGTCTGGCAGTACGAAGAACATACGGGCGAATATTATCTGCATATGAACGCCGTCAAACAAGCCGATCTGAATTGGGAAAATCCCGAGGTTCGGCAATCAGTATACGAGATGATGAGATTTTGGCTCGATAAAGGCGTGGACGGATTGCGAATAGACCAGCTTCATCTTCTGTCAAAAAAAGAATATTTGCCGCCATATGAAGATTACATCGCCCGCCGGGCCGATCCGAAGCCTTTCCGGCCAAACGGGGCACGGATACATGATTACTTAAAAGAAATGACGAAAGAGGTATTTTCCAAATATGACGTGATGTCAGTCGGCGAGGCCGGATCAGTGACGCCTGAGGAAGGGCTCGTCTACACGGGAACCGATGAGCATGAACTGAATATGATTTTTCATTTTCAGCATATGGAGCTTGATCAAAAGCCGGGCCAAGAGCATTGGGATGTAAAACCGCTTGAGCTGTCCGATTTAAAGAAAGTGCTCACAGACTGGCAGGAAAAACTGGAACATCAAGGCTGGAATACGCTGTATTGGTGCAATCATGACCAGCCCCGGATCGTATCCCGTTTCGGAGACGAAAGCACATACCGCAAAGCATCCGCCAAAATGCTTGCCGCCCTGCTTTATTTCATGAAAGGCACGCCGTACATTTACCAGGGAGAAGAAATCGGCATGACAAACGCTCCGTTTGACAGAATAGAGGATTATCAAGATATTCAGACCGTCAATATGTATCATAAAAGGGTATTTGAAATGGGCCGCAACAGAGAAGAAGTCATGGCGTCCATTATGGCGAAAAGCCGGGACCATGCCCGTACACCGATGCAGTGGGACGGCAGCAAGAATGCCGGATTTACGGAGGGCGAACCGTGGCTGAAGGTCAATCCCGATTACAAAACCGTCAATGCGGCCGAGGCTCAGGATGATCCCGATTCTATATTGAACTTTTACAAAAAACTGATCCGCCTGAGAAAACAGTATGCTGATATCATAAAAGGCAGCTACACCCTGCTGCTTCCTGATGACCCGCAGCTGTTTGTGTATGAAAGACAGGCAAACGGACAAAAACTCATGTCCATCAGCAACGTATCGAAAGAAGAAGCCGCCTTTTATTGGCCGGACGGCTCCGAACCTGAAAGGGCCGAGCTGCTTCTCAGCAACTATGAAAATGACGGCGGCACGGAATCCCGCATCACATTCCGCCCTTATGAAACAAGAGTTTATCTGCTTGCCTGATATGTGATACGACGCCCCCGTCCATACATGGCGGGGGCTTTTTAGGTAAATCGGATATCAATTTAGAAAAAAATATCTTGCAAAACGTAATTACTTCGTTTTATTATGGTATAGGTAACAAATGAAAGAGAAAGTACGCTTTGGAAATCGTCATCATTCTGATTTACAGAACAGGGGGAAACGGCTTGTTTAAAAAATGGAGCGGAATCATTGTCATTGCGGCATGCTTTTTAATCGCGGCGGGCTGCGGCAATTCATCTTCAAAAGGTTCGTCAGGTTCTTCGAAAAGCGGCAAACTGCACGTCGTGACGACCTTTTATCCTATGTACGAATTCACGAAACAAATTGTCAAAGACAAAGGCGATGTAGACATTCTCATCCCGTCTTCGGTCGAACCCCATGATTGGGAGCCGACGCCGAAAGATATCGCCGGCATTCAAAACGCCGATCTTTTCGTATACAACAGCGAATATATGGAGACATGGGTTCCTTCAGCGGAAAAAAGCATGAGCTCTGATCATGCGAAGTTTGTAAAGGCGTCAAAAGGAATTGACTTACTCGAAGGTTCGGATGAAGAGGAAGAGGAACATGGACACGGCGGTCATGACCACAGCCACAGCATGGACCCTCACGTGTGGCTCAGCCCGGTTCTTGCGCAAAAAGAGGTCAAAACCATTACGGCGCAGATCGTAAAACAGGACCCGAAGAATAAAGCATACTATGAGAAAAATAGTAAAGAATATATTGCAAAACTGCAGGATCTTGATAAACTATACCGTACAACATTAAATAAAGCGGCGAAAAAAGAATTGATCACACAGCACGCGGCATTCAGCTATCTCGCCAAAGAATACGGCTTAAAACAAGTCGCGATTGCAGGCCTTTCTCCTGAAGAAGAGCCGAGTGCGGCCAAACTGGCGGATCTCAAAACGTTTGCCAAAAAGCATGATGTGAAGATCATCTACTTTGAAGAAGTTGCATCGCCTAAAGTTGCAGATACACTTGCCGGTGAAATCGGCGCGAAAACGGAAGTGCTCAATACACTGGAAGGTTTAAGCCAAAAAGAACGGGATAAAGGCATCGGTTATATCGACATTATGGAGAAAAACCTTGATGCACTGAAAGATTCGCTATTGGTTAAATAACATAGTGTGCGCCGCGGGGTGCACACTATTTCTATGCGGGAAAGGAAGGTCAGCATGAATCTCGTTACATTAAAAGATATCGTTTTTGGTTATTCGCATACACCGGTGCTTGACGGCGTGTCGCTGGAAATCAAAAGCGGCGAATTCGTCGGCATTACAGGACCGAACGGCGCGTCAAAATCGACGCTCATGAAAGTCATGCTTGGCATGCTCAGACCTTGGGAAGGAACGGCCGAGATCAGTAAAAAAAATGCAGCCGGAAAACGCCTGACAATCGGCTATGTTCCGCAGCAGATTTCTTCATTTAACGCAGGATTCCCAAGCACTGTTCTGGAGCTTGTGCAATCAGGCCGTTATACGAAAGGAAAATGGTTTAAACGATTGAACGAAACGGATCACCACGAGGTGGAAAACGCGCTGAAGATGGTGGAAATGTGGGATTTCCGCCACCGGAAAATCGGCGATTTATCCGGCGGACAGAAGCAGAAAATCTGCATTGCGAGAATGCTTGCGAGCAATCCGGACCTGCTGATGCTTGATGAGCCGACAACAGCGGTTGATTATGAAAGCAGACAGGGTTTCTACGAATTTATGCACCATCAAGTGAAAAATCACAACCGCACCGTCGTCATGGTGACACACGAACAAAACGAAGTACAGCAGTATCTGGATAAAGTTATACGGCTTGAGAGGGGGGAAAAAGGCGGATGGAAATGTTTGACTTGGAATTCATGCGACGAGCTTTTCTAGCGGGAAGCATGATCGGAATTATGGCGCCGATATTAGGCGTATATCTCGTGCTGAGAAGACAGGCGCTGATGGCGGATACGCTGTCTCATATTTCATTGTCGGGCGTGGCCATCGGTTTTTTTCTCAGTACCAATATTACAGCGGCGAGCATTGTTGTCGTCACGATCGGAGCGATCGGCATTGAATACATGCGGCGGGCGTACCGTACATATTCAGAGGTATCTATCGCAATCTTAATGGCGGCCGGGCTGTCGTTTGCGATGTTTCTGATCAGCCTGTCAAAAGGCGGCGCATCGATGAGCATCGATCAATATTTATTTGGATCGCTTGTCACGGTCAGCCAGCAGCAGGTCTATATTATCGGAGGCATTACCCTGCTGATTCTGCTTTATTTCATTATATTAAACAGACCGCTCTATCTGCTTACCTTTGACGAGGCGACGGCGAAGACATCAGGCATTAACACAAACCTCCTGTCAATGTCATTCAGCATCGTGACGGGGCTGGCGATTTCGGTCATTATTCCGATTATCGGCGTGCTGCTCGTTTCCGCGCTCCTCGTACTGCCCGCGGCTTTTGCAATCCGTATTGCCAAAGGGTTTAAATGGGTGTTTGCGGCGGCCATTATTATTTCTCTTTTCAGTGTGTTCATGGGGCTGACGTCTTCGTACCAGCTCGGAACGCCTCCGGGGCCGTCAATCACTTTACTGTTAATCATTCTGCTTCTGCTCGGGTTTACGCTGCAGGGGATTTGGAATGCGTTTAAAAAAGGAAAAGAACGAAAAAATCGCCGTTAAGCGGTGCAGCAGTCTCATCTGCTGCTCCGTTTGACGGCTTTTTTTTACAGAAATATATCAGCAAGACGCTCATATGACTCTTTTTTTGCTTCGAAATCAAAGACGTTGCACAGCACCATCATCTCTTTTGTCTGATACCGCTCGGAAAGTTCAAGCAGACGGCGTTTCACTGCGGCAGGAGAGCCGATCACCATCCGCTTCCTGTTTTCTTCTATCTGTTTACGATCCTCCGGCGAATACGGATAAGCCTTCGCTTCTTCCACACTCGGCACGCGGCTGTCGGCGCCTTTTCCGACACGAAGAAGCCATAAATCCTGGCTTAACGCGAGTTCTTCCGCTTTCTCATCCGTAGCCGCGCATATGACGAAAATGGCACAGAGCGAGGCGGGAGCGGAAAAATGGGCGGAGGCCCGGAAATGGTCCCGATAGATCTGAAAAGCTTTTTCCCCGCGTTCCGGATTAATGAAATGGCCGAAGACATAGCCCGCACCTTGAAGAGCGGCGCGTCTGGCGCTGTTTTCCCCGAGGCCGAGCACCCAAAGCTGCGGGGCTGTTTCAATCAAAGGCGCTGTTTTTATTCCTGCATAAGCATGGTTCGAGGGAATCGAATCTGTCAGAAAGGATGATAAATCCTCAAGCTGCCTGTTAAATTCGGTCATGCTTTTCTTTACCCCGTCTGTGAGGGCGAGCCGGATTTTCGTTGTGCCGCCCGGTGAGCGTCCGACCCCGAGGTCAATCCGGTTCGGATGCAGCGCCTCAAGCTGACGGAAAGTTTCCGCGACTTTATAGGGGCTGTACTGCGGCAGCAGCACGCCGCCTGATCCGACACGGATGGACGTTGTGGCTGCGGCGGTATGAGCGATCATAATTTCCGGCGAAACGCTTGCGAGCCCTCTTGTGCCGTGATGCTCGGCAAACCAGTACCGCTTATAGCCCCACCCTTCACTGAGGCGGGCGAGCTCCGCTGAACGGCGGAGCGTCTCGTGCGGCCCGTTTCCTTTGGATACGGGCGCCTGATCAAGTATGCTTAAATCAATCACTCGTCTGCCCCTTTCCTGACATGTATTGTTACAAGGATAGGAAAAATGTTCAGTCCCCGTCAATTTCTTTGTTTTCTCTATTCTCTCCGGAACGAAGGAGAATATAGGAAGTAATTTTTCGCCGTTTTTCGCCAAAAATTCTTATGTTTTATGAAACTTTGATATAATAAAAGACGTATATCTTAATAAACACCGGGATTCTTGTCCCGGAATTTAGTAAAAATGCGCACTTGCGGCGTGCTTAGCGGCACCCTTACAGAATAGGAGTGAATCATATGGCGATCTCTTTACAAAAAGGACAGCGGATTGATTTAACAAAAGGAAAAGCCGGCCTGTCAAAACTGCTGGTCGGACTCGGCTGGGACCCTGTATCATCCGGGGGCTTTTTCGGAAAGCTGTTCGGCGGAGGCGGTGCCAATATCGACTGTGACGCTTCCGTACTGATGCTTGAAAATGATAAAATGACAGACAGCAAAAACGTCATCTATTTCGGCAATCTGAAAAGCCGGTGCGGCGGTGTCGTACATACGGGTGACAACCTGACGGGTGAAGGCGACGGCGATGATGAACAAATTCTCATCGATTTAGCGAAAGTGCCCGCTCAGATTAATAAACTTGTGTTTGTCGTCAATATTTACGACTGCGTCAGACGAAAACAGGACTTCGGCATGATTCAAAACGCGATCATCCGCGTTGTTGATCAGGCTAATCGCGAAGAACTGGTGACTTACAATTTAAGAGATAACTATTCAGGCAGAACGAGCCTGATCGCGGCGGAAATCTACCGCCAGGACGGCGAGTGGAAATTCGCCGCAGTAGGAGAAGGCACAAACGATACAAAAATCGGCGATATCGTTAACCGATACGCCTAAACGATAAAAAGGAGAGTGCACTCATGGCAATTTCATTGGCAAAAGGACAAAAAGTAGATTTGACTAAAACAAATCCGGGTCTTTCTAAAGTCGTTGTCGGCCTTGGCTGGGATACAAACAAATACGACGGCGGACATGATTTTGATTTAGATTCCAGCGTCTTTCTATTAAATGAAGCAGGAAGATGCGCGTCGCCCGATGATTTCATTTTCTATAATCAGCTTGAAGGCGGAAACGGCTCTGTCGCACATTCAGGCGACAACCTGACAGGCCAGGGCGAAGGCGATGACGAAAGCGTAAGGGTCAACCTGAGCGCGGTGCCTGCCGCTATTGACAAAATTTCATTCGTCATCACGATTCATGAAGCGGAAGCCCGCGGCCAAAACTTCGGACAAGTTTCCAACGCGTTCGTGCGCATTGTCAATGAAGAGACAAATGAAGAGCTGATCCGCTACGATCTGGCTGAAGATTTCTCAATTGAAACAGCCATTATCGCAGGGGAGCTTTACAGACATAACGGCGAATGGAAATTTTCCGCGATCGGCTCAGGCTACCAAGGCGGACTGGCCCGTATTGCGACAGATTACGGCCTGCAAATCGGCTGAACCATATCAAACACAGAAGGGAGAGACAGCACATGGCTATTCAATTGGCGAAAGGACAGCGTGTTGATCTGACAAAAACGAACCCCGGTCTTACAAAAGCGGTGATCGGTTTAGGCTGGGATACGAACAAGTACTCCGGAGGGCATGACTTTGACCTTGACGCGTCGGCTTTTCTTGTCGATGCCCATGACAACTGTGTAAATGATCTTGATTTTGTTTTCTACAATAACCTGGAACACCCGAGCGGGGGCGTCATCCATACGGGAGACAACCGGACGGGCGAGGGCGAGGGAGACGATGAACAAATTATCGTCGACTTCTCAAAAATACCCGCAAATATTGAAAAGATCGGCATCACCGTCACGATTCATGATGCGGAAGCGCGCGGCCAAAATTTCGGACAAGTGTCTAACGCGTTCGTGCGCGTCGTCGATGAAAACAGCCAGAATGAACTGCTTCGTTTCGATTTAGGGGAAGACTTCTCGATTGAAACGGCGGTTGTCGTTTGTGAGCTTTACCGCCATGGGGCTGAGTGGAAGTTTAACGCCATCGGCAGCGGGTTTTCCGGCGGTCTGGCATCACTTTGCCGGAATTACGGCTTGCAGGTGTAAGCAGGAAATTACCGTTTTACTAAATAGGAGGAAAAAACTTGGATTTTCTACATCATATTATGTCGACCTACGCTTCCTTTTTTGATTGGAAAATGTGGGGTGAGGTGCTGACTGACCCTGTATCATGGGGGCTGATCGGTTCCTTGGTTCTGCTGGAAGGGCTGCTGTCGGCCGACAATGCGTTAGTGCTTGCGGTGATGGTAAGGCATCTGCCTGAAAAACAGCGGAAGAAAGCATTAACATACGGATTGTTCGGGGCATATATTTTCCGTTTTATCTTTATCGGGATCGGAATGCTGCTCATTAAGTTCTGGTGGATCAAAGTGCTTGGCGCGCTGTACCTGGCTTGGCTCGTCATTAAGCATTTCTGGATCGGAGAAGGTGATGACGATACGGAAGGCATGAAGAAAAATTCATGGATGGTCCGTACGTTCGGAATTTTCTGGGCCACTGTCGTTTCAGTTGAGTTAATGGATCTGGCCTTCTCTGTTGACAGCATTCTGGCCGCGTTTGCGGTATCGGAAAAAGTGTGGGTGCTCTTGATCGGCGGTATGCTCGGCATTCTCATGATGCGTACAGTCGCAAAAGTATTCCTTGTTTTAATTGATAAAATCCCTGAGCTTGAAAACACGGCTTTCGTGCTGATCGGGATCATCGCCGTGAAAATGGCGGCGAGCGCCTTTGATTATGAAATGCCGCACGTGGTGTTCTTCGGAATCATCATCGCTGCGTTTGTGGTAACGTTTATTATCCACTATTTCAACAAACAAAAGCAGGTTCAGGAGCAAACGGCTGCATCTAAAGAAGAATAAAACAAAAAAGGAGGGAGAGTTTCATTTCCTTCCTTTTTTGTACCGATAATCATGAAGAGAAAGGAGGAAAATGATGAAGCAGGAAGAATTGGTGATCCGAAAGGCCGAGCCGGAAAACGGTGACTGGGAAACGTTTCTGATGCGGCCGCTGCCGGAACGTCCCGGTTACGAGCGGGAAAACGGGCTGGCGTTTACCCGGCTTGCCGTCCGGATTTTGGGCACTCCTTATGATGAGACGGAGTATTACAATAAGCTTTTCGAGCTGTCTTCTCATGAAAACATCCATGTGTTAAGCGAGACGCTGGATAAGACTATCGCTCCTGAAACGTTTCAGGCGCTCCAGCACATCCATTCGGTCAATCAAAAAGAGAAAGGGCTTTCGGTTTCCAGGTTTGTCGCGTTTCTCGATGGAGGCAGGCTGCTTGCCAAACACGCTGATCCGCTTATGCACCGCCGGCTGAGAACCGCGTTTATGACGCTTTTGGAAACCTTTGCGGACCGGCATGAAAACGGGCTGAATCATCCCGATTTCCGGCGTGTGCTCTTGGATGTGTCAAAGTTTTCGCTGAACCACCTGAATCCATGGCTCGAACAAGCCGATATAGAGCGTGAGATGCCGAAGGTGGTGTGGTATGGAGACGCTACCAAAAGCCAGCTCTATTTTCTCTATTATCTCATGCTGATCGGCTGTGACGTCCTATTGTTTCATCCGGCTGCGGAAGATCCGTTCAGCTTGATTGATCCGGATGAGGAACTCAGCTTTGTGATAAAGCTCCCCGCAACAGGCGGCCTTGAGCCATTCCCGAAAGAAAAGCCGGACAGAACGTCCACGACGGCCTACCGGTCAACGAAAGAAATTGAGCATGTGCTGAACCATGAGGAATCTATGATGTATAAGCCTTGGCAGTTCAGGGATCATACCCCGCAGTCCGTGACATTAAAAACGACGTATGATGAGTTATTTCTCATTGCGAAGGAGCGGGCGTTTATCCGGCCGCAATTTAAAGCGGACAGGGAGCGGGTGGCCGTTCCGAACCTTTTTGCGAAAGTGATGGGGGTTTCCAAAGATACGAAAGAATATTGGAACAGACTCCATACCGCCGCAGACTATCAGGAGACACACATGATCCGCAGTTTTCCGTTTACGGAAGAGCTGAAAGCCAACTACCAGTATCACTACAGTCAGGTTTTGAACGAAGAAGGAGCGATTGACGCGGAAAGGCTGAAAAGAAGCAACATCTGGCAGTACAAGCATCTGCCTTCAGGCGTGCAGAGCGCCATCGCCAATGTGATTTCTGACATGTGCAGAAACCCAGGGCTGAAGGCTTTGCCCGGGGAGCAGGCAAGGGATGCCGCAATCTATTTGTTCCGCCAGGCGACGAACCTGCCCGCTTCGCTGCTGCAATTGATTCAGACGTTTGATTACGCCCAAACCGTTCCGAAACTCGTTTTATATCATACGGAACAAAATGGCGAACTCACACGTTCTGACGCCGCCGCTCTGTTGTTTTTAAATAAATTCGGCGTCGATATCATCTTGTATAATCCGCCGGGCCATCAGGACATTGAGCATTATATTGAAGAAAGCCAATTTGATGTCCATTGGCTGGAGGACATGGTGTTTCGGCAGGAATATAAGGAGCCGTCACTCGTAAGAAAGCTGTTTAGAACCATTACGCAAAAGCAGGGAGAGTAAATAAACATGACAGAAAATCAAAATCCGCTTGTTCTTGATAAAAATGAAGAGATTTCTGAACAAAAAGCAGATGACATCAGGGTGCAGCTGCGCCAAGACCCTGAGGTGCAGCGTATTTCGCAGCAGATTGATGTGAAAAACCAAATGGAGCTGCTGGAGTACGGAAAAGAACCGGCAGTTGAAATCTCGAAGTTCTCCGACCGCATCTTAAATATGATGAAAACAACAAGTGTCACGGATTCAGGCACAATGCTGACGCAGCTCGGAAAAATCATGGACCGTTTCGACAAAAATGATTTCGATGAACCAAAAGGATTTCTCGCTAAAATGTTCAAACGCGGCAACAGCATGATTGAAAAGATTTTTCAAAAGTACCGCACCCTGGGCGGAGAAATTGAAAAAATCCACGTCGAAATTTCAAAATACAAAGATGAAATGGCAAAGACGAACCATACGCTAGAAGAGATGTATGAAAACAACATTAACTACTACATGGAGCTTGAAAAGTATGTCGTTGCCGGGCAGATGAAGCTTGAGGAAATGCAGGCGCTCATTCCTTCTTATGAAGAAAAAGCGGCAGGCGGAAACCAGCTTGCGCAAATGCAGCTCGATACGCTTCGTGACGGGCTTCAGGCGCTTGAGGAACGTGTCTATGATTTAGATATGGCGCGGATGGTGGCGCTGCAAACGGCGCCGCAGATCCGCCTCCTTCAGCGCGGAAATACGAAGCTCATCGGGAAAATCAATTCCGCTTTCGTCATTACGATTCCGATTTTCAAAAACGGCATCATTCAGGCTGTCACAGTCAAACGGCAAAAGCTTGTGGCTGATTCAATGAGCGAGCTTGACCGCCGCACGAATGAAATGCTGAAGCGCAACGCTGAAAATATTTCAAACCAAAGCGTGGAGATTGCCCGTATGGCAGGCCGTCCGAGCATTGACATTGAGACGATTGAAACGTCTTGGAACACGATTGTCAGCGGTATGCAGGAAACGAAACAGATCGAAGAAGAGAACAGACGTATCAGAGAAGACGGCGCGAAACGGATTCAACAGCTTCAGGATAATATTAAAAACGCAGTCTTAAAGAATTAACACACACCCCGCTTGCTTACGGCAAGCGGGATTTTTTTGCGAAAAAAGATAATGACAATGTGTAAAGACAGGTGTAAACTTATACGGTAATCATTTTCGATTTGAGGTGCTGCTTATGAACAAACAACCTGCCGTCACTCCGCGAAAACTTCTGGCGATTGCCGGAATGGGCTGGCTGTTTGATGCGATGGATGTCGGAATTTTATCGTTTATTATCGCCGCGCTTCACACTGATTGGAATTTAACACCCGATCAAATGAAATGGATCGGAAGCGTCAATTCCATCGGTATGGCAGCGGGCGCCTTTGTATTCGGAATGCTGGCCGACAGGATCGGCCGGAAAAAAGTGTTTATGATCACGCTGTTATTCTTTTCTGTCGGAAGCGGCATATCCGCTTTCGCAACGGGATTGACGGTTTTTCTCATATTGCGTTTTCTGATCGGAATGGGGCTTGGCGGGGAACTGCCTGTCGCCTCGACGCTCGTGTCAGAAGCGTCCGCTCCCGAAAAGCGGGGACGGATCATCGTGCTGCTTGAGAGCTTTTGGGCCGCGGGCTGGCTTCTTGCGGCGGTGATTTCCTACTTTGTCATACCGTCATTCGGCTGGCAGGCCGCGCTGCTCTTAACGGCGCTGGCCGCATTTTATGCGCTGTACTTGCGGAAAAGCCTTCCGGAATCACCGGCGCATCAGGCATTGCCGCAGAAAAAAAGCATACGCGGGCAGGCGGGAAGTGTCTGGACGAAACCGTATATCCGGCCGACGGTGCTGCTGTCTGTCGTTTGGTTCTGCGTCGTCTTTTCATATTACGGCATGTTTTTATGGCTGCCGAGCGTGATGCTGATGAAAGGCTACAGCATGATTGAGAGCTTCGAATACGTCCTTCTGATGACACTTGCTCAGCTTCCCGGATATTTCTCTGCGGCGTGGCTGATCGAAAAAGCGGGGCGGAAGACCATCTTAGTCATCTATTTGCTCGGAACGGCGGGCAGCGCTTATTTCTTCGGTGCCGCGGATTCATTGGCCATGCTGCTCGCGGCCGGCATGCTGCTGTCCTTCTTCAATCTCGGCGCATGGGGCGTGCTTTACGCCTATACACCGGAGCAGTATCCTGCGGCGATCCGTGCGACCGGTTCCGGAACAACGGCGGCGGTCGGCAGAATCGGCGGCATTTTCGGTCCGCTTCTCGTCGGATCGCTTGCAGCCCGGAACGTTTCGTTTACAGCAATTTTCGCCGTCTTTTGTGCGGCCATCCTGATTGCCGTCATCACCATTATTATTCTCGGAAAAGAAACGAAACAGACAGAGCTTGCGCAATGAGCACCCTTTTGGGGTGCTTTTTTTAGTGAGCTGTCTGTTGGCAGACCTATATTTTTCCTTAAAATTCCTTATTTTCAGGAGGCGAAAACTTCTTTTTCTGGGACAATGTCGCAAAAAAATTCTTGTATTTGTAAAAAAAGGATAGGAAATCAGTTTGCAGCACATTCGATGGAAACGTTCTCAAGCCTGATAAAAGCCCGGTTTCCTTTATAATTTATCCTCAATAAGGAGGATTAGAGAGTATTTAGAAGCATACCAGAGGAAAATAAGACACAGGGATGTTTTTAAAGTAATGATACAAAATAAAAGGGATTATGATGTTTGTTTGACTTATTACAAACGTGTTACGGTATTAAAGATTGCTTATTATGGAGGGAAAATATGAATTTGGATGAGAAACCAATTAAGATAAAAGTCGAAAATGTATCTAAGGTTTTCGGAAAACAGACAAAAAAAGCCATTCAGATGCTGTCCAGCGGAAAAAACAAAAAAGAGATCCTGAAAGCGACCGGATCAACCGTTGGTGTCAATCAAGCAAACTTTGATGTATATGATGGGGAGATATTTGTCATCATGGGTCTATCGGGGAGCGGTAAATCAACTTTAGTTCGGCTGTTAAACCGGCTTATTGAACCGACTGCCGGGAATATTTATATTGATGGTGACATGATAACAAATATGTCAAAAGACCAGCTCCGGGAAGTGCGCCGGAAAAAAATCAGCATGGTCTTTCAAAAATTTGCACTGTTTCCGCACAGAACAATTCTTGAAAATACGGAATACGGCCTGGAGCTTCAAGGCGTCGACAAAAAAGAGCGTGAGCAAAAAGCGCTTGATTCGCTTAAACTTGTCGGTCTTGAAGGCTTTGAACACCAATTCCCAGATCAGCTCAGCGGAGGAATGCAGCAGCGTGTCGGACTTGCCCGCGCATTGACGAATGATCCTGACATTCTTCTGATGGATGAAGCTTTCAGTGCGCTTGATCCGCTGATCCGCAAAGACATGCAGGATGAGCTTTTAGACCTTCATGACTCTGTCGGCAAGACGATCATCTTCATCACGCATGATCTTGATGAAGCATTGCGCATCGGCGACAGAATCGTGCTGATGAAAGACGGTAACATCGTTCAGATCGGGACGCCTGAAGAAATTCTGATGAGCCCGTCCAATGAATACGTTGAGAAATTCGTTGAGGACGTTGATTTATCCAAAGTTCTGACAGCGGGCCACATCATGAAGCGCGCTGAAACCGTGCGGATTGACAAAGGGCCTCGTGTAGCGCTGCAGCTCATGAAGAATCTCGGTATTTCTTCTATTTACGCCGTTGATAAACAGAAACAGCTTCTCGGCGTCATTCACGCGGCGGATGCGAAAAAAGCGGTGGAATCCGACTTATCGCTTCAGGATATTTTAAATACTGAATTTACGACTGTGCACGAAAGCACGTACTTGACGGAAATTTTCGATGTCGTGTCTGATGCGAATATTCCGATCGCCGTCACGGACGATAAGGACCGCATGAAAGGCATTGTCGTGAAAGGCGCATTAATCGGCGCGCTTTCAGGAAATAACGATTATATAAATGTTGAAGATTCTGCTGAACAAGCTCAGGATTCTTCTGTTCAGGGGGTGAAGTAAATGGACAGATTGCCTAGAATTCCGTTAGCAGATATCGTTGACCGGTTTGTTGACTGGCTTACCATGACGTTCGGAGGTTTCTTTGACGGAATCTCAAACGGTTTGGCCGCTTTCGTAAACGCGATTGTGAGCGGTTTGGGTTTCATCCCGTCTATTTTATTGACTGTTATTTTTGCAGCTCTCGCTTGGTGGATCAGTACGAGAGGAATTGCACTCTTTACGTTAATCGGATTCCTTGTTATTGATTATTTGGGCTATTGGTCGCCGATGCTGCAAACGTTGGCGCTTGTCGTCACATCTGTTTTGATTTCCATTATTATCGGGGTTCCGATCGGCATATGGGCGTCTCAGAAAGAAACGGTCCGCCGCATTGTCACACCGATTCTGGATTTAATGCAGACCATGCCGGCTTTCGTATATCTGCTGCCTGCAATTTTCTTCTTTAATATCGGGGTTGTGCCAGGCGTCGTAGCATCTGTTATTTTCGCGATGCCTCCGACGATCCGCATGACGGTTCTCGGTATTAAACAAGTTCCGGCTGATTTGATCGAAGCGACGGAAGCATTCGGTTCAACGACGTCTCAGCGTCTGTTCAAGGTCCAGCTTCCGCTTGCCACAAAAACGATTCTTGCCGGTATTAACCAAAGCATCATGCTTGCTTTGTCAATGGTCGTTATCGCGGCCATGGTCGGTGCGCCGGGCCTCGGTTCTGAAGTATACAGCGCCGTGACACAGTTGAAAACCGGTGTCGGAGTGGAAGCGGGTATCGCGATCGTCATCGTAGCGATTACACTCGACCGTATCACGCAAAACATTAAAGTGAAGAAGAAGAGCAGGGGGAATGCCTGATGCTTAAGAAAATCATCGGTGTCGGCGTTACCGCTGCGCTGGCTCTTTCTTTGGCTGCCTGCGGTTCGCAGACTGATGGTAAGGCAACGGCTGCGGACCAGGTGAACAAAACCATTATCGGTATTGATCCGGGATCGGGGATCATGGCCCTGACGGATGAGGCCGTGAACGATTACGGATTGAAAGACTGGAATGTCGTCACGGCGTCAAGTGCTGCCATGACGGCGACATTGAAGAAATCATATGACCGGAAAAAGCCGATCATCGTAACGGGCTGGACGCCGCACTGGATGTTCTCCAGATACAAGCTGAAGTTCCTTGATGATCCGAAAAAAACGTACGGAACTGCCGAGCAGATTCATACGATTACAAGAACCGGCTTCAGTAAGGAACAGCCTAACGCGGCCAAAGTTCTCAGCCAGTTCAAATGGACGCAGGACGATATGGGAGAAGTCATGATTGCCGTTGAGGAAGGCGAAAAGCCGGCCAAAGCCGCTGCTGAATATGTGAAAAAACACAAAGATCAAGTAGCTCAATGGACAAAAGGCGCTCATAAAGTCAAAGGGGATAAAATCAACCTGGCTTATGTGGCGTGGGACAGTGAAATCGCAAGTACGAACGTGGTCGGAAAAGTATTTCAAGACCTCGGCTATGACGTGAAGCTGACGCAAGTGGAGGCAGGACCGATGTGGACTGCGATTGCGACAGGCAGCGCGGATGCGTCATTGTCTGCTTGGCTTCCGAATACCCATAAGGCATATGCGTCTAAATATAAAGGCAAATATGAAGATGTAGGAACGAGTCTGACAGGCGTCAAGATGGGTCTGGTCGTTCCTCAGTATATGAAAAACGTCAATTCAATTGAAGATTTGAAGAAGTAATGAAGAAAAGCAGCCCTGTAACGGGCTGCTTTTTTTTAAGCTTCAAACGATTTGAGGACGGCGGCCGTTAATATCTCAACGCCAGTAAAGATGGCGCTTCGGTCAAATGTCATATGCGGATGGTGAAGTCCCGGCTCCAGACCGCATCCCAGGCCGAGCATCGTCGTTTTCAAGTTCGGCACCTTTAACCCGTAAAAGTGAAAATCCTCTCCTCCGGTTGTCACAAGAGGTTCATCCACATGTTTTTCTCCGAGAATGCCGCTGATCGCAGATGCCATGATGGCTTCCGCCTCCTTGTTTCGCTCGGCTGCCGGGAGGCTGTGTTCTTTTTGTAGTTCAATTTTTGCGCCGAATGCGGCAGCAGCCGCTTCGCAGGCTCTTTCGGTTTCGGCGGTTAATTTCTCCATGGCGGCATTGGTCTGTGCGCGGAGATCAAGGCTGAACGATGCTTTTCCCGGAATGATATTGGAACTCTCTCCGCCTGCCTGAAGCTTTGTCATCTTCACGGAATGCGGGATGCCGGGATCAAGATGAATGAAGCTGAGTTTTTGGACGAGAAGAGCGGCGATTTCGATACTGTTAAGGCCGAGATGCGGTCTCGCGCCGTGGGCTTCTTCTCCGATAATCAGGCCGTCAATATGCTGGCTTGAGCCATGCAGAATGGACGGTGCGCATCGGCCGTTTGCCGTTTCCTGTACGGGGCGCACGTGCACGCCGTATAAGAAGTCAACATCATCCAGTACGCCTTTTTCAATCATTTTCAGCGCTCCGCCGCCTTTTTCTTCCGCCGGCTGAAAAATAAAGCGGATGGTGCCCTTCGGAAGTTTCGGCTGACTCTTTAAAAGCATCATCGTGCCGAGCGCCATCGTCATATGTGAATCATGTCCGCATGAATGGTTCGCCTGAAAGACACCGTCCACTTCCTGCCACAGCGCGTCAATATCCGCCCGGACAGCCACAACGGGCGAGCCTTCTCCGATTTCGCCGACAACACCGGTACAATCATCAAACGTGCGGGTCCGGCAGCCGGCCTCTTTCAGTTTTTCAGTCAGATATTCAGTTGTTTGATATTCTTTCCAGCTTACTTCGGGATTGGCGTGCAGGTGGTCAAAAATATCCATAATGACTTGCTTCTCATGCTCTGTGAGTCTGTTCATGCCGTAAGTCCTCCTTCAAAAGCTGTCTGTTTTTTATTTTTGATATTGAAAACAGGCAATCGGTCTGTATATAATATAGCACACATATCTGTATTTTCTGAATAGTTTATAAATTTAAACCAGGATGGTGATGGTATGGCTGTTCCCAAGGCCGAACCTGTATTGAAAAAGAAGAAATTGTTTGTGATGCCTGATGCTTATGTGCTGCTGTTCATTGCCGCTTTACTATGCGCGATAGCGTCGTACATCGTTCCCGCGGGGGAATTTGACAGGGTGACAAAGGGCAGTGTGACGTCCGCCGTCCCGGGAAGCTATCATTCTTTAGACCAGTCTCCTGTCAGCCCGATCGCTTTTTTTACCGCGATTCAGGAAGGGATGACAAGTTCCGCGCCGATTATTTTTTTAATCCTGTTTACGGGCGGCACCATTGCGATTTTGGAGAAAACGGGCGCCATCAATGGATTGATCAGTAATGTCATCAGTACGTTCCGCACAAAACAGCTGCTGTTTATTGCGATTGTCGGATCTCTATTTTCGATCCTCGGCACAACCGGCATCGTCGTTAATTCCGTGATCGGTTTTATTCCGATCGGCCTGATTGTCGCCCGTTCGCTGAAATGGGACGCCGTGGCCGGAGCGGCCGTCATTTATATCGGCTGTTATGCCGGGTTTAACGCGACGATTTTATCGCCTTCACCGCTCGGGTTATCACAAAGCATCGCGGAGCTGCCGCTGTTTTCCGGTATCGGCCTGCGGATTGCCGTCTACATTTGTTTTCTGTTATCATCTATTTTATATATTTATCGGTATACGAGAAAACTCAGAAAAGCAAAGGACGCCAGTCTGCTGGGGAACGATTGGTTTCCGGCGGCAGGTTCACTCCCGCAGGTTTCTGAGCCGGAGGACAAGCATGTCCCGTTTACCGTCCGCCATAAATTGATTCTGGCTGTCGCGGCTTTGTCGCTTGCCGGCTTTTTATACGGTGCGCTTACTCTTGGCTGGTCTGATTCAGAGATGGCCGCCGTGTTCATTTTTATCTCAATCGTGTCCGGCCTGATTGCGGGAATGGCGGCAAATGATGTCGCAAAAACATTTATTACAGGCTGTCAGGGGCTCGTTTACGGCGCGCTGATCGTCGGAATGGCGAGAAGCATTTCCGTTATCCTGGAACATGGAAAGCTGCTTGATACGGTAGTCAATGGACTTGCGTCACTGCTGCACGGTTTCAGCCCGATGGCAGGCGCAATCGGGATGTATATTTCCAGCGCCCTGCTTCATTTTCTGATTTCATCGGGCTCAGGGGAGGCGGTCGTATTTATTCCGATCTTGGCGCCGCTTGCCGATCTGATGGGCATCACGAGACAGGTCGCGGTTGAAGCGGTCATGCTCGGAGAAGGCGTCGTAAACTGTGTCAATCCGACTTCCGGCGTGCTGATGGCCGTACTGGCTGCCAGCGGCATTCCGTACGTAAAGTGGCTTCGCTTCATGATTCCGCTGGCGCTGATTTGGTTTGTCATCGGCCTCGTGTTTATTTGCATAGGCGTCCTGATCAATTGGGGTCCTTATTAATATTTTTGTCAATGATATTTCGGTTTATCATTATGAATCGGCAAGATATAATGGGAGTTGTAAGCCATTCTTAATAGTACGGGAGGAAGTCATGAATCAGCGTCGGAACGGACTTTCAAACGTGAATGGAAAGAGTGAGAGTGTGAAAGAGAAAGAACGAATGATTTGGTCAGAAGTCGGAATGCTTGTGGGCACACTGTCTTTGCTTGACATCATCGTACGCGGACTTGTTCTGAACTGTCCGTTTAGGGAATGGGCCGGAAGCTTGGCGGTTTTCTTCATTATAATTGTTTATTATTGCATCAGGGCGGGAGCGTCGGGAATGCTCATGCCGAGAATAGACACCAAAGAAGAACTGCAAAAGCGGGTGAAGCAGCAGCGGATAGATTCAATTGCGGTCACTTTTGCGGCAGCGGCGCTTACGATGTACGACAGGGGGTTTCCCCATACATTCTTTGCTTGGCTGAAAATGATCTTTCTTTTTATCGTCTGCGGAGGCATTCTGTTTCTGCTTCGGTATGTCATTGTGAAGCTGTCTTACAGAAGAGCGATAAAAGAAATAAAAAAGAAATCATCTTGATGGTGGTTTCTTTTTTTGTTTATAAGAGAAAAGTCTTTTAATTTGATAGGAATATAGATTTGAATTCACTCTGCCGCGTTGCTTTGATAGAGAGTGTGTGGTAAGTTCAAATGTAAGCGTTAACAGAATTATCCAGTCTTCACAACAATTGAAAGGAGGAAGCTGAAGAAAGAGTAAGAGGAATTTTTGACTCCGCAGTCAGTCTTCAAAAATCAAATAAGGAGTGTCAAAAATGTTTAAAAAACGATTCAAAACCTCTTTACTGCCGTTATTCGCCGGATTTTTATTGCTGTTTCATTTGGTTTTGTCAGGCCCGGCGGGTGCAAACGCTGAAACTGCAAACAAATCGAATGAGGTGACCGATTCATCGGTCAAAAACGGGACCATCCTTCATGCATGGAATTGGTCATTCAATACGTTAACACAAAATATGAAAGAGATTCGTGATGCGGGTTATGCAGCCATTCAGACGTCTCCGATTAACCAAGTAAAGGAAGGGAACCAAGGAGATAAAAGCATGTCGAACTGGTACTGGCTCTATCAGCCGACATCGTACCAAATCGGCAACCGTTACTTAGGCACTGAACAAGAATTTAAGGACATGTGTGCAGCCGCGGAAAAGTATGGCGTAAAAGTCATTGTCGATGCGGTTGTCAATCATACCACCAGCGATTATGGCGCGATTTCTGATGAGATTAAGCGTATTCCAAACTGGACCCATGGAAACACACAAATTAAAAATTGGTCGGACCGATGGGACATCACTCAAAATGCATTGCTTGGGCTGTATGATTGGAATACTCAGAATACTGAGGTGCAAGCCTACCTGAAAGGTTTCTTGGAAAGAGCATTGAATGACGGAGCAGACGGGTTCCGCTATGATGCCGCCAAGCATATAGAGCTTCCGGATGATGGGAATTACGGCAGCCAATTTTGGCCGAATATCACAAATACATCGGCGGAGTTCCAATACGGAGAAATCCTGCAAGACAGCGCGTCCAGAGATACTGCTTATGCGA
Source organism: Bacillus sp. N1(2025) (assembly GCF_053470005.1). Lineage (NCBI taxonomy): Bacteria > Bacillati > Bacillota > Bacilli > Caryophanales > Bacillaceae > Bacillus > Bacillus sp. N1(2025). The sequence goes on from NZ_JBLTJB010000008.1 coordinate 123,095, forward strand.
ATTATATGAATGTGACGGCTTCTAACTACGGGCATTCCATCAGATCCGCTTTAAAGAACCGTAATCTGAGTGTGTCGAATATCTCCCATTATGCATCTGACGTGTCTGCGGACAAGTTAGTCACATGGGTGGAATCACATGATACGTATGCCAATGATGATGAAGAGTCTACATGGATGAGTGATGACGATATTCGTTTAGGCTGGGCAGTGATTGGTTCGCGCTCAGGAAGCACGCCTCTTTTCTTTTCCAGGCCTGAGGGCGGAGGAAATGGTGTAAGATTTCCCGGAAAAAGTCAAATAGGAGATCGCGGGAGCGCCTTATTTAAAGATCAGGCGATCACTGCGGTCAATCAATTTCACAATGAAATGGCCGGGCAGCCTGAGGAACTCTCAAATCCGAATGGCAACAATCAAATATTTATGAATCAGCGCGGCTCAAAAGGCGTTGTGCTGGCAAATGCAGGATCATCTTCTGTCACCATCAATACTTCAACGAAATTGCCTGACGGCAGGTATGATAATAGGGCCGGCGCCGGTTCATTTCAAGTAGCGAACGGCAAACTGACAGGCACCATCAATGCCAGATCCGCGGCTGTCCTTTATCCTGACGATATTGGAAATGCGCCTCATGTCTTTCTTGAGAATTACCAAACAGAGGCAGTCCATTCTTTCAATGATCAGCTGACGGTCACCCTGCGTGCAAATGCGAAAACAGCAAAAGCCGTTTACCAAATCAATAATGGGCAGGAGACAGCATTTAAGGATGGAGACCGATTAACGATCGGGAAAGAAGATCCAATCGGCACGACATACAACGTCAAGTTAACCGGAACGAACGGCGAGGGTGCATCGAGAACCCAAGAATACACGTTTGTCAAAAAAGACCCGTCCCAAACCAACATCATTGGCTATCAAAATCCGGATCATTGGGGCAATGTAAATGCTTATATATACAAACATGATGGAGGCGGGGCCATAGAATTAACCGGATCGTGGCCGGGGAAAGCCATGACTAAGAATGCAGATGGAATTTACACGCTGACGCTGCCTGCGAATGCGGATACGGCCGACGCCAAAGTGATTTTTAACAATGGCAGCGCCCAAGTGCCCGGACAGAACCATCCCGGCTTTGATTATGTGCAGAATGGTTTATATAACAACTCTGGTTTGAATGGTTATCTTCCGCATTAATGAATAGAGACATCATCACATCAAACCCTTGCTTCTGTTAGGAAATCAATCACGCTGAAAAGATGACAACATCCTAAAACGGTTCTGTTTTAGGATGTTGTCAACAATCTGGAAACCATCACCGGTATTTTTTTGTCCAAAAATCAAACTTTTCTCTTGCAAAAGTTTGTGAAGTGTTGCACAATATAAATGTGAAATACTTCACAAGGTAAAAACAGACACCACGAAACACTGGAGGATGAGCATACATGATGAACGAACGAGTGAACAAAGTAGCATTAATCGGAGCAGGTTTTGTTGGAAGCAGTTATGCATTTGCGTTAATTAACCAAGGGATCACAGATGAGCTTGTGATCATTGATGTAAATAGAGAAAAAGCCATGGGAGATGTCATGGATTTAAATCACGGAAAGGCATTTGCGCCTCATCCGGTCAAAACGTCTTACGGCACATATGAGGATTGCAAGGATGCCGATATCGTGTGCATCTGTGCAGGGGCCAATCAAAAACCGGGCGAAACGAGACTTGAGCTGGTCGAAAAAAATCTCGCCATTTTTAAAAGCATTGTCGGTGAAGTAATGGCAAGCGGATTTGACGGCATCTTCCTCGTTGCCACAAACCCGGTCGACATTCTCACTTATGCGACATGGACATTCAGCGGGCTGCCGAAAGAACGCGTCATCGGCAGCGGCACGACACTGGATTCTGCGCGATTCCGTTATATGCTGAGTGAATACTTCGGAGCCGCTCCGCAAAACGTACACGCCCACATTATCGGCGAGCACGGCGATACCGAGCTTCCTGTATGGAGTCACGCCAATATCGGCGGAGTGCCGGTGCAGCAATTGCTGGAGAAAAATGCAGCTTACAAACAGGACGAGCTGGATCAGATCGTTGACGATGTGAAAAACGCGGCCTACCATATTATCGAGAAAAAAGGCGCGACATATTACGGAGTGGCGATGAGCCTCGCCCGCATCACAAAAGCGATTTTGCGTAATGAAAACAGCATTTTAACCGTCAGCACATATCTGGACGGCCAATACGGTGTAAACGACGTCTTTATCGGCGTTCCGGCCGTCGTCAATCGGAACGGCATCGCAGGTGTGACGGAACTTGAGCTGAATGAAACAGAACAGGCTCAATTCAGCCGCAGCGCAAACGTGCTGAAAGATATTCTCGCTCCGCATTTCGCAGAGTAAACAAAAAAGCAGTACATGACAAGCGCCATGTACTGCTTTTTTTAATTCGCTTTTTTCGCCATTTCCTGAGAGGTTTTTACTCTCGCTTTTCCCATAAACAAAATGGTAACGGCCGCAATGACGATCGGCGCCAGCGCAAGCGTAAATACATATGTGATGCTTTGCGACATGGCGTCAATAATGCGATCCAGAATGTACGGCGGAATATGAGCGCGCGTGCCGGCCTGGAAGATCTCCTGCGGATTTCCGATGTTCTGCATCGCGCCGCCCGCTCCTTTCATGCCGCTGAATGAATCTGTGAGCTTATTGGTAAACACATTCGTCTGGATGGTTCCGAAAATCGTCACACCGAGTGTCATGCCGAATGATCTCAAAAACGAGTTTGTTGAGTTGGCGCTTCCGCGGTAACGCGGCTCCAGATCGTTCATGGACGCGGCCGGCAGCAGTGAGAAGTTAAAGCCGACGCCGAATCCTGAGATCAGCATGAATACCGTCAGCATCGTACGCGCCGTATCCGGTGTCATATTGGAAAGCAGCAGCATTCCGATAAAGAAAGCGACCACGGAAATCAGCATTAAATTGCGGAACCGCACTTTCGTCTGGAAAATTCCGCCGATCATACTTCCGATAACAGAACCGATCATCATCGGCGTCAAAATAAAGCCCGCGCTTGTCGCGGTGCTTCCGTACACAGCCTGAACGAAGATCGGGATAAACACCGCTAAAATGACGAACGTGGCTCCGTAAAGGAACGCCAGAATCTGTGCCGTAGCAAATAAACGGTTTTTAAACATCCAAAATGAGATAATCGGTTCTTCCGCTTTTCTTTCCACAATAAAAAAGGCGATAAAGAACACGGCGAATACAGCGAACAGACCGATGATCTGCACGGAGTTCCAATCATACGTTTTTCCGCCGAGCTCAAGAGCGAACATCAGACCGACAATGGAAACCACCAGCGTGATTGCGCCGGCCCAGTCGATTTTCTGTTTCTTGTGTTCAAGGGACTCTTTATAATAACGCAGAATGAAAAACAATGATAAAATACCGATCGGCACGTTGATGTAAAACACCCAGTGCCAGCTGATGGAGTCGGTAATGAGCGCGCCTAAAAGCGGCCCGAGAACGCTGGACAGGCCGAAAACGGCACCGAACATGCCCGACATTTTTCCGCGTTTTTCCGGCGGAAATAAATCAAAAATGATCGTGAAGGCGATCGGCATCAGCGCGCCTCCGCCGATTCCCTGAATGACGCGGTAAATAATGAGCTGATCCATTGTTTGGGCGATTCCGCATAATGCAGATCCGATTAAGAAAAGAATAAGACCGAATAAAAAGAAACGTTTGCGTCCGTACATATCGGACAGTTTTCCGTAAATCGGCATACCGGCCATAACGGCTACCATGTATGATGCCGTCACCCACGCGAACTTATCGAAACTTCCGAGGTCCGCCACGATATTTCCCATCGCAGTGGCAACGATTGTATTATCCATAGCCGACATTAAAATGCCCAGCAAAAGACCGATGACGACAAACTTCGTCGAGGCGTCCTTCGTGGCTGTTTGTTCCATGCTTTTTCCTCCCATACTTACTTTTGATCATTAAATTTGCTATGATCATATTAGATTTGCCGAAAATTATCTTGATCGTCAAGATAAATTGATTTTATAGGGAGGCCTGTCAGTTGTCAACAAGAAATACCAGAAGCGAGACGGAGGAAACCGCCATACAGTTATTCCGGAAGATGGCCACAAGGACGATCCTTTTTCATCAGGCGGCCGCTCAATCTCTCGGTCTGTTTCCGACCGATTTGAAATCAGCTGATATCTTAAATGAAGCAGGCCCGATGACCGCAGGCGAGCTTGGGAAAAAAACCGGCCTCAGCACAGGTTCGGTAACGGCGCTCATTGACCGGCTCGAAAAAGCGGGATATGTCATGAGGAAAAAAGACCCCGAAGACAAACGGCGGGTGATCATCGTGCCGCTGACAGCAGGAAAAGCGAATGTGAAACAATTGTTCAGCTCCTTATCCCAGTCTACGATCAGCCTTTGCCGGCAATATAAAGAAGAAGAACTGCAGCTGATATTCGATTTTTTAGGAAAAGCGACGGACATGATGGAAGACGAGCTTGAGAAATTAAAATAATGTATCATAGCACGGCCCATTCATGAATAACTTGTACAAGTTGCATGAATGAGGGGGAAGCCAATGAACATCTTTTTAAGCTACATAGTTCTCGGGCTGTCATTGTCAGCACCTGTCGGACCGGTCAATGCGGCGCAAATTGACAAAGGCATCAAAAACGGCTTTTGGCATGCATGGATTTTCGGTCTTGGCGCCATGGCCGCGGACGGGCTGTATATGATTCTGATCTATTTCGGGCTGTCTCAATTTTTGACCGCTCCTTTTGTAAAAACGTTTTTGTGGCTCTTCGGTTTTTTCGTGCTGACCTATACGGGAGTCGAAACGTTAAAAAATATCAGGGAAGCCATGAATGTCAGAAGCGGAAAAGGAAAACCGGCTTTTTACAAAACATTCGGCGCGGGATTTTTTATTTCTCTTTCCAATCCGCTGAGCATTTTATTCTGGCTCGGCATATACGGGAGCATTCTCGCCAAAACCGCTGAATCCTTCGATGCAAATCAGCTTTTGATTTACAGCTCCGGCATTCTTCTCGGCATTTTGATCTGGGATTTCTGCATGGCGGTCGCCGCGAGCACTTTCAGAAATCTCCTTCATGAAAAAGCGCTCCGCTGGCTGACGGGAGCGGCGGGTGTGTCTTTAATCGTTTTCGGGTTTTATTTCGGATGGCAGGGGATTCAAATGCTCATCTCATAAATAGAAGAGTCACCCATCGCCTATCTCCGTCATAACGTATCATGACGATACTGGAGGTGGGCCGATGGCAAGCGGGCTGTACACAAAAAGTTGCCTTGAGGAAAAGTTATTGGATCTGCCAAATTGGCAGAGAATCGCTTTTGAGCTTCTATCAGAAAAAGTAGGCGATAAAGCGGATACGTTTCCGTGCATTCCCGGACGTCAGGGATTTTTGACAGATCAGCTCCGGATATCCTTTGCGGGTGATCCCCGCGAAGAGGGAACCCCGGAGGAAGTGGGGATGTTGCTGTCAGAGTACGGAAAGATCTCAAGGGATACCGGAAGATACGCGTCGCTGCTTGTGATTTTTGATACGCCTGAGGATTTAGCTGAGCATTATTCCATTGAGGCGTATGAAGAGCTGTTCTGGTCTTTTTTAAACCGGCTGAGCGGCTGCGACCCGAATGACTGGCCGGAAGATATGCCGGAAGACCCTGAACATTATAAATGGGAGTTCTGCTTTGACGGCGAGCCGTATTTTATTCTGTGCGCGACGCCTGCGCATGAAGCGAGACAAAGCAGAAGCTTCCCGTTTTTTATGCTGGCGTTTCAGCCGAGATGGATTTTCGAAGGATTAAATGATTCAACCGCGTTCGGACGAAACATGAGCCGGCTGATCAGAAAACGCTTAGAGGCGTATGATGAAGCCCCTCTTCATCCCCGATTGGGGTGGTACGGAGGAAAAGACAATTTCGAATGGAAGCAATATTTCCTCCGTGATGATGAGACGCAAGTGTCAAAGTGTCCCTTTTCTTATTTGAAAAGACTGTTTAAACCGACGAAATAAGCTATGATCCGGCAGGGCTGTGTCCCTGCTTTTTTTGTACGATCCATGTCACGATCGCAATGACGGCGAGAAAACAAAGGCTGACCAGAAAACCGGGCCGGCTCGATTTCTCAAACAGCGTCCCGGAGACGGCCGCGACGATCAGCATAAGGGCGATAACAATCTGTGCGGTTCCCATCTTTGTCGTTTCGAGCAGTTTCTTGCCCGAGAACAAAATGAACAGCCACGTATAAAGAAGCATGAGGCCCGCCGCGGTTGTCATGTGTTCATATATGTTTTTTGGCAGCACCAGTGACAGGATGATGGAGACGATGAGTCCGGCAAACGTCAATCCGAGCGCAGGCCAGCAGATTTTTTTGTTTTCCTTTAACCTGAAGCATTTCGGCGCATCCCCGTCATCGGCCATTGTACAAAGCAATGTCGTCACGGCAAACAGCGAGGCGACGAGCGTGGAAAATCCCGCAATAATAAAAATCCCGTTAAAAATATCAAGAATGATATCTAAATGAAAACCCTTCAGCGATGTAATAAACGGGCTGTCCTGTTCGGTGAATTTGCCCAGCGGCACTAACAGCAGCGCCAGGCCGAGAGAAATGACGTAAATGACCGCAAGTACGGCAAGCATCAGCCGGCCTGATTTTGAGGCTTCCTCCGGTTTTTTCAAGTGTACGGTCATCAGCCCCAAGACTTCAATTCCTCCGAAGGCGTAAAACGCATAAATCAGTCCCGTCCATAACCCCATCGCTCCGTGCGGGAACAAATCCTTTGATTCGTTCGGCACCTGCACATCCGGTTTATGAGAAAATATACCGCACAGCGCCAATATGGCGATCACGATAAACATAAAAATCGCCGCCGTCTTGACAACAGCGAGCACATTTTCCGTTTTTTGAAAAACGGACAGCCCCGTAAATATAATCAAAAGACCGAGCACCGCATAGATGGAGGCGAAAATCCAAAGCGGCACATTCGGAAACCAATGCTTCGTAAACAGCGAGATCGCTGTCAGCTGGCTTCCCGTGATCAGCATCTCGGACGACCAGTACACCCATCCGTTGCTGAAACCGGCCCAAGTGCCGAAAGCCTTTCTCGCATAAGCGCAAAAAGACCCCTTTTCGGGCTGTTTAGCCGAAAGCTTCGCAAGCTGCTCAAAGACAAAATAGGTGCCAAGCCCGGCAATAAGAAATGAGATCAGCGCGGAATATCCGCTTTTGACAATAGCAATGCTGGACCCGAGAAAAAAGCCCGTCCCGATTGTGCAGCCGACGCCGATTAAGGAGAGCTGCCACCAAGCGAGATTTCCTTTAGGCTGGTCCTGTGATTTACTCATGAAGTTCAACCCCTTTATCAAAGCTTAGATTGCAGCCGTCAGAAGGGGAATATACATCCAATAAATTGCTTTACATGAAACAAACGGCCGGAGTTCATAATAGAAGAAAAAAAGGAGCAGTCTGATGACACAGCAATTTATCGTACCGCCGAAAAAAGGGCTTGGTCTAAAGGTTCACAAAGGGCAGATTATAAAAGTTGTCGATGTGGAAGGACAGCAGGTGGCTGACTTCACGGCGTATCATGCCAAGGACTTTTATGAACATCTTGATCAGGGCGCGACGATTGATGCCAACCAGTCCATTCATGTAAAAACGGGTGATCATATTTATTCAAATTTATACAAGCCGATGCTGACGCTGATTGAGGACACAGTCGGCAAGCATGACCTGCTGCTTCCCGCCTGCCGTCCGGATATGAACAGGCTTTTATACGGAAAGCATAAAGACGAGCTCCAGGATACGTGCTATGACAATATGAGCGGGGCGCTTGAGCCGTTCGGGGTGCCGCGGCCGCATATGCATTACCCATTTGCCATCTTTATGAACACGGTGCTCGATGAGAAGGGGAACTTATCAGTCGAAACGCCTCTTTCTGACGCGGGTGATTATGTACGGCTCCGTGCGGAAATGGATCTCCTCGTCGCGTTTTCATCCTGTCCGATCGAAAAAGGAAAATGCAACGGAGACAGCATCACGGCGCTGCGGGTGGAAATCAGCTGATCCCGGTGTATTTGATTCACTTAAAATCCGCACCTGTGCTATATTTAACAGAGAGTCGTACATAGTGGCATGATTCATTTTCAGCATGAACGGGAAATGAATCATAAAGAAACAATGCAGGAGGAGTGATTGGGATGAGCATCCAGAAACAAATTATGAATGATCTCCATGTAAAGCCCTCAATTGATCCGAAACAAGAAATTGAGGACAGAGTGAACTTTCTGAAACAATATTTGAAAAAAACAGGTGCCAAAGGCTTTGTGCTCGGCATCAGCGGGGGGCAGGATTCCACGCTTGCGGGACGCCTCGCCCAATTGGCAGCTGAAAGCATCAGAGAAGAAGGCGGAAACGCGGAATTTATCGCCGTCCGCCTTCCGCACGGCACACAGCAGGATGAGGATGACGCCCAAATGGCGCTCAAATTCATTAAGCCTGATAAATCTTGGACGTTTGATATTAAGTCCGCTGTCAGCGCGTTCGCCGATCAGTACAAAAAAGACACGGGCGATCAGCTGTCTGACTTTAACAAAGGAAATGTAAAGGCCAGAATGAGAATGATCGCTCAATATGCCATTGGCGGACAAGAGGGGCTGCTTGTCATCGGAACCGACCATGCGGCCGAGGCGGTGACAGGTTTCTTCACGAAATACGGTGACGGCGGAGCTGATCTGCTGCCGCTGACCGGATTAACGAAACGCCAGGGCAGACGTTTATTAGAAGAGCTCGGCGCGCCGGAACGCCTGTATTTGAAATTACCGACGGCCGATCTGCTTGATGAAAAACCGCAGCAGACTGATGAGACCGAACTCGGCATCACATACAATGACATTGATGATTATTTAGAAGGCAAGGACGTTTCTTCCGAAGTGATTGAGGCGCTGGAAAAACGCTACCTCAGTACGGAGCATAAGCGCCAGGTGCCGGCATCAATGTTTGATGATTGGTGGAAATAGAATGAAAAAACCTCCCTTTTGAAAGGGAGGTTTTTGTTTATCTCATTTTTATTTATCTACACTTTCATAAATCCCTACCCAATACCCTTTGCTGCTGTCATAGTATTTGCTTTTGAAAATCCACTTTGTTCCATCTAAAACGAAAGAAGCAGCGAAGTTGCCGTTAGGGCTTTGAACGAGTTTGATGGCATTAATGCCTGCATCTGCTTTCGTTGAGATTGGGCTATTTTCCACGGATGCTGTTGGTGATGCGGCAAAGGCAGGAGCGGCAGACATCAGTAAGGCAAGAGACAGCGCAGAACCGGTTAACACTTTTTTGAATTTCATTTCGAGCACTCCCTTTTCAAATGAAATGTATTACAGTGTTAATAATTAGATGATTATCCATAAAATACCTTCTATGTTTCTAAAATTTTTTTCTTCATTTGAAAAAAATTCCTTAAGAGGGACTTTTTGTTTATTGACCCATTTGCATGGGTCAGGAACATGTTTTCAAAACGTTTTTTTATTTGATGCGGATATGATTCAGCTTCACCATCAATCTGTCGGTGAATCTTCGAAGGCTGCCTCTCGAATCAGGCTCAAGAGGCAGATTTGCTTGGGCAGCGATCGTTTCTGCGACCTGCTGAATAGACATTTGGTCTGTATGGAGATGTTCTGTGAAGAGGCTATGAGACAGGCTGTTGATGCAGCGGTCGATTTGTTTTGCGGCCCAGGAGTTTTTTCCTTCCGCTCGGGTGCGCAGGCGTTTCAGCAATGTTTCCTTTGAAGCCAGCAGGGTAAAGTGGTGAATGGTCCGGCCATCCTGTCTCAGCCTGCTGATCATGTCATGGAAGTATTGATCGTTCGTAATGGTCATGGGCACAATGATGATGCCCTGATATGTATCTGACAAATAGGAAAGCATGCTGTAATTGAATTCCCGCCACAGAGGGTAGCTTTGAAAGTCATCTTCAGCGATATCCGGCGGTATCATCGAACGCATCGCAAACCCCATCTTTTCAGGATCATATACGTAAGACGGTTTCAGTCTTCTGTGCAGTTCAAACGCTGTTTGTGTTTTTCCGGAACCGAAAGCCCCATTTATCCAAATGATCATCATGTATCCCCCTTTTTCTATATGATACAAAAAAAGACCCTTCGATCGAAGAGTCAGCAGGAAAAAACAGACGTATATTCGCGGAGCGATTCCTTTATATGCGTAAAGGCATGTTCTCCAAAATACTCAAGAGAAACAAAACCGTCATATTGTCTGTTCATCAGCTCTTTTAAAAATGCTTTTTGATCGAGATCTCCTTGAAAAATCGGAGTTGGCTTGCTGAGATACCAGTTGTCAAAATTCCAGTGATAGTTTTTCAGATGAATGTGGCTGACGGTATGATACAGTTTTTCTAAAGCGGGCATTTGGTCAACGTGATTGACGTGTAGGTTGGAGCCGTCAAAAATGGTGCGGACCCGCGGATGTCCGACACCCTCCAAAAATGCCAGCGCCGCCTCCGGTGTATCCGCGTACGTGTCGTAATGAATCTCAAGCCCGATATCGACTTCATAGTCATCTGCGAGCCGTGCCGCCTGCTGAAATTGATCAACCGCACGCTGCCACTTTTCCGGTGACGTCCGATGCGAAGGAAGATTGCCGGCAAAGACTCTGATCAAGGGACTGTGCAGCTGTCGTGCCGCGCTTAATGCCCTTTGAACATCCTTTAACGCCTGCCTTTCATCCTGAGTGGCGAAGTCAGTGTACAAACTGATGGCAGGCACCCCGATGCCTTCCTCCTGAAGCTGCTGATCAAGCCTGTCGAGCGGGCCGATTTCCTCTATATATTGTTTAGCATGTCCGTACCACAGTTCGATTCCCTCAAAGGAGTGCTCCTTCGCGAAAGAAATGATGTCGAGAATATGCTTTTTTTTAAAACCTGTCGTGCAAAAACTCAGTTTCATCGGTAATCCTCCCGTAACTGTCTATCATATGTGTACTTTTTCCCCGGGTGCGATGCGGATAAACAGGTGAAAAGGGCAGACACTTTTTTATAAGCGGGGTGTGTCTGCATCAGGTCAGTGCGGCACACAAATTGTTTAGCGCTTTTTTGCGTCAAAGTATTAAATAATTGACCGAAGTGTTGTACAATTAATTTCATTCGAGTAAGGGGGGAGAAGCCATTGAAAAATGAAACGGAGCTGACGGACTTCAGTCCCGTCCGCAATAAACCGACTCGCGCTCGTTATGTGATACTGATTCTTTTGTTTTTTATCACTGCGATTAATTATATAGACCGTGCCAGTGTATCCATCGCCGCCCCGTCCATTCAGACATCGCTGAACATAAGCCCCGCGCTTTTGGGCGTCGTCTTTTCCGCATTCAGCTGGACTTATACGGGAATGCAGATTCCCGGCGGGCTCATTTTGGACAAATTCGGGTCAAAACGGACGTACGGCGTTTCTTTATTGATCTGGTCGGTTTTCACCGGAGTGCAGGCTTTTGCGGCCAGTTTCGGATTTTTATTCGGCTGCCGCCTGATTATCGGGCTGGCTGAATCGCCTGCGTTTCCGGCAAACAACCGGATTGTCACGACATGGTTTCCAAGGCGGGAACGCGCCTTTGCGACGGGTGCTTATACGGCGGGAGAATATGTGGGGCTGGCGTTCGCCACACCGGTTTTATTCTGGGTGTTAACGGCATTTGACTGGCGCGCCGTCTTTATTTCCTCAGGGGTGCTCGGGCTTGTTTTCTCCATTTTCTGGTTCAAAATGTATCACGAGCCGAATCGGTGCCGGAAAGTGAACCGGGAAGAGCTTGATTATATTAGAGAAGGCGGCGGACTGACAGAGGTGTCAGAATCAGCCGGCAGGATCACGTGGCCGGATTTCGTCCAGCTTCTTAAATACCGCAAGCTTGTCGGCTTGTATATCGGCCAATTCGCCGTAGCCTCCACGCTGTTCTTCTTTTTGACATGGTTTCCGACTTATCTGGCGGAGGCAAAGCACATGGCTTTCTTAAAAGTCGGCTTCGCCGCATCAATTCCGTATATCGCCGCCTTTTTCGGCGTATTGTTCGGCGGATATTGGTCTGACGGAATGATGAAACGGGGCGTCTCGGTGAACGTTGCCCGGAAAACGCCCGTCATCCTCGGTCTTCTGCTGACAGGCTCCATCGTGCTCGCGAATGTTACGGATTCTGCTCCTGCGGTTTTGACGATCTTATCCATTGCTTCTTTTGCGCAGGGCATGTCCAATATTTCCTGGACGATGCTGAGTGAGGTGGCGCCAAGCGAAACAATCGGATTGGCAGGAGGCGTGTTTAACTTTTTCGCCAATATGGCCGGTATTATCACCCCGCTTATCATCGGGTTTATCGTTTCTGCGACCGGTTCATATAACGGAGCGATTCTGTTTGTCGGCGCTGTCGCATTTATCGGGGCTTTTTCTTATATTTTCATTGTCGGAAAGGTGGAACGCATTACGCTCCGATAGAAAGAAAAACTCATCTCTTCTTATAAAGGATGGGTTTTCTTTCATTGCATTATCTCTATATTTCAATATTGAGTTATCATATAATAAACATAACTTTTTCATTTCTTAGGAGGATTTCGCCGAAGATGAACGCAAAACGTGCCATTCCCGTAAGAGAAAGAAATATCGTACTGATCGGATTCATGGGTGTCGGAAAGACAACAATCGGCCAGCTGGTCGCTAAGAAATTATACAGAGACTTCATTGATATTGATCTGCAGATTGAGAAAGATTTCAATATGTCCATCCCTGAAATGTTTGAGAAAAAAGGTGAAGCCTTTTTCCGTCAGACTGAAAAGGACTATATATTAGATATCTGCCGCAATACGAAATTCAAGATCGTGTCTCTTGGGGGCGGTTCGTTTAAACAAGAGGAAATCAGACAGTGCTGCCTTGAAAACTGTCTCGTGCTCCATCTTGATTTATCATGGGAGAATTGGAAGCAGCGGGCTGATCTGCTGATTGAAAGCCGTCCCGTTCTGCATAACCGTTCCATGGATGAAATGCAGCAGCTCTTTAACGAGCGCCAAAGCATCTATGATAAACATAATTCAAAAGTGGCGACGGATAATCTGGAACCGGAAGAAATAGCCGATTATATCGTAGAAACGTTAAAAATCGGCTGGGACCTGTATCAGCCGATGTAAAAAGAGCCGTGACGCTGTGAGCGCACGGCTTTTTTGTTTTTAAACAAACGTTTATTAAAATGTTTAGAAAATGAGTGTAAAATCGTGTTAAGATAGAGTCAGAAAATTAAATCTTATAAAACAAAGGAGAATAATCGGATATGCAATTATACGACTTGCCGCTCGACCAACTGCAAACCTATAAACCAAATAAAACCGCTCCTCATGACTTTTCGGATTTTTGGGCATCATCATTACATGAGCTTGCAAAGGAAGAGGCAAAGCCTGAATTGAAGGCTGAAAGCTACCCGGCTGACGGCGTGAAAGTATTCCGGCTGACATACCGTAGCTTCGGCAAGGCGGAAATTGAGGGATGGTACGCCGTTCCCGACCGGCAAGGACCGCATCCGGCCATCGTGAAATATCACGGCTATAACGCGAGCTATGACGGGGATATACATGACATCGTAAATTGGGCGCTTCACGGATATGCCGCGTTCGGCATGCTTGTCCGCGGTCAGCACAGCAGCACAGATACAAGCGTCTCACCGCACGGACACGTTCCCGGCTGGATGACGAAAGGGATTTTAGATAAAGATACATATTATTACCGCGGCGTGTACTTAGACGCCGTCCGGGCTTTGGAAGTCATCAGCGGCTTTGATGAAGTGGATGAAACGAGGATCGCCGTCATCGGCGGGAGCCAGGGAGGCGGCCTTTCAATCGCCGCGGCGGCACTATCTGACATTCCGAGAGCGGTTGCGGCCGATTATCCTTATTTAAGTAATTTTGAGCGGGCCATTGATGTCGCCCTTGATGAGCCGTATCTTGAGATTAACTCCTTTTTCAGAAAGAACGGCAGCCCTGAAACGGAGAAGGCCGCGATGAATACACTGGCCTATTTTGATATCATGAATCTGGCGGACCGCGTAAAAGTTCCGGTGCTCATGTCCATCGGGTTGATTGACCGCGTGACCCCGCCGTCGACGGTGTTTGCCGCTTACAATCATCTGGAAACGGAAAAAGAATTGAAGGTTTACCGGTATTTCGGACATGAATACATACCTTCTTTCCATACGGAAAAGCTGGCCTTTCTGAAAGCGCATCTGAAAGGCTGACAGCAGCGAAAAGCCCAAGTAATTGGGCTTTTTTCAGGAATGATCACGGAAAAGGACGGATACAGATGGAACAAAGGATCATCGAAGAATTAAAACGAATTGAAGCACAGCACGGCGTCAAGGTGCTTTACGCCGTAGAATCAGGGAGCCGCGCATGGGGATTTCCGTCAAGCGACAGCGACTACGATGTACGGTTTCTCTATGTGCCGAAAAAAGAATGGTACTTTTCGATCGAACCGCATAGGGATGTCATAGAAGAGCCGATTCATGACATGCTTGACATCAGCGGGTGGGAACTGAGAAAAGCGCTTAGGCTTTTTAAAAAATCAAATCCGCCTCTTTTGGAATGGCTCTCTTCGGAGATGATCTATTATGAAGCTTTCTCAGTGGCTGAAAAGCTTCGAAAACTGAAAATCCGCGCCTTTTCGCCTGAAGCCGGCATCTATCATTATCTCAATATGGCAAAACGGAATGAAAAAACGGAACTGCGGGGCAGTGAAGTGAAGATTAAAAAGTATTTTTACGTTCTGCGTCCTCTCCTTGCCTGCAGATGGATTGAAACATTCGGCTCCGTACCGCCGATGTCATTTCCCGTACTGGCCGATGCCTTATTGACGGATGAAGCGCTCATTTCTGAAATCAATACACTGCTTACAAGGAAAAAAAGCGGTCAGGAGCTGGCTCCGGAACCGAGAAATACGATCATTCATGCATTTATAGAAGAAGAAATAGAACGCATCGGGCACTATGTCAAAACGATCAAAACGCCGAAACCTGACATAACGGAGGAATTGAATCGGCTATTGATTCAGACCGTCGAAGAGGCGTGGGGGGAAAAAGGCGGAAATTGACGATTGCCGTCATTTCCGTCCGCCTTTTTTCGGCATAATCCGCCTGCTATCTAAGAAGCTGATTGTGGTAAAACCACAAAAATTTATCAGAATCTTTGTATTTTTAGAATATTGTGAGAGGATGTTTTGTCCATTTACAATAGACTCATACAAATACTTCTTAGATTGCGGGGTGTTAAGGTTGGAAGTGATTACAAGAGATTTTTTCTTATTTTTATCCAAGAGCAGCTTTCTCAATAAGATGGCGCGAAGCTGGGGAAGCCGTGTGGCAGCCGGCAAAATCATCGGAGGAATGGATTTCCGCAGTTCTATCCCGACAATCCGACATTTGAACAGCCAGGGGCTGTCAGTTACTGTCGATCATTTGGGGGAATTTGTAAACAGCGGTGATGTCGCGAAAGAACGCACCGAGGAGTGCATGCAGACCATCGCCTTAATCGCTGATGAACAGCTGAATTCCCAAGTGTCATTAAAAATGACGTCTTTAGGTCTTGATATAGATCTCGATCTTGTCTATGAAAATATGACGAAAATCCTCCAGACGGCTGAAAAACATAAAGTCATGGTGACGATTGACATGGAAGATGAAACGAGATGCCAGAAGACGCTGGATATCTTTAAAGACTTCCGGAGCCGGTATGAATATGTAAGCACCGTGGTGCAGGCTTATCTGTACAGAACGGAGAAGGATCTTGATGACCTCAGCCCGCTGAATCCGTTTCTGCGGCTTGTCAAAGGGGCCTATAAAGAATCGGAAAAGGTGGCCTATCCTGAAAAAAGCGACGTCGATGAAAATTATAAAAGACTCATCCGCAAACAGCTTTTAAAAGGACATTATACGGCAGTTGCCACGCATGATGACAAAATGATCGAGTTTACAAAACAGCTTGCCAAAGAGCACGGCATTCCAAACGACCGTTTTGAGTTTCAGATGCTGTACGGCATGCGCTCGCAAACCCAGCTCAGCCTGGTGGAGGAAGGATACCGCATGAGAGTCTACCTGCCTTACGGGGATGACTGGTACGGCTACTTCATGAGACGGCTCGCCGAACGCCCCTCAAACATCGCATTCGCCTTTAAAGGAATGACTAAGAAGTAAAAAAGGGAGAGATGACAATGACTACACCTTATAAACACGAACCATTCACGAATTTCCAAGATCAATCGAACGTTGAAGAATTTAAGAAAGCGCTTGCGACGGTAAATGAGTATCTGGGAAAAGATTATCCGCTCGTCATCAACGGTGAAAAGGTAGAGACGGAAGCGAAAATCGTTTCAATCAATCCGGCTGATAAAGAAGAAGTCGTCGGAAAAGTGTCAAAGGCGTCCCAGGAGCACGCTGAGCAAGCGATTGAAGCAGCTGCGAAAGCGTTTGAAGAGTGGAGATACACCTCCCCTGAAGAAAGAGCGGCCGTTTTGTTCCGCGCAGCTGCCAAAGTCCGCCGCAGAAAGCACGAATTCTCCGCCCTGCTCGTCAAGGAAGCGGGAAAACCTTGGAACGAAGCTGATGCGGATACGGCGGAAGCCATCGACTTTATGGAATACTACGCGCGCCAAATGGTTGAATTGGCAAAAGGCAAGCCGGTCAACAGCCGCGAAGGCGAGAAAAACCAATATGTCTACACACCGACCGGCGTAACGGTCGTCATTCCACCATGGAACTTCCTCTTTGCGATTATGGCGGGAACGACGGTGGCACCGATCGTAACGGGCAACACGGTCGTTCTTAAACCGGCAAGCGCGACACCGGTCATCGCGGCGAAATTCGTAGAAGTGCTTGAGGAATCAGGTCTTCCGAAGGGCGTTGTCAACTTTGTGCCGGGAAGCGGAGCGGAAGTGGGAGACTACCTTGTCGATCACCCGAAAACAAGCATCATTACGTTTACGGGATCACGTGAAGTCGGTACGAGAATTTTCGAACGCGCGGCGAAAGTGCAGCCGGGACAGCAGCATCTGAAACGCGTCATTGCAGAAATGGGCGGTAAAGATACGGTTGTCGTTGACGAAGATGCGGACATTGAATTGGCGGCTCAATCCATCTTTACATCAGCATTCGGCTTCGCGGGACAAAAATGTTCTGCAGGTTCACGTGCAGTTGTCCATGAAAAAGTGTATGATCAAGTATTAGAGCGCGTCATCGAAATCACTGAATCAAAAGTGACGGCAAGCCCTGACAGCGCTGACGTGTATATGGGACCTGTCATCGACCAAGGTTCTTACGACAAGATCATGAGCTACATTGAAATCGGAAAAGAAGAAGGCCGTTTAGTAAGCGGCGGCACCGGAGATGATTCAAAAGGCTACTTTATTAAGCCGACGATCTTCGCTGACCTTGATCCGAAAGCCAGACTCATGCAGGAAGAAATTTTCGGGCCTGTCGTTGCATTTTCTAAAGTGTCAAACTTTGATGAAGCTTTAGAAGTGGCAAATAATACTGAATATGGTCTGACAGGCGCGGTCATTACAAACAACCGCAAACATATTGAACGGGCGAAACAGGAATTCCATGTCGGCAACCTGTACTTCAACCGCAATTGTACGGGAGCGATTGTCGGCTACCATCCGTTCGGAGGCTTCAAAATGTCCGGCACTGATTCAAAAGCGGGCGGCCCGGATTATTTGGCCCTCCACATGCAGGCGAAAACAATCAGTGAAATGTTTTAAGAGGGACTGAATGGGCATCCTCCTCGCGGGGGGTGTCCATTTCACCATAAACATATAAAGTGGAGGAGGAAATGCCATAGCAAACATTCAGTTGATTATTTCCATTTGTATTTATATGGCGGGTATGCTGTTTATCGGTTATTTCGCCTACAGACGGACGTCAAATCTGACGGATTACATGCTCGGGGGGCGTTCTTTAGGCCCTGCCGTCACAGCGCTCAGCGCGGGAGCGGCGGATATGAGCGGATGGCTCTTGATGGGGCTTCCGGGCGCCATGTTCTCGACAGGATTAAGCGGCGCTTGGATTGTGCTCGGGCTTGTGCTCGGGGCGTGGGCGAACTGGCTTTTCGTGGCGCCGAGGCTGAGAACGTATACCGAAAAAGCAGGGAATTCCATCACCATTCCGGGTTTCCTTGAAAACCGTTTCGGTGATCATACGAAGCTTCTCAGACTGTTTTCGGGTCTTGTCATTCTCGTCTTTTTCACATTTTACGTATCATCCGGCATGGTATCCGGAGGCGTCTTATTCAACAGCATTTTAGGGTTGAATTACCACACGGGACTGTGGGTCGTGACAGGCGTCGTTGTCGCCTACACCTTGTTCGGGGGCTTTTTGGCGGTAAGCTGGACGGACTTTGTCCAAGGGATCATTATGTTTGCGGCGCTTATTCTCGTGCCGATTGTGACGATTTTTCATACGGGCGGACCGGGGGAAACCGTTGCCGATATCCGTTCCGTCAACCCGGAACTGTTTAATATGTTCAAAGGGACGACCGTCCTTGGCATTATTTCTTTATTTGCGTGGGGGCTCGGCTATTTCGGGCAGCCGCATATTATTGTGCGCTTTATGGCGATCACATCTGTGAAAGAAATCAAACGCGCCAGACGGATCGGAATGGGATGGATGATTTTGTCTGCACTAGGCGCGCTGTTTACGGGTCTTGCGGGAATCGCGTATTACCACCAGCACGGACTGAAGCTGGCTGATCCGGAAACCATTTTTATTCAGCTCGGCAACATTCTGTTCCACCCGATTATTACGGGATTTCTCATTTCTGCGATTTTAGCGGCCATTATGAGTACGATTTCGTCTCAGCTGCTCGTTACGTCCAGTTCTTTAGTAGAGGATTTGTATAAGTCCATGTTCAGGCGTTCGGCTTCTGATAAGGAACTCGTATTTCTGGGGAGAATGGCAGTGCTTGCGGTGTCAATCATCGCTTTGGTGCTCGCCTGGGAGAAAAACAACACGATACTTGGTCTTGTCAGCTATGCATGGGCGGGATTCGGCGCGTCATTCGGGCCGGTCGTACTGCTCAGTTTATTTTGGAAACGGATGACGAAATGGGGGGCACTCGCCGGCATGATTGCGGGAGCGATTACCGTAATCATTTGGGCGAATGCCGGTCTTTCAGACTTTTTGTACGAAATCATTCCGGGCTTTGCTGTAAGCCTTGCCGCTGTATTTGTCGTCAGCTTATTGACACAGGCTCCGTCAAAAGATGTCACAGATCAGTTTCATGATTACCGTGATACACTTTCTCAATAAAAGCAAGGAACGAGAGGAAGAAGGGACCGCCCTTTTTCCTCTTTTCACGATACAGGCTTTCGGATCGTTCCGTTTTGGGAATATGTGAATTTTTTTCTATACAAAAAGTCACCCCGCAGAGTATGATAAAGATAAAAAGAGCATAGGAGAAATAGGTATGGAAGAGCTTTTAGAGAGAGTTTTTTCATTTACGGACATTGATAAATTAATTGATTTCATCAGTTATGAATTGCAGAAGCCCGTTATTCTGGAAAGCGCGGATTTCTTTTTGCTTGCCTATAATTCTTATTACATTAATCACTTCGACTCCGCCAACCAGCAGACGATATTTTCAAAAAAATGCCCCGTGCAGATTTTTGAAAGGTTTCTGAAGGACGGGGTGATCGAAAAGCTGAAAACCGTTCCTGAACCGTTCCGTGTCGAAAAAATAGACAGTATCGGACTGAATCAGAGAGTGGTTGTAAGCGCAAAACATAAAGGGGAAGTGATGGGCTACATCTGGATTCAGGAGCTCGACCGAAACTTGACGGACGAGGAGCTCGATTTTTTATATGAAACTTCATTCCATGTCGGAAAAATCATCTATAAAACGAACCGGCTGAAACAGGAAAAAGAAGAGAGAGCGGAAGACCTGGTGAAACGGGCGATCTTTCAGCAATTCTCCTCTGAAAAGGAGTTCAGGCGGGAAGCGGAAAAGATGAACGCCGTGCTGCCGTCGGTTTTTTCAGTAGTCGTCCTGCACGCCGCAAATGGGGATGGGGAGGCAGTCGAAGATGTGAAGGAAAACATCAAATCGTACTTGAATTTGCGGGATAAAGTCAGTCACGTCTTAACCATTGATTCCAATATTGTCATCGTCGTCGCAAGCTTCTCGCAAAAAAGCTCCGGCACTTCGGCAGCATCTGAATTCATCCACAAACTGCTGACTCATTTTCACTTTCAGAAGATCCCCACTCCCATCTATATCGGAATCGGCAATGAATACAGCAGCATCCTGAAGCTCGGCAAAAGTTATATAGAGGCCCTTGAAGTCATAAAGGCCGCCGAAATTACCGGAAACCAGGAAAATATCCCGTACGAATACAGTAAGCTCGGGATTTACCGCTATCTTGAAAGCATCGAAGAAAAAAACGCCTCACTGGAATATGTAAACAATGATTTAGCGTTATTAAAAGCCAAAGACAGAGAAAGCAGTACAGAACTGCTGAAAACGTTAGAAATCTATCTCCTCAATAACTGCAAAACAAAACCAGCCGCAGAACAGCTTTTTATTCATCAAAACACATTGAACTACCGTATCAAACAGATTCTTGACATGACATCAATTAATTTAAACGACTTCAGGACAAGGTGCCAGCTGTATCTCGATATCATGCTGATGAAAAAGAGATAAAAAAGAAACCAGTCGCCGTACTGGTTTCAGTTTTAATACCTTCCCGCTTATCAATCTCAGAACCTCACTTCTGAATCACTCCTTTCCCGCAATATGAGAAATGAATAAACACTGCTCCTCAATATGTGTTATACTTTCATTGATATTGATTCTCAATTAAAGATATATGAAGTATAGATATAAACGGGAGGCAGAACGATGGCGGAAAATCATGAGGTGTATGACGTCACGATTATAGGCGGAGGCCCGATCGGCCTGTTTGCGGCTTTTTATTGCGGGATGCGGGAGCTGAAAACGAAAGTGATCGAGTTTTTACCGCGGCTCGGGGGGAAGGTGTCTATGTTTTTCCCTGAAAAAATCATCCGTGATATCGGCGGAATACCCGGGATTGCCGGAGAACAGCTGATTAAACAGCTGAAGGAACAGGCTGCGACATTTAAGCCGGATATCGTGTTGAATCAGCGGGTGACCGGATTTGAACGGCTGGAAGACGGAACCATTGTGCTGGAAAGTTCCAAAGGGGAAAAGCACTATACGCGCACGGTGATTTTGGCCGTCGGCATGGGAACGCTTGAGGTCAATGAACTTGACAGCGCGGATGCGAGCCGGTATTCAGGAAAGAACCTTCATTATAAGGTAGAGAAGCTTGATGCGTTTCGAGATAAGCATGTCGTGATTTCCGGAGGGGGAGATACCGCGGTTGACTGGGCGAATGAGCTGGAACCGATTGCGGCGTCTGTTACCGTCTTGCACCGCAGGGAGGAGTTCGGCGGTTTGGAAAGCAGCGTGGCGAAAATGAAGCGGTCTTCCGTGCGGGTGCTTGCGCCGTATCGTCTGAAGCATCTCAACGGCACCGGGGAACGGATCGAGAGCGTCACCGTTTGCCAAACTGAGTCCGGACTTTGTGAAGACATCAAGCTTGATGAGCTCATTATCAACCACGGGTTTAAAATTGATCTCGGCCCGATGAAGGACTGGGGGCTTGAGATTGAAGAAGGCAGGATTAAAGCTGACAGACATATGCGGACGAATCTTCCGGGCGTGTTTGTCGCCGGTGACGCCGCCCATTATGAAAGCAAGCTCAGATTGATTGCAGGCGGTTTCACGGAGGGGCCGACCGCCGTGAACAGCGCCAAAGCCTATTTGGACCCGCAGGCGGATCAGATGGCGATGTATTCGACTCACCATAAAAAATTGGTGACACAATAAAAAAGGCTGACCCCCGATGTTGAGTCTGGGGGGTCAGAAAAGCATTCCGGCGTATCAGCTGTGAACGAGCATGTCTTTCATTTCATTTCGTATAAACGCAAATAACTGCTCCTGGTTTTTCACGGCGGTAAACCCGCAGCCGGCGGGGACGTCTTCGCCCATGCAGATGACGGGAGGGCGGTTTGCTGACGAATCCGGTGATATGCCGATTTGTTTTCCGGCGCTGATCAAATGCTGAGCGGATTCTTTGCCCGTACAGATAATCATTTGCAGAGGAGACTCACTGATCGTGCGTTCGATCATGGAAGTGAACCGCTCATCCGCGATATGCTCATGGGTGATATAAAACGGGCATGATTTTGAGTCTGACAAGTTTTCTGCTGCTTGACGGCTTCCTACAATGAGTGAATGCGGAGAATCAATTTGACATTCGGATAGGAGAAAGCCCCGTTTTGTCAGTTCCGTCTTTGCGGCTTCAGTCGCTGCATTCAGGCTTGCGGTCACCCGGCGGATGTCGATCTGCTTGAAAGCCAGTGTGTCAAAGAATTCGCATACCGCAAGGCGTGATGTGAAAAATAGTTGTTCAAAGGTGCTGATCTGTTTCAGGATGTTTTCGTTTGCGGGCATTTTTTTAACGATCCGCTTCGGCCATTCAATAACATCGGCGCCATACTCGCGCAGCTTGTCTGTCAATGTATGTTCTTCATCGCCATGAGTGACAACCATGATATGCCGCCCGATGAACGGTTTGCTTTCAAACCAGCTGTGTGTTTGAAAATTGACAATATCACCGATGACGATAATGGCAGGGTTGGTGATGTTTTGGCTTTGAACTTTTTCATGGATATCCTGAAGCGTTCCTTTAACGCTCCGCTGCCGCCCCCACGTCCCCCATTGAATGACGAGTACGGGAACGGAAGGGGATTTTCCGTACTCCGTAAGCTGCCGGCATATAAATGACAGATTTTTAACGCCCATGTAAAACACAAGCGTTTGAACGCTTCGGGCAAGCCCTTCCCAGTCGAGATTCGGCCTGCCTTGCAATGATGTATCATGAGCGGTGATCATCGCGAAGGACGAAGCGAAATCACGATGGGTGACGGGGACTCCCGCATACAGCGGCGCTGCGATACCCGAGGTGATGCCGGGCACCATTTCGTAGCGGATGCCGTGCTGATGAAGCGCCTCTGCTTCTTCGCCGACTCTGCCGAACACACTTGGGTCTCCGCCTTTCAAGCGGACGACGGTGCAGCCCTCCGCCGCTTTTTCAATCAGCAGGGCATTTATCTCAGACTGTTTCATAAAATGACGGTCGGGCAGCTTTCCGCAATAAATGAACCGGCAGTCCGGTGAGGCATATTCAAGAAACTTTGGGTTTGCGAGCCGGTCATACAAAATAATATCCGCTTTCTCCAGAGCCTGTTTTCCTTTTACGGTGATCAGCCCCGGGTCTCCTGGGCCGGCACCGACAAAATATACGATTCCGTTTTTCATGATGGCGTCATCCCTTCAGCAATTTAAAAAATGAAGGACCACTTGAAAAAGTGATCCGGTCTTTGCTCAATACAGGAGGTATACATTCTCTCCTTCAATCAGTGTTTCGTATGTTTTGACACAGCCATGATCCGGCTCTTGGACTTTTCCGTCTTCTAAGGAGATTTTCCAGTCATGCATCGGGCAGAAGACGTATTCTCCGCTGACGATGCCTTCAGCCAGGACGCCCCCTTTATGGGGACAGCGGTTTTCGACGGCGCGGACGCTCCCGTCAGAAAGCTTAAATACGGCAAGCTCTTTATCTTCTATATATACGGTTTTTCCTAACTCCTCCGGTAATTCGTTTACTTTGCCTATGCAAACCTTTGTCATATCTTTATTAACCATGTCCGTTCCCCCTTACTGTTTTATGAAGTCGTGACGACATTTTCGAATAGATCTTTAGATGCTTTTTTATCTTTAAGGAAGTATTGCCACGGATCTTTGTGGACAGAGAGTGTTTCATTCATTCTGTCGTTGAGCTCCTGCCGTTTTTCCGGATCGTTTAATACGGATTGGACATGAGATAAACCGACGCGCTCAAGCCATGCGGATGTCCGCTCCAGATAGTTTGCCGTTTCTCTGTAGTACTGAAGGTAAGCACCCGCATATTCTAAGACTTCTTCATTCGTTTTTACTTTCATCAGCAAATCACCGGCGCGCAAATGGGTTCCGCCGTTTCCGCCGACATAAAGCTCCCAGCCTCCGTCGATGCCGACAACGCCAAGGTCCTTAATGCCTGATTCCGCACAGTTCCGAGGGCAGGCGGACACGGCCATTTTAACCTTATGAGGCGTATTGAGCCCTTCGAATGTTTTCTCAAGCGCAATGCCCAGTGCCATGGAGTCTTGCGTGCCGAAGCGGCAGAATTGTTCGCCTACGCACGTTTTTACCGTGCGGAGTGTTTTTCCGTACGCGTAGCCTGACGGCATATCAAGCTCGGCCCATACTTTCGGCAGGTCTTCTTTTTTGACGCCGATGAGATCAATTCGCTGGCCGCCGGTCATTTTAACGAGCGGGATCTCATATTTGTCGACGACATCGGCGATCTTGCGGAGATCCTGAGAGTTGGTCACGCCGCCGTACATCCGGGGAACGACTGAGTATGTTCCGTCTTTTTGAATATTGGCGTGCATCCGTTCGTTCACAAAACGGGATGTTCTGTCATCCTCGTATGTAGCCGGATTAATCATGCCTAAGTAGTAGTTGAGGGCAGGACGGCATTTGGAGCAGCCCTCCGGCGTTTTCCAGCCGAGCACGTTCATGATTTCTCTTGTATGGGACAGCCCTTTGGCTCTGATTTCTTCTACGACTTCATCTCTCGACAGTGAGGTGCAGCCGCAAATCGCTTCTTTTTGCGCGGACGCGTCAAATTCTGAGCCCAGTGTATATTGAAGAATGTCTTCCACGAGCGGTTTACAGCCTCCGCAGGAACGGGATGCCCCGGTGCATGCTTTGATTTCGTCCGTTGATGTGCAACCTTTTTCCTGAATGGCTTGAATAATCGCGCCTTTTGAAACGCCGTTGCATCCGCAGATGATTTCATCGTCGCTCATCGCCGCGGTCATGCTTGCGCCTGCTTCCTGATCAAGAGGCTGTAAGATTGATATTTTGGAGGTTTCAGAGATATCGGCTTCTTTTTGAATCATTGAAAACAGGCGGCCGCCCTCGCTGCTGTCTCCGAACAAAACAGCGCCGACAATTTGATTGCCCCTCAGGACGATTTTTTTATAAATGCCGTCCTGCTCATCGAACACTTTAATCGCTTTTTTGTCCTCTGATTCGTTAAAGTCACCGGCAGAGAAGACTTCGACGCCTGATACCTTTAATTGAGTGGAGAGAACGGAGCCTTCATACGGTTTTGTTTCAATGCCGCAAATATGCTTTGCGAGCACTTTTGCCTGTTCATAGAGCGGCGCCACAAGACCGTATGCGATTCCGCGGTGCTCGGCACATTCACCGACCGCGTAAATGTGCGGAATGTCAGTCTGCATATAGTCGTTGACAATGATTCCGCGGTTTACCGGAATGCCGCTTTCTGTGCCAAGCTGTGTATTCGGGCGGATGCCGACCGCCATGACGACCAGGTCAGCTTCGATGCTTGTGCCGTCTTTGAAGCGTACCCCTTCGACACGGTCAGTACCGAGAATTTCTTCGGTTTGCTTTTCAAGGAAAAAGGTCATGCCTTGTTTTTCTAATTCGTTTTGCAGCAGGCGTCCCGCCGCTGCGTCAAGCTGGCGCTCCATCAGGAATGGGGCGAGGTGGATGACAGACACGTCCATTCCGAGATTCAGCAGTCCGCGTGCGGCTTCCAAACCCAGCAGTCCTCCGCCGATGACGGCTGCTTTTTTATATTGTTTTGACGCGGCGAGCATCGTGTCTGTATCTTTTATGTCCCGGAATGCCGTGACGCCTTGTTTGTCTGCGCCCGGAATCGGAAGGATAAAAGGGACAGAGCCTGTCGCCAGGATGAGTTCATCGTAAGGCTGGATTCTGTCTGCATCGGTGATGACGGTTTTGTTTTCCGTGTCGACTTTGATAACTGTTTCACCGGTATACAGCTGAATGTTGTTTTCTTTGTACCAGTTCCAATCGTTTAACGTAATGTCTTGAATGTCGGTATCGCCTTGCAGCACTTTTGACAGAAGGATTCGGTTATAGTTGGGATGAGGTTCGGCCCCGAATATTGTAATCTCAAATTCGTCTTTTGAAACACGCAGTATTTCTTCAATCGCTCTTACCCCGGCCATTCCATTTCCAACAAGGACTAGCTGTTTTTTTCCCATCAGATGATCCGCTCCTTATCTTTGTTTTTTTTAGCGTAGCACAGCAAAAACAAATATTTAAGATGCATGTTATGAAATGTAACAAAAAATACTAAAAAATCTAAAAATTTTATGAAAAATTATATAGGGCTGATTCGTACCGCGCACATCTTAAAACCGGGCATTTTACAGTCCGGGTCCAAGGCTTCACCAATTAAATCGTTGACGTTTTGCGTGTCAGACCAATGGATGGGGACAAACAACGTGTCTTTTCGTACGTTCTCCGACCATCTGCTCCGCACCGTGATGCTGCCCCGGGGGGATTCTATCTTCACGAGAACACGGTCTTCGATATGATAGTCGGCCGCCGTTTTTGGGTGGATTTCCACAAAGGATTCGAAATGTCTTGCAGCCAAGGCAGAGCTTTTTCTTGTTTGGACGCCTGTTAAGTAGTGAGACATGACTCTGCCTGTCGTTAAATAAAGCGGATAATCGGCTGTCGGCTTCTCTTTAGGAACAGGTGGTTCGTTTGGAATCACACTTAATGCCGCTTTTTGATCCGGATGAGCAAATGATTCTGTAAACAAGCGCCCGGTTCCGGGATGATCAGATTCCGGACACGGCCAATGAATGCCGCCTTCACGTCTGAGCCTGTCGTATGAGATGCCTGAATAATCGGCAACCCCGCCTCGGCTCGCTTCTCTCAATTCATTAAAAATATCCTCCGCTGACGTATAAGAAAAGTAGCGGCCCTTGCCGAGAGCGGATGCGAGATCACAAATGATCTGCCAATCATGCTTCGCTTCGCCGGGGCAGGTGCGGCTCGCTTCTCTTAATGTCACGCGGCCTTCTGCGTTTGTCATCGTGCCTTCGTCTTCCAAATAAGAGGAGGCGGGTAAAATCACATCTGCGAATGCCGCGGTCTCAGAAATAAATAAGTCAACTGCGACAAAAAATCTCAGTTTCTTGATTGCCTGCTTGACGAAATTCGCATTTGGGCCGGAAACAGCCGGATTGGAACACATGAGAAACAGTCCTTTGATGTCGCCGTTATCTATTTTTTCTATCATTTCATAGGCTGAGACACCTTTTCGCGGCAGCTCATCCTGATGAATCCCCCACACCTTCGCAATATGCGCCCGGTGTTCTTCAATTTCGATAGAACGGTAGCCCGGAAGCTGATCCGCTTTTTGGCCGTGTTCTCTCGCGCCTTGTCCGTTGCCTTGACCGGTAATCGCCCCGTAACCTGAGAAGGGCTTGCCGATTTTTCCGGTGATCAGCACCATATTTAAGAAAGCTTTCACCGCCGCGGTACCGTCAGTCTGCTGTTCGATCCCCCGCGCTGTAAACAGCATGCCGGATGTTTCCTTGGCAAACTTCACGGCGGCCTTTCGCATATGCTCCAAAGGCACACTTGTCTGCTCGGAAATCTCTTTCAGATCCAAAGCGTCGGTATGCCGTTTGAGCTTATTGAATCCGTTTGTGCGTGTGCGGATAAAGTCTTTGTCTGTAAGCTGTTCGTCAATGCAGATTTTGACGAGTCCGTTTGCCAGGGCGGCGTCTGTGCCGGGCTTGATTTTCAGGTGAAGATCGGCTATTTTGGTCGTCGCCGTTTCCCGGGGATCAATGGCGATAATGTAAGCCCCGTTTTCTTTCGCTTTATCAAAATACGGCATGATCGTCGGCTGGCATTCCGCGATATTGGTGCCTGCCAGGATGATGACACGTGTATGCGGAATGTCCGATAATGGATTCGTCAGGCCCCTGTCCGCGCCGAATGTCTGGCCGGCCGCCGTTGCTGCGGCAGACATACAGAGCCGCCCGTTGTAATCGATGTATTTCGTCTGTAAGCCGACCCGTGCGAACTTTCCAAGCAGATAGGCTTCTTCATTTGTAATTGAGGCGCTCCCATAGACGGCCATCGCATCATTGCCGTGTTCAGTTTGGATCAGATTGATTTGTTCCTTTATGCGATTCAGTGCTTCAGCCCAAGAGACAGGCACAAATTCACCGTTTTTTTTAAGCAGGGGGCGTGTAATGCGGGAAGAGTGCACGGCATGCTGATGGGCATTCATGCCTTTTGTACATAAACGGCCATGTGTCGTCGGATTATCAATGCCGATTGCAGTGTATTTCTTCCGTGCCGCGAAGGTTTGTTCCGTAAGCTGCATTTTGCATTGCATGCTGCAGAACGGGCATTGCGTCTCATATGTTTTTTCCGATTGGACATCTTGCAGTTTGTCACGGAAATAACGGAGCATCGGTTCAGTCAAAAAGCTTCATCCTTTCGTATGGCGTTTTCCCGGCAGACTGGTTTTGCAGCAGGGATATGTCTGAACGGAGATTTTTCAGAAGCTGTGTCCGCATATCTTCTTCAAACAGCATTTCTCTGATATGGACGAGGCCGAGTCTGTCAACCCATTGATAAATCGCTTCGTTGTAGTGAGCCGTTTCGCGATAATATTGAATAAGGCCTTTCATCATAGCGGCGGTACTGTCTTCGTTATTCGTCACACAAAAAAGGCTGCCGGCGCGGGCTTGTTTTCCGCGGACGCCCCCGATATAAATTTCCCAGCAAGCTTGTGTCTGAAGCGCGCCGATATCCTGAATGTAAACATCGGTGCAATTGTTTTCACATGACAAGCTGACGGATACATAAGCGGGGACGGCAAGCATGTCGGTATCTCGTTCAATCCTGCTTGCCAGCTCTTGAAAGGAGCGATGCTGTCCGCACGTACATGCTTTGATTTGAATCGTCCAGCGGTGCCGGGGGGAGAAAACCGGCATGTTCAGTGCTTTTCTGATGCTTGCAAGGTCATTTGGCCTGATTCCGGAAAGCTTCAGCCGGTGACTGTCAGTAATTGAAACGCCGGGGATGCCGTATGTTTCAATGACGTTTGCGATGTTTTTGAGCTCTCCCGCACTTGTCAGTCCGCCGTACATTTGCGGAATCAGGGTGCATGTCTCTTCTGCCGATATTTCATTGAACTGCATAAAATCAGGCCGCATCCTTTCCAGGTAGTAGTGAAGCGCCGGAATACAAATGCGGCAGCCGTTTTCTGTTTTCCAGCCGATCACTTCCATCACCTCGGCGGCATCAGTGAATGGACGGCGCCGAAGTTCGGCGATGACTTCTTCTTCCGTCAAATCGGTGCAGCCGCAAAACGAAGGCTGGCGGGAAGGTTTTGTGTAATCATCGCTTGCCATATACTTCAGCAAGTCTTCGACGAGCGGCCTGCATCCTCCGCAAGACCCGGACGCTTTTGTCATGTGCTTCACTTCCTCCGCGGTTTTTAAGCCATATTTGTTCACCGCTTCTTCAATGGAGCCCTTGGTCACTGAGCTGCATTGGCAAATGGTTTCATGGGGAGGCATGGATTCAAAGGATATACCGCCTTGATCGGGTTCCATGAGCTGTTTTTTCACGATGGAAATGTCCCTTTGCTTCACAAGACTGTCGAGAAGCCGCTGTTTACCGCGCGTGTCCCCGAATAAAATAAAGCCGGCCGGTTTATCGTCCTCAAAGAGTGCTTTTTTGTAGGTGCCTGCATGATCGTCATGGAACAATATGCCGGCTGTGTGTTCATCCTCGTGCACCTTTCCTGCCGACCATACATCAATACCGGCTATTTTTAAGGCCGCAGATTGTGCAAAGCCTTGAAACCCTTCACACGGAACGCCGCATAGATGCTGTGCGAGCACTTTTCCCTGTTCATAAAGCGGTGCAGCCAATCCGTATACAATCCCGTCATGCTCCGCGCATTCACCGACGGCATACACATTCGGTTTGTTCGTCTGCATGAATTGATTGACGATGATTCCTCGGTTCACTGAAAGTCCGGCAGATGCAGCCAATCGGATATTGGGCCTCACACCGGCGGCCATGACAATCAGGTCTGCTTCTATGGAAGAACCGTCTTTGAAACGGATGCCTTCCGCCCGTGAGTTTCCTGTAATGGATGCCGTGTCTTTCTCTAAAAGAAAGACTAAGCCTTTTCGCTCCAGTTCTTTCTGCAGCAGATGGGATGCCGTTTGATCAAGCTGTTTTTGCATAATGGCGGAAGAGTGGTGAATGACGCTGACGTCCATGCCGAGCTGCCGTAAGCCGACGGCCGCTTCAAGACCTAATAAACCGGCGCCGATGACCGCCGCCTTTTGATACCGGCCGGCCGCATTGATAAGGGATTGGCAGTCTTCTATTGTCCGAAAGCCGCAGACGCCTTCTTTCTCTGCTCCGGGTATGGGGAGAATATAAGGAGTGGAGCCAGTTGCCGCGATGAAATGATCGTAAGTCATGCTGCGCTTCCGATCCGTTGTGACAACCTGCCGTTCTGTATCAATGTGTACAACCGTTTCTCCCGTGTAAAGCGTAATTCCGTTTTTTTCGTACCATTCGCGGCTATTCAGCGTAATGTCATCAAGCGAAACCTCACCTTGTAAAACGGATGATAAGAGAATTCGATTGTAATTGGGATGAGGTTCGGTTCCGAAAATAACAATCTCAAACATGTCACGGTTCATCTTTAAAATGTGTTCAATACAGCGGATTCCGGCCATTCCGTTCCCTGCTGCAATTAATCGTTGTTTCTTCATTCGCCAAACCTCCTTTGCAGCTGCCTGTAAGTTTTGCTTCTCTATGAGAAATTATGGCACATTGCCTGATTAACGCATTAAATGTGTCGCATTATCTTACACATGTCTTTTCCGGTGAATGCCGGTCATATATTCTTGATTCAGCAATTTGAAATGATAGAAGACCGGAAAGGAGAATGTTATGAAGCTGTCGGAATTAAAAACAAGCGGCCATCCGCTCACTCTGCTCTGTTCCTTCTTATATTTTGATGTGAGTTTTATGATTTGGGTCATGCTGGGGGCGCTCGGCGTTTATATTTCTCAGGATTTCGGGTTATCTTCTTTTGAAAAAGGGTTTGTCGTGGCTCTGCCGATCTTATCAGGATCTGTGTTTCGGATCATTTTAGGCGTGTTAACGGACAGGATCGGTCCGAAGAAAACAGCCGTGATCGGGATGCTGATTACAATGATCCCGCTGCTTTGGGGGGCATTCGGCGGCCGTTCTTTGACTGAGCTGTATGCGATCGGCATTCTGCTGGGCGTGGCGGGCGCAAGTTTTGCTGTCGCGCTTCCGATGGCGAGCCGGTGGTATCCGCCTCACTTGCAGGGGCTTGCGATGGGGATAGCAGGTGCCGGCAACAGCGGCACTTTGTTTGCGACATTGTTCGGTCCCCGCCTTGCGGAACAGTTTGGGTGGCACAGTGTAATGGGAATTGCGCTTCTTCCGTTGATGATCGTTTTTATACTGTTTACCGTCATGGCGAAGGACTCTCCTGCACAACCCGCACCGCAGCCGCTTAAAAACTACCTTCACGTTTTCAGGCAGAAGGAGACATGGTGTTTCTGTCTTTTGTACGGCGTCACTTTCGGAGGTTTTGTGGGATTATCAAGTTTTTTGGCGATTTTTTTCGTTGATCAATATCAATTGTCAAAAATCCATGCCGGTGATTTCGTCACAATATGTGTTGCAGCGGGCAGTTTCTTTCGCCCTGCAGGAGGCTGGATTTCAGACCGTGCGGGAGGTGCGAAAGTTCTCGCTGTACTGTTTGTCATCGCGGCTCTGTGTATGGCGGGAGTCAGCAGCCTGCCTCCGCTTTCAACGGTGATCGTTCTGTTGTTTATCGGAATGATGGCGCTCGGTATGGGCAACGGAGCAGTATTTCAGCTTGTCCCTCAGCACTTTGCAAAAGAAATCGGTATGGTGACGGGAATCGTCGGAGCGGCCGGCGGCATAGGAGGTTTTTTCCTTCCCAATATTTTAGGATCATTGAAGCAGATGACGGGAACTTATGCGATCGGTTTTATCTCTTTTTCATGTATCGCATTGCTCGCATTTGTGCTTGTTCTGGCCGCAGGCTATTATTGGAGAAAAAGCTATGGCGCTGAAAACAGTCCTGCGGATATTTAAGTTTAGGCGGAAGACACGTATGACAGCGTGTCTTTTTTATGATTGATTATTTTTCACTTGATTTTCAACGGAGAATACATCAGAATAAATAGTAACGATTACGATTTATAACCATGTACATTATGGTGAAAATAAGGCAGGTGCGGGATATAAATCGTAACCATTCTATTTTGTCAGGAGGCTATTTATATGAAAAAAATTCCGGTTACAGTATTGAGCGGCTATCTTGGTGCCGGAAAGACGACCGTTTTGAATCATATTTTACAAAACCGCAACGGTTTAAAAATTGCCGTCATCGTCAATGACATGAGCGAAGTAAATATAGACGCGGGATTGGTGAAGCAGGGAGGCGGCTTGTCAAGGACGGATGAGAAACTCGTAGAATTATCCAACGGCTGTATCTGCTGCACGCTGCGTGAGGATCTATTAGTCGAAGTTGAGAAACTCGCGAAAGACGGCAGATTTGATTATATTGTGATTGAATCAACAGGGATCAGCGAACCGATTCCCGTTGCCCAGACATTTTCTTATATAGATGAAGAAATGGGCATTGATCTGACAACATTCTGCAGGCTGGACACAATGGTGACCGTGGTGGATGCAAACCGCTTCTGGCATGATTTCCAGTCCGGTGACAGCCTTCTTGACCGGAAGGAAGCGGCGGGAGAAGAGGATGAACGGGAGATTGCCGATTTATTAATTGACCAAATCGAGTTTTGTGATGTGCTCATTTTAAATAAATGCGACATGGTGGGCGAAAAAGAGCTTGAACAGCTGGAAACGGTCCTTCGCGCATTACAGCCCCGTGCCAGACTGATCCGGTCCGTCCGCGGAGAAGTGCCCGCCGAATACATATTGAATACCGGTTTATTTGAGTTTGAGGAAGCGAGTTCATCAGCAGGATGGATAAAGGAACTGACGGCAGGTCATGAAGCGCACACTCCGGAAACGGAAGAGTACGGCATCACTTCGTTTGTGTACTCGCGGCGTCTGCCGTTTCATACCGCTCGTTTTGACAGCTGGCTGCATCAATCAATGCCTGACAACATTGTGCGCGCAAAAGGAATTGCTTGGTGCGCAACCCGCAACAGCCTTGCGCTGCTGATGTCTCAGGCGGGTCCGGCGGTTTCGATTGAGCCTGTTTCTTATTGGGTGGCGGCAATGCCGAAACTTGAGCAGGAGCAGATCAAACAGCAGGAACCGGAGATTCTGGAAGATTGGGACGACCAATTCGGAGATCGTCATACGAACCTGGTGTTTATCGGAACAGATTTAGATGAAGCAGCCATTACAAAGGAATTGGATCAGTGCCTGCTCACGCCGTCTGAGTTCGATTCCGACTGGTCGCAGCTTGAAGATCCTTTTCAATGGGATATTCAGCGGGCCGAATAACATACCGGCCAAGTTTAGAAGCAGGTGAAAAGGGAAGGAGTGATGAAAAAGGAGCTGACCAAGTGTGAAAGCACTGACATACCAAGGAAAAGAACATATGGAAGTGAAAGAAGTCCCGGCACCCGCCATTCAAGATGAGAGAGATGTCATCGTTCGAATCACCGCAACCGGGATATGCGGTTCAGACCTTCATTTATATAAAAACGGAATACCCGCCGATCCGGGTTATATCGTCGGGCATGAGCCGATGGGAATCGTTGAAGAAACGGGCAGTCAAGTCAAAAAGCTGAAAAAAGGCGACCGGGTCGTGATTCCTTTTAATATCGGCTGCGGAGAATGTCATTATTGCAAGCACCAGATGGAAAGCCAGTGTGATGAATCTAATCCAAATCCTCATACAGATGCCGGCGGCTTATTCGGTTTTTCGGAGTTTAACGGTAATTATCCCGGCGGGCAGGCTGAATATTTACGTGTTCCTTATGCTGATTTCTCTTCTTTTCTGGTTCCGGCAGACAGTGAGCTTGAAGATGAGCAGGTGCTGCTTCTGTCAGATGTCATGCCGACCGCCTTTTGGAGCGTCCAGCACAGCGGAGTGAAAAAAGGAGATACAGTCGTGATTCTGGGATCAGGTCCGATCGGCTTAATGGCGCAAAAATTCGCGTGGAAAAAAGGAGCTAAACGGGTTATCGCAGTTGATCAAGTCCCGCACCGCCTTGAACATGCGAGACGCATAAACGGAGCAGAGACCTTCAATTTTTCAGAACATGATGAGATCGGGAAACTGCTGCATGAACAAACGTCAGGGGGCGCGGATGTAGTGATTGATTGTGTCGGAATGGACGGCACGCCGCTTTCAAAAGAAAAAACAGAGCAAAAACCGAATCAGTTCGGAACGATCAGTCCGATTCTTACAGCAGCAGAAGCCGTTAAGAAGTTCGGAACCGTGCAGCTCACGGGCGCATACATTTCTGAAGCGGACGGCTTTCCGCTCGGTGATTTTTTCACACGCAACGTTTCTTTAAAAATGGGCCAGGCACCCGTTATTCATCTGATGCCGATGCTGTATCAAATGATCGAACAAAATGAAATTGATCCGACGGATATCATTACACACAAAATGAGTCTTGCGGAAGCTCCTGCTGCATATGATATATTTGACAAAAAAGAAGATGGCAACATTAAAGTGATTTTGAAGCCATAGCGAGGAGAAACACGATGAATATTTACAGACCGGCGGGATTTTGGATCAGATTGGGAGCCGTGGTACTCGACTATTTAATTACTTCAGTGCCTTTGGCGATTATTTTTATGCTGGCAACAGGAAAAGATCCGAATGAGAGCGCAATGATCAGCATCATTTTGACTCTTTATGGTATTTTGCTCCCTGTATACTGGAACGGTTATGTTATCGGCAAAAAGATCTGCGGTATCCGCATCGTCAAAAAAGACGGAACTCAGGTAGGCTTTCTCACTATGATTTTGAGAGTGCTTGTGGGCGGCCTGATATATGGCGTGACGTTTGGAATCGGTGTGATCGTGAGCGCATTCATGGTCGGAATGAGAGAAGACAGACGGTCAATCCACGATTTTGTAGCAGGAACGTATGTCACATACGCGCTGCCGGACGAATCGATTGAAAAGAGCGAATAATTTCGCTCTTTTTTTGCATAAAAAATGGATGGGGGAGCAACATATAACAAACGTTAAAGGAGGAAAGAGTCATGAAAAAAGCTGCATTGTCTTTAGCTGCGTTTTTCATTACAGCAATGGTTTTCACAATGCCGGCACACGCCGCCGGAACAAAAATGCCTTCAACAATGTCACTCACGGAACAGCAGAAAAAAGAAATTGAATCACTTGAAAAAGAAGTGCTCGAAAAACGAAAACATGTCATATCCAAATATGTTGAGTACGGGGTCCTGCCGAAAGAAAAAGCAGAACATATTAAACAGCATATGGACAGGCGCTTTAACATGATGAAACAAAATGGGTTTGTCCCGAAGCCTCCGCCTCATAAATTGGAAAAGCGGCATCATCATTCTTAAGCATCCGGCAAGCCGGATGCTTTTTTGTTTTTATCGGGATTGCTCTGAAACGCGTTTCATAACGTATGATATCAATATCATACGCATCAGGAGGATGAAACACATGATACATAAAAAACAGGGCCTGTTCCCTGATACATTTCTATGGGGGTCAGCCTCGGCTGCCTATCAGGTTGAAGGAGCCTGGAATAAAGACGGTAAAGGACCTTCAGTATGGGACTTATTCACGAAAATACCGGGTAAAACGTTTAAAGGCTCAAATGGTGATACAGCAGTCGGCCATTATGAGCGCTATAAAGAAGATATCGCCTTGATGGCAGAAATGGGTTTGAAAGCTTACCGATTTTCTGTCAGCTGGCCGAGAATTTTTCCGAATGGCAGAGGGGAAATTAACGAATCAGGGGTCGCATTTTACGAAGACTTGATCGATGAATTGATTTCTAACGATATTGAGCCGGTGCTGACTCTTTATCATTGGGACTTGCCTCAGGCGCTGATGGATGAATACGGCGGCTTTGAATCAAGAAAAATTATTGATGATTTCAATGATTACTGCATTGCGTTATACAAAAGATTTGCCGGCAAGGTGAAATACTGGGTCACGTTAAATGAGCAGAATTATAATTTTCATAACGGGTTTATAACAGCTGCACATCCGCCCGGCGTAAAGGACAGAAAACGATTTTATGCAGCGAATCATATCGCATTTTTAGCTAATGCCAAAGCGATTGACTCCTTCAGACAATATGTTCCTGACGGTTTGATCGGCCCGAGCTTCGCTTATTCACCGGCTTATCCGCTTACAAGTCACCCTGAAGACATAACTGCATTTGAAAACGCAGAGGAATTTATGAACCATTGGTGGCTTGATATGTATTGCCGGGGGACTTATCCGCAAATTCCTTTCAATTATTTAAAGGAAAAGGGCTGGGCGCCCGCCATTGAAGCCGGGGATATGGAATTGCTTGCGAAAGGCAAGCCGGATTTTATCGGTGTTAATTATTATCAGACGATTACGTACGAAAGAAATCCTCTTGACGGT
This sequence comes from Bacillus sp. N1(2025), assembly GCF_053470005.1. Taxonomy (NCBI): domain Bacteria; kingdom Bacillati; phylum Bacillota; class Bacilli; order Caryophanales; family Bacillaceae; genus Bacillus; species Bacillus sp. N1(2025). The sequence goes on from NZ_JBLTJB010000008.1 coordinate 159,836, forward strand.
GTATCGGAGGGGAAAATGAACACGACTGGTCAGAAAGGGACAAACCAGGATACCGGTATACCGGGGCTGTTTAAAACGAAAAAGAATCCTAATCTCGTGACGAGTAATTGGGATTGGACGATTGACCCGATAGGTCTGCGCATCGGCCTCCGGCGTATAACGAGCCGCTATGAGCTGCCGGTTTTTATAACAGAAAACGGGCTGGGGGAATTCGATAAAATAGAAGAAGACGGCTCAATTCAGGATGACTACAGAATTGACTATTTACGCTCCCATCTTGAACAGTGCAGAGAGGCCATTAGTGATGGAGTTCATCTCATCGGCTACTGCAGCTGGTCATTCACGGATCTGTTAAGCTGGCTGAACGGCTATCAAAAACGCTACGGTTTTGTCTATATCAATCGAGATGAAGAAGATGAAAAAGATTTGAAACGGATCAGGAAAAAAAGTTTTTATTGGTATCAGAATGTAATTGAAACAAACGGTAAAAGTTTATAAAAGTTCCCTGAGAGAAATATGATTCTCTCAGGGATTTCTTTTACATTGCGGCTGCATCAATAATATACGTATCCGCATGAAGATCGGATATTTCGGCAGGCACTGAATAACAGGTAAGGCTGTATCGGCCTTTCGGAATATGAAAGAAAAGCCGCTTTGACATCACGCTTTCAATCTCAATTCCATCTTTTACAGCCTCAAAGGGAACAGTCGCTTTTTTCTCATAGGATGGTACCGGTTCACTTGTGTTAAGCCTGAGGACGATAAATGCCCTCGTATTTCTCCTTGCTTCAAATGAAACAGCTCCGTCAGCTTCCGCATATCCTTTTTCAATAGCTTCATCGGTCCAATCGATAACAGGCGGTTCTGAATCTTTTTGGAAGATTGTAAATTGATGATAAGAAATGGCTAGTTCTTGCGGTTTCCATGATTTAATCAATGCGCTGTTCCTCCTGTTTTTTACTTGATTTTAAATAATACTCTCGTTCCGTCGGGATCATTGGTAAGCTGGTGTCCGACCCAAGAGCCGGCTCCGCGGTTGTCTGCCGGAGAAATATATTCTACGGAGGCATTATTTCCGCCCTGTTTACAAACCGCCATCGGCCATTCATCCCTATCGTATCCCGTTTTGACAGGCACATGTTTAAGAGATTGCTCACGCCGCTTATGTACTCCGTCTCTGTCAATGGTGCATATGCTGGAATGTCCTTCTTTTATCGCGTCCTTAATATGCTTTGCTGTTTCCGGATATCGATCGGACGGAAATAGGATTACCTTGTCGTAATCACTCTTCTGAACGGTCTGCTCGTTATCTGAGAAAAGATCACCCTTGATCAGGGCCGCGACTGCTCCGGCAATGATGATAAGAACAAGCAGCAGTGCTTTTAATGTTTTCAAGAGTATCAATCACCTCCAGTTTTAAATTGCTGTTAAGCTGGTCCAAGAATAAAGCAGAATCGGCCGGCTGTAAAGCTGTTAAAATATATTTCTCAGCCGCAATTCAGCTGAATATCTGTAAAACCATCCGCACAAATCAACTTTATTCATTAAAAATTCGATCAGAAAGTGTTTTTTGCCGTTTCCTTATTCAGAAATGAACGGTTGCGGCCGTATCGTCAATTGACTTATTATAGCGATAAGCTCACCGGCGAGGTATCTTCGTCTGCGAGTGTCGTGCGAAACAGGACGATAAAAAGACGGCCATCTGATAAGAAGGCCGTCAGCAAATCATTCCAGATTCGCATGCTTTGTAAACATGTCTGCTGAATTCAATTCTTTTTTCTCCATGATTTTTAGAATAACCGCATCGTAGAACAGCAGAAGAGTTTGTTCGAATAAAGAACCCATCGGCTGAATCGTCTTTCTGTCTCCGCCGGTCTCTTCTTTAGGAGAGCCGGGAATCGTTATTGTAAGATCCGCAAGTTTGCCGAGGCTTGAAGCGGGGTTAATCGTTAATGCAGTGATGATGCCGTTAAGGTTTTTGGCTTTTTCAGCCGTATGAAGCAGACTTTTTGTTTCGCCTGAGCCTGAGCCGATGATGACGAGACCGCCTTCTTGGAGGGGAGGGGTAAGCGTCTCACCGACGATGTAAGCGTTCAGGCCGATGTGCATCATCCTCATGGCGAACGCTTTAGCTATAAAGCCGGAACGTCCCGCTCCGGACGTGAAGATTTGATCTGCCGATAAAATCAGATCCGCAAGCTTGTCAGCTTTACTGTCGGATATTAATGCTGCGGTGCGGGATATTTCATTTAGTATTTCATGTAAGTATTCAGTCGTTTTCATGATCCTTGTGTGATCAGCTGTTTCATTTTAGCAGCAGCATCCGCTTTATTGTCAGCTCCCGTAATGCCTCCGCCGACAATGATTAAATCTGGGTTTTGTTTGATGGCTTCAGGAAGCGTATCAAGTTTAATGCCTCCGGCAATTGCGGTTTTAGCGCTCTTGACCGCTTTTTTAATCGCCGTCAGTTCCTCGAATGAATTTTTTCCTTCTGCTTGAAGATCATAACCTGTGTGAACACAAATATAATCAACACCGAGTTGGTCAATTTCTTTTGCCCGTGTTTCAAGGTTTTTTACGTTAATCATGTCGACGAGGATTTTTTTCTGCTGTTTTTTTGCTTCGGCAACCGCCCCTTTGATCGTTGAGTCGTCTGTCGCTCCTAAAACGGTGATGATGTCGGCTCCCGCTTCTGCCGCTTTCATAATCTCGTAACCGCCTGCATCCATGATTTTAAGATCGGCAAGCACTTTCAAGTGAGGAAAGGCTGTTTTCATTTCCTGCACGGCTTTCAGTCCTTCATTAATGACAACGGGAGTGCCGATTTCTACAACATCTATATATTGTTCGACCTCTTTCACAAGTTCAATTGCTTCCGGGATATTTACTAAGTCTAATGCCAGCTGTAATTCCACTTTATATCCACTCCTCTTTTTCATGTATTTCCATTCTATAGAGTGCCCCGCATGTTGAGAAGTACGCACTTTGAAGTCTAATAGTTACTTTGAGGATACTGTCCCCGCAGGCAATGCGCTTTGTTTCAGCAAAACTGCGTGGTAGTATAAACTGACGAAAGTTGTGTGAAAAAGTAAGCGTGTATGAATAGATGATGACCGTACAAAAAGTAAGAGGAAGGAGAATTGTCCGTGAGCCGAATGGATGAGAAAACGTTTAATTGCGAAAAGGAATTGACGCTTGCCGTGATAGGCGGGAAGTGGAAAATGCTGATTATGTGGCACTTGGGAAAAGAAGGGACGAAGCGGTTTAATGAGCTGAAAGCTTTAATTCCGGATATTACGCACAAAATTCTTGTGAATCAGCTCAGGGAGCTGGAGCAGGATCTGATCGTTCACAGGGAAGTTTACCCTGTCGTTCCTCCGAAAGTGGAGTATTCTTTAACGGCGCAAGGAGAAAGCCTTATGCCGATTCTGGACGCCATGTATAAGTGGGGAAAAGATTATATGGAATTAATCAACATTGATAAAACTGCAATAAAGGAATCTTTTTGAAGTGCTCTATGTAAAATAGAGTGCTTTTTTTGCGGTTTAATGAAATCATATTGCGAACATTCGGGCTGTCTGTTTCGGTTCTTGCGCTGTTTTTTCCGGGTCAGCTTACGTACGTAAATTTTTTTCATTCTGCCATAACTGGATATTCGACAGATTTTCATTATAGTTTAAAGATTTTTAATTTTACGTAAATAATATTTTTGAAAATAAATTGCGGGATGCCGCAAAATACCCTCTGGATTCGTCGGATTTTTTTCGGTGTGCCGCATGAAACTTTTCACCCATTTTTCGGTGATAAAAACAATATTTTCATATAAAGTGAACGTAAGTAGATATATAGAAATACATGCAGAAATAGGTAAACCTTTCGTGCTTACAATCAATGGCTTTTTGTCTTGATTTCTCATAAATTTGATGCCGCATTTCGGACTGCGCGGGTGAACGGATGACGGATTTCGGCGGTGATTGAATCGGGATCGTTTTTGGAGGTAAGTGGTTCTTTTGGCTTGAGAATGAGTTAGGGACATAGAGGGAGGCTGTTTCTAAGGGAGAATTGACAACTTTATCTTAAAAAGGGGAGGCGCACACATATGGAAATAACTTTTTATCCTTTAACAAATGCTCAAAAACGTATCTGGTATACAGAAAAATTCTATCCGAACACAAGCATTTCAAATCTAGCCGGCTTCGGGAAACTCATTTCTGAAGACGGCGTACAGGCTCATTACGTTGAGAAAGCGATACAGGAATTCGTCCGGCGGTATGAGTCGATGAGAATCCGTCTGCGGCTTGATGATGAGGGGGAGCCCGTTCAATATGTGAGCGAATACCGTCCGCTCTCTATCGGGCACACGGATATCAGGCAAGCCGGCTGCTCTGCGGACGAGCTGTCCAAATGGGGGCGTGAAGAAGCTGGCAAGCCTCTGGCGTTATATGATCAGGATTTATTCCGTTTTTCCGTGCACACGATCAGTGAAAATGAGGTCTGGTTTTACGCTAATGTGCATCACATTATTTCAGACGGGATTTCCATGACGATTCTGGGCAATGCGATTACTGATATTTATTTGGAGCTTTCAGGCGGGACAAGTGAGGAACAGACGGAGATTCCTTCTTTTATTGAGCATGTGCTGACAGAGCAGGAATATGTGCAGTCGAAGCGGTTTAAAAAGGATCGGGATTTTTGGAACGGGCAGTTTGAGACCGTGCCGGAGCTTGTGTCCCTGAAACGGAGCCAGGCAGATGCGGGTCTTGATGCAAAACGGTTTTCTCAAGAAATTCCTCACGACTTATATGGCCGCATTCATTCATTCTGCGAGGAGCATAAAGTAAGCGTACTGTCTCTGTTCCAGTCAGCTCTGATCACTTATCTCTACAAAGTGACCGGTCGTGATGACGTTGTCACGGGTACGTTTATGGGAAACCGGACGAATGCGAAAGAAAAGCAGATGCTCGGGATGTTCGTATCTACGGTGCCTGTGCGGACAAGCGTTGACGGAGGACAGTCGTTCTTGGAATTCGTTAAAGGCCGGATGAAGGATTTGATGAAAATTCTCCGCCACCAAAAGTATCCGTATAACCTGCTTGTCAATGATTTGCGCGCTTCGAAAAGTTCGCTGAGCAGATTGTTTACGGTGGCTCTGGAGTACCAGGTGATGCAGTGGCAGAAAAAAGAGAATCTGTCCTTCCTGACAGACCCTATTTTCAGCGGAAGCGGTACAAATGATATTTCAATTCATGTGAAGGAACGATGGGACACCGGGAAATTGACAATTGATTTTGACTATCGCAGCGACATTTTCAAGGGGGAAGAGATTGAATCTGTTTCTGAACGTTTGATCACGCTGATTGAAGATGCGATTTCATCTCCTGATCGCATAATTGATGAACTTACTCTTCTTTCTGAATCCGAGAAAGAGCGGCTGCTGAAACGGGCCTCCGGCAATCCGGTGAATTACCGCAAGGAGATGACGATTCCGGGGCTGTTTGAAGAGAAAGTGAAGTCACTGTCTGACAAACCCGCGGTTGTGTATGAAGGCCGAACATTGTCCTATCGCACATTGCATGAACAGTCAGGACGTATTGCCGGACGTCTTCTTCAAGCCGGGATATCAGCCGATTCTCCTGTCGCGGTGCTGCTTGGCCGTTCTGAGCGTGTCATTGCGGCAATATTGGGAATTTTGAAAGCGGGCGGCGCCTATGTGCCGATAGATCCTGACTTTCCGGCGGATCGGATTCAGTACATTTTGGAGGACAGCGGAGCGAAGGCTGTTCTGACGGAAGCCGGAATACAGGCGCCTGCAGCGGATGCCGAACGGATTGATTTTGACGAGGCTGTTCAGTATGAGACGGCTGCGGACGGTGTCAGCACACAATCAGACCGGCTGGCTTACATCATCTACACGTCAGGTACAACGGGGCGGCCGAAAGGCGTGATGATTGAGCACCGGCAAGTTCATCATCTGGTGCAATCACTGCAGCAGGAGATTTATCAATGCGGTGAGCAGACGTTAAGAATGGCGCTTTTGGCTCCGTTTCATTTTGATGCGTCCGTCAAACAGATATTCGCTTCGCTTCTTTTGGGACAGACGCTTTATATCGTGCCGAAAACGACTGTGACGAATGGCTCGGCACTGCTGGACTATTATCGTCAAAACCGGATTGAAGCCACTGACGGAACGCCTGCACATCTGCAGATGATGGTTGCGGCGGGAGATGTCAGCGGAATTGAATTGCGCCACATGCTCATTGGGGGAGAGGGCCTGTCCGCGGCTGTTGCTGAACAGCTGATGACGCTCTTTCATCAATCGGGCAGGACGCCGCGTCTGACGAATGTATACGGGCCGACAGAAACGTGCGTAGATGCGTCCGTGCATCAGGTGTCAGCCGATAACGGAATGAATCAACAGGCGGCGTACGTTCCGATCGGAAAACCGCTCGGCAACGCCCGTCTGTATATATTGGATAAGCACCAGCGGCTTCAGCCCGACGGCACGGCCGGTGAGCTGTATATCGCGGGTGACGGTGTAGGCCGCGGCTATTTAAATCTTCCGGATTTGACCGCAGAGAAGTTTTTGCAGGACCCGTTTAACGGAAGCGGCCGCATGTACCGCACGGGTGATATGGCGCGCTGGCTGCCGGATGGGACGATCGAATATATCGGCCGTGAAGATGATCAGGTGAAAGTCCGCGGCTACCGCATTGAGCTGGGAGAAATTGAAACGGTGCTCAGAAAAGCTCCGGGCACGGCGCAGGCCGTCGTGCTGGCACGGCCGGATCAGCAGGGCAGCTTAGATGTCTGCGCATATATCGTTCAGGAAAAAGGAACCGAGTTTCACCCTGCCGAGTACAGGGAGTATGTGTCCAAGCACCTTCCTGATTACATGGTGCCCGCTTACTTTACAAAAACGGACGAAATTCCGCTCACGCCGAGCGGGAAGGCGGACCGCAAAAAGCTGTTTGCGCTTGATGTGCAGGCTGTCAGCTCATCCGAATATGCCGCGCCGAGAAATGAAACGGAGGAAATGCTCACCGTCATCTGGCAGGAAGTCCTCGGAATGGACAAGGCGGGCATTTATGATCATTTCTTCGAGTCAGGCGGTCATTCATTAAAGGCCATGACGCTTCTGACGAAAATTCATAAGCAAATGGGCGTTGAAATTCCGCTGCAATACTTGTTTGAGCATCCGACGATTGCGGCGCTTGCCGATTATGCGGAAAACCGAAACGAAGGACCGGCATTCAATGCAATTGAGCCGGCTGAGAAGCAGGCGAGCTATCCGCTTTCGCTCGCTCAGCAGCGGACTTATATCGCGAGCCAATTTGAAGACGCGGGAGTCGGATATAACATGCCGGCTGCGGCCATGATTGAGGGCGTTTTAGACCGAGAAAAGCTTGAGCGTGCATTTTCTGCCTTAATCAGCAGGCATGAAGCGCTCAGAACATCGTTTCAATCAGAGGACGGCACGCCGAGACAAGTGATTGGCGAGCATGTTCCGTTTCATATTGAAATGATCGAAGCGCGCGGAAGAACGAATGAACAGGTCATGAAGGACTTTGTGCGCCGTTTTGATTTATCTGAGGCGCCGCTGTTCAGAATCGGCCTGCAAACGCTCGGTCACAATCGCCATCTGCTGCTGTTTGATATGCATCACCTGATTTCTGACGGGGTGTCTATTTCCATCATGCTGAAGGAACTGGCTGACATCTACGGCGGAAATCAGCTGCCTGAATTGCGCATTCAATATAAAGATTATGCCGTATGGCAGGCGGAACGGGCGAAAGAAGGCTACAAGAAGGAGCGGGCGTACTGGAAAGAAGTCTTCAGCGGCGAACTGCCGGTGCTTCAGCTGCTCCCTGATTATCCGCGGCCGCAGGTGCAAAGCTTTGAAGGTGACCGCGTGTCCGCCAAGCTGCCGAAAATGCTGCGGGAACGGCTGCAGAAGCTTGCCGAGAAAAACGGAGCCACCCTTTACATGGTGCTGTTATCGGCATACTATACGCTGCTTTCTAAGTATTCAGGACAGGAAGACATCATCGTGGGAACACCGTCAGCGGGAAGAAACCACTCTGATACCGAGGGGCTTATCGGGATGTTTGTCAACACGCTTGCGCTGCGAAGCTCCGTGAAGCAGGATCAGACATTTGCCGGCTTGTTAGGTCATGTGCGCAAGCAGGTGCTGGATGCGTTTTCTCATCAGGATTATCCGTTTGAGTGGCTGACCGAGGAACTGAACGTGCCCCGGGACATGAGCAGGCATCCGATATTTGACACGATGTTCAGTCTGCAAAATGCTTCGGACGGAATTCCGGAGATCGGTAATCTGACGCTGTCTCTTCATGAAACAAACTTCAACATCGCCAAATTCGACCTGACCATGCAGGCCCGGGAAACAGCGGAAGGCATTGCGCTTGATTTGGATTATTGCACGAAGCTGTTTAAGCGCTCAACTGCGGATCGCATGCTTGCGCACTATGTCCGTCTGCTGGAGAGAGCGGCAGCTCAGCCGGATGCGAAAATCAGCGAATATGATCTGCTTTCTGAACGGGAGGCTTTGACTCAATTACAGCGGTTCAACCCGGAACGCACGGCATACCCGAAAGAGCAAACGATCGTGCAGATCTTTGAAGAACAAGCCCGAAAGAACCCTGACCGGACGGCTCTTCAGTTCGAAGGGGAAACCCTGTCGTATCAGCAGCTGAATGAACGCGCCAACAGGCTTGCGCGGCATATTCTTTCGGTCGGAGGCGGCGGAAAAACCGCGGCTGTTCTGTGTGAACGGTCAATGGATATGATTGTTTCCATTATGGCTGTGTTAAAAGCGGGGTCCGCCTATGTGCCGATTGATCCTGAGCATCCGGTTCAGCGGATTCAGCATTTCTTCCGCGACAGCGGGGCGAATGTGCTCATGACTCAGCAAAGCCTCAAGCCGCTTGCGGAAAAGGCCGGTTTTCAAGGCGTCATTGTGCTTGCTGATGATGAGGCGAGCTATGAAAAGGACTCTCGCAATCCAGCATTGCCGTTTGATTCCAAAACGATTGCCAATCTCACTTATACATCAGGCACGACGGGAACGCCGAAAGGAAACATCGTCACACATGCCAACATTTTGCGGACGGTAAAAAACACGAACTATTTGACTGTTTCTGAAGAGGACACAGTGCTCGGTCTGTCAAACTACGTCTTTGACGCTTTTATGTTTGATATGTTCGGTTCGCTGTTAAACGGTGCAAAGCTTGTGATCGTCCCGAAAGATACGGTGCTGGATATGTCACGCCTGTCCCGTGTGATCAAACGGGAGAACGTCAGCATTCTGATGATTACGACGGCCCTGTTCCACCTGCTTGTTGATATGGAGCCGTCCTGTCTGACGACGCTTCGGAAAATCATGTTCGGGGGCGAAAGAGCGTCTGTAGAACATGTCAAAAAAGCGCTGGCGGCAGTCGGAAAAGGAAGACTGCTTCATATGTACGGCCCGTCGGAAAGCACGGTGTTTGCGACATACCATCCGGTGGATGTCATTGAAGAGGATACGCTCTCCGTTCCGATCGGGAAACCGGTCAGCAATACGGAAGTCTTTATTATGAACTCAGCCGGACGCATTCAGCCGGCGGGTATCGCGGGAGAGCTGTGCGTCAGCGGGGAAGGTCTCGTAGAAGGGTACTACAACCGTCCTGAACTGACGGAAGAAAAATTTGTAAGGCATCCGTTTAAGGAAGGTGAACGGATGTATAAAACGGGCGACTTGGCCAGATGGCTGCCGAATGGCGATATCGAGTTTATCGGACGTATCGACCATCAGGTGAAAATCCGCGGTCAGCGGATTGAGCTTGGCGAAATTGAGCATCAGCTCCAAAGCCATGACCAGATTCAGGAATGCATTGTGCTCGCTGTGGATCAGGGCGCGGGTGACAAACTTCTTTGCGCGTATGTTGTCGGCCTCCGAGAAATCTCTTCCCGGGAGCTGAGGGAGCATACGGCGAAGGATCTTCCGGCTTATATGATTCCGTCCGTCTTTATTCAATTGGATGAACTGCCTCTTACAGGGAACGGAAAAATCGACAGACGGGCGCTGCCGATGCCGGATGTGACCGCAGCGAATGCCGTGGCATATACGGCGCCGCGCAATGAAACAGAACAAAAACTGGCGGATATTTGGGCTGAGGTGCTGCAAATGGAACGTGTCGGCGTCCATGATCAGTTCTTTGAGATCGGGGGCCACTCGTTAGCGGGGATGAAACTGCTGGCCCTTATCCAGAAGACATTCGGCGTGCAGCTTACCTTAAAGGATCTGTTCACTTCTCCGACAGCTGCGGGGCTGGCGCAGCTGATTGAAGGGGCTGAGCGGAAGGCGGCTGAGAGCATCACACCGGCGGCCGAGCAGGAAACGTATCCGGTTTCTTCACCGCAGAAGCGGATGTTCGTGCTCCAGCAGCTGGAGGGCGCTGAAACAAGCTATAACATGCCGTCTGTGCTCCGCTTAAAAGGAAAGCTTGATGCAGAAAAGCTGAAATCCGTCATGAAACAGCTGACAGAACGCCATGAAGCCTTCAGAACGACATTTGACATAAAGGATGGAGAAACGGTTCAGCGCATATGGGCGGAAGCTGATATCGACATGGAATATTATGAAGCCTCTGAAGAAGATGCTGAACGGATTATTCAGAGCTTTATCCGGCCGTTCCGCCTGGATCAGCTTCCTCTCGTCAGAACGGGACTGGTCAAGCTGGCTGAACATGACCACCTGCTGCTGTTTGATATGCACCATATCATTTCGGACGGCGCTTCAGTCGGCGTGCTGATAGATGAACTGTCCCGATTGTATGGCGGCGAAACGCTTGAGCCGCTGCGGATTCATTATAAAGACTATGCGGTATGGCAGCAGAAATTTATTCAATCAGAGCAGTACCGCAAGCAGGAGGAGCATTGGCTTCGGGAGCTTGACGGCGAGCTTCCGGTATTGACGCTGCCGGCTGATTACAGCCGTCCGGCCGTGCAAACCTTTGAAGGAGACAAGCTGGTCTTTTCTCTGACTGAGGAACAGACGTCGGCTCTTCGCAGTCTTGCGAAACAAACGGATTCTACCATGTACATGGTGCTGCTGGCGTCATACAGCGCCTTTCTCTCAAAACTGAGCGGACAGCATGACATCATTGTCGGCTCGCCGGTTGCGGGACGGTCACATGCGGATCTCACAAACGTCATCGGTGTTTTTGTGAATACACTCGCGCTTCGTACGTATCCGGAAGCGGACAAAACGTTCACGGACTATCTTAAAGAAGTGAAACAAACCGCTTTACATGCATTTGACGCGCAGGATTATCCGCTTGAAGACCTTCTGCAAAAGGTTGAGGTGCAGCGTGATACGAGCAGAAATCCGCTGTTTGATGCGGTATTCTCAATGCAAAATGCAAATGCGGAAAATCTGGTCATGGAAGGAATTGAGCTGAAGCACCATCCGTTTGACAGAAAAACAGCCAAGTTTGACCTGACAATGACGGCTGAGGACACAGACGAAGGCTTAACGTTTGTGCTTGAATATAACACCGCGCTGTTTAAACCGGAAACGGCAGAGACATGGAAGCATTACTGGCTTCAACTGTTAGAAGCCGCAGCGGAAAATCCGGCCGCGAAGCTTTCTGAGCTTTCATTGGTGAATAAAACAGAAAAACAAGCCCTCCTTGACGCATGGAAAGGAAAAACAATTTCTGTGCCGCGGGACAAAACGGTTCACCGTCTCTTTGAAGAAACGGCCGCCCGCTACGCGAACCGGCCGGCCGCGGCATATAACGGCGCGAAATGGACGTACGGCGAGCTGAACGCAAGGGCGAACCGGATCGCGCGCATTCTCATGGACTGCGGCGTCACGGCTGACGAGCGTGTCGGCATCCTGACGAAACCGTCCTTGGAAATGGCCGCGGGCGTACTCGGCGTCTTGAAAGCGGGCGCGGCATTTGTGCCGATTGACCCCGAATACCCGGAAGAGCGGATCAGCTACATTCTGCAGGACAGCGGCGCCAAGCTTCTTCTCACACAGGAAGCGCTGGACGTACCGGAAAGCTACAACGGAGAAACGATCCTGCTTGACGGCGGACGCTCCATTCTGAGCCTGCCGCTTGATGAAAACGATGAAGCGAACCCGCAGACGGAAACAACGGCGGATCATCTCGCTTATATGATTTACACGTCAGGAACGACCGGACAGCCGAAGGGTGTCATGGTCGAACACCATGCGCTGGTGAACCTGTGCTTCTGGCATCACGACGCATTCGCCATGACGGCGGATGATAAAAGCGCCAAATACGCGGGCTTCGGTTTTGACGCCTCCATCTGGGAAATGTTCCCGACATGGACCATCGGCGCGGAGCTTCACGTCATTGACGAAGCGATCCGGCTGGATATCACCCGCTTAAATCACTATTTCGAGGAGAACGGCGTGACCATCACCTTCCTGCCGACGCAGCTGGCCGAACAATTTATGGAGCTGGAAAATACCTCTCTCCGCATGCTTCTCGTCGGCGGCGACAAGCTGAAGCGGGCGGTGAAACAGCCGTACACGATCGTCAACAACTACGGCCCGACGGAAAACACCGTCGTCGCGACAAGCGGCGTCATCAATCCGGAGGAAGGATCGCTTTCGATCGGACGGGCGATTGCCAATACGAGAGTTTATATTCTCGGCGACGGCGATCAGGTGCAGCCGGAAGGCATTGCCGGTGAATTGTGCGTGGCCGGCCGCGGTCTTGCGCGCGGATACCTGAACCGTGAGGAAGAAACGGCGAAGCGGTTTACCGCAGATCCGTTCGTGCCCGGCGAGCGCATGTACCGGACCGGCGACCTCGTCAAATGGAACGCGCAGTGCGGCATCGAATACATCGGGCGTATCGACCAGCAGGTCAAAGTGCGGGGCTACCGGATCGAGCTATCAGAAATCGAAGTCCGCCTCGCCCAGCTTGCGGACGTTCATGACGCAGCGGTGACGACAGTGGAAGACAAAGCGGGCAATACCGCGCTTTGCGCCTATGTCGCGCCTCAGCAGGACGATATCGAAACGCTCAAAGCCGCGCTGAAAGACACGCTGCCTGACTACATGGTGCCGGCGTTCTGGGTGGAGATGGACGAGCTTCCGGTCACCGCAAACGGAAAGATTGATAAAAAAGCCCTGCCGGAACCGGACATTGAAGCGGGAAGCGCCGCGTACAAAGCGCCGGAAACGGAGATGGAGACGCTGCTTTCTGACATTTGGCAGGAAGTGCTCGGTCTTGACCAGATCGGCGTAAGCGATAATTTCTTCACGCTCGGCGGCGACTCGATCAAAGGCATCCAAATGGCGAGCCGCCTGAACCAGCACGGGTATAAATTGGAGATGAAAGACCTCTTCCAGCACCCGACCATCGAAGAACTCGTCTCTTATGTGGAGCGGACGGAAGGAAAGCAGGCCGACCAGGGCCCTGTCGAAGGTGAAGCGGACTTAACGCCGATCCAGCGCTGGTTCTTTGAGAAAAACTTCACGGACAAACACCACTGGAATCAATCCGTCATGCTTCATGCAAAAGACGGCTTTGATCCGGAGATAACAGAAAAAACATTACATGTCCTGACGGTGCACCATGATGCGCTCCGGATGATTTATCGTGAACAAAAACCGTATTACAGAGGACTTGAGGATGTGTCTGTTGAACTGAACGTCTTTGAGCTGAACGGACCTGCTGAAGACCATGAGGACCGTATCGAAAGGGAAGCAGACCGTCTTCAAAGCAGTATTTCACTGGAAACAGGACATCTGCTGAAGGCCGGGCTCTTCCGGGCTGAAGATGGAGACCACCTTCTTCTCGCAATCCATCACTTAGTCGTGGATGGTGTATCTTGGCGGATTTTACTGGAGGACTTCACGTCCGTTTATACGCAGCTGAAGCAAGGCAATGAACCGGCGCTGCCGCCGAAAACACATTCATTCGCCGAATTTGCCGAGAGAATCAAAGAATACGCAAATACGAAGGCGTTTCTGAAAGAAGCGGATTACTGGAGAGAGCTTGAGGAAAAAGAGGTGTGCACTCAGCTTCCGAAAGACAGGCAGTCTGGTGATCAGCGCATGAAACATACGAGAACGGTCAGCTTCTCTCTGACGCCTGAACAAACTGAACAGCTGACGACAAACGTACATGAAGCCTATCACACCGAAATGAACGACATCCTGCTCACGGCGCTCGGATTGGCGCTGAAAGAGTGGACGGGTGAAAACACGATCGGCGTTCATTTGGAAGGCCACGGGCGCGAAGACATTCTTGACGGCTTGAATATCACCCGGACGGTCGGATGGTTTACGAGCATGTATCCGATGATCCTTGAGATGAAGCACGCCGACGATCTTTCATATCAGCTGAAACAAATGAAAGAAGACATCAGACACATTCCGAACAAAGGAGTCGGCTACGGCATTCTGCGTTATGTAACGGCGCCCGAGCATAAAGAGAATCTTTCATTTGAGATTGATCCGGATATCAGCTTTAACTACTTAGGCCAGTTTAATGAGATGTCGGATTCCGGCTTATTTACAAGATCCGGGATGCCGTCAGGACAATCGCTGAGCCCTGACACAGAGAAGCCGAATGCGCTTGATATTGTCGGATTTATAGAAAATGGGAAGATGACGATGACGTTTGCCTATCATTCTCTCGAATTTCATGAAAAAACCATTCAATCGTTCAGTGACAGCTTTAAAGGGCACCTCTTGAAAATCATAGATCACTGCCTGGCCCAAGACGGACCTGAGCTTACGCCTAGCGATCTTGGCGATGATGATCTGACGCTTGATGAACTTGATAAATTAATGGAAATTCTCTAACAGAAAAGACAGAGGTGACATATGAGCAAAAAATCAATTCAAAAGGTGTATGCACTCACACCGATGCAGGAGGGAATGCTGTATCATGCGCTGCTTGATCCGCATTCTTCCTCCTACTTCACACAATTAGAGCTTAGGATTCACGGAAGCTTTCAGCTGGAGCTTTTTGAAAAAAGCGTCAATGAGCTGATCCGGACATATGACATCCTGCGTACGGTATTCGTGCACCAGCAGCTTCAAAAACCGCGCCAAGTCGTATTGGCGGAGCGGAAGACGAAGGTGCACTATGAAGATATCAGTCAATTAGATGAAGCGCGCCAAACCGAATATATTGAACGCTATAAACGCGGCGTGCAGCAGCAGGGCTTTCATCTGGCGAAGGATATTCTCTTTAAAGCGGCGGTGTTCAGACTCAGTGAGAAGGAGCTGTATCTCGTCTGGAGCAATCATCATATCGTCATGGACGGCTGGAGTATGGGCGTTTTGATGAAAAGCCTGTTCCAAAACTATGAAGCGCTTCGTGCCGGCCGGCCCGCCGGGGGAAGCCAGGGCAAACCTTACTCTGACTATATCAAATGGCTCGGAGGCCGGGATTATGAGGAGGCGGAACAATATTGGAGCAGCCGCCTGGCGGATTTCGAACAGCCGAGCCTGCTCCCGGGCCGTCTGGCACCAGAAAAGAAAGACTACCAAAATGAAGAATATTCTTTTGTCTGGGATGAAGAGCTGGTCGCGCAGATTCAGCAGACCGCCAACCGGCATCAAGTCACGGGGCCTAACCTGTTTCAGGCTGTTTGGGGTGCGGTGCTCAGCAAATACAACTATACAGACGATGTGGTGTTCGGCACCGTCGTATCAGGCCGTCCTTCAGAAATCAACGGCATTGAAACGATGGCGGGGCTGTTCATCAATACGATTCCCGTCAGAATCAAGATTGACAAAGATGCAGCCTTTTCTGACGTGATGGCGGCAGTTCAGAAAAACGCCGTGGAAGCCGAGCGCTATGATTATGTGCCGCTCTATGACATTCAAAAGCGCTCCGCTCTGGACGGCAGCCTCTTGAATCATTTGGTCGCGTTTGAAAACTATCCGCTGGACAAAGAGCTGGAAAACGGGGGCATGGAGGAAAGACTCGGCTTTTCCATTAAAGTGGAACATGCTTTTGAGCAGACGAGCTTTGATTTCAATCTCATCGTGTATCCGGGAAAAACATGGACTGTCAAAATCAAATACAACGGAGCGGCTTTCGCCCATGATGCCATCGAACGAACGGCGCATCATCTGACCCGCATGATGAAAGCGGCGGTCGGAACGCCTGACGCGCCCGTGCGGGAACTCGGCCTTGTTTCAGGTGAAGAAGAGCGGCAGATTGTTGAGGTATTCAATGATACGAAAACGGCGCTTCCGGAAGAGGAGACCGTTCACCGTTTGTTTGAAGCACAGGCAAACCGGACGCCTGCAAGTATCGCGATAAAAGGAGCGGGACGCGAATGGACCTACCGTGAAGTGAACGAAGCGGCCAACCGCCTGGCGAAACACCTTGTGAAGAGCGGGCTGGAAAAAGGCCGGACCGCCGCTATTATGAACGACCGGTCTGCGGAAACCGTTATCGGAATGCTTGCCGTCTTAAAAGCAGGCGGCGCATATGTGCCGATTGATCCGGCTTTTCCGGAGGACCGTCTCCGCTTTATGGCGGAAGACAGCTCGATTCGGCTCGTGCTGACAGTTCAGGACTATCAAGAACAAGCGGGCGCATTGCAAGTCCCGGTCGTCATGCTGGATGAAAGCGCGGATGAAACGGTAAGCGGAACAGACTTGAATCTCCCCGCTGGCGGCAACGACTTGGCGTATATCATGTATACATCCGGATCGACCGGCAAACCGAAAGGCGTCATGATTGAACACAGAAATATCATCAGGCTCGTCAAACATTCGAATTACGTGCCGGTTCATGAAGAAGACCGGATGGCGCAAACGGGAGCCGTCAGCTTTGATGCCGGAACCTTCGAAGTCTTCGGCGCATTGCTGAACGGAGCGTCATTGCACCCGGTGAAAAAAGAGACGCTGCTTGACGCCGGACAATTCGCCCAATTTCTGAAAGAGCAGCGGATCACGACCATGTGGCTGACGTCTCCGCTGTTTAATCAGCTTGCCCAAAAGGATGCCGGCATGTTTAACACGCTCAGGCACCTCATCATCGGCGGTGATGCGCTTGTGCCGCATATCGTCAGCAAAGTGAGGAAGGCATCACCGGAGCTGTCGCTTTGGAACGGCTACGGGCCGACGGAGAATACGACGTTTTCGACGAGTTTTCTAATTGATCAGGACTACGACGGCTCGGTCCCGATCGGGAAGCCGATCGGAAATTCCACTGCGTACATTATGGATGAAAACCGCAACCTCCAGCCGATCGGCGCGCCGGGTGAGCTGTGCGTCGGCGGAAGCGGAGTGGCAAGAGGCTATGTGAATCTGCCTGAATTAACGGAGAAGCAGTTTGTACGCGATCCGTTCAGACCGGATGAAATGATATACCGGACGGGGGACTTGGCGAAATGGCTTCCGGACGGCACGATCGAGTTTCTCGGCAGAATTGACAACCAAGTAAAGGTCCGCGGTTTCAGAATCGAGCTCGGCGAAATCGAGGCGAAAATCAGCCAGGCGGAGAATGTGACGGAATCTGCGGCTGTGATCCGGAAAAATAAAGCGGATGAAAATGAAATTTGCGCTTACTTTACCGCAGACCAAGCCCTTTCGCCGGAAGACCTGCGCAAAACGCTTTCGGAATCACTTCCGGAATACATGATTCCGGCGCACTTCATCCAGATGAATCAGTTTCCGCTGACGGCGAACGGAAAGATTGATAAAAAAGCGCTGCCTGAGCCTCAGGCTGAAGCCGTTCAAAAAGAATACGTAGCGTCGAAAACGGAAGCGGAGCAGAAACTCGCGGACATTTGGGAAGGCATTCTCGGTGTAAAAGCGGGTGTGACTGACAATTTCTTCACGATTGGCGGACATTCTTTAAAAGCCATGATGATGACCGCTAAAATCCAGGAGCACTTTCAAAAAGAAGTGCCGATTAAAGTGTTATTTGAAAAGCCGACCATTCAGGAGCTTGCGCATTATTTGCAGCATGAGAGCGAGGAGGAGCAGCAGTTTGAACCGATCCGACAAGCGCCTTATCAGAAGCATTATCCTGTTTCCTCAGCACAGCGCAGGATGTATATCCTTAATCAGCTCGGACAGGCCAGCACGAGCTACAACGTCCCTGCTGTACTTTTGCTGGAAGGATCAGTAGACAAAAAGCGTCTTGAGGAGGCCATGCAGGCATTAATCAACCGTCATGAGACACTGCGTACGTCGTTTGACATGGCAGATGGAGAAGTTGTGCAGACCATTCATAAAAATGTGTCGTTTGAGCTGGAAACCGCCGAGGGCCGGGAAGAAGATGCAGAAGAGCTGACAAAAGCCTTTATCAGACCGTTTGTGCTCAACCGCGCGCCGCTTGTCCGTTCGAAGCTGATCCGGCTTGAAGAAGACCGGCATCTTCTGCTGATTGACATGCACCACATTATTACGGACGGAAGCTCAATGGGCATTTTCATCGGTGATCTTGCGAAGCTTTATCAAGGCACGGAGCTTGCGCTGCCAAAGATTCATTATAAGGATTTTTCAGTCTGGCAGCGTGAAAAAGCAAATCTCGATCAGCACGAAGCCTACTGGCTTGAGACGTTCAAAGGCGATCTGCCGGTGCTGGATCTGCCGCTTGATTTCCCGCGTCCTGCCGAGCGCAGTTTTGAAGGGGAACGCGTCATCTTCGGGCTTGATAAACAGGTGACGGTGCAGATTAAGAAGCTGCTGGCTGATACGGATACGACGATGTACATGTTTTTGTTAGCCGCTTTTCAAGTGCTGCTGTCCAAATATTCGGGGCAGGAAGACATCGTAGTCGGGTCTCCGGCGGCCGGAAGACAGCATCCTGATCTCCAAGACGTGCCGGGCATGTTTGTCAACACAGTTGCGCTTCGGTCGCATCCTGCCGGCAAAAAAACGTTCAAACAATTTCTGGATGAGGTGAAAACAGCGAGCCTTCAAGCTTTTGAGCATCAAAGCTATCCGCTTGAAGAATTAATTGAAAAACTGCCGTTAACGAGGGACACAAGCCGGAGTCCGCTGTTCAGCGTGTTATTTAATATGCAGAACATGGATATCCCGGCCCTGCGGCTCGGAGATTTGGAGATTTCTTCATACTCCATGCATCATCATGTCGCTAAATTTGATCTTTCCTTAGAAGCGGCTGAACGCGGAGAAGAGGTCGGATTGAGCTTTGATTACGCGAAAGCCTTATTTGCGGACGAAACCATCCGCCGCTGGAGCGCTCATTTTGTCAATCTGATTAAAGCCTGCGCTGAAAATCCGGATATTCAGCTGTCCGACGCAAGCCTGCTGTCCGCTCCTGAACGGGAAGCGCTCCTTTCTGATGAAAAACGTACGGAAGCGGATCTGCCTGAGGGCACTTTTGTTTCGCTGTTTGAACGCCAAGCGCAAAAAACGCCTGATCTCACGGCGGTTGCGGGCGGAATAAGTCTGACATATCGTGAGCTTGATGAACGCTCGAACCGGTTTGCCCGCCACCTTCAGTCTTGCGGAACGGGCAGTGAGGACATCGTGGCCATTATGATGGATCGTTCGGCCGACTTGATTCCCGCGATTCTCGGCGTCATGAAAGCCGGAGCGGCATTTCTCCCGATTGATCCGGAGACTCCTGAAGAGAGAATCCGCTACTCTCTTGAAGACAGCGGAACGAAGCTTCTGGTCGTCAATGAGAGAAACATGACCGCGGCCGCCGTTTATAAAGGAAAAACGATCGTAATGGAAGACGGAGAATGGCAGAACGAAAGCGCCGGCCGGCTTGAAACGAAGCCCAGCGCCGACCAGCTTGCCTATATCATTTATACCTCGGGAACAACGGGCAAACCGAAAGGCGTCCAGCTGGAGCACCGCAATCTAATCAATTATGTCACATGGTTCAGCCGTGAAGCCGGTTTGACTGAAGCTGACAAATCTGTGCTGCTGTCTTCTTACGCATTTGATCTCGGCTATACGGCTATATTCCCGATTCTTCAGGCGGGCGGAGAGCTGCACATTGTGCCGAAAGAGACGTACACCGCGCCTGATCAGCTTGGTGAGTATATACAGAAAAACGGCATTACGTATATGAAATTGACGCCGTCATTGTTCCATATGATCGTCAATACAGCCCGTTTTACGTCAGAACGCCGTTTCAGCCCGCTTCGTTTAGTGGTGCTCGGCGGAGAAAAGATCATCACGTCCGATGTCCGCAAGTTTCATGACGTATACGCCCATACCGACTTCATCAATCACTACGGGCCGACGGAAACGACGATCGGCGCCATTGCCGGACGGATCAATATGGAGCGCCTTGATCAATATGAGCAGCGTCCCGTCATCGGCCGCCCGATCGCGAATACCGGCGCGCTTGTATTGGACGGAGCAATGCAGCTCGTGCCTCCGGGCGCAAGCGGCGAGCTTTATATTACCGGAAGGGGGCTTGCCAGAGGATATCTTCACCGTCCGCAGCTGACGGCGGAGAAATTTCTCTCAAATCCTTTTTCACCGGACAGCCTGATGTACAAAACGGGAGATGTCGTCCGCAGGCTTTCTGACGGGACGATTGAATTTATCGGCCGTGCGGATGATCAGGTGAAAATCCGGGGCTACCGCATTGAATTAAAAGAGGTTGAAACCGTGCTGTTAAGCGTAAACGGCATTCAGGAGGCGGTCGTTCTCGCAGTCAGCGAAGGCGGGCTGCCGGAACTGTGCGCGTACTATAAAGCCGGCAGCGAGCTGAAAGGCTCTGAGCTTCGCA
Organism: Bacillus sp. N1(2025); assembly: GCF_053470005.1. Taxonomy (NCBI): domain Bacteria; kingdom Bacillati; phylum Bacillota; class Bacilli; order Caryophanales; family Bacillaceae; genus Bacillus; species Bacillus sp. N1(2025). Next base: position 180,577 of record NZ_JBLTJB010000008.1, read on the forward strand.
AACGGCTTTCCGAAACACTGCCGTCTCATATGCTCCCGGCCTATTTCGTGCAAGTAGACCGCATTCCGCTCACAGCCAACGGAAAAACCGATAAAAACGCCCTCCCGAAACCGGGCGTCAGCCAAACGGCGCAAACAGCTTCAGCCTTGCCGGAAACGGAATTGGAGGAAAAACTGTGCCGCATTTGGAAACAGACACTCGGTACGGATACGCTCGGCATCGACGATAATTTCTTCGATTACGGCGGGCACTCTTTAAAAGGCATGATGCTCCTCGCCAATATTCAGGCTGAACTGGACAAAACGGTTCCGTTAAAAGCGCTGTTCGAACAGCCGACTGTCCGCCTGCTTGCCGTATATATCGAAAAATCAGCGGTATCTGAGGGATATCGGATGATCTCACCGGCAGACAGTGCAGACGCGTACCCGTTATCATCCGCCCAAAAACGGATGTACGTCCTGAACCAGCTTGACCGGGAGACAATCAGCTATAATATGCCGTCCGTTCTTCTGATGGAAGGAGAAGTCAATATTTCAAGGCTTCAGGAAGCGCTCAATCAGATGATCAATCGCCACGAGTCTTTGCGGACGTCCTTTATCGATCAAAACGGCCGCCCGATGCAGCAGATCGCAGAACAGGCTGACATCGACCTGCACATCTTTGAAGCAGCAGACGAGGAGAAAGCGGATCTTATCATTCAGGCATTCATTAAGCCGTTTGATCTGAGCGCGGCTCCGCTCATTCGGGCCGCTCTTGTCAGACTGAATGAAAAGAAACACCTGCTGCTGCTGGATATGCATCATATTATTGCCGACGGCGTATCCAGAAGCATGCTGGTCAAAGAGCTCGCTCATCTTTACAAAGGCGGGAGCCTGCCGTCGCCGAACCTGCACTATAAAGACTTCGCCGTCTGGCAGAATGAACCTGAGCAGGCCGAACGGATGAAAGACCATGAGCGTTATTGGCTCTCCGCATTTTCCGGCGAGCTTCCTGAATTGAATCTGCCGACCGATTTCCCCCGTCCGCCGGTTCAAAGTTTTAAAGGACAATCCGTCCGTTTCAGAGCGGGGCGTGAAACGGAAAAAGCGGTGCGTGAATTAATGGAATCATCGGGAGCGACTCTTCATATGGTGCTTCACGCCGCGTTCCATGTCTTTTTGAGCAAAATCACGGGGCAGCGCGATATCATTATCGGCTCGGTGACCGCCGGAAGAACGAGCGCCGAAGTTCAGGAAATGCCGGGGATGTTTGTCAATACGCTTGCGCTTCGCAATGAAACGCGCAAAGAGCAAACCTTCGCCGGGCTGCTCGAACAGGTGAAACAAACCAATCTCGACGCGCTGGCGCATCAGGATTATCCGTTTGAGGATCTGATCGGAAAGCTTGACCTGCCGAGAGATATGAGCCGAAATCCGTTGTTCCAAGTCATGGTGACGACAGAAGATCCGGATAAAGAAACACTGGAACTGGAGAACCTGCGCATCACTCCGTATGAGTCGAACCAAGGCACGGCGAAATTCGATCTGACACTCGGCGGCTTTACGGATCAAGAAGGTCTCGGCCTTCAGTTTGAATATGCGGCTGATCTGTTTAAAAAAGAAACAATTGAAAAGTGGAGCGCCGGGTTCCTGCGGATTCTGAAGCAAGCGGCAGAAAGTCCGGACAGAAAGCTGCCTGAGATTTCACTGATCAGCGATGCTGAAAAACAAGCCCTCCTTGACGAATGGAAAGGAAAAACAATTTCTGTGCCGCGGGACAAAACGGTTCACCGTCTCTTTGAAGAAACGGCCGCCCGCTACGCGAACCGGCCGGCCGCGGCATATAACGGCGCGAAATGGACGTACGGCGAGCTGAACGCAAGGGCGAACCGGATCGCGCGCATTCTCATGGACTGCGGCGTCACGGCTGACGAGCGTGTCGGCATCCTGACGAAACCGTCCTTGGAAATGGCCGCGGGCGTACTCGGCGTCTTGAAAGCGGGCGCGGCATTTGTGCCGATTGACCCCGACTACCCGGAAGAGCGGATCAGCTACATTCTGCTGGACAGCGGCGCCAAGCTTCTTCTCACACAGGAAGCGCTGGACGTGCCGGACAGCTACAACGGAGAAACGATTCTGCTTGACGGCGGACGCTCCATTCTGAGCCTGCCGCTTGATGAAAACGATGAAGCGAACCCGCAGACGGAAACAACGGCGGATCATCTCGCTTATATGATTTACACGTCAGGAACGACCGGACAGCCGAAAGGTGTCATGGTCGAACACCATGCGCTGGTGAACCTGTGCTTCTGGCATCACGACGCATTCGCCATGACGGCGGATGATAAAAGCGCCAAATACGCGGGCTTCGGTTTTGACGCCTCCATCTGGGAGATGTTCCCGACATGGACCATCGGCGCGGAGCTTCACGTCATTGACGAAGCGATCCGGCTGGATATCACCCGCTTAAATCACTATTTCGAAGAGCACGGCGTGACCATCACCTTCCTGCCTACGCAGCTCGCCGAACAATTTATGGAGCTGGAAAATACCTCTCTCCGCATGCTTCTCGTCGGCGGCGATAAGCTGAAGCGGGCGGTGAAACAGCCGTACACGATCGTCAACAACTACGGCCCGACGGAAAACACCGTCGTCGCGACAAGCGGCGTCATCAATCCGGAGGAAGGGTCGCTTTCGATCGGACGGGCGATTGCCAATACGAGAGTTTATATTCTCGGCGACGGAGATCAGGTGCAGCCGGAAGGCATTGCCGGTGAATTGTGCGTGGCCGGCCGCGGACTTGCGCGCGGATACCTGAACCGTGAAGAAGAAACGGCGAAGCGGTTTACCGCAGATCCGTTCGTGCCCGGCGAGCGCATGTACCGGACCGGCGACCTCGTCAAATGGAACGCGCAGTGCGGGATCGAATACATCGGGCGTATTGACCAGCAGGTCAAAGTGCGGGGCTACCGGATCGAGCTTTCAGAAATCGAAGTCCGCCTCGCCCGGCTTGCGGACGTTCATGACGCAGCGGTGACGGCCGTGGAAGACAAAGCGGGCAATACCGCGCTTTGCGCCTATGTCGCGCCTCAGCAGGACGATATTGAAGCGCTCAAAGCCGCGCTGAAAGACACGCTGCCTGACTACATGGTGCCGGCGTTCTGGGTGGAGATGGACGAGCTTCCGGTCACGGCAAACGGCAAGATTGACAAAAAAGCCCTGCCGGCGCCTGACATTGAAGCGGGAAGCGCCGCGTACAAAGCGCCGGAAACGGAGATGGAGACGCTGCTTTCCGACATTTGGCAGGAAGTGCTCGGTCTTGACCAGATCGGCGTAAGCGATAATTTCTTCACGCTCGGCGGCGACTCGATCAAAGGTATCCAAATGGCGAGCCGCCTGAACCAGCACGGGTATAAATTGGAGATGAAAGACCTCTTCCAGCACCCGACCATCGAAGAACTCGTCTCTTATGTGGAGCGGACGGAAGGCAAGCAGGCCGACCAGGGCCCTGTCGAAGGCGAAGCGGAGTTAACGCCGATCCAGCGCTGGTTCTTTGAGAAAAACTTCACGGACAAACACCACTGGAATCAATCCGTCATGCTTCACGCGAAAGACGGCTTTGATCCGGACCTGGTGGAAAAAACCCTGCAAGCATTGATTGAACACCATGATGCGCTCCGCATGGTTTACCGTGAAGAAAGGGAAGGCGGCATCATTCAGACATACCTCCCTGTCACAGAATGCAAGGCAAGCTTTGACATCGTTGATCTGTACGGAACTGACGAGGATATGCTGAAAAGCCAGATTCAGCGGCTTGCCGATCATCTTCAGGGAAGTCTGGATCTGGAGAACGGCCCGCTGTTAAAAGCGGAGCAATACCGGACAGAACAAGGCGATCATCTGTTAATCGCGGTTCACCATCTCGTCGTGGACGGGGTTTCATGGAGAATTCTGCTTGAGGATTTCGCTTCAGGTTATAAACAGGCGCAGCAGCAAAACAGCATCGTCCTCCCGCAAAAAACCCACTCCTTTAAAGATTGGGCGGAGGCGCTGAACACATTTGCGCAATCAGAAGAGCTGAAAAAGCAGGCGGATTATTGGGCGCAGGCAGATGCGGAAGAACTCCGGCCGCTGCCGAAAGACCATGATCCGAACAAACGGCTCGTCAAACATACGGCGGCCGTGAAATGTGAATTAACTGAGGAAGAAACGGCACAGCTGCTTACAGATGTTCATCATCCGTACGGAACGGAAATCAACGACATTCTGCTCAGCGCGCTCGGCTTAACGATCGGTGAATGGACGGAAAACGGCAAAGTCGGCATCAACTTAGAAGGACACGGCCGGGAAGAAATCATACCGAATGTCAATATTTCACGGACGGTCGGCTGGTTTACTGCCCAATATCCTTTGATTCTGCAAATCAGCAAGGAAGACGGCATCTCTTCCGTCATTAAAACGGTAAAAGAGACGGTGCGGCGCGTTCCTGATAAAGGTGTAGGATACGGGATTCTCCGGTATCTGTCATCCGATGAAACAGAACAAGGCGCCGCGCCTGAAATCAGTTTTAACTACTTAGGGCAGTTTGACAATGAAGTGAAAACGGAATGGTTTGAGCCGTCTCCATATGATATGGGACGTCAAGTCAGCGAAGAGTCAGAGGCGTTATACGCACTGAGCTTCAGCGGGATGGTTACAGGCGGCCGCTTCGTCATTTCCTGCTCATACAATCAGGAAGAATATGAAAGAAGCACCGTCGAAACACAGATGCAGCGGTTTAAAGACAATCTCTTAATGATCATCCGCCATTGCACGGCCAAAGAGGAGAAAGAATTTACGCCGAGCGATTTCAGCGCGCAGGATCTTGAGATGGATGAAATGGGAGACATCTTTGACATGCTTGAGGAGAATTTAACGTGACAAAAACAGATCACAGAAGGGGGGAGCGGAGCAGATGAGCCAATTCAGCAAAGATCAGGTTCAGGACATGTATTATTTGTCGCCGATGCAGGAGGGAATGCTGTTTCATACTCTCCTGAATCCCGGCCAAAGCTTTTACATCGAACAAATGACAATGAAAGTAAAAGGCGGCTTTAATATCAAATGCCTTGAAGAAAGCATGAATGTGATCATGGACCGGTACGATGTATTTCGTACCGTGTTCATTCACGAAAAAGTAAAAAGGCCGGTCCAAGTCGTATTGAAAAAACGGCAGTTTCAGATCGAAGAAATCGATCTGACACATGTAACGGACAGCGAGCAAACAGCCAAAATCAATGAATACAAAGAACAGGATAAGATCAAGGGCTTTGATTTGACGCGGGATATTCCGATGCGGGCAGCCATTTTCAAAAAATCGGAAGAAAGCTTTGAATGGGTGTGGAGCTACCACCACATCATTTTGGACGGCTGGTGCTTCGGCATCGTCGTGCAGGATCTGTTTAAGGTATACAATGCCCTGCGCGAACAAAAGCCGTACAGCCTGCCGCCGGTCAAACCGTATAAAGACTATATCAAGTGGCTTGAAAAGCAGGATAAACAAGCATCACTGCATTACTGGCGCGAGTACTTAGAAGATTTTGAAGGACAAACGACATTTGCGGAGCAAAGAAAGAAACAAAAGGACGGCTATGAGCCGAAAGAGCTGCTCTTCTCACTGCCGGAGGAGGAAACAAAAGCATTTACCGAGCTTGCAAAATCGCAGCATACCACTTTGAGTACGGCGCTGCAGGCGGTTTGGAGTGTATTAATCAGCCGCTACCAGCAGTCCGGCGATTTGATCTTCGGCACAGTCGTTTCCGGGCGCCCCGCAGAAATCAAAGGCGTTGAACATATGGTCGGGCTGTTTATCAATGCTGTTCCGAGGCGGGTGAAGCTGTCTGGGGATACCACATTTAACGGCTTGCTCAAGCAGCTGCAGGAGCAATCGCTGCAGTCTGAGCCGCATCAATATGTGCCGCTCTATGACATCCAAAGCCAGGCCGATCAGCCAAAGCTGATTGACCACATCATTGTGTTTGAAAATTATCCGCTTCAGGATGCAAAAAATGAAGAGAACAGTGAAAACGGCTTTGATATGGAGGATGTACACGTTTTTGAGAAATCGAATTATGATCTCAACCTGATGGCTTCTCCAGGTGATGAGATGCTGATTAAGCTTGCCTATAACGGGAATGTGTTTGATGAGGCGTTTATCCTGCGCTTAAAATCTCAGCTTCTCACAGCGATTCAGCAGCTCATCCAGAAGCCGGATCAGCCTGTCAATACGATCAGACTTGTTGATGAAAAGGAAAGAGAGCTTCTGCTTACCGGCTTAAACCCGCCGGCTCAGACTCATCAGGCGAAGCCTCTGACGGATTGGTTCAAGGAAGCGGTGAATGTAAATCCTGATGCGCCGGCGCTTACGTATTCCGGCCAGACTCTTTCCTATCGTGAATTAGATGAGGAAGCGAACCGTCTTGCGCGCCGTTTGCAAAAGCAAGGTGCGGGCAAAGGCTCCGTTGTCGCGTTGTACACGAAGCGCTCGCTTGAGCTGGTGATCGGCATTCTCGGTGTATTAAAAGCAGGAGCGGCTTATCTGCCGGTTGATCCGAAGCTGCCGGAGGACCGAATCTCGTACATGCTGGCTGACAGTGCGGCAGCCTGTCTGCTGACACATCAGGAGATGAAAGAAAAAGCGGCTCAGCTGCCGTATACAGGAACAACACTCATCATCGATGATCGGGCACGGTTTGAGGAACAGGCAAGCGATCCTGCAGCCGCAGTTGATCCCGATGATCCTGCGTATATTATGTATACGTCCGGCACAACCGGAAAGCCGAAGGGCAATATCACCACTCATGCCAATATTCAAGGATTGGTCAAGCATGTAGATTACATGGCATTTTCTGAAAAAGATACGTTCTTATCTGTTTCCAATTACGCCTTTGACGCATTTACCTTTGATTTCTACGCATCAATACTGAATGCGGCACGGCTCATTATCGCAGATGAACATACACTGCTTGATACAGAACGGCTCACTGATCTGATCCGGCAGGAGAATGTCAATGTCATGTTTGCGACAACCGCACTTTTTAATCTTCTCACCGATGCGGGAGAGGAGTGGCTGAAGGGGCTCCGCTGTGTGTTATTCGGGGGTGAGCGCGCTTCTGTGCCTCACGTCAGAAAAGCGCTTGAGATCATGGGGCCTGGCAAGCTGATTAATTGCTACGGGCCGACTGAGGGCACGGTGTTTGCGACAGCTCACGTCGTGCATGATATCCCGGATTCCATTTCCTCATTGCCGATCGGAAAGCCGATCAGCAATGCCAGTGTTTATATTCTGAACGGGCAAAATCAGCTTCAGCCGTTCGGAGCTGTCGGTGAACTGTGCATCAGCGGAATGGGTGTATCAAAAGGGTATCTGAACCGTCATGACCTGACGAAGCAAACGTTTATCCCAAATCCGTTCAAGCCGGGAGAAACGCTTTACCGCACAGGGGATTTAGCACGCTGGCTGCCGGATGGAACAATTGAATACGCCGGGCGTATTGACGACCAGGTCAAAATACGCGGACACCGGATTGAGCTTGAAGAAATCGAAAAGCAGCTGCAGGAATACCCGGGTGTGAAAGATGCGGTCGTTGTTGCAGACCGCCATGAGTCCGGAGATGCATCAATCAATGCCTACCTCGTGAACCGGACGCCGCTTTCAGCTGATGACGTAAAGAGGCACTTGAAAAAACAGCTTCCTGCTTACATGGTGCCGCAAACCTTTACTTTCTTAGAGGAGCTTCCGTTAACGACAAACGGGAAGGTCAATAAACGGCAGCTGCCGAAACCGGATCAGGCTCAGGCGGCGAAAGAATGGATCGGGCCTCGAAACGCGACGGAAGAAACAATTGCGCACATCTGGTCCGACATTCTCGGCAGACAGCAGATCGGGATTCATGATGATTTCTTCGCGCTCGGAGGCCATTCCTTAAAAGCAATGACGGCAGCGTCGCGCATTAAAAAAGAGCTCGGTGCGGACATTCCGGTGCAGCTGTTATTCGAAGCGACGACAATCGCAGACATTGCCGGTTATCTGCTTCACGGTGAAGAAAAAGGAATGAAAGATCTCACCATCATGAATAAAAATCAGTCTGACACACTGTTTGCGTTCCCGCCGGTTCTCGGTTACGGGCTGATGTACCAGCCGCTGGCAAAACAGCTGTCCGGCTATCGAATCTGCGCGTTTGATTTTATCGAAGAAGACAACCGCATCGAACGCTACACAGAGCTGATCAATCAGCTCCAGCCGGAAGGACCGGTCAAGCTGTTCGGATACTCGGCAGGCTGCACGCTCGCCTTTGAAACGGCCAAACAGCTTGAAGCCGAAGGACGTAAAGTGGAGCGGCTGATCATGGTCGATTCCTATAAAAAACAAGGCGTCAGCGACTTAGAAGGCCGCACCGTAGAAAGTGATGTCCAGGCGCTGATGAAGGTAAACCGGGACAATGAAGCGCTGAATAACGAAGCCGTCAAAGAAGGTCTCGCCAAAAAAACAAACGCGTTTTATTCTTATTTCGTGCATACCGTCAGTACCGGCACGGTTAATGCGGATATAGATCTATTAACGTCAGAACCGGACTTTGCGATGCCGCCGTGGCTCGCTGCGTGGGAGGAAGCCACGACAGGTGAATGCCGTGTGAAAAAAGGCTGCGGCACGCACGCAGAAATGCTTCAGGGAGAATGTCTCGAAAGGAATGCGGCATATTTGCTCGAATTCCTAAGGAAGGAACATCCGAAGCTGACAACTTCACGATAGAAAAGGAGGAAGCCCGCCAATGGTCCAGCTCTTTAAATCGTTCGATACCACGGAAAAAACGCAGCTTATCTGTTTTCCGTTCGCAGGAGGCTATTCCGCATCATTCCGCCCGCTCCACACCTATCTTCAAGGTGAGTGTGAGATGCTTGCCGCGGAACCGCCGGGACACGGAACAAATCAAATGTCCGCCGTTGAGGATTTTGAACAGCTTGTCAGTTTATACAAGCAGGAGTTGAATCTCCATCCTGACCGCCCGTTTGTGCTGTTCGGCCACAGTATGGGAGGCATGGTCGCTTTCAGGCTGGCGCAAAAGCTGGAGCGGGAGGGCATTTACCCGCAGGCCGTGATCATCTCAGCCATTCAGCCGCCGCATGTGGAAAGGAAAAAAGTGTCTCATCTTGATGATGAAAAATTTCTCGCCCATATTATTGAACTGGGCGGAATGCCGCAGGAGTTAGTGGAGAATAAGGAGGTCATGTCATTTTTCCTGCCTTCTTTCAGATCCGACTACCGCGCGCTTGAAAGCTTCCGTCCGTCTGATTCTCACATCATTCAATCACCCGTCCATATTTTTAACGGGCGGAAAGATAAAAAATGTATCAAAGATGCGGACGGATGGAAAAAATGGGCCGGCAATCCCGTATTTCATGAGTTTTCGGACGGCCACATGTTCATATTAAGTGAAACTGAAAAAGTGGCGGAACGAATCTATGAGATTATTAACAGGAGCACTGCAGGCCAATTGTTATAGGATATGACAGACAGCATTCGCTGTCTGTTTTTTGTAACAAAATCCGCCCGTGAGTTTTCTCATTTATCAAAAATTTTATGTTATGATTTGATGGAATATAATTTTGAAGGGATTGTCGTACATGAATGATGCAGCAAAAGAGCTGAACAGAACATTATCTGAAGAAAACCCGCACGTGCTTCATATGCTTTCTGATTTGGGCAGAGAGTTGTTTTATCCGAAAGGGGTGCTGACACAATCGGCGGAAGCGAAAGCCAAGGCCGGAAAGTATAATGCCACGATCGGAATCGCCACCTCACAAGGCGAGTCCATGCACTTTTCCCATATTCAAGAGACACTGTCCGCCTATAACCCCGATGATATCTACGATTATGCTCCGCCGCAGGGAAAAGAGCCGCTCAGACAGGAATGGCTGAAAAAAATGCGTCTCGAAAATCCTTCATTAGCCGGCAAAGACATCAGCACGCCGATCGTGACAAACGCTTTAACACACGGACTGAGCATTGCTGCCGACTTGTTCGTCAATGAAGGGGATGCGCTGCTTCTGCCTGATAAATATTGGGGAAATTACAATTTCATTTTCGGTGTCCGGCGCAAGGCATCCATTGAGACGTACCCGCTTTTTCAGCAGGATGGGCGTTTTAATGCGGCGGGGCTGTCCGAGCTGCTGAAAAAGCAGGAAGAAAAGGCGATTGTCGTGCTGAATTTCCCGAATAATCCGACAGGCTACACGCCGGGAGAAGAGGAAGCGGCAGAAATCGTCAGCGTGATCTTGGAGGCGGCAGAAGCCGGCAAAGAGATTGTCGTGCTCGTAGACGATGCGTATTATAATCTGTTTTACGATGAAACAGCCATTCAGGAATCCATCTTCAGCAAACTCGCCCAAGTGCACGACCGGGTGCTTTGCGTGAAAATAGACGGCGCGACGAAGGAAAATTACGCGTGGGGCTTCCGCGTCGGTTTTATTACGTACAAGCACAAAAAGCGAAAAAGCGCTGCGCGTGCTCGAGGAAAAAACAAAAGGGATTATCAGGGGAACGATTTCAAGCGCCCCGCACCCGTCCCAAACGTTTATGCTGCGGGCGATGCAGTCACCGGAATACGAGAAAGAAAAATCGCTGAAATATAACATCATGAAAAAACGGGCTGACAAAGTGAAAGCCGTTCTTGCAGAAAACAAGCACTATGAAGACGTATGGACGCCTTATCCGTTTAACTCGGGTTATTTCATGTGTGTCCGGCTGAAAGACATAAACGCCGGCGAATCGGAACGATATCCATTAATGAAACCGATTTGCGAATCGCATTTTCATGTGTTGAAGAAGAACACATCGCGGATCTGTTCGAAGAAATTTATCAAGAAGCAAAGCAGCTGCAGAAACAGGCGGAAATATCAGGCTGACAAAAAAGGAGGGGGACACCCTCCTTTTTCTATGCTTACAGCAGCTCTTCATACGTTTTCATCTCAATCCCGTCACAAAAATCGGGATGCGCCGCACAAACGGCCAGCTTATACTCCTCGTCCGCCTCATATGTGCGGATGAAACAAGGTTCATGCCCGTCCGGGAGCTCAATGGACACATGGCCGTCGTCTTTAAGGCGGACGCTGAATGAATCAAGCGGCAGGGAAAGCCCTTTTCCGGCCTGCTTGATAAAGCTTTCTTTCATCGACCACAGGTGGTAAAAATAATCGGTCTGCTGATCGGGGTGTTTCGCTTGCAGATCACTGTATTCCGTCGGTGAAAAAAACCGTTTGGCGATATCAATCGTGCCGGGCTTCATTTTTTCAATATCAATGCCGATCGGTTTTGAATCAACAGCACACACGATCCAGCGCCCGGAATGGGAAATATTAAAGTGCATGTCCGGAAGCGCGGGGATGTACGGCTTTCCGTATTCCTGGACGCTGAATGAAATCCCGGCCGGATCAAGTCCGTAAGCCTTCGCCGCAGCGGTGCGGATCAGCATGTCGCCGATCAAGGTGCGGTGAGCATCCTCCTTATGGTAAAAGCGCCGGCATTTTTCCCGCTTTTCGGCGGACACGGCCGCCATCATCCGATCCTCTTCCTCTGCAGAAAGCGGGCGGTCCATATATACTCCGTAAATCTTCATGTCCAGATCCTCCGTCTGAAAATATTGTCAAAACCATCCTATCATATTAGACGAAAGCTGTCCGAAAATAAAAAAACAAAACCGTTTCGGCTTTGTTTTTAATGAACGGACGTTGCCCGCCCGGAGATCGCGTATGTTAACAGTTTAGAGGACTGGGGCAAAGAAAAACGCAGAATCAGCCCCGTCAAAACAGCCGTAATAATGGTTCCGGCGCCGATCGGTCCGCCCATCATCCAGGCTGCGGCAAGAATCGTCAGCTCAATGCCGTTCCGCACCCATTGTACGTTCCAGCCCGTTTTTTCAGATATCAGCATCATCAGAGAGTCCCGGGGGCCCGCGCCGAGCCCTGCTGATACGTAAATACCGACGCCGCAGCCGATCAGCAGCAATCCGATAGAAAAGAACACGGCCGCTAAGGAAAAAGCGTGCGCCTCAGGAAGCAGAAACGAAAAGAAATCAATAAACATTCCCATCAGCACCATGTTTAAGATAGCACCGATTTTCGGGAACGTCCTCGTGAACAGGCAGGTTAAAGCGACGATGACCGCGCCGACCACGATGGACCATTGGCCGACAGAAAGCCCGAAATGCTGAAAAAGCCCATAATGAAAGGCATCCCAAGGGCTGATGCCGAGAGCTTTTCCTTTAATGGTTAACGATACCCCGAAAGACAAAATCAACAGACCGGCAAAATAAAACGTCCAGCGCATCAAGAATTCCCGCTTCAAAGAGGTCCCTTCTTTCATAAAATTTCATTAATTGTCATTGTAGCATAACCGCCAAAAAAAAGAAGAAGCGAAATCAGTGTTTCGCTTCTTCTCCCGCTCCTACAAAGGATTCAGTATACGATTTAAAAACCGCTGCGTGCGTTCTTCTTTCGGCGCGGAAAAAATGTGGGCCGGCGGTCCTTGTTCCACAATGACGCCGCCGTCAATGAAGATGACTTCATCGGCCACTTCCTGCGCGAATTTGATTTCATGGGTGACGACAACCATCGTCCAGCCTTCGTTCGCCAGATCCTTAATCACTTTGAGCACCTCGCCGACCAGCTCCGGATCAAGCGCTGATGTCGGTTCGTCAAACAGCATCAGCTCAGGCTGAATCGCAAGCGCGCGGGCGATGCCGACCCGCTGCTGCTGACCGCCGGAAAGCTGGAACGGATATAAATCCATTTTGTCTTTCAGTCCGACTTTTTCCAGAAGCTCCATCGCTTCTTTTCTGACTTGCTCCTTGTCGCGCTTTTGCACTTGAATGGGTCCTTCCATGACGTTTTCAAGCGCCGTGCGGTGAGGAAACAGATGATACGCCTGAAAGACCATGCCTGATTTGCGGCGGAGGCGAAGAATATCAGCCTGCTTCACTTTTTTGGAGAAATCTATTGCAAAATCTGAGAATGCCAGCTCGCCGCGATTGGGGATCTCAAGCGCGTTCAGACAGCGCAGAAGCGTCGTTTTTCCTGAACCGGACGGCCCCAGAATGGCGATGACTTTCCCTTTTTCTATCTCCATATCTATCTTTTTTAAAATTTCATTCTGTCCGAATGATTTATTTAATCCTTTGACGGAAAGCATATCGAAACCTCCTTATTTGGCCACATAACGGTCGAGTCGCCGTTCGATCACGTGCTGTACGATTGACAGCAAGAAGCAGATGATCCAATAAATAAAGGCGGCTTCAATATAGATGACCAAGATTTGATCAAGGTTTTGCGCGCCGATTTCCTGCGCTTTTCTGAACAGCTCCGCGACGAGAATCTGTGACGCGAGAGATGTATCCTTGATCAGGCTGATAAATGTATTTGATAATGGCGGAATGGACACGCGAAATGCCTGCGGCAGGATCACGCGGAACAATGTCTTGCGATAGGTCATGCCGATCGTATAACCGGCTTCCCATTGCCCTTTCGGCACGGATGAAATAGATGCCCGGATGATTTCAGAAGCGTAGGCGCCCACGTTTAATGAAAACGCGATGACTGCGCTTGGGAAAGGGTCCAGCGTAATATTAAATGTCGGGAACAGATAAAAAATGATGAACAATTGAACGAGAAGAGGAGTGCCGCGCACCGCTGATACGTATACGCTGAACACCCATCTCAATGGTTTCATATTTGACATTCTGGCGAGCGCCGTAATCAGCGCGATGATCATTCCGAAAATAAAGGAAAGAATGGTAAGGGGAATCGAGTAATAGATTCCCCCGGAAAGAATCGGCCAGAATGACTGCTGCACCAAATCCCATGGAATGGCTGTTGCAATCACGGGCTCCGGCATGTTACTTAGAAACATCTTCGCCGAACCATTTTTTCGCTATTTTAGAAAGAGTCCCGTCCTCTTTCATTTCTTTTAACGCTTTGTTGACGTGAGTCACAAGTTCGCCGCTTCCTTTTCGGAATGCGAAATACGTCTGCTGCGGCTGGCCTGCTTCAAACGCGATTTTCACGTTTTTATTGCCGGACGTTTTTAAGTAGTTCAGTACGGCAAGTTTATCGTTGTAAGTCAGATCAGCGCGGCCCTGCTGAATGAGCTGAAGGGATTGAGCCATGCCTTCAACGCCTTCAATTTTCGCGCCGGCTTCTTTCGCTAATTTATTGTAATTGCTTGTTAATGACTGAGCCGCTGTTTTTCCTTTGACATCAGCCTCTTTCGCAATCGTGCTGTCTTTTTTCGTCACGACGACTGCATTTGACGTTGTGTATTTATCAGAAAAATCATATTGGTTCTCACGGCCTGTTTTGCCGACTTGGTTGGCGACGACGTCAAACCGTTTCGCGTTTAATCCGGCAAACATGCTGTCCCATTGCGTTTCTTTGAAGTCAGCTTTCAGACCGAGGCGTTTCGCGACTTCTTGAATCACTTCAACATCATATCCGGTCAGTTTGTCACTCTTTTTATTATGGAAGGTAAACGGTTCGTACGTTCCTTCTGTGCCGACGGTCAGTACGCCTTTTTTCTTGACAGAAGCCCAAAGATCGCCGTCTTTTGACTTAGATCCGCTGTCCTGTGAGTTTCCGCAGGCTGCAAGCATTGCGATGCTGACCATCATGAACAAAGCGAATAATGCTTTTTTCATCTTCTTTATTCCCCACTTTTCTGAGTAGTTTTATTGAGAAAAAATAGCTCCCAATTGTAAAGGATAACTTTTTTTTAGTATGAGTCAAGTAATTGGTTTTCATAAGCGGGAATTCTTCGTGTTCCGAGATCAAAATAATTCCAAAAACTGTTTGACGGGCTTCGGCAGGTAGCTGTCTTTCCTCCAAATGACGGCCGGTGTCATGACAAACGGGTTGTCTTCGATGATAACCGTTTTGACATGCGAGCGCATATGGACGGGAATCATCGTCAAAGGCAGAATCGTGGCGCCGAACCCTGACGATACGAGGCTCAAAAGCGTCGCGGAGTCATGACATTCACAGACAACCTGAAGGTCGAGACCGTACTGTTCACAAACTTGGAGGACTTGGTCATACACACCTCTTCCATTGACGGTGCGCAAAAGGATCAGAGGCAAAGAGGCGATGTCATTCAGTTTAATCGTTTCACCGCACAGTCGTTTTGAATGCTCGGACAGCACCAATACACACGGAATGTCTTCAAGCTCCTTCGATTCAATGCCGTCGTTTTTAATCAAGGTGGTGGTCACGGCGGCGTCAATCTGCCGGGTTTCCAGAAGCTCAAGCAGTGAGACGGGTTCATCTTCCCAAATGTTAAAGGTGAGATGCGGAAACCGCTCTTTCATCTGTGACACTTTCTCAAGCATGAGCGCTGCGCAGTAAATGGTTGACCCGACGGCAAGTGTCCCGGCCACCTCCTCCTTCAGCTCTTGTACCTCGATAATGGCATCCTCAAACTTATGAAGAATCTCTTTCGCTCTTTTCAAAAAGACATTTCCTTCATATGTAAGGGTCATTTGTTTCTTTTTATTGCGGTCAAACAGAATGACGCCCAATTCTTCTTCGAGCTGTTTCAGCTGTCTGCTTAAAGGCGGCTGTGCCATATGAAGCTTTTTGGCGGCCGTCGTGATTTTCTGCTCTTGGGCAATGGTGATGAAATAACGCAATTGCCGGATATCCATGAGAACGCGCTCCTTTCTTTTATACCTTTAAGGTATGATACATAGATTTAACGAATATTTTTCATATGGATATATCAGGAGTATGATGGTTTTGACACCATATTTCAAGCGTAAAGGAGGGGTCAATATGAAGCTCGTCATCGGAATGACCGGGGCAACGGGAGCCATATTCGGGATCAGGCTTTTAGAATATTTAAAAGCCGCGGAGATCGAAACCCATCTTGTCGTGTCTCCTTGGGCAAATGTCACCATTACACATGAAACCGATTATACGTTAAAAGATGTCGAGAAACTCGCATCCTATACGTATTCTCACAAAGACCAGGCGGCGGCGATTTCAAGCGGTTCGTTTGAAACGGACGGGATGATCATCGCTCCGTGCAGCATGAAATCACTGGCAAGCATCCGCACCGGAATGGCTGACAATCTGCTGACAAGGGCGGCTGACGTCATCCTGAAGGAGCGGAAAAAACTTGTGCTGCTGACTAGAGAAACGCCGCTCAGCCAAATCCATTTAGAAAATATGCTAGCGCTTACAAAAATGGGTTCCGTCATTCTTCCGCCGATGCCGGCATTTTATAACAAGCCGGCTGACATGGATGAATTGATAGATCATATTGTGTTCCGGACGCTCGATCAGTTCGGCATCCGTCTGCCGGAAGCGAAACGGTGGTACGGAATTGAAAAACAAAAAGGAGGAATCTGATAATGGCCTATCAGGATTTTAGGGAATTTCTCGCCGCTCTTGAAAAAGAAGGGCAGCTCTTAACAGTCAACGAAGAGGTAAAACCGGAGCCGGATCTGGGTGCCGCCGCGCGTGCAGCCAGCAATCTCGGGGATAAAACCCCTGCGCTTTTGTTTAACAATATTTACGGACATCACCATGCGCAGGTGGCTCTGAATGTCATCGGCTCGTGGCCGAATCACGCGATGATGCTCGGCATGCCGAAAGATACGCCTGTAAAAGAACAATTCTTTGAGTTTGCCAAACGGTACGATGCATTTCCGGTGCCGGTCAAACGGGAAGAAACCGCGCCGTTTCATGAAAATGAAATAATGGAAGATATCAATCTATTCGACATCCTTCCGCTATTCAGAATCAACCAGGGGGACGGCGGCTATTACTTGGATAAAGCGTGTGTCATTTCCCGCGATCTTGAAGATCCGGACAATTTCGGCAAGCAGAATGTCGGCATTTACAGAATGCAGGTAAAGGGAAAAGACCGCCTCGGCATTCAGCCCGTGCCTCAGCATGATATTGCGATTCATCTTCGCCAAGCTGAAGAACGCGGCGTGAATCTTCCCGTTACGATCGCGCTCGGCTGTGAGCCGGTGATTACGACAGCTGCATCAACTCCGCTGTTATACGATCAATCCGAGTATGAAATGGCCGGCGCGATTCAAGGGGAGCCCTACAGAATCGTCAAATCTAAATTGTCTGATTTAGACATCCCTTGGGGCGCTGAAGTCGTTCTGGAAGGAGAGATCCTTGCGGGAGAACGGGAATACGAAGGACCTTTCGGTGAGTTCACGGGCCATTATTCAGGCGGCCGCAGCATGCCGGTGATCAAAATCAAACGGGTATATCATAGAAACAATCCGATTTTTGAACATTTATACTTAGGCATGCCGTGGACGGAGTGCGATTATATGATCGGCATTAATACGTGCGTGCCGCTTTACCAGCAGCTCAAGGAAGCTTATCCGAACGAAATTGTCGCCGTGAACGCGATGTATACGCACGGGCTGATCGCCATTATTTCCACGAAAACGCGCTACGGCGGCTTTGCCAAGGCGGTCGGCATGCGCGCTCTGACCACGCCGCACGGACTCGGCTACTGCAAAATGGTCATTGTCGTGGATGAGGATGTCGATCCGTTTAACCTGCCGCAAGTCATGTGGGCGCTCTCAACGAAAATGCATCCGAAACACGATGCAGTCATCATTCCTGACCTGTCCGTCCTTCCGCTTGACCCGGGGTCTGATCCGGCAGGGATGACACACAAAATGATTCTTGACGCCACAACGCCTGTCGCGCCGGAAACAAGAGGCCATTATTCTCAGCCGCTTGATTCTCCGCTGACAACGAAAGAGTGGGAACAAAAACTGATGGACTTAATGAATCAATAAGAAAGGATGAGGTTGCAATGAAAACATGCCCGCGCTGTGAATTGAAAAAAGGAGAAACTGTCAGCCAATCGCCGGTCAAAGGCGCTTGGGAAATTTACCAATGCCAAACCTGCTTTTTCACATGGAGATCCTGTGAACCGGAAAGCATCACGAATCCGGCGGCATTCAACCCGGCATTTAAAATTGATCCGAAAGAAACGGAGACGGCCACGCATGTTCCCGCTGTTCCGGAAAGAAAAGCGTAATGCTGACGGAGCAGCTGCCGGAGGCGCTTTACACGCTTTTAGACGGAACGGAGCTTGAAAAAAAGCAGCACGACGCATTTGTGCTCCAATCCGTGACAA
This sequence comes from Bacillus sp. N1(2025), assembly GCF_053470005.1. Classification (NCBI taxonomy): domain Bacteria; kingdom Bacillati; phylum Bacillota; class Bacilli; order Caryophanales; family Bacillaceae; genus Bacillus; species Bacillus sp. N1(2025). The sequence goes on from NZ_JBLTJB010000008.1 coordinate 198,757, forward strand.
AAGAAGGCCGTCCGCACGCGGCCATGATCAGCGCCGGTGAAATCGTGGCCGTGAGCAGAACAAATCTCCGGCTCGCCTTATGGAAAAACACGACGACCGTAAGCAGCCTGCTGCATTCGGGACAAGCGCTTTTCATCGCCTGGCACGGAGGAGCCGCATATTACGTCACATTGGAATGTGAGGCGCTTCCGCCGCTGAAAGAGGCGAAACACGAGCGGGAACGGTTCAGCTGCCGCGTGATCACCGTCAAGGAAGATCGGGCGAAATACGCGGATCTGACATCCGGACCGGCCATCCAGCTCCACGAACCGGAAGATGTCTTGAAGAGATGGAGAGAAACACTTGAGGAGTTAAAACGATAGACGCATAAAAAAAGCCTGCGGACGATTCCGCAGGCTTTTCTTTTATTGTACGCCTTTCATCGCCCGTTTAATGACGGGAGACAGAAGAATCAAAATAATACCGAGAATGATCGAAACAAGACCGATTGAGCCGAAGTAGGCCGCTTCAGAAATCTTATCAAACAAACCGACTACTTTTGCGTTCAGGGCTTGACCGCAGGCGTTTGTTAAAAACCACATGCTCATCGTCTGCGCTGAGAAAGCGGCAGGCGCAAGTTTTGTTGTGACGGATAAACCGACCGGTGAAAGGCAAAGCTCACCAAGCACAACCAAAAGGAAGCTGAGCACAAGCCAAAGCGGGCTCACAAGCTCGCCGCTTCCGCCCATAACCGGAAGCACCATGACTAAAAATGATAATCCGGCAAGGATAATGCCGATCGCGAATTTAATCGGTGTTGAAGGCTGGCGTTTGCCGAGCTTCATCCAGATCCAGGCGAACACCGGCGCGAAAATAACAATGAATAATGGGTTCAGAGACTGGAACCATGAAGACTCAAGATGCATGCCCGCAAAGGAAAGTCTCGTGCGCTGATCCGCATATAAAGCAAGAATCGTCGCGCCCTGCTCCTGAATCGCCCAGAACATTGCCGCTGCAACAAACAGCGGAACATAAGCCGCAAGCCGTGATTTTTCCGTTTTCGTCGCTTTTTTGCTTGTGAACATCACGATAAAGTAAATAACCGGAATGACAATGCCGAGGATACTGACGGTGTCAATCACACGCTGGATCGTCAGCCAGCCGGTTTGGATCAGAACGATGATAACGGCTGCTGCGATGACCACTCCGATTCCCGTGCCGATCACTGATGATTTAGAAATCGGATTCGGTACATTGGAGCCTGCTTTGCCGAGGTATTTCTTTCTCGTTAGAGCGAAAACAATCAGTCCGAGGAACATACCGGCCGCGGCGCATCCGAAGCCTAAGTGGTAGTTGTACTTCTGTCCGAGTGTTCCGACAATTAGCGGCGCAAGCAATCCGCCGAGGTTGATCCCCATGTAAAAGATGCTGAAACCTGAGTCGCGGCGCTCGTCTTCCTTCGTATATAAATCTCCGACAACGCTGGATACGTTTGGTTTAAGCAGGCCGGTTCCGATAATGATCAGAGCCATGCTGGTAAAAAACGCCGCCGTGCTGCCAGGGAAGGCAAGAGCGATGTGCCCGAACATAATTAAAATTCCGCCGTAAAATACGGTGTTTGCCGTGCCGAATACCCGGTCGGCCAGCCATCCGCCGATGACGCTCGACATGTATACGAGAGACCCGTATATGGACATGATGGCAACTGCGGTCGTTTTATCAAAGCCGAGACCGCCATGAGCGACTTCCGTGTATAAATAGTAAAGCAATATGGCTCTCATACCATAGTAGGAGAAACGCTCCCAAAATTCGGTGAAAAACAGTGTGAACAAGCCGCGGGGATGACCGAAAAAGCCTCGTTGCGGCACAGTTTCTGTTATAGAGTCCTTATCAATAGATGCCACCTGAGCCAACCCTTTCTTAAAAAAGTGTATTACAAAAATCATATTCTTATATAATACTTGTGTCAATATAATTTATACTGAATTCAAAAAATTCCAGAATGAAAAGATATTAAAACGTTGAATATAGACGAATTTTCCTAATTCCAATGACTTATTTTGTTATATTATCTGACTAAACTATCTTTATAAACTTTTTTAATAAAATTTAAAGTATGTACAGGCGGAGCGGGATATGGCGGAATAAGATGACAATAAGAGAGGAAGGAGGAGATTATCACTTGCCGAATCGTATATTGGATATTACGGATTGCGGTGTGGCGGCAGACGGAAAAACCGACGTGACGGGCGCCATCAATCAATGCTTGGCCAGGGCCGTAAGCGAAGGCTGTCATACGGTGTTTTTTCCGCCCGGAACGTATAAAATCAACGGCACGCTTGGCGGGGACAGCAGCCAGCCGTTTCGGAACGCCGGGATTAACGTGCCGAGCCATCTCACCATCGTTTTAGATCCGGAATGCACGATTAAAGTGGCGCCGAACAGCTCCTGGGGCTATTCGGCTTTCTATATAGGCAGGCGTGAAAATGTCACCATCACCGGCGGCCGGATCATCGGCGAACGGGATGAACACACGTATACCAATGTCCCTTTGCGTTCGACCCATGAATGGGGGTTTGGAATCTGTATTGAAGGCAGCAGCAATGTGCTGATCGAAAATGTGAAGATTTCGGATTTTACGGGAGACGGCATTATTGTCAGCCCGCTCGGGTTAAAAACAAACAGTGATTACGAAACTTCAGAACAGGTGACCATCCGCCGCTGTGAGATCAGGCAGTCAAGGCGAAACAACATTTCAATCACCGGCTGCAATACCGTTACGGTGGAAGAATGTGTGATTGAAGACGCCGGGCAAGGGAACGGAACGGCTCCGAAATTCGGAATCGATATTGAATCGTACGGAGAAGGCGATATAGATTATGAAGAAGCTCTTCATATTACAGTCCGCAACAACTTCTTTTCCGGAAACGCCGCAAGCTCAGTCACCAATTTTAACGGATATAATGTGTTAATTGAAGGAAATCATTCCGATAACACGATCAGCTACGGGTATGGGGCACATACCGTCATTTCAGGGAATGTCTTCTTTCGGTCAGACGGAGGTTCAAGGACCGCAATCGCCGGACAAGGTGTGTCACAAGGACAGGACAGCAGCAATGCCGTTATTTCCAACAATCTGATTACCGGTTTTTCCACCGGAATAGATGTAAGGGGAAAAAGCGTCCTCGTCACCCATAACAAAATCAATCAATTTGAAAATACGGGCATTTCCGTCTATCAGGCAGAAGATGTAACCGTTGACGGCAATGTCATTGAAAACGGACGTTCCGAAACCAGACGAAGCACGGGGATGCGGGCGACGCTGTCCGAAAACGCCGTCTTTACGAATAACACTCTGAATCAGGTGACAGACGGAATCACCATGTCGGCCGGCAGTATCATCGTGAAACAAAATGTGCTGAAATCGTTCAGCCGGGGCATATGGGTCACAGGCGGAAATGCCGTTATTGAAGGAAATACGCTCATTCCGAATGCGTATCAGGGCGCCGCGGAGTCCTATGCCGTATCTGTGACAAATGACGCCAGGGCTGTCATCAAGGGAAATCTCTTCAAAAGCTACAAAAACTATCCCATTTTCAGTTCAACATCCTCGGGAACCTCTGTCATCAGCAACCGCTTTGAATCATCACCGCTTATCGTTACCGTGTATCTGAATTCAGGCACGCATGAAGTCATAGACAATACGCTCACGATCAACCGAACGGCGGGCAGCCCGATCGGCATCTATCTGAACGGAGCCTCAAATTCCCTCGTGTCGGGCAATACCATCAACAACCTTTCCGCCGCTTCTGCTTCCGCCATCCAAACCAATTCCTCCGCAAGTACTAAAATCATCGGCAACCGCATTATCAAAGGCGTCATTGTGAAACACGCGACAGATACGGACAGCGGAAATATCGTCATCTGAAAACAATCTGCATCGGAAAAATAAAAAGAACACATGAACTCCGAAAGAAGGAGGGATGTGTTCTTTTTTGACACAATACAGCCGTGCGCCTGTCAGGCATCTTTTTTACCTGATTTATATAAAACGATCATTTCTCTGATTAAAAAGAGGGCGAATAAAAACAGCATCAGCCATTCTGAGAAGGTGGTCAATTTAAAAGCGGACAGGTTGTTTTGGACCGCTCCATAGAAACTGAAACCTTGCAGCATATCCATCGTCACTGAAATGATCAGACAGGCAGCAAGCAAAAAAAATGAAACCCCCAATATTTTCATGCGCATCACTCTCCCTTTTTATCCTTTTCGATTACGCAGAACTTATACAGACTTTCCGCCGTGCATAATCTTTTGCCGTACAGGAAGAATATGAAAAAAACGAGGAAAGGTTTTTTGCGATATGCCGCCATTTTTTAAGCAGAAGAAACAAAAAAAAGCCGATCAAAACGACCGTGACAATGAAGGCAGAAAAGAAGCGGACAGCCAGCCGGACAAAGAGCGGGATGAGCCGATCTCCCTCAGCTTAAAGCAAAATATGAAGAAACTGTCTGAGAGGTTCGGCAACAGTGCCGATGTCGTCATCCGCCGGCTGAAAATCGGAAAAGAAGAGCTTCCGGCCGCAATTGTGTATATCGCCGGTTTGGTAGACGAACAGCTTGTCAGCCAATCCCTTCTGGAGGATTTAATCGACATCCCGTCCGTTCAGCCGGAACAAGCGGTCTGCCTGATATACGATAAAACGCTTGCGATCGGCGGGGTGAAAGAGGAAGAAAAATGGAAAAGTCTTTATGCCGGGCTGGTGGCGGGCAGCACACTCATTTTTGTCGACGGGGCTGACAAGGCGCTGATCGCCAGCACGGAAGGGGGAGAGCACCGGTCCATTCAAGAGCCGAGCACCCAGGTCTCTTTCCGCGGCCCGCGGCAGGGATTCACTGAATCTCTGCAAACCAATATTTCCATGATCCGCAGGTATGTAAAAACGCCTGATGTATGGGTTGAAAAAATGGAGATCGGACACGAAACGAATACGGATGTCGCGCTGATGTATATTAACGGAATTTGTGATAAAAAGCTGATTAAGGAAGTCCGCAAGCGGCTGAAGCACATTGACATCGACAGCATTCTTGAATCCGGCTACATTGAACAGCTCATTGAAGACGCGCCGTTTTCTGTGTTCCCCACCGTATATCATACGGAGCGGCCGGACGTCGTGGCGGGGAATCTGCTGGAAGGACGATTTGCGATTGTCGTGGACGGAACGCCGTTCGTTCTCCTCGCGCCGGCCTTATTTATTCAATTTTTTCAATCCGTTGAGGATTATTATTCACGATTTGATATCGCCACCAGCATCAGGGTGCTGCGGGTTTTGATCTTCTTCATTTCACTGGTGGCGCCGGGGATTTATGTGGCGGCGACGACCTTTCACCAGGAAATGATTCCGACGCAGCTGCTGATTGTCATCGCGGCCCAGCGGGAGACGGTGCCGTTCCCGGCCGTGATTGAAGCGCTGACGATGGAAGTGGCCTTTGAGATTCTCAGGGAGGCGGGTGTCCGGCTTCCGAGAGTTGTCGGCTCCGCCGTTTCCATCGTCGGAGCGCTTGTCATCGGCCAGGCCGCCGTGCAGGCCGGCATCGTCTCCCCGGCCATGGTTATCGTCGTCGCGCTGACGGCGATTGCCAGCTTTGCGACCCCGGCTTTTGACATGGCGATATCTGCGCGCCTGATCCGGTTTCTCTTTATTCTGTCGGCGGCGGTTATGGGATTTTACGGGCTGATTCTGGGCATTATCATGATGTTTGTCCATCTGTGCGGCCTGCGTTCATTCGGATTTCCGTATATGTCCCCGCTCGCTCCTTTAACCCCGGGCGGACTGAAGGATTCCCTCCTCCGCGCTCCGTTATGGGCGGATGAAAAAAGGCCGGGACTGCTCGTGCAGGAAAACAACAGGCGCCAAGGGGAACATCAAAGACCGAAACCGGAGACATCCAGAGGAATGGTTAATAAAGATGTAGAAGAGGGCGACGGTAATGAAAAGACGTAAATGGATGCTTATCCTTTGTACGATGGTTTCCCTTATGTTTGTATCCGGATGCTGGGATAAAAGGGAGCTGACCGATTTAGCGGTGATCTCCGCCATCGGTATTGACCGGACCGAAACGGGAAAATACGTCCTTCATTTCCAAATTATCAATCCGGGAAATGTGGCCGGCGGTCTGCAGGGCGGCGGAGCGGGAGACCGGCCTCCGGTTTCCGTCTATTCGGTGTCCGGAGACAATATGACGGAAGCTTTGAGAAAAGGCTCGATGAAAGTGTCCAGAAGGCTCTATTTTGCCCATACGAATCTCGTGGTGTTCAGTGAAAAACTGGCGAAAGAGGAAGGGCTCAGTTTTATTCTGGACAATCTTGACCGCGACACCGAATTCAGGACGACCGCAACCGTTGTGATCGCGCATAATTGCAAGGCTGAAGACATTATTAAAGTGCTGACGCCGATTGATAAAATCCCTTCCAATAAAGTGAACAAGACGCTCAGCTTCACGCAGGAACAATACGGAAGAGTCATTAAAACCAGCCTTCAGGACGTTCTGATTGATCTCGCTTCTCCGGCCGGGTCGCCGTTTATTCCTGGTTATGAAATGCACGGAGACGATAAAGCCGGTCCTACGATGGAAAATACGCAGACAACTGAACCGAAAGCAGTGCTGTCAGCGGACGGACTGGCGGTGTTCAAAAAGGATGGGAGGCTGGATTACTGGATTGAGGATGACGACAGTGTGGGGGCTGTATGGCTGCTCAATAGGATCAAACATACGTTCATCAATGCGGATTGGAAGAACGTGAAGCATGCAATCAGTCTGCAGGTCACCCGCCAGAATACAAAGGTGACGGCCACTTTTCCGAACGGAAAACCGAATATTCACGTGCATGCTCAGGTCGAGGGGCTGGTGGACGCTGTCAGATACCCTTTCCATCTGTCTGATCCGCAAGTGCTGATGACGATGCAAAAGGCGCTCAGCGTGCAGCTTGAGAAAGATATCACCAAATCGATTGAAGATATAAAAGCCCATAAGAATGACTTCGTCGGCTTCGGAGACCTGATCTATCGGAAGCATCCGGACAAATGGAAAAAGTTCAAAGGGAAGTGGGATGAAGAATATTTCCCCAATCTCCCCGTAGATGTCAAAACGGAAGTCATTATCAGAAGAACGGGCTTGCGGAATAATCCTCTCTCAGACAAGCTTGAGCATGATTGATTTGAGGAGAAAGGAGCGAAGCGTATGGAAAATGCGAAAATCGGCACGCGTCAGCTGTTTATTATGATCATTTTGTTTGAATTGGGCAGTTCGTTATTGATCCCGCCGGGAACGATGGCCGGGCGGGATGCGTGGCTGTCCGTGCTTCTCGGGTGCGTTATCGGTCTCGGGCTTTTCTACGTTTATCAGGCGCTGTATCAATTTTTTCCTGAGTCTTCTCCGAGAGATTACATGAACGAACTGATCGGCAGACATCTGAGCTGGGCGGTCTCCCTTCTTTATATTCTCTATTTTGCTTATATCGCGGCCCGCGTATTGCGGGATTTTGGCGAAATGCTTGTCACCTTCGCCTACCAGGACACGCCGCTTTTAATTGTGAATGCCATGCTGATGATCGCCGCGATATTTGCGGTCAGAAAGGGAATTGAAGTGATAGCGAGAGCCGGCGAGCTGCTGTTTGGCATTATGTATTTCCTGACAGCCGTCGGGCTGATCCTCATTATCAGCTCAGGCACGATAAACCTCAGATTTCTCCAGCCCGTTTTAGCGGAGGGTGCAGGAACGGTCATTTATTCCGTGTTTAAACAGACGATGTTCATCCCGTTCGGTGAATTAATCGTGTTTGTCATGATTTTCCCTTATTTAAAAGATCGGAAAAAGGTGAAGAAAACCGGATTTCTGGCGATTATCATCAGCGGCCTGATTTTGGCAATGTCAGTGGCGATTAATATTTGTGTGCTGGACGTCAACTTAATGCTCCGCTCTCAATTTCCGCTGCTGAGCACCATACAGACAATTAAAGTGGAAGAGTTTTTAGACCGGCTGGATGTCTTTTTCATGCTCGTGCTCGTCATCGGCGGTTTTTTCAAAGTCAGCCTTTTTACATATGCGGTTGTCGTGGGCGTGTCCACGCTGTTTAAAGAAAAAAATCCGTCCCAGCTGGTCTTCCCGGTCGGATTGGGGGTGCTGATTCTCTCCATCAGCATCGCAAGCAATTTTTCGGAACACATGAATGAAGGCTTAAACATTGTGCCGATCTATATTCATCTTCCATTTCAAGTGCTGTTCCCCGTTTTGCTGCTTATCATTGCCGTTATTAAGAAAAAGGTCAAAGGGACCGTCTATACAGTTTCGAAGAAATAACCCGGCCGGTGCGCCGGGTTTTTTTAAATATCATGATTTTTGTCTTAATGCATTGACAAACTTGCCTGACAATTGTACATTTTGATTTATTCTTATAAAATTACTAGGAAATATAGGTTTAGTGGTGTTAATATTTTCCGAACCGTATTTCAGAATAGAAGGAGATCCATCATGACAAAGAAAAAAGAAATCAAACTCGGTGTGTTTCTCGCGGGCACCGGCCATCATGTCGCTTCTTGGAGACATCCTCAGGCACCGGCGGACGCGAGCATGAATTTGGATTATTTCAAAGAACTGGCGAAAACGGCTGAGCGGGGGAAATTGGACATGCTGTTTTTGGCGGACAGTTTATCAATAGACGGCAAATCACATCCGAATGTGCTGACGCGCTTTGAGCCGTTTACGCTGCTGTCGGCGCTCGCTCAGGTCACATCCCGCATCGGTCTGACGGCGACCGCGTCTACCACATACAGCGAACCGTTCCATATCGCGAGACAATTTGCATCGCTTGATCATCTTTCCAACGGCCGCGCGGGCTGGAATGTCGTCACATCTTCGATTGAATCGACCGCGCTTAATTTCAGCGGCGAAAAGCATCTTGAGCACCATCTCAGATATCAGCGCGCGGAAGAATTCGTTGAAGTCGTCAAAGGATTATGGGATTCGTGGGAGGAAGACGCCTTTATCCGTGACAAAGAATCAGGAGCATTTTTCGATAAAGACAAAATGCATGAATTGAACCATAAAGGAACATATTTCTCCGTGAGAGGGCCGTTAAATGTCGCCCGCACACCTCAAGGGCGCCCGGTCATTATTCAGGCCGGATCATCAGGAGACGGAAAAGCGCTGGCCGCCAAAACGGCGGAAGTCATTTTCACCGCGCAAAATCATTTGGAGTCCGCGCAGGAATTCTATCAATCTATTAAAGAACAAGCGGCTTCTTTCGGCCGTGATCCTGAAAAAATCGCGATCATGCCGGGAATTTTTCCCGTTATTGCCGATACCGAAGAAGAAGCGCAGGCAAAATATGAAGAGCTCCAAGACCTCATCATTCCGTCTGTCGGCCTGAACATTCTGCAAAACTATCTGGGCGGCGTCGACCTTTCCGCCTGCCCGCTTGACGGCCCGCTGCCTGAATTGGATGCGGATGCGTCGAATGCCGTTAAAAGCCGGTTCAAGCTCGTTCAGGAGATGGCCAAACGCGATAACATGACCATCCGCGAACTTTACAAATATGTGGCGGGTTCAAGAGGCCATCATATCTTTGTCGGAACGCCAGAACAGCTTGCCGATAAGATGGAAGAATGGGTCGGAAAACAAGCTTGTGACGGTTTTAACATCATGCCGCCGCTTTTGCCTGAAGGTCTCACTCTTTTTGTAGACAAAGTGATTCCGATTTTACAAGAACGCGGCGTGTTCAGAAAAGAGTATGAAGGAACGACGCTCAGAGAACATTTCGGACTGGAAAAACCGGCAAACCGATATGCCGGCTAAAGGAGGGCTCATCATGTCAAGACAATACCGGCTCGCAACGGAGGCAGACGCTGATGAGCTGCTTTCACTGACACTGCGGGCGTATGAACCGATCCGCAAGCTCGGCATCAACTTTGCCGCTGCCACGGCGGATAAGGAACTCGTTTTAACTAACATACAAAAAAACGCCTGTTACGTTTTGGAAGAAGACGGACGGATTCTGGCGACGATTTCTCTGCGGATGCCGTGGGGGCCGAATCCCGGGCCGTACGGTGTCCCTCATATTTGGTGGTTCGCCGTCGATCCTGAAACCGGAAAAAAAGGGACGGGCTCGGACATGCTGGAGTGGCTGGAGAATACAGTGCTCCGCGATACATTAAAAGCGCCTTTCGTGTCACTGGGCACAGCGGACAAGCATCCGTGGCTGATCGGCATGTACGAGCGAAAAGGCTACGTCCGTGCAGGCGAAAAGGATTTAGGAAAAGGGCACATCACCATTTATTTAAAAAAACAATTGCAGGATTAACATTTTAATAGGAAAAGGCGGGATTTCAATGAAGAAGAAAACATGGGCTTTGCTGCTGTCTGCCGCGCTTTTGGCGGTCTTATCAGCATGCGGAAACGGAAAAGAAAGCGAAGGCGGCGATAACGTACTGCATGTAGGCGCCACCGGACAAAGCTATCCGTTCGCATATAAAGAAAACGGCAAGCTGACCGGCTTTGACGTGGATGTCATGGAAGCCGTCGCGAAAAAAATCAACATGAAACTGGACTGGAAGCTGCTTGAATTCAGCGGTCTGATGGGAGAGCTCCAGACCGGCAAACTCGATACCATCTCTAACCAGGTCGCTGTCACGGACGAACGCAAGAAAACGTATAACTTCACAGAACCGTATTCGTATGCGGGCACTCAAATCGTCGTCAAAAACGATAACAAAGACATCAAATCAGTCAACGATCTAAAAGGAAAAACAGTGGCGGCCGTTCTGGGCTCAAACCACGCGAAAAACCTTGAGAGCAAGGACCCGGATAAAAAAATCAACATGAAAACATATGAAACACAAGAAGGCACGCTGAAAGACGTCGCTTACGGACGGGTTGACGCTTATGTAAACAGCCGCAGCGTCCTGATCGCCCAGATCAAAAAGACCGGTCTGCCTCTGAAATTAGCAGGAGACCCGATTGTCTATGAAAAAGTCGCTTTCCCGTTTGCGAAAGATGCGGCTCACGATAAAATCCGCAAAAAAGTAAACAAAGCCATTGAAGACCTGCGGAAAGACGGCACGCTGAAAAAGCTGTCTGAAAAGTACTTTAAAGAAGACATCACAACGGAAGCAAAGCATTAAGAAACGGCGGTGAAAATCGAGAATGAACAGCATTGATTGGGGATTTATGTTTTCAGCTTTTCCCGCGTTAATCGAAGCCTTGCCGATCACATTACTAATGGCCGTCGCGGCCATGGTATTTGCCGTGATCGGCGGCCTTATATTAGCGCTTATCACAAAAAATCGTGTTCCTGTGCTTCACCAGCTGTCAAAGGTGTATATTTCATTTTTCCGGGGCGTGCCGACGCTCGTGCAGCTTTTCTTAATTTATTACGGCCTGCCTCAGCTCTTTCCCGGAATGAGCAAGATGACGGCGTTAACTGCGGCGATTATCGGGTTAAGCCTGAAGAATGCCGCCTACTTGGCTGAAATCTTCCGCGCGGCGCTCAACTCAGTCGATGAGGGGCAGCTTGAAGCCTGTCTGTCTGTCGGAATGACAAAATCCCAGGCGTACAGACGGATCATTTTCCCGCAAGCCGTCAGAAACGCGCTTCCCGCGACGGGAAATACGTTTATCGGCCTGTTAAAAGAAACATCGCTCGCCTTTACATTAGGAGTGATGGAAATGTTCGCCCAAGGAAAAATGTACGCATCAGGCAACCTCAAATATTTTGAGACGTATTTAGCCGTAGCGGTCATGTACTGGATTCTTACGATTATTTACAGTGTGCTGCAGGATCTGCTCGAACGGGCGATCAGCAAGCCTTATCGCACATAGGAGGAGGCTCAGGATGATACAAGTCAGACATATTCGAAAAGCATTTAAAGACCTTACCGTACTTGACGGGATCGATCTTGAGATCAAAAGCGGCGAAGTCACGGCCATCATCGGCCCGTCAGGCTCGGGAAAATCAACGCTCCTCCGCTGTTTGAATCTGCTGGAGCGCCCGGATGACGGCATCATTGAAATCGGTGATGCAAAACTGAATGCAGCGTCCTATTCGCGCAAAGACGTTCATAAGCTTCGTCAGCAGACGGCGATGGTGTTTCAGAATTACAACCTGTTCAAAAACAAAACCGCCCTGCAAAATGTGACAGAGGCGCTGATCACCGCGCAAAAGAAACCGAAAAAAGAAGCGGAACAGATCGGTATGGATCTGCTGCGGCAAGTCGGTTTAGAACACAAAGCGGACAGCTACCCGATTACGATGTCAGGCGGGCAGCAGCAGCGGATCGGGATTGCGCGCGCCTTGGCCGTTGATCCTCACGCGATTTTACTGGATGAACCGACTTCGGCCCTTGACCCTGAGCTTGTAGCCGGGGTGCTCCAAGTCATCAAATCAATTGCCGAAAAACAGACAACCATGATCATCGTCACGCATGAGATGGCTTTTGCTCGTGAAGTGGCCGACAAAGTTATTTTTATGGCAGACGGACGCATCATCGAACAGGGAACGCCTGAAGAGCTGTTTGACAATCCGCAGAACGAACGGACGAAAAAATTCATTAAGCAAGTGGGAGAGCCCGCCGAACTTGTCTAAGAAGGGAAGAAGAAGAAATGGCAAATGAAACGTATGAATCATTAAACAAACGTTTAATCAATATCCGCCGCGACCTTCATGAACACCCTGAGCTGTCAGGCGAGGAATACGAAACGACGAATAAAATCCGCCGCTGGCTGGAGGAAGAAGGAATCACGGTTCTTGATGTGCCGAAACTTCAAACCGGAGTGATCGCTGAAATCAAAGGAGACAAAAGCGGCCCCGTCATCGCCGTCAGAGCGGACATCGACGCATTGCCGATCGAAGAGAAAACAAACCTTCCGTTTGCTTCGCGCAACAGCGGCGTGATGCACGCCTGCGGCCATGATTTCCATACTGCATCTATCCTCGGCACGGCTTTTTTATTAAATGAGAGAAAGTATGAGCTGAAAGGAACGGTGCGGTTTATTTTTCAGCCCGCGGAAGAAATCGCCGCCGGAGCAAGACAGGTCATTGAAGCCGGCGCGCTTGACGGTGTATCGGCGATATTCGGCATGCATAACAAACCTGACCTCCCCGTGGGCACGGTCGGTCTGAAAGAAGGCCCGCTGATGGCGAGTGTCGACCGCTTTGAAATCACTGTTAAAGGAAAAGGCGGCCACGCCGGAATCCCTGATAACAGCATTGATCCGATTCAGGCGGCAGGACAGATCATCGGCGGCCTGCAAACGGTTGTCAGCAGAAATATCAGCTCGCTTCACAATGCCGTCGTCAGCATCACAAGAGTTCAGGGCGGCAGCTCTTGGAATGTCATCCCGGACCATGTTGAAATGGAAGGCACCGTCCGGACGTTTCAAAAGGAAGCGCGTGACGCTGTTCCGAAACATATGAAGCGGGTTGCCGAAGGAATCGCGGCAGGGTTCGGGGCAGAAGCCGAATTCCGCTGGTATCCTTACCTTCCGTCAGTGATGAACGACGCCCGTTTCATTCAGGCGGCGGAACAAACGGCTGAAGATCTCGGGCTTCAAACCGTTCGGGCAGAACAGTCGCCCGGCGGCGAAGACTTCGCGTTATATCAAGAAAAAATCCCCGGCTTCTTCGTCTGGATGGGAACAAACGGAACAGAAGAATGGCACCATCCCGCCTTCACACTCGACGAAAAAGCGCTCCCGGCAGCGGCTGAGTTTTTCGCCCGGCTGACCGTCAACGTATTGGAGCAGACGGATTGAATACGGAAAATCTGACGGCCGGGCTTGCTCAGGCCGTCATGTCGTCTGTGCCGGAAACATCCGCTGAAGCGATGAAAGAAGCGCGCAAAGGACTGCTTGATTTTACAGCGGCAGCCTTTGCGGGGAGACGGGATAAAGGAGTTGAAAAGCTGGTAAAACTGGCCGAAGAAGAAGGCGGGGTGCCGATAGCGCCGCTTATCGGCAGAAATCAAAAAACCGCGCCGTCCCAATCCGCGCTCATTAACGGCTTCATCGCACATGCGCTTGATTTTGATGATGTTCATTCTGATGTAAGAGGACATCCGAGCGCAGTCATCCTTCCGGCTTTGATTGCAGCCGCATCAGCCGGCCGTATAGACAAAAGCCGTTTTCTCGGTGCTTATGTGACGGGAATCGAAGTGATGGCGCGGCTCGGTGAGTCAGCTGGAAGGCATCATTACGAGAAAGGCTGGCACAATACAGGAACGTTAGGTGCCATTGCGGCCGCATGCGCCGTCGGATTCGCGGAGAATCTGAATCAAACCCAATTGCAGAAAGCAATCGGGTTTGCGGCTGCCCGCTCCGGAGGCATGAGAGTGCAATTCGGGACAGAAATGAAGCCGCTCCACGCCGGACTGGCTGCTCAAGCCGGGTTGTTCGCCGTAACGCTTGCAAAGGCCGGTTTCGGCGGCTCAGTTCATGCGCTCGACGGGGAGAAAGGTTTTTTCGGACTGTACGGCGATCTTGAACGGGCAGAAACCCTGCTTGTAAACGGGTGGGGAAAACCTTGGCGGATTGTGAGCCCGGGACTTTGGTTTAAGGTTTATCCGTTTTGCTCGGCGGCTCATCATGCGGCGGACGCCATTCTCAAGCTGAAGGCCGAACATGGTCTCACTTTCGGCCAAACGGAACGGATCGACGTGATTTATCCGCCGGGCGGGGACGCCGCATTGACAGAACGGCGCCCGAAAACAGGCGAAGCGGGACGGTTCAGCGTGGAATATGTGATCACCTTAGCTTTGCACGGTAAGGATTTTTCAGTTGAACATTTCACATCCGAGCCGATTCCGGAATCCTTTCAAAAAGGATTTGAGCGGATTCACCGCAGCTCCGATGACCAAATTCTGCCGGCTGAAAACGCCGTTCCGAAGGGCCGTTTTACAATTGTACGGGTTACGGCTTCCGGCGGTCATGTCTATGAAACACGTATCGACTGTCCGAAGGGAGCGCCGGGAAACGGCCTTTCTGAAAAAGACATTGAAGACAAACTCCGGCTCGCTTTGCCGGGGGAAGAGGAAAAGGCGGAAGAATTGATCAAAGCAGCCGGACAATCAAATATGGACCGTTATTTACAGCTGATATAAATAAAAAGAGCGGGGGGATGCAGCCCTCGCTCTTTTTACGTTCACTTCTATTGAATAGGGGGATATAGGGTGCGCCCCTGTCTGCGCTGGCAGGGGCGCGGTATCAGGAAACGGCCGTGCCGTTTTCTTTTACCGTGAAACTTCCTCTTGATAAGCGGATGTTGATATCCGAAACTTTGGCAATTTGTTCGTCGTGCGTAACCATGATGACGCATTTGCCGTCTTTATGCGCCAAGTCCTGAAAGAGCCGGACGATTTCCTTTGACGTATCCTCGTCGAGATTTCCCGTTGGCTCGTCCGCGCAAATCAAATCCGTGTCACAGCAGAAAGCCCGCGCAATTGAAACGCGCTGCTGCTGTCCGCCGCTTAATGTCAGCACCCGCTGACGGGCCTGCTGTTCGGTGAAGCCGACTTTTTTCAGCATGCTGAGCGCGAACGCATCTTTGTTGTTCTCCTTAGAGCCGGTGATCTCCATCGCCGTTGTGACATTCTGGAGCGCCGTCATATACGGGATCAGATGATAAGATTGAAAGACGATAGAGACATATTGATTTCTGAATTTGGTTAATCCGATTTTGGAGATGTCTTCTCCGTTATAAAGGATGCTTCCCTCTTTAGGTGTGTCAAGGCCGCCCGCCAGAGACAGAAACGTTGTTTTTCCCGTTCCGGAGGCGCCGACAATTGTATAAAACTTCCCTTTTTCAAAGCTGATCGTTATATCCTGAAACAGCGGCTGTGATTTGTCTTGGTACCAGTAGCCGGTCTGTTGAAAGGTTAATAGGCTCATTATGCTGCCTCCTCTTATTCCTGCTTGGTCAGGATCGTTTTAGGGTGAAGCCGCATGACTGATACAGACGGCAGTAATGTGGCAATGACGGCAATTGCGACGCCGATTCCGCTAAGAATCAGAAGGTCATTCAGCGAGACGTTTACCTGCATTGTACTGATGACATCCGCGCCGGATGAATGCTGACCGAACATGCCGCCTCCCCGCAGCATTTCTCCTCCGCCCCAGCCGCTTGTTTGCTGCGAATCACCGGCTGAGCTGACCTGCTGGGAAAGAAGCTGATTTCCGAGCTGATTCGCCACAAGGCTGCCCGTGACGGATGCGATCCCGATGGCGATAACCGCGACAACCAGAATTTCCGTTAAGAATTGTCCGATGAGCTTCCAGCGCTTTTCGCCGATCGCCATCAAGACACCCATTTCATACTTACGTTCCCTGATCGACATCATCACGATCAACCCAAGAATGACCGCGCCCGCGATGGATACAAGGTATACCACGTTTTTAGAAAATGACGCGACATTTTCAATCGGGCCGACCATTTGCTGATACACCTGATCATTTGTCGTCAGCGCGTAGGTTTTATCATCTATAGATGTTTTTTTCGCAGCCGCAACGAATGAGTCAATATATTTGGCATCATCCATATAATAAACGGCTGAGCTGATTTTGTTTTTGTTATCAGACCCTTTTAACGCCGCCGCGGCGGTGTAAGGCGTATAGATTTTATTGTCAGGATTTAAGAATGAAAAATGCTGTGCCTGATCGTCTCCTGATGATGTTGTTTTATAGATTCCCACAATTTTAAGCTTCGTTTTCACAGAATCAGCCGCTGCTGAGGAAACGGTAATGGAGCCTCCGACCTTCAGCTTGTTTTGATCTGCCAGCGTTTCATTAATCACGGCGACTTTTGTGTCCGCATCTGTTTTTGTGATGGCGCGTCCGTCAGTGATTTTTGAGCTCCCGTCCGTGAAATCACCAAGCAATGCCGTAGAGAGCACGCCTTCGATCGAGATATCCGCTGAAATCATCTGTCTTCCGCCGCCTTGAAAACGGCCGGCGCCGGAACTGTTATCGGCTGATTCGCCTGAGCTTTTTATCGCATCAAAGCTTTCTGCATTTGCTGACGCTGTCGTGAGGAAATTGTAATTTTTAACATGCTGTAAAGATGTAAGCTTCTTGGCATCTGAGACGGAAATCGGTGTTGATTCAAACGTCCTCTTTTCACCGTCTTTTTGCTGCTGCGCCATTTGCTTTTGGCGGTCAGCCTGGAGTGTGACGCTCCCGCCGAGCTGCTGCCTTGCCAGTTCGCTTAATTTCTTTGCCGCTGACTGGATCGCAAGACCGGACAGGACAAAAATGCAAATCACTGAAAACACAACCAGCTGCAAAAATGTTTTTCCCTTTTTAGCCTTCATGCTCCAAAAGGCTCTTTTTATAAAGTTCATGTCTGTTCCTCCGTATGGATGTCAGATCTTGTAAAACCGGCCTCCTTTAGCACCGGCCATCCGATATGTATATAGTAGGAGAAATGTATGAAAAAAATATGAACAAACTATTTCCGGGTGATGAAATAAAAACTAACATTTGTGAAACCCGAAAACATCCGGGTAAAATGGTGCTATTATAAGAAAAAGCGTCAAGATAAGCGGAGGAACAAATGAAGATATTAATGATAGAAGATAATATAAGCGTATGCACCATGACGGAAATGTTCTTTTTTAAAGAAGGATTTGAAGCCGAATTTGTCCATGACGGAGTGGAAGGCTATCAGCGGTTCACGGAAGAGGACTGGGATTTGGTCATTCTGGACATTATGCTTCCATCCATGGACGGAGTGACGATCTGCCGGAAAATAAGAGAGACGAGCAGTGTGCCGATTATTATGCTGACCGCAAAGGACACGGAGTCTGATCAGGTGATCGGGTTTGAAATGGGGGCCGACGACTATGTCACCAAGCCGTTCAGCCCGCTGACACTAGTAGCGCGGATTAAAGCGGTGATCAGAAGATACCGGGCGACGGGGCAGGCCGTAAAAAGCGACGACTTGATCGAAACGGCGTGTTTTTCAATCAATAAGAAGACGCGGGAAGTGTTTCTGCACGGAAAACCTGTCGAGAATCTGACGCCGAAGGAATTCGATCTGCTCTTTTATCTCGCACAAAACCCGCGCCAGGTTTTTTCGAGAGAGCAGCTGCTTGAGCAGGTGTGGGGCTATCAATTTTACGGCGATGAACGTACGGTTGATGTTCATATTAAACGGCTGCGCAAAAAACTGTCCAGTGTCGAAAAACCGTTTTTATACACGGTGTGGGGGGTAGGATACAAATTTGATGAGGATTAAATACTTATATCAGCTGCTGTTAAGCCATGTCAGCATTTTGATTTTGGCCTTTTTCATCATCATTTCCCTGTTTTCGCACTTTGTGAAAGATTTTGCGTATCAAAATAAAGTGGATGAGCTGTCATCTTACGCCCAACAGATCACAAGTGAGCTGAACAGCCGCGATCTTGATCTGCGCCGCCTGTATCCGTATCAGGACATGTTAAAAACGCGCGAGACCAGATTTATTATTTTTGATGAACATCAGCAGCCTTACTTTTTTCCTGACGATATGCCGCCGCGCGAGAAGCTGAAAAGTAAAGAGTGGCACATGCTGAAGCAAGGGAAAACCGTTCAGATCAGAGCGGAAATGAACCGTTTTAATACGGAAGGCTTGGAAGTATCGCTTGTCGCAAAACCGCTTTTTATCAACGATCAATTTAAAGGCGCGGTGCTGCTCGTGTCTCCCGTCAGAGGGGTCGAGCAGATGATCAGCCAGGTCAACCGCTATATGATTTACGCGATCATCAGCACCCTTATCATCACGATTCTGCTGAGCTGGCTTTTATCTAAATTTCACGTCAAGCGGATTCAGACATTGCGGGATGCGACCGGAAAAGTGGCATCCGGTGATTACGATATTTCGCTCAAGAACAGCGGCGGCGATGAAATCGGCATGCTGGCGTCCGATTTCAACACCATGGCCAAAAATCTGAAGCAATCAAGAGAGCAGATTGACCGCCTCGAAAAACGGAGGCGCCAATTTATCGCCGATGTCTCCCATGAGCTGAGAACGCCTTTGACGACCATTAACGGACTTGTGGAGGGGCTTAACAGCAACACCATCCCGGAAAAAGATAAAGAGAAATGCTTCTCGCTGATCAGCGAAGAAACGAAGCGGATGCTCAGGCTCGTGAAAGAAAACCTGGATTATGAAAAAATCAGATCCCAGCAAATCAAACTGGACAAGCTCAGCCTGCCGCTCATCGAGGTGTTTGAAATTATTAAAGAGCATCTCAATCAGCAGGCGGAGGAAAAACAAAATCAGCTGCGGATTCAAGTGGAGGACGGCGTCAAAGTGTTCGCCGATTATGACAGGCTGATCCAGATTCTCGTCAACATCACGAAAAACAGCATACAATTTACGCAAAAGGGAGACATCACGCTGCGCGGGTATGAAGGCTATAAAGAAACGGTGATTGAAATCGAAGACACCGGGATCGGCATCTCCAAAGAGGAAATTGAGCATATATGGGAGCGGTTTTATAAGGCGGACGTGTCCCGGAGGAATACGGCATACGGCGAATACGGACTCGGCCTGTCCATCGTCAGGCAGCTCGTCGAAATGCACAAGGGCACGATAGATATTGACAGCGAAAAAGGAAAAGGCACGACCTTTACAATCCGCCTTCCGCTGAATACGAAAAATGAATAATCTTGAAACCGGCGGTCTCGTCTGGCCGCCGTCTGTTTTAACTCCACTCGGAAAATTGCGCTCTGCCGAAACAAAGTTTGCGTGTTTTTCGGGATGGAAAGAGACGGAAACGTGATAAAATAACTGGTAAACAGGTCTTGGATGGGGAGGGTGAAGGAATGAAGAGCGGGTTAATTCCTTCTTCAGCAGTCGGGCAGAAAATTAACGAGTGGTATCGATACATCAGAACATTCAGCGTGCCGGATGCGGAGATCTTGAAAGCCGAGATCAAACAAGAGCTTGACCGTATGGAGCCTGATTCAAACTTAGTGCTTTATTATTCCCTCATGGAATTTCGCCATCAGCTGATGCTGGACTACTTGGAGCCGCTGGAAAAACTGAAGATAGAAGACCAGCCGACCCTGTCGGAAATTCTTGATAACATTGATAACAGCCAGGCCGGCCTCAAAGGGCTTCTCGATTATTACGTCAACTTTTTCAAAGGCATGTTTGAATTTGATAAAAGAGAATTTATCTCAGCGATTACATATTATAAACAAGCTGAGAAAAAACTGGCCTTCGTATCGGACCACGTGGAACGGGCGGAGTTTTATTTTAAAGTGGCCGAAGCTTATTATCATATGAAACAAACGTATTTTTCTTTGATACATATAAAAAACGCTTATGAAATTTACGTAGAGCAGGACACATATAACGTCCGGATCATTCAATGCCATTTTGTATTCGGCGTCAATTTAATGGATGAAAGGCGCTTTGAACAGGCGGCCAAACATTTTCAGCACGCTCTGCAAATGGCCGAAAAAGAACAAAAAGCGCAGCTTGTCGGGAGGGCGCTGTATAACCTCGGACTGTGCTACTACAATCAGGACCGCATCGGTGAAGCGATTCCGTACTTTGAACGGGCGGTCGATACATTTGAATCACAAAGAATCGTCAATTCTCTTCCTCAAGCATATTTTCTAATCACACTCATTTACTTTAAACTCGGAAAAAAAGAAAAAGCGTCGGAATATCACAAGCGGGGATATGAATATGCTAAAGAAACAGACGATCCCGTTTACACGGTAAAATTCGAATGGCTGCAGGCTCTGTATCAGGCGAAACCGGATGAGGAAACAATCAGCGCGTGTTTCCGTTACCTGGAAGATAAAAATTTATACGCCGATATAGAGGATTTAGCACTAGAAGCAGCTAAATATTACTATGAACAAAATTGCTTTAAAATTTCTTCTGACTATTTTCTGAAAGTCGAAGAGGCAAGGAAACAAATACAAAGGAGTGAGGGTTTGTATGAAATTGAAATCTAAATGGTTTGTTATTTGTTTAGCAGCCGCCGCGATTTTTACAGTGACAGGTGCAGGCCAGACAGATCAGGCTGAATTCCATGTAGCTGAAAGAGGAATGACGTGAGAAGAAAATAACCTGAACAAAGGAAAAGACTGCCCGAGAATGTTCCCGGCAGTCTTTTTTTTGCGCGGCCGGGCTCGGACAGCGGCGGAAAACAAAAGAAAACGCCGCAGGTCAAAACCCGCAGCGTCCTCATATAGACGGAGTGATGCTTAGAAACCGCCAACGAAGGCAGTACCAACAATAATCAACAGGATAAATAAAACAACGATCAAAGCGAAAGAGCTGACTCCTGAATATCCTGACATGAGCTTCACCTCCATATTGTCTATACCATACAATATGTAAAAGAAGCTGCTTTGTAAGGGATATTAGTGGACAAGAGAAAAAAGAGGCGGTGTCCTATGAGAGTAAAACTCCGGCGAAAAATTCGTCATACAGCGCCCGCACCGCGTGTTTTTCCTGTTCTTCTTTCACTCCGAACATCATGCTGACTTCCGAGGACCCTTGATTGATCATCTCGATGTTGACGCCGGCTTCCGACAGTGCTTTGGATGCCCTGGCGGTTGTGCCGACATTATGGCGCATCGCTTCCCCGACGACCATAATCAGCGCCAGATTGTGCCTGACTGTGACTTCATCTGCTTGAAGTTCCTGCTTCAGACGGGTGACGAGCCTGTGTTCCAGTTCTGAGTCCATCTGATTGTGCCGAAGGATGATCGTGATGTCGTCAATGCCGGATGGAACGTGTTCATACGTCAACCCTTCTTCCTCCAAAATGTGAAGGGCTTTGCGGCCGAAACCGATTTCCCGGTTCATTAAATATTTGCTTATGTAAATGCTGCAAAAGCCCGTGTCGCTTGCGATGCCGATGACTGGCCCGTTCGTATTGTCGCGGCTGCTGACGACGCGTGTTCCTTTCGCATCCGGATTATTCGTATTCTTAATCTGAACGGGGATGCCGGCCCGAAATGCGGGAATCAGCGCTTCATCATGAAAAACGGAAAATCCGGCATAGGAGAGCTCACGCATTTCCCGATACGTCAGTTCGTTAATTTCTTTCGGATGCCGCACGATTGACGGGTTGACGGAATAGACGGCGTCCACATCAGTAAAGTTTTCGTA
Organism: Bacillus sp. N1(2025); assembly: GCF_053470005.1. Classification (NCBI taxonomy): domain Bacteria; kingdom Bacillati; phylum Bacillota; class Bacilli; order Caryophanales; family Bacillaceae; genus Bacillus; species Bacillus sp. N1(2025). Next base: position 220,904 of record NZ_JBLTJB010000008.1, read on the forward strand.
CAGGTCAGCTTTTAAGCCGTTGGCGAGAATGGAGCCGGTAATATCAGAACCGCTCCGGGAAAACGTCACAATCTCATGCTCCTTCGTGTAACCGAAAAATCCCGGAAAAATGATCAAGCCTTCACGGTTTCTCAGACGGTACAAATGATCATAAGACTCAGGGAGCACCTGCGCGCTTCCGGGTTCATTCGTCACAAACAGCCCCGCTTCTTTCGGACTTACATATTCCGCTTTAACGCCCTGGCGCCGGAAGTAGGCTGCGATCAGCTTCGCGTTGTTGTCCTCGCCGCTCGCCTTCACCGCATCCATATATTGTTCGGGATTGGTTTTACAGCTGTTTAAGAGAGCGAATAGGTCACTGCGGATTCTTTCTATAATAGAGAAATCCAGGTTCAGCTCCCGCGCGATGGCTGCGTACCGTTCAATGACCGTTTCGGCAAGCCCGGGTGCTGCACCTTTTTGCAAATAATGCTCCGCACAGCGGATTAACAGATCCGTCACCTTTGTATCGTACGAGAAGCGTTTTCCCGGTGCCGATACGACGACGGCTTTCCGCGCGGGATCAGCCGTCACGATTTGAAACACTTTCTCAAGCTGGGCTCCTGACGCAAGAGAGCTGCCTCCGAATTTTACAACTTTCATGATTTACATCCCCTAATATTTAAATTTTCTCACAAATTTAATTTTTATTATCTCTCTTTCAAACATGTAAATCAAGGATTTTTTCTACGTGGGGAGAACATTTGTATTTTCATGGAGGAATTTTGCCGCTGTTTGTCAGATTTGTTTCCCTCAAGCGTGTCATCATGTGCAAAAAATGATAAGCAGCCAAATGAAGGTTATAGAAAATCCTGCAAATTCTTGATAGACTGATTGTAAGACAATTTAGTGTACGGCCCGCGGATGACCGCTTTTGAAAGCAAAACTGTATTGACTGCGCTTGGAAAGATGATAAGATTATAATTGTCGTTGATAATGATAATCATTACGAGTGGGATATATGGGAGTTGTTTGGCAATCAGTCATACCGTTTGTGATGGGTGCAGGGAGGCAGCATGAAGCTACGTTACTTACTTTTGCTACTGGCGGTTTTGGCGTGTACTTCTATATTTATCGGTGTAGAAGATTTGTCGCCGCTGGATATTTTTCATTTAAATAAAGAACAGGCAGGTACATTATTTGACAGCCGGCTGCCGCGTTTGGTGAGCATTATCATCGCCGGCATGAGCCTGAGCATCTGCGGATTAATCATGCAGCAGATCAGCCGGAATAAATTTGTATCGCCGACGACTGCGGGAACGATGGACTGGGCAAGGCTCGGAATTTTGATTTCATTAATGCTTTTTACGTCAGCGAGTCCGCTTGTGAAAATGTCTATCGCTTTCGTTTTCGCGTTGGCGGGAAATTTCCTTTTCATGAAAATCCTCGAGAGAATCAAGTTCAATGATGCGATTTTTATTCCTCTCGTCGGTTTAATGCTTGGGAACATCGTCAGCTCAATCGCCACGTTTATCGCATATAAATACGATCTGATCCAAAACCTGTCATCTTGGCTGCAGGGAGATTTTTCACTGGTCGTCAAAGGCCGGTATGAGCTTTTATATCTGAGTATCCCGCTGGTGATCATCGCTTATGTGTATGCGGATAAATTTACGGTGGCGGGAATGGGAGAGAGCTTTTCCGTCAATCTCGGCCTGAAATACAAACGCGTCGTCAATATCGGTCTGATTATCGTGTCGCTCATCGCTTCACTGGTGATCCTGACCGTCGGGATGCTGCCGTTTCTCGGTTTGATCATTCCCAATATGGTGTCGATTTACAAAGGGGACAACCTGAGGAGCAGCTTGCCCCACACCGCTCTGCTGGGCGCTGTTTTTGTGCTGTTTTGCGACATTTTGGGAAGGGTGATCATCTTCCCGTACGAAATTTCCATCGGCCTGATGGTCGGTGTTATCGGCAGCGGCATCTTCCTGTATATGCTGTTAAGGAGAAAAGCATATGAGTCATAATAAAAAAATTACGCTGCTGGCGGCGCTCGCCATGATATGTATCGGATTCTTCCTGTTCTACGGACTGGGCAATTGGGAATACTCCCTGCCGAGACGATGCTTCAAAGTGCTTGCCATGATGCTTACCGGAGGAGCGATCGCGTTTTCAACGGTCATCTTCCAGACGATTACAAATAACCGCATACTGACACCGGGCATTTTAGGCCTCGATTCCCTGTATATGCTCATTCAGACCGTCATCGTGTTCCTGTTCGGTTCAATGAATATCGTCATGATGAACAAAAATCTTAATTTCGTCATCTCCGTCGGGCTGATGGTGCTCTTGTCACTCGTTTTGTATCAGCTCATGTTTAAAGGCGAGGGGCGGAACGTGTTTTTCCTTCTGCTTGTCGGCGTCGTGTTCGGCACGCTGTTCAACAGTCTGTCATCCTTTATGCAGATGCTGATTGATCCGAATGAATTCCAGGTTGTTCAGGACAAAATGTTTGCCAGCTTTAACAATATCAACACCGATCTTTTATGGTTTGCCGGTGCTGTCTTTCTTCTGACGGGCATTTATGTCTGGCGGTTCACGCGGTTTTTTGACGTGCTGTCCCTCGGCAGGGAGCATGCCGTCAACCTTGGGATTGACTACGATAAGCTTGTGAAACAGATGCTCATTGTCGTCGCCATTCTTGTGTCTGTCTCTACGGCTCTTGTGGGGCCGATTATGTTTTTAGGACTGCTTGTCGTCAATCTGGCGAGAGAGTTTTTAAAAACCTACAGGCACACGTATTTAATCGCGGGTTCTGTCCTGATCAGCATCGTCGCGCTCGTCGGAGGCCAGTTCGTCGTGGAGAAAGTGTTCACGTTTTCCACGACGCTGAGCGTCATCATTAATTTTGCCGGCGGGATTTATTTTATCTATCTGCTGTTAAAGGAGAATAAATCATGGTAGAGGTCAAAAATGTAAGCAAACAATACGGAGGGAAAGTCGTCCTTGAGAAAACGTCTCTATCCATTCAAAAGGGCAGGCTCACCTCATTTATCGGTCCGAACGGCGCGGGAAAAAGCACGCTGCTGTCTATCATGAGCCGGCTGATTAAGACGGATTCCGGGGAAATCACGGTCGACGGGCAAGAGATCGGGGCCTGTAAAAGCAACGATCTGGCGAAAAAAATCAGCATCTTGAAGCAGACGAACCAAATCAATATCAGACTGACAATTAAAGACCTGGTCAGCTTCGGCAGATTTCCGTATTCCCAAGGGAAACTGACGGATGAAGATTGGGTGCATATCAACCAGGCCCTCAGTTATATGAAGCTGGATGATTTAAAGGATAAATACCTCGATCAGCTCAGCGGAGGCCAGTGCCAGAGGGCATTTATCGCGATGATCATCGCTCAGGATACCGACTATATTTTTCTCGATGAGCCGCTGAACAATTTAGATATGAAGCATTCCGTTGAAATGATGAAGCTGTTGAAGCGGCTCGTGGAAGACTTCGGAAAAACGGTCGTCGTAGTGATTCACGATATCAACTTCGCATCCGTATATTCAGACCATATCGTCGCACTGAAAAACGGCCGGATCGTCAAAGAAGGGCCGGCGGAGGAGATCATTGAAACCTCCGTGCTTGAAGATATTTATGATATGACCATCCCGATTCAAGAGATTGACAGTCAGCGGATCGGTGTGTACTTTTCTTAAAAACCAGATGAGGTGAAAATCATGAAAAAAATCGCATTGCTATTCATTGCGCTAGTTACGATTTTTGTTGTTTCTGCATGCGGAAACGGGGACAAAACATCAGGCAAATCAAAAGAAACAATCACAATCAAAGATGACCTGAACAAAGAAGGAGTCAAAGTGCCGAAGAATCCGAAAAAAGTCGTCGTATTCAACTTCGGAATGCTGGACACGATGGATGAACTCGGTTTACAGGATCACGTGGCGGGACTTCCGAAACAAAACCTTCCAAAATACTTATCTTCATATAAAAGTGATAAATACGCCAATACCGGCGGTTTAAAAGAACCGGATTTTGAAAAAGTCGCGGATATTGATCCGGATTTAATCATTATCGCCCACAGACAATCTGATTCTTATAAAGAGTTCTCAAAAATCGCGCCGACGATTTATCTTGATGATGACTATACAAACTACGTTGACAGATTCAAGCACAACACCGAAGTGATCGGCAAAATCTTTAACAAAGAAAATGAAGTGAAAGATAAGCTTGCGAAAATTGACAAATCCATTGCCGATCTGAAGAAAAAGACAAGCAGCACGGATAAAAACGGGTTAGTGGTGATGGCGAACGACGGCAAAATCAGCGCGTTCGGATCTAAATCAAGATACGGCTTCATTCATGATGTGTTCGGCGTCAAACCGGCTGACAAAAACATTGAAGCCTCACTGCACGGACAAAGCATTTCCTATGAATATATCGCAAAAACAAACCCTGATTACATGTTTGTCGTTGACCGCGGAACAGCGATCGGCACAAAATCTTCAACAAAACAAGTGGTTGAAAATGATTATGTAAAATCGGTGAAAGCCGTGAAAAACAACCATGTTGTCTACCTTGATTCAGCTACATGGTATTTATCAGGAGGCGGCCTGGAATCCATGGCGCAAATGGTGAAAGAAGTAAAAGACGGAATCGAGAAGTAAAAAAAGAACCCGGTCACATACGTGATCGGGTTCTTTTTGATTTACCGCGTAACGGCCTGCTGCTGCTCGGGCTGACGCGGTTTTTTCTTCAATATAAAAGATAGGAGGAAGCCGGCCAGCGCGATGCAGGCGGCTACGACAAATGCCGCATTCATGCCGTGCAGGGCGGCGTTTGCCGGAGTTGACGCATTTGCGTGCGCGGCCTGGCTGCTCATCACGGAAACCAGCAGCGCCGTACCGATAGAACCGCCGACTTGGCGGACGGTATTGTTCATGGCTGTGCCGTGCGGAATTAAGTGGCGCGGCAGGGCGTTGATTCCCGCTGTCGTCACCGGCATCATAATCATGGCTGTTCCCAAAAGCCGCGCGGTATAAACGACGACAATCCAAATGAGAGACGTCGAGTCCGTCAGATTCATAAACGGCAGGGACGTGAGCAGGATGATGAAGAATCCGGTCATCGCAAGGCCTTTTCCGCCGATTTTGTCAAACACCCGGCCGATAAACGGAGACATCATCCCCATTACAATCGCGCCCGGCAAAAGCATTAATCCGGTATCAAACGCGGATACGCCCCGGACTTTTTGCGTGTAAAGCGGGAGAATGGTTTCCGTTCCGATCAGCAGCGCGAAAACAAGCGTTCCGAGCAGGGTGGTCAGGCTGAAAATCCCGAAAGAAAACACGCGGAATTCCAGCATCGGTTTTTTAAGCTTCATCTGTCTTGAGATAAAGAAAATCAGCGCGACCGCTCCGACAAGCAGCGAAGTCAGCACTTCAGTACTGGTCCACCCTGATGAACCGGCGCTTGAGAAGCCGTAAAGCAGACCGCCGAATCCGAGGGTCGATAAGATCACAGATAAAATATCAATCTGTGTTTCTCGTAATGTCGTGACGTTTTTCATCAGAATAATCGCTAAAAGCAAATCGATGACTGCGATCGGGAAGATGATATAAAACAAAGACCGCCAAGAGAATGCTTCGACCGCCCATCCGGAAAGCGTCGGGCCGATCGCCGGCGCGAACGAAATAACCAAGCCGACCATACCCATGGCGCGGCCGCGCTTTTCCATCGGGAAAATCGTGAGAAATACCGTCTGCATGAGAGGCAGCATAATCCCAGCGCCGGCCGCCTGAATAATCCGGGCCGTTAAGAGCACCGGAAAATTCGGGGCGAATGCGCCGACAATGGTGCCCGCCGTGAAAATACTCATGGCGGAAATCAAGAGGGTGCGGCTTGTGAATTTCTCTATTAAAAACGCGGTAATCGGAATCAAAATCCCGTTCGTCAGCATAAACGACGTTGTCAGCCATTGCGCTTTGTTGGCGTCTATATTGAAGTCATTCATAATGTGCGGCAGCGCCGTGATAAGCAGTGTCTGGTTCAAAATGGCGACGAACGCACCCGCCAAAAGAATCCCGACAATGACAGAGCGGTTGTATGGTGCAGTTTTAATACTCTTATTCAAGCTGATTCCTTCTTTCTTTATAGTTTGAGCAATGTTTTAACGGCTGCAAGCGGCTGGTGCAGCGGTCCGGCCTGCTCCAAATAACCGATGAGCGCTTTGATGAGAAAATCCCGCGGCTGTTTGTCCGCTGATTCTTTCTCCAACATAGCCGCCGCGGAAGCGAGTCCTGCGGCGTCATATTTTTCCTCCGGAAGGGCTGAGACGGCTTCTTTCAGTTCCTTCAGGCTTTCAGCCAGCAATACGGTTTTGTCTTTCGGCTCAAATGAGGAAGCGGAGGCGATATAAAGGTCAATCATCTCCTGAGGCAAAGCGGTTTCGGTTGTCCTGTTTTCGACGATGAGATTGAGATGGCGGATGATAAACTCCGTGAGCGGCTCCAGGGCGAGCGGTTCTTTTTCCAGCTTAATCAGCGTGATGCATTCTCTCAGGAGCCCCTGCAGGACGATGACCAGCTCCCATACATAAGGAATAATGTCTTCGCCGTACGTCTGAATCAGTGAATCGCGATGCCAGCAGATAAAGGTGGAGCGGGCCCTGTGAATATGCCGTTTTACCCGCTCATTAATGGAAGAGGGGCTTCCGTACATCAGCATATTAAAAAACTGCTGATTGCGCCTGAAGCCTTCAAGCTCAGCCATCAGTTTTTTGGCAAACCGTTCCTCAGGGGAGAGGCTTGTTTCTTCATTCAATAATGAAGCGGCGGCTACCATCTGTTTCTGGTTAAAGTCGAGCAGCTCCAGGAGCAGGTCTTCCTTTGATTCAAACAGCTTATATAAAGATGCTTTGGAGACTTTGCACTCCTCTGCGATCGCCTGCATCGAAACTGACGAAAAGCTTTTCCCGGAAAAAAGCTTTCTTGCCGCCAGCAGAATATCCGTTTTCTTATCATTCATAAGCCCAGATTCCTTCTTTCGTCACAATAGAAAACCCATCGGTTCACAGAAAACCAATGAGTATATGATGAAAATATTAACAAAAATTTTTACATAGTGTCAACGCTTTTGTTTGAGAAATAGAAAAAACCTGCCGGAGTGTTCCGGCAGGCTGATCCGCTTATTTATCCGTCTTAAATCCTTGTTTTTCAAGCATTTCACGAATGTGAGGATAATAAAGCTGCTTATAGTAGGAGGTGATGCCTTGTGACCAGTTTCTCGTTTCCTGTCCGTCGGTGCGTTTTTTCATGTATTCGGACATCTGCTTGTCATAGGCCTCGATATGTGTTCTTACATCTTCTTCTTGATACGTTTCATGATGCAGAACGGCTGCTTGCGGCAGACGCGGTTTTTTCGCGGAGCGGTCTGCCGGATGGCCGATGACGAGACCGGAAACCGGGAAAACGTATTTCGGAAGTTTCAGCAATTCAATGAGTTCGTCCGGCTTGCCGCGCACGGCGCCGATCGGCACAGTGCCGAGTCCCATTGATTCAGCTGCAGCCGTTGCCGTACCCAGCGCAATCCCGACATCTACGGCTCCGACAAGTACGGACTCTAAACCGTTCGTGATCTCAAGCGGTGTATCATTATATTCTTCAAGCGCAATTTTGGCGCGGTTAAAATCAGCGCAGAATAAAAGGAAAACCGGCGCTTGGTCAATCCACGGCTGGCCGCCCGCCAATTCGGATATTTTTTTCTTCCGTTCCTTATCTTTCACCGCTATAACGGTAAATTGCTGGCCGTTAATGGAAGTCGGCGCTGCTTGAGCGGCTTGGATGATAAGGTCCAGCTGTTCATCCGATACGGGTTCATCTGTGTAGCTGCGGATGGAACGGTGGTCTGTTAATAATTGAAGGACTTCGTTCATGTCATTCATCCTTTCGTTACTCTGACAGTTCTGTGCGGACGACGTCAAGCGGCGCACTCAGCAGTTCTTTTGCTTTTGCCACAAATCCTTGGAAATGGTCAGTTGCGTTGTGGAATTTCATCGCTTCTTCATCTTTCCATTGCTCAAGCATGACGAATGTATTTTCCTCACCGACTTTTTCGAAAAGGTCGTATTGCACATTTCCTTCTTCCGCGCGTGAATGCTGAACAAGTGATTGCGCTTCTCCTAAAAATTCCTCGCGTTTATCCGCTTTTACTTTCATGTAAGCCTGTAAGACGATCATTGTTATTCCTCCTGATTGGGTTAATTTGTTATAGTTCGAATATTATCGAACTAACTGTAACATGTTTCGCTGCGAATGGTAAAGGAAAAACCCTCACCGCCTAAATTGTCACCCGCCGCTTTTATGTGTTACATTTGACTCATGAACATTCCAAACCATCCTGAAACCGAACGCTTACAGCTGACAAAGGTTCTTCATGCTCTGAGTGATCCGCTCCGCTTAGAGCTGGTCAAACAATTGGCGGAAACAACAGAAAAAACGTGCGGAACCTGCGCTGATGTCCGGGTCGCTAAATCAACGCTGTCCCATCACTTCAAAGTGCTGCGGGAAGCGGGGATCGCCCAAGTGCGCATAGACGGGAAGCACCGTTATTATTCCCTGCGCAAAGATGATTTACAAGCGGCGTTTCCCGGCCTGCTGGAGGCGATTTTGCAGACAGAGCCGGACCGCTGGTAAATAAGTCCCCGAATTCCGGGGGTTTTTTTATGCGCCGAAAACTGCCCGGTAAAGTCTGTAGACGCCTTCTTGAATATCGCTCTCCTTCAGGCGGGCGAATCCCAGAATGAGCTGCGGCTTATTTGAATCGCTTCCCGTTTTCAGACGGAACCGGCTCATCGCAAACAGATCGAGCTGTTCTGCATCCGCCCGTGCCAATATCTCTTTTTCTGAACGGGCGCAGTCAAACTCAGTGACAAAATGAAGCCCCGCATTGGCGCCCTTTACACTGATTCTATCTCCGAATGTTTCTTCCAAAGCCGAAATGAGGCGTTCCCGCATGTTCTTATAATGCTGCTTCATCTTTTTAATATGTTTCTGATATTCACCTGATTCGATAAATTCTTTCAGCGCGAGCTGGGCAAGCGTGCTGCACGTATGCAGGTCATACGTTCTCTCTTTGAACGTCCGCAAAAGCCCGGGCGGCAGAACCATATAGCTGATGCGCAGACCTGGGAAAAGGGATTTTGAAAAGGTCCCCATGTAGATGACATTTTGAAACCGGTCAAGGCTTTGAAGCGCCGGTATCGTATCGGCGTCATATTTAAATTCACTGTCATAATCATCTTCAATGATGAAGCGGCCGTTCTGTTCGGCGGCCCAGTTTAAAAGCTGAATCCGCCGGGAAGCGGGCATGATCACGCCTGAGGGGAATTGATGGGAAGGCGTGGTGATCAATACAGAGGGCCGGCGTTTTTCGATTTCGTCCATGGACATGCCTTTTTCATCAAGGCTGATCGTCGCAACCTTTTTCCCGAGGTTTTGCAGCAGCCGGTACATCCTCATATATCCCGGGTTCTCCATGGCGTAGAGCGCGTCTTTTGGCAGCAGTTCCGTCAGCAGCTGCACCAGCAATTGCGTGCCCGCCCCGAGCACGATTTGTTCCGGGCGGCATGTAACGCCCCTTGTCAGGGAAATAAGCCGCGAAATTGTTTCACGGACTTCATATAAACCTTGCGGGTGGACGAGTTCTCCGAGTGTATGAAATGAACGGGCGGCTGCTTTATGCTCACAGCGGAACCAGCTTTTCAGGGGGAAATGCGCCGTATCCACGCTCATATGAGAAAACGAAATCCAGCCGCTTTTATCCGTCTCCCGCTCTTTCAAATCATCAGGCAATAGGAGCGAAGGCGCTTCTTCATGATAAACCGTATCAATTTCCTCCACGAAAAAGCCTTTTCTTTCGACTGCATATAAATAACCTTCCGAAAGCAGCTGCTGATAAGCTGAATTCACTGAATTCACGCTGACCTTCAGCGTCTCGGCAAGCTCCCGTTTAGACGGCACCTTTGTATGAGGCATCAGGCTGCGCTTCAAAACAGCCGCTTTTATGTGCTGATAGATCTGCTGATAGATATAATCCGCCGTTTCCGAATGATCAATGGAAATCGTCAGCATCCAGACCCTGCCCCTTTCTGATACCATAGATAAATTGATTTTGGTACTTTTCATCATACCAAAAAGAAGTCAGAATGATAAGAAAACAATGCAGGGGGATGGAATCTATGAGTCGAACAGCATCAACGGAAGTGACAACTGCCCAGTGGCAGCAAAAACGGGATCAATTCGTTTCCAAGGGGGTCGGCAACGGAAACCGCGGCATGGCGGTAAAAGGGGAAGGGGCGCTTTTGTACGATTTGGACGGCAGACGATTCATTGATTTTGCCGGAGCGATCGGAACGCTGAATGTCGGCCATTCCCATCCGAAAGTGGTGGAGGCCGTGAAGAAACAGGCGGAGGATCTGATTCACCCGGGATTTAACGTCATGATGTATCCGTCTTATATTGAGCTGGCCGAAAAACTTTGCGCCCTTGCGCCGGGAGATCATGCGAAAAAAGCGATTTTTCTCAATTCGGGAGCGGAAGCGGTGGAAAACGCCGTGAAAATCGCCAGAAAATATACGAAGCGCCAGGCTGTCGTGTCATTTACAAGAGGGTTCCACGGCCGCACGAACATGACGATGAGCATGACGAGCAAGGTGAAGCCTTATAAATTCGGTTTCGGCCCATTTGCCTCAGAGGTGTATCAGGCGCCGTTTCCTTACTATTATCAAAAGCCGGCCGGCATGAGCGACGAGCAGTATGACGACTTTATCATCAGCGCTTTTGAGGATTTCTTTATCGCCGCAGTTGCACCGGAAACCGTCGCCTGTGTCGTAATGGAGCCGGTTCAGGGAGAAGGCGGCTTCATCATTCCGTCAAAACGTTTCGTGCAGCACGTCGCCGCTTTTTGTAAAAAACACGGCATCGTTTTTGTAGCGGATGAGATCCAGACCGGATTTGCCAGAACGGGAACATATTTTGCGATTGAGCATTTCGGAGCCGTTCCTGATTTGATCACCGTATCCAAATCACTTGCGGCCGGATTGCCGCTGAGCGGCGTCATCGGCCGGGCGGAAATGCTTGATGCCGCCGCGCCGGGTGAACTCGGGGGCACATATGCGGGAAGCCCGCTCGGCTGTGCGGCTGCGCTCGCGGTCTTGGATATTATTGAAGAAGAAGGGCTGAATCAGCGTTCCGAGGAGATCGGCCGGATCATCGAGCATCAAGCGATCGAGTGGAAAAAAGAGCATGCCTGCATCGGAGAAGTGCGCAGACTCGGCGCGATGGCGGCCATCGAAATTGTCAAAGATCCGGACACGCGGGAACCGGACAAAGCAAAAGCTGCGGCGATCGCTAAAACGGCGAACGAGAACGGACTGCTGCTGCTGACGGCCGGCATTAACGGCAACATTATCAGATTCCTGACGCCGCTTGTCGTGACGGATGAGCAGCTCAAAGAAGGCCTTTCCATTATCGAAGCAGCTCTGTGAGTTCAATTATTGGAATGCCGGCGGATGTGTCTGCTATCATGAAAGTGTGAGATACGTCAACAAGCATTCAATGGCTTTACTATAGCAGAGAAAGGAATGTTCAATATGCCAGAACAATTAACAGTGTACAACCCGGCAACGGGAGAGGCGATCGAAAGCATCCCCCAGCAGACGGCCGAAGATGTTGAAAAAGCGATTGAACGTTCACATCAAGCGTTTCAATCATGGTCCAAAACATCAGCGGGAGAACGTGCCTCACTTTTGAGAAAATGGTATGAGCTGATTGTTGGAAATAAAGAAGAACTTGCGGAATTAATTACGAAAGAAAACGGCAAACCGTACGAAGAAGCGGTCGGAGAAGTTTTATACGGCGCCGGTTATATTGAATGGTTCGCCGAAGAAGCAAAACGGATTTACGGCAGAACCGTACCTGCGCCGACAACGGGCAAACGGATTGTCGTCACCCGTCAGGCGGTCGGCCCGGTAGCCGCGATCACGCCGTGGAATTTCCCGAATGCGATGATTACAAGAAAAGCCGCGCCCGCTTTGGCGGCAGGCTGTACGTTCATCATCAAACCGGCGGAGGATACGCCGCTTTCCGCTTACGCCCTTGCGCGTCTCGCATATGAAGCGGGAATTCCGAAGGACGTGCTGCAAGTGGTGATCGGTGACGGAGCCGAAATCGGAAACGTCTTCACCAGCAGCCCGAAAATCCGCAAAATTACTTTTACCGGCTCAACGCCTGTCGGCAAAATCCTGATGAAAAACAGCGCCGACACCGTAAAACATATGTCAATGGAGCTTGGCGGACATGCGCCGCTGATCGTGGATGAAGACGCTGATCTTGATCTGGCGGTAGCCCAAACAATGGCCTCTAAATTCAGAAACGCCGGCCAAACCTGCGTCTGTGCGAACCGGCTGATCGTACACGAATCCGTAAAAGACGAGTTTGCGAAAAAACTGAGTGAAGAAGCTGCGAAACTCAAAGTCGGAAACGGTCTTGAAAAAGGCGTAAACGTCGGCCCTGTCATCAACAAAAAAGGCTTCGATAAAATCGTCGGCCAAATTAATGACGCCGTGGAAAAAGGCGCAAAAGTGCTGACGGGCGGAACGTATGACCAAAACGATGAAAAAGGATGCTATTTCGTGACGCCGACCGTGCTGTCAAACGTAGATACATCCATGAACATCATGCATGAAGAAACATTCGGCCCGGTTGCGCCGATCGTTACGTTCTCAGATATTGATGAAGCGATCAAGCTTGCGAACGATACGCCGTTCGGGCTTGCGGCTTATTTCTTCACAGAAAACTACCGCCGCGGCATCTATATTTCTGAACAGCTTGAATACGGCATCATCGGCTGGAATGACGGCGGTCCGTCCGCGGTTCAAGCGCCGTTCGGAGGAATGAAAGAAAGCGGCATCGGCCGTGAAGGCGGTACGGAAGGCATTGAACCGTACCTGGAAACCAAATACATGTCTATCGGACTTTAATGAGCCGAAAAGAAAGCCCCGCTTCTA
>NZ_JBLTJB010000009.1:0-127567 GCF_053470005.1 Bacillus sp. N1(2025)
TGCGTACAATACGTTACTCGCGAGATTGAGCGGGCAGGAAGACATCATCGTCGGCTCGCCGATTGCCGGGCGCCCGCACAAAGACCTTGAACCGATTCTCGGCATGTTCGTCAACACGCTGGCCATCAGAACGGAGCCGAAAGGAGACAAACGGTTCACCGATTACTTGGCGGAAGTCCGCCAGGCGGCGCTTGAAGCGTATGAGCATCAGGACTATCCGTTTGAGGAGCTTGTGGAGCGGCTCGGCGTGCAGCGGGACACAAGCCGCAATCCGCTGTTTGACGCCATGCTTGTCGTTCAGAATATGGAGCATGAGGAACTGCTGTTGGACGGTTTGCATATTCAGAATGCGGACGTGTCCCGTCCGGTTTCCAAATTTGATGTCACTTTGCAGGCTTCTGAAGGCGGGGGACAGATTCATTTTCTGTTTGAATATGCGGCGTCATTATTCCGGAAAGAAACGATGCAGCGCTGGGCTTCCCACTTTATGACGATGCTTGAACACATTGTCCGTGAACCGGAAACTTCTATACAAGCGATCAGCATGCTGACTGCTCCGGAACGGAACCGGATTCTTTCGGACTTTAACGGCATGGCGGATCAACAGCTGCCTGAAAAAACAGTTCATGAACTGTTCATCACCCAGGCGCGAAAAACACCGGATGCGGCAGCCCTTATCAGCGGGGAAACTTTAATCACATATAAAGAATTAGATGAATGGTCGAATAAAATCGCCAGAGCTCTGCAAAAACGGCAGATCGGACCGGATGCCGCCGTCGGCATTGTGATACCAAGATCACCGGAACAAGTCGCGGCAGTCTTCGGGGTTTGGAAAGCCGGGGGCGCCTACGTCCCGATAGACCCTGAATATCCGGAGGAACGCAAGCAATATATCATCTCAGACAGCGGCACAGCGCTTCTCCTTACCGTACACGGCGCAATAGATCAAGTGCCTGATCATTTTAAAGGTGAAGTGCTCGCACTGGAGGATATCCAAGAACAAGACGCATCACCGGTTCAGTCATTATCAGCACCGGAAGATTTGGCTTACATCATTTACACGTCCGGGACGACAGGCAAGCCGAAAGGGGTTATGGTCGAACATCGTTCCGTCAGCCAAACCCTTCAATGGCGGAGCAAATTTTATGATCTGAATGAGAAAGATACGATTCTTCAGCTCTTTTCATTTTCCTTTGACGGGTTTGTAACAAGCATGTTCACACCGCTGATTTCCGGTGCGAAAGCGGCCGTTTTAGCTGAAGATGAAGTGAAAGATATTCTTGCTATTAAACACTATCTTGCATCTTACCGCATCACTCACATGATCATTGTTCCCGTGCTGTATCGCACACTGCTTGACGTACTGGAGCCGGGTGATGCCGAGTCTCTCCGGATTGTCACATTAGCGGGAGAAGCCGTCGACCAAAACGTTATCAGCCGCAGTTTATCAGTTTGTCCACACACTGAGCTTGCCAATGAGTACGGCCCGACGGAAAACAGCGTCGCCACTACAGCGGCAAGACATATAGAACAAAGTGAGAACATTACGATCGGCCGTCCGATTGAGCATTCACACGTTTATATTTTAAACGGAGATAACCCGCAGCCGATCGGTGTAACGGGAGAACTTTGCATCTCGGGTTCCGGCCTTGCAAGAGGATACCGCAATCTTCCTAAGCAAACGGCTCAAGCCTTTGTCCAAGACCCGTTCCAGAAGAACCGGCGCATGTACCGCACGGGCGACCTGGCAAAATGGCTGCCGGACGGCACGCTGCAATATATCGGCCGAATGGACGAGCAAGTCAAAATCAGAGGCTACCGGGTGGAACTGAAAGAAATTGAATCCGCCTTAACAGGCATAAAAGGTGTCAAAGAAGCAGTCGTCACCGCTCTGCCCGCATCAGCAGGCCAAACGGAACTATGCGCTTATATCGTGACAGAAGAAGGAACAGAAAGTGAAACCGTGCAGCAGGCGCTCAGAAATGAAATGCCCGCTTATATGGTGCCGGCGTTCTTTGAAACACTTGAAGCCCTGCCTGTCACACCGAACGGGAAGCTTGACCGCCGCGCGCTTCCTGAGCCGCAGAAAAAAGCGCACACCGGACGGGCATTTACCGAGCCTGAAAGCGACATGGAAAAAGAGCTTTCCGCGATTTGGAGCGAAGTGCTCGGGACTGAAAATATTGCCGCGGATCAATCATTTTTTGAACTGGGCGGCGATTCCATCAAAGCCCTGCAAGTATCAGCCCGATTACATCAGGCAGGAAAACAGATCGCCGTAAAAGATATTTTCAGCCGGCCGACAATTAGAGAGCTGGCGCCTTATGTCCGTACAGAGCGGCAGCCGGTCAGCCAAGCTCCTGCAGAAGGAGAAGTGAAGTGGTCGCCGGTTCACAAATGGTTCTTCACACAAGACATGAAGGAAGCAAACCATTTTAACCAGTCCGTCATGCTGACGAGAACAAATTCAATAGATGAAGAGGCCCTGAGGAAAACGTTAAAAGCCATTACCGTTCATCATGATGCCTTGCGCCTTGTCTGCAAAAAAGACGAAGAGAAAGGTCTTCTCCTCTTCAACAGACCGGCTGACCTCGCAGATGAGCAGCTTTACAGCCTGACCATTTTAGAAACGGAAGGCGATGAGCATGAGAAGGAACGTTTTGTAAAACGCCGCGTCGCAGAGCTTCAGAGAAACATGGATTTGGAGAACGGGCCGCTTGTACAGGCGGGGCTGTTCCGCTCCGAAGCAGAAGATTACTTGTTTCTGACGGTCCATCATCTCGCTGTCGACGGGATATCATGGCGGATTTTATTGGAAGACTTGGCTTCTGCTTATGAGCAGGCCGTCTCTGGACAGGAAATCAAACTCCCTCCGAAAACCATGTCATTCAAAACATATACGGAGCAGCTGACCGATTATGCCGAAAGTAAACAGCTTCTTCAGCAGGCGGAGTATTGGCGGGAGATTGAACACTATGAAACAGAAAGTCTTCCTTACGAGCAGGCAGATTTATCTCAAACTCCTGCAAAAAAACGGAACACGGTATCCTTCACTCTGACAGAAAGTGAAACGGACGCCCTGTTGAAAGATGTGCACAGCGCCTACAATACGGATACGCAAGATGTGCTTTTGGCTTCCGCCGTGCTTGCCGTTCAAAAGTGGTCGCCGCGGCACGCGTTGAAAATCGCCCTTGAAGGACACGGACGCCAATCGGAGCAGGCAGGTGCGGACATCAGCAGGACGGTGGGGTGGTTCACTTCCATTTACCCGGTGCTTTTCCGGAGCGGAGTTTATGAACCTCATGAAGAATATGAAATTCGCACATTGAAAACCGTCAAAGACACATTGCGGCGCATTCCGGATAAAGGGAACGGATACGGCGTCCTCAAATATTTGACACCGCCGGAGCTTGCCGGGATGACTTTCGGGAAAGCACCGGAGATCAGCTTTAATTATCTCGGACAATTCGATGCGCCCGGCGGGAATCCGGCAGAAACGGAACAGCCTGACGCGTTTCAGTTTTCTCCTTTGGGAGGCGGAGATGATGTGACAGATACATGGAAACGGGAGCAGTCACTTGAAATCAGCGCGATTGCGGCAAAAGGCCGGATGACCGTCAGCATTTCCTATGAAACGGAGCGCTTCCGGCAAGATACGATCGAACGGCTGTCCGAAAGCTGCCGGTATTATCTCCTGAAACTGTCGGAACACTGCCTCAGCAAAACCGATACGGAGAAGACCGTCAGTGACTTTGATGATCGGGAGCTGACTGAGGAAGCATTGCAGGATATTGCCGACTTACTCAGCTTCCACTAAACCGAGCGGGAGGAACACATGGACAAAACGAAAAATATCCAAAACATTTATCCCCTCAGCCGAATGCAGGAAGGAATGCTTTTTCATTCCTTTCTGCAAAAGGAGGGGGCTGCATATATCGAGCAATCCGTCTTCACCATAAAAGGCCGGCTTCGTCCGGAATTGTTTGAGCAAAGCGTACAGTCTGTCATCAGCCGCCACGATATTTTCAGAACGGTTTTTTTACCTCATGTCGCTCAGCTGAACGGCCCCCGCCAAGTTGTGCTGCGTGAGCGGGAATTCCGGCTGCACCGCGAAGATCTTACACATTTGGACGAAGCGGGACAGAGCGTCTATTTACAGCGATTTAAGGAACGTGACCGCTTAAAAGGCTTTGACTTGCAAAAGGATATGCTGATGCGTGTTTCTTTGTTTAAAACGGCAGACGAGGAATATGTATGCGTCTGGAGCCACCATCACATCCTTATGGACGGCTGGTGCCTCGGCATCGTCCTTCAGGAATTCATGCATATGTACCGGGCGATTGAATCAGGCTCACCCGTCACACTGGCGCCCGCAAAGCCTTACAGCACTTATATTACATGGCTGACTGATCAGGACAAAGACGCGGCTTCTGAGTATTGGAAAGGATATTTAGCAGGCTGCGAGACACCCTCAGGACTCCCGAAAATATCGGCCCGTCCTCAGGAAAAAGGCTACCGTAAGAAAGAGCTGCTGTTTTCTTTAGATCAAAATCTGACAGACAGGCTGAAAACCATCGCCAAAGAAGAGGGCGCTACGCTCGCGGTTCTTATGCAGACTGTATGGGGCCTGATGCTGCAGAGCTACAACCGGACGGACGATGCCGTATTCGGCGCCGTCGTATCAGGGCGGCCTTCCGTCATTGACGGCGTGGAAAGCATGATCGGGCTGTTTATCAATACCGTGCCGGTACGCATTAAAACGGGTGACGAAAGCTTTAGAGAACTGCTGGGCCGCTGCCAGAAAGAAATGCTTGACTCAGAGGCGTTCAGCTATCATCCGCTTGCTGACATCCAATCTCAGACTGAGCTGAAACAGGATTTAATCGACCATATCATCGTGTTTGAAAATTATCCGATCCAGCAGCAGATGAAAGACGCGGAAAAGGAATCGGATGCACCGTTCCGGATCGGGAATGTCAACGTGTCGGAACAATCGGGCTACGATTTTAACCTCATCATAGCGCCCGGCGATGAGCTGCTCATCAAATTCAGCTACAATGCGAACGTTTATGACGAAGTATGGATAGAGAGCGTAAAAGGACACTTGGAAGAAGCTCTGCGCGGCGCCGCCTTCAATCCCGATGTTCCCGCTGATCGGCTACCGATGCTCGGACAAAAGGAAAAATCAAGAATAATCGGCGAATTTAATGACACGAAAACAACTTATGAAAGAGACGAAAGCATCATCAGCCTATTCAGCCGACAGGTGAAGAAAACCCCGGACCATCAAGCGCTTCACGCCGGCGGGCTGACGATGACGTACCGGGAGCTCGATGAACGGTCAACTGCATTCGCCCGCACCCTGCTGGAAAACGGTTTGGCGCCAAAGGGAATTGCCGGGATTCTGTCCGAACGCTCACCGGAATTTATCATCGCTGTTCTCGCTGTATTGAAAGCGGGAGGGACGTACCTTCCTCTTGATGCAGAACTGCCAACCGACAGGATCGCCGATATGCTCACTGAGAGCGGAGCACAGCTGTTAACGGTGCAAAAAGGGATTGAGACTGACTTTGACTTTTCTCACATCATCTCTATCCCGGCTGCCGCAGAGAAACAAACCGCTGATGCGGGAAAACTGAATACCGATACAGCACCTGATGACCTTGCCTATATTATGTATACATCCGGTTCAACAGGAAAACCGAAGGGCGTGATGATTTCCAACCGAAACGTCGTATCGCTCGTGTCAAACAGCAATTACACGTCGGCCGGCATGACGGACCGTCTCATTCTGACAGGGTCCATCGGTTTCGACGCAGTGACGTTTGAAATCTTCGGAGCGCTTTTGAACGGGGCCTGTCTTCATGTGGTTGACCGCTCGACAATGCTTGCCCCTGAGAGGTTCGGCAATTATCTTTCTTCCAACCGGATTACGATTTTGTTTTTGACGACGGCGCTCTTTAACCAGTTCGCCCAGGCAGATCCGGAGATGTTTTCCGGATTGCACACCTTATATGTCGGCGGAGAAGCATTGTCCCCGGCGCTCATCAATAAGGTCAGACACCGCTGTCCGAATCTCAGCCTTTATAACATATACGGACCGACGGAAAATACGACATTTTCTACCTTTTACGAAATCAGGCACGATTTTTCTCAGCCGATCCCAATCGGAAAACCGATCAGCAATTCAACCGCGTATATCATTGATAAAAACGGCGGACTTGCGCCGATCGGCGTGCCCGGTGAGCTTTGTGTCGGCGGTGACGGGGTTGCCAAAGGCTATTTAAACAGGCCTGACTTAACAAGTGAAGCATTTGTCAGCCACCCGATTCATCCTGAAGAAAAGATCTACAAAACAGGCGACTTGGCACACTGGCTGCCTGATGGAAGCATCGGATACATCAGCCGTATTGACCGTCAATTCAAGATTCGCGGGAAGCGGATTGAGCCGGCCGAAATTGAAGCACGCTTGACTGAAATAGATGGAATCAGGGAATCGGCAGTCATCGTAGCAAAAGAAGGACAAGAAGCAATCCTTTGTGCGTATTATACGGGCGCGCATGTTGAAGAAAAAACCATTCGATCTCTATTGGCCAGGTCGCTTCCCGACTATATGATTCCTCAGTATGTGATTAAGCTTGACCGTATGCCGCTTACCGCAAACGGCAAAGTGGACCGCCGCGGGCTGCCTGCGCCAGAACGGAAAAAAACGTCATCAAAAGCCGTTCCGCCACGAAACTGGGTGGAGCGTGAGCTGATCGACATTTGGACGCCGATCCTCGGTTGCGGGGAGCTGGGCATACAGGATGACTTCTTTGAGCTGGGCGGCCATTCTTTGAAAGCATTGCAAGTGATTCATCAGCTGAAGACCAGGCAGCAGATGGATGTGCCGATTGAAATGATATTTGAATATCCGACAATTGAACAATTGGCTGAAAAGCTATATTCCAGCACACTGTCAGAAGCTGCAGAGCAGCATATCAGCAGACTGAACCAGCCGAAAGGCCGCAATCTTTTCTGTTTTCCGCCTATCTCAGGTTTCGGCATTTTCTTTAAAGATCTTGCGGCGGCATTAAATGGACGGGCTGCTGTGTACGGTTTTAACTTTATTGAAGAAGACAGCAGAATGGAACAATACATTGATAAAATGCTGGAAATCCAGCCGGAAGGCCCTTATATCCTCTTCGGATATTCGGCAGGCGGCAATACGGCATTCGAGGCGGCAAAAGCGATGGAAAAGTGCGGCTTAGAAATCAGTGACGTCATTATCGCAGACGCGTACAGAAAGCTTGACGCACTGCCGCCGCAGCCAACAAACGCAACAGCCGACAACGTCCCGGAAGCCGTCAGAGAAGCGGTCATCAAAAAGACAGAGCGCTATCAAACGTACTGGGCGGAACTGATAAATGACGGCCAAATCGCGGCCAACCTCCATTTTATCGAGGCCGGCATAAAGGAAGAGCACAGTGATAAGACCGAGCCGATGAAATGGGAAGGCGCCACAACGGGACTCTATCAGGAATATCAAGGCGGGGGCGCCCATAAAGATATGTTTGAACCCGCCTTTGCACAGCAAAATGCTGAGGTCATACTGGACATCATTGCAAACAGCGGAAGACGCTTGGAGCGGAATCTGTAACATCCGGCAGAATGGCTGAAGAAGACAAAGGGCAAGATAGGGGAATCAAACTCAGTTTTTTTGGAGGCTTTGACATGACGAACCTATCTTGGCTTACGTATGTAATGATTATTCTTGCCAGCTACCGGCTGACCCATTTGATCGTATTTGATAAGATTACGGAATTCATAAGAAAACCCTTTATAAAGCAAGAAAAAATCGTCGATCAAAACGGGCGCGCCGTCCAAAAAAAAGTCCCTTCCTCCGCATTCGGTTATATGCTGCAATGTTATTGGTGTGCGGGCGTCTGGTGCGCCATATTGATCGGCATCTGCTATTTGGTCTGGCCCCGCTATGCACATCCGGTTATTTTCATTTTGTCCATCGCCGGAGCGCAGGCCATTCTTGAAACTTGTGTCGGCGTCGGAACGAAGATCATTGACGTGCTCGCCGCCATGAAACATAAAAAGTCCTGAAGCGTTTTATTCGCTTTAGGACTTTTTTCTTTCCCTTTTAGGCTGAGAGGAGCAAAGCAGGCTTTCTGATTCACCGCCCGGAATGCTTCGGAATACCGTAAAGCAGAGAGGGGGAAAAACATGAAAAGCTGCCGTTTTAGCATGATATGGTTTTTGGCCGTTGTACTGACAGCCGGCATCTTTACATTCTCAGCATCCGCACAAGCAAGCGGCACTCAGCCGGAGAGAGAAATGAGAGCCGTATGGATCGCGTCTGTCACCAATATCGACTGGCCCTCTAAAAAAGGGCTGTCACCGGAAGAGCAAAAAAGAGAATACAGCAAGCTGCTGGATGACGTTCAGGAGATGGGAATGAACGCCGTTATCGTCCAAATTAAGCCTGCGGCTGATGCTTTTTATCCATCAGATTACGGGCCTTGGTCAGAGTATCTGACAGGAACACAAGGCAAAAATCCCGGCTACGATCCGCTTGCTTTTTTAGTTGAAGAGACACATAAACGGAATCTTGAATTTCACGCTTGGTTCAATCCTTACCGGATCACGATGAATCATACAAATTTGAATGCGCTTTCAGATGATCATCCCGCGCGTTCCCATCCGGACTGGGTCGCTGCATACGGAAAACAGCTGTACTATAATCCGGGCATTCCGGAAGTAAGACAATTTATAACGGATGGAATCAAAGAGGTGGTCAGCCGTTATGACATTGATGCGGTTCATATGGATGATTATTTTTATCCTTATAAAATTGCCGGACAGGAATTCCCCGATCAGGCGGAATACGAACGGTACGGAAAAGCTCACTTTGCATCAGTTGATGACTGGCGCAGGGATAACGTCAACCGGCTTGTAAAAGAAATCAACCAAACCATCAAACGAGAAAAACCTTATGTCAAATTCGGAATCAGCCCGTTCGGCGTATGGAGAAATGCCGCAGATGACCCGACAGGCTCCGAAACGGCCGCAGGGGTGCGGAACTACGATGATTTATATGCTGATACGAGAGAATGGATCCAAAAAGGATACATTGATTACATCGCACCGCAAATTTACTGGAGCATCGGATTTAAAGCGGCGGCATATGACGTCTTAGCGGATTGGTGGGGAAAAGAAGTGAACAATCGGCCGGTGCATTTATATATCGGGCAGGCAGCTTATAAAATCAACAACAATGCTGATCCGGCCTGGGCCGACCCGGGGGAATACGGAAGACAGATTGCTCTTAACAGGGGATCAGCATGGATAAAAGGCAGCATGCATTTCAGTTTAAAGGATTTAAACCGTAATCCGCTCGATGTGAAAAACCGTTTGATCAAAGACATGTACAGCCGGCCCGCATTAATTCCCGAGATGCCTTGGCTCGGACATTCCGCTTTAAAAAAACCGGCTGTCAAACGGGCGGAGAAGAACGCTTCAGGCCATACACTCTATATTGAAGATGCGAAATCCAACGGTAAAAAAACGGCTTATTACGCCATTTACCGCGCAGAAAAGGGAAAGCAGCCTTATTTAGTGGATACAGTCAGAAAAACATCGTCACGGACGCAGACATTTTCAGATACTGATATTCGGGCGGAAGAAGCCTGCACCTATATCGTTACTTCCGTTGACAGGCTACACCATGAGAGCCGTCCCTCCGCAAAACGGACGATTAAATAGCCATTATTAATAAACTGACAGTTGCGGCGCTGTCAGTTTTTTTGCGGCGGATGAGTCCGAATGTTCAGACTTCATTTGGATGGAATGAATAAAGACCCCCATTAATAAAATGTAGAAAGCAGCAGAAGGAGGAAGGTTAATGAATTTTCAACTGACAAAAGAACAGCAGATGGTGCGCGAAATGGTCAGAGATTTCGCCAAAAATGAAATTGCCCCGAAAGCCCATGAGGTTGATCAATCAGCCGTCTTCCCGATAGACACATTTAAAAAAATAGGCGAACTCGGGCTGCTCGGAATTCCGTTTCCGGAAGAATACGGCGGGGCGGGCGGTGATACCATTTCATATGCAGCAGCGGTCGAAGAAATCGGAAAAGCCTGCGGCAGCACGGGGCTGAGCTACGCGGCAGCCGTGTCACTCGGCGCAAGCCCATTATACTATTTCGGTACTGAACAGCAAAAGCAAGAACATCTTATTCCGCTTGCTTCGGGAAAAGCGCTCGGATCATTCGGGCTGACAGAGCCGAATGCCGGTTCAGATGCCGGCGGCACCCAGACAAAAGCCGAGAAAAAGGGCGATGACTATGTGATAAACGGAGAGAAATGCTGGATCACAAACGCAAATTACGCCCGCACGGTCATTGTCACCGCCGTTACGGGAAAGAACTCCGCCGGAAAACCGATCATTTCAGCTCTCATCGTCCCCACAGACACACCGGGATTTACGATCACAAATCCGTACGACAAGATGGGTGTGAGAGGATCGGATACGGCCGAGCTTGTGCTGGAGGATGTCAGGGTGCCTGCCGATAACCTGCTCGGTGATCCTGAAAAAGGTTTTAAACAATTTTTATATACATTAGACGGCGGGCGGATCTCGATTGCGGCACTGGCTGTCGGTATCGCTCAAGGCGCGCTGGAGGCGTCGCTGTCATATGCGAAGGAACGCAAGCAGTTCGGCAGTCCGATATCGTCATTTCAAGCCATTCAATTTAAGCTGGCCGATATGGCGATGGAAATTGACCTTGCCAGACAGATGGTGCTTAAAGCGGCATGGCTGAAGGATCAAAACCTGCCATTTACGAAAGAAGCGGCATTCGCCAAGCTTTATGCTTCAGAAATGGCCGTCAGAACGTGCCTTCAGGCCATCCAAATTCATGGCGGTTCCGGTTATATGAAGGAATGCGGTGTCGAACGCATGCTTCGTGACGCAAAGCTGATGGAGATTGGCGAAGGAACGTCAGAAATTCAAAGAATGGTCATCGCAAGACAGCTTTTGAAGTGAAATGAAAACGTTTACTAAGACAGGGATGGAAGGGGGGCAGGTCATATGGCTGAACTTATCCATTTAACAGCCGGAAAGCTGCTTGAGCGGACCGCGAAGCTTTTTCCGGATCATGAAGCGGTTGTTTACCCTGAGCGCGGCCTTCGTTATACGTATGCCGAGTTTGACCGGTTATGCCGGCAAACCGCAAAAGGGCTGATGAAGCTGGGAGTTGAAAAAGGAGATCATGTGGCCATATGGGCATCGAACATTCCGGAATGGCTCGCGGCGCAATTTGCAACGGCGAAAATCGGCGCCGTTCTGGTCACCATTAATACAAATTTTCAAATCGCAGAGCTCGATTACCTGCTGGCACATTCAGATGTCTCGTCCCTGATAATCATGGATTCCTACCGGCAGACATCTTATGTTGAGATGGTGAATAAGCTGATTCCGGAGCTGAAAACGTGTGAGCGCGGCAGGCTGCGTTCGAAACGTTATCCATTTTTACGGACGGTGTTATATATCGGTGATAAAAGCCCGCCCGGGATGCACCGTTGGGATTCTTTGCTGAAGGATGCCGAGTCTGTAACGGATGCAGAGCTTGACGGAAGGATGGACAGCCTGGAAAAGGGTGATTGCATTCATATGCAATATACATCAGGTACGACCGGATTTCCGAAAGGCGTCATGCTCTCACATTTTAATATCGTAAATAACGCGGCCAATATCGCAGAATGCATGAAGCTTACTTCAAGTGACCGTTTATGTATTCCCGTGCCGTTTTTCCACTGCTTTGGGTGTGTGCTCGGCGTGCTGGCATGTGTTTCCGCGGGTGCGGCGATGATTCCGATCGAACAGTTTTCTCCGCCGGCCGTTCTGAAAACGGTGGAGAAAGAATCCTGCACGGCTCTGCACGGTGTACCGACGATGTTTATCGCCCTCCTAAATGACAGCCGTTTTTCTGAATATGATCTTTCCCACGTCCGAACCGGGATTATGGCAGGCTCGCCATGCCCGGCGGAAGTCATGAGAGAAGTGATCGGCAAAATGGGGATGACCGACATTACAATTGCCTACGGACAGACCGAAGCATCACCTGTTATTACGCAGACAAGAACGGATGATTCATTTGAAAGAAGAGTGGAAACAGCGGGGCGCGCGCTTCCCCATATCGAAGTCAGAATCGTTCGGCCCGGAACATCCCAAGAAGCCGCCCGGGGCGAACAAGGAGAGCTCTGCACCCGCGGATATCATGTCATGAAAGGCTATTATAAAAATCAAGAAGCGACCGAAGAAGCGATAGACAAAGACGGCTGGCTGCATACCGGTGATTTAGCGGTCATGGACGAGGACGGATACTGCAAAATCACGGGCCGTCTGAAAGACATGCTGATCAGGGGCGGCGAAAATATCTATCCGCGCGAGATTGAGGAAATGTTATATCGGCATCCCGCGGTAGCAGACGTTCAGGTCGTCGGCGTGCCTGATCCGAAATACGGAGAAGAGGCCGCGGCGTGGATCAGGCTCAAAGACGGACAAACCGCTTCCGCAGAAGACATCAGAGCCTTTTGCAAAGAACATATCGCCCGCTATAAAGTCCCCAGGTATGTTTTGTTTACAGATGAATATCCAATGACAGCCTCCGGAAAAATTCAGAAATTCAAGCTGCGGGAAAAAACGATTGAAGAGCTCAAGTTAACTTAATGAAAAAGGAGTGCTTCACATTTGTTTAAAAAAGTCCTGATTGCCAACAGAGGAGAAATCGCCTTAAGAATTATCCGCACCTGCAAACGTCTCGGCATCCCCTCGGCAGCTGTGTATTCAGAAGCCGACCGGGACGCGCTGCATGTAAAAGCTGCTGATGAGGCCTATCCGATCGGTAAATCGAGAGTAAATGAAAGCTATTTACATATCGACAGAATCATAGAAGCCGCTAAATCCGCCGGAGCGGACGCCATTCATCCGGGCTACGGGCTACTGTCAGAAAACAGCCTGTTCGCCGAACGCTGCCGGAAGGAACAAATCACATTTATCGGTCCGCCCGGTGATATCATCGCCAAGATGGGCAGCAAGATAGAAGCCCGAAAAACGATGCAAAAAGCAAAGGTCCCGATCGTTCCCGGTGTTTCAGAGCCATTGCCCGATGTTCACTCCGCCTTAGCCGAAGCCCGTGCCATCGGTTTTCCGGTCATGCTGAAAGCGTCCGCAGGCGGCGGCGGAATCGGCATGCAGATCGTACATTCAGAAGAAGAGCTGGCCAAAGCGTTCGAAGGCAATCAAAAGCGGGCCGCGTCCTTTTTCGGAGACGGCGCAATGTACATGGAAAAGGTCATTGAAAATGCCCGTCATATTGAAATTCAGATACTCGCAGATTCTTTCGGCAACACCGTTCATCTGTTTGAACGTGACTGTTCAGTACAAAGGCGCCACCAAAAAGTGATAGAAGAAGCACCGTCACCGTTTGTTGACGATGAATTAAGACAAAGACTCGGTGAAACCGCCGTTAAAGCCGCAAAATCGATCGGCTACCAAAATGCAGGCACAATAGAATTTCTCGTCGACCAAAAGAAACAAATCTATTTTTTAGAGATGAACACAAGACTGCAGGTGGAGCATCCGGTGACAGAAGAAATTACAGGACTGGATCTTGTGGAAGAACAGCTGAAAATTGCCGCTGGGCAGGCGCTGACTTTCTCGCAGAAAGATATCAACCACCGCGGTCATGCGATAGAAGTGCGGATCTATGCGGAAGATCCGGTCACCTTTTACCCGTCACCCGGTACCATCTCGTCTTTTTCCGTTTTAAGACACCCGTCAGTGCGACACGAATGCGCCGTCGAAAAGGGAAGCGTCATTTCTCCGTTTTACGATCCGATGATTGCCAAAATGATCGTCACGGCGAATACGAGAAAACAAGCCATTGAACAACTGAAAACCGCCCTTGGCGAATATCATGTAGAAGGGATTAAAACCAACATTCCGCTGCTGACAAAAATTGCCCATTCAGAAGTGTTTGAAAAGGGTGAGGCGACAACCGGCTTTTTACAAACAATGAACGAGGGGGCGTCAAAATGAGCGTCATAAAAATTCAGATGGCGGGAAACCTGTGGAAAATTCATGTGAAGCCGGGTGATGTCATTGAAGAAGGACAGGAAGTGGCCATCTTGGAATCTATGAAAATGGAAATTCCGATTATCGCTGATGCAGCGGGTACGGTGAAAGAAGTGAAAAAATCAGAAGGTGATTTCACTGATGAAGGAGAGGTCCTGATTGAACTTCAATAAAACGGGAGGTGCAGCATGAACTGTCCGAAACATGTCCGCATCAATGAAGTAGGACCGCGTGACGGCTTGCAGAATGAATCGGCGTGGGTGGATACAGAAGATAAGATTGAGTGGATCAATATGCTTTCAAAAACAGGCCTTCCCTATATCGAAGTGACATCATTCGTGCATCCGAGATGGATTCCGGCTCTTCGTGACAGCCTGGACGTCGCAAAAGGCATTGCCAGATCTGAACATACGGTCTACGCGGCTCTCGTTCCGAACCTCATCGGGCTGGAGCATGCGGCAGAAGGCGGAATCGATCAGGCATGTGTATTTTTATCTGCAAGCGAAACCCATAACCAAAAAAACGTAAACAAACCGATTGACCGGACCGTTCAAGAGCTCAGGCGGGTTATTACTGAAGCAAAAGCTGAAAAAATGGCGACGAGAGCTTATCTGTCCACTGTGTTCGGCTGTCCGTACGAACAGAACGTGCCGGTCGAACAAGTCATCCGCCTGTCAGACACCCTGCTCGAAATGGGTGTTGATGAAATATCGCTCGGCGACACGATCGGCGCGGCAAACCCCTTGCAGGTCATAGCCGTGCTTGAAGCCCTTTTGCCGAGAATTCCCGCCTCAAAAATCGCACTCCATTTCCATGATACAAGAGGAACGGCTCTAGCGAATATCATTCCCGCTCTTGATATGGGCATCACATCCTTTGATACTTCCTCAGGCGGGCTTGGCGGCTGCCCGTACGCCCCTGGATCAGCAGGCAACGCTGCCACAGAAGACGTCATTTATATGCTCGAACAAATGGGGATTGATACCGGGACGGACATGAATAAACTTCTTTATGCCGCCGGCTGGATCGCGGATAAAATAGGCAAAGACCTGCCAAGCAGAAACCTGCAGGCATTCAGAACGAAATGAGAAAGGAGAAGCCATGGAAGATTGCGTCTTGTATTCCGTCTGTCAAGAAACGATCGGTCTGATCACGCTGAACCGCCCGCATGCGGCCAACTCGCTGTCTTCAGAAATGATTGATCATTTACAGCGTGTGATTGAAGACATCAAAAACTCGCCATCCATTCGTTGTGTCATTCTCACCGGCACCGGGAACACATTTTGCGCCGGTGCTGATTTAAAAGAAAGAGCGGGGATGGACCATGAACAAGTCCAACAAAGCGTCAGGCGTATCGGTGAAACGGCCGCATCCATTGAAGCTCTCCCGCAGCCGGTCATTGCAGCGCTGAACGGCACCGCTGTCGGAGGAGGCCTTGAACTCGCTCTTGCCTGCGATATCAGAATCGCCGTCAGCCGGGCGGGCCTCGGCCTTCCTGAAACAGGGCTTGCGATCATTCCCGGAGCGGGCGGAACGCAGAGACTGCCCCGGCTTATCGGTCCCGGCGCGGCAAAAGAATTGATCTATACCGGCCGAAGACTTTCTGCAGAAGAGGGAAAAGACATGAAGCTGATCGAGTATGTTTGTGAAGCCGATGAACTTATGGAAAAAGCAAAAGCACTGGCCGGCCGAATCGCCGCTAATGGGCCGATCGCCGTCAGACAAGCAAAATCCGCGATAAACAAGGGTCTGGAGACAGATCTCAATACAGGACTCGAAATCGAACGAAAAGCATATGAACAAGTCATCCCCACACTTGACAGAGAAGAGGGCCTGCGCGCTTTTAAAGAAAAAAGACCCCCTGAATACAAAGGAAAATAAAACATGGAGGGACTCGGATGGATTACGAAAAAGAACGGCAGACACGCAGCAAAACGATTGAAAAGGGAGGAGCCGCGAAATATCACGCAAGCAATGAAAAGAAGGGAAAACTTTTTGTAAGAGACAGGCTGAAGCTTTTATTCGATGACGGCATATCTGTTGAAGACGCTTTTTTCGCCGAGTGCATGTCAGACGGACTGCCGGCTGACGGGGTCGTTACCGGGATCGGAACCATCGGCGGCAGAACCGTTTGTGTGATGGCAAACGACTCAACCGTAAAGGCGGGCTCGTGGGGCGCGAAAACGGTGGAAAAAATCATCCGCATTCAGGAGACGGCGGAAAAGCTTCAGTGTCCGCTCTTGTACTTAGTCGATTCCGCAGGTGCGAGAATTACGGATCAGGTCGACATGTTCCCGGGCAGAAGGGGAGCCGGCCGCATCTTTTATAATCAAGTAAAGCTGTCGGGCCGCATTCCGCAAATCTGTTTATTGTTCGGCCCTTCCGCTGCGGGCGGCGCTTACATTCCGGCCTTTTGCGACATTGTCATTATGGTCGAAGGCAATGCATCCATGTACTTAGGCTCCCCGCGTATGGCGGAAATGGTGATTGGCGAGAAAGTATCGCTTGAAGAAATGGGCGGCGCCCGTATGCATTGTTCCGTATCAGGCTGCGGTGATCTCCTCGCCCCGACGGAACAAGAAGCAATCATGATGGCGCAGACATATCTCAGCTACTTTCCGGCAAATTATACTGAAAAAGCGCCAGTCAACAAATCTAAGAACCCGATAGCTTTTGAAAAACCGCTCTCAGATGTCATCCCGGCACATCAAAACGCACCGTTCAACATGATGGATTTAATTGAACGTGTCATTGATGAAGACACATTTTTTGAGATTAAACCGTTATTTGCGCAGGAATTAATAACG
Organism: Bacillus sp. N1(2025); assembly: GCF_053470005.1. NCBI lineage: Bacteria > Bacillati > Bacillota > Bacilli > Caryophanales > Bacillaceae > Bacillus > Bacillus sp. N1(2025). The sequence continues at coordinate 16,936 of NZ_JBLTJB010000009.1, forward strand.
GGGCTTGCGCGGATTCACGGACAGCCGGTCGGCATTATCGCCAATCAGCCGCGTGTCAAAGGCGGGGTTTTATTTCTCGATTCGGCGGATAAAGCCGCAAAATTTATCGCTTTGTGCGACGCATTCCATATTCCGCTTCTGTTTTTAGCAGACATTCCCGGATTCATGATCGGAACGAAGGTTGAGCAGGCGGGCATCATCAGGCATGGCGCAAAAATGATCTCCGCAATGGCGGAAGCGACTGTTCCGAAGCTTTCCGTTATCGTCAGAAAAGCCTACGGTGCCGGATTATACGCGATGGCGGGGCCTGCTTTTGAACCGGACTGCTGTTTAGCGCTTCCGACTGCGCAAATTGCCGTAATGGGTCCTGAAGCAGCGGTGAATGCGGTCTACGCAAAGAAAATCAGCGAGCTAGCCCCTGAAGAAAGACCGGCTTTTATTCAAGAAAAGCGTGATGAATATAAGGAAGACATTAACCTTTACCGGCTTGCCTCTGAAATGGTGATTGACGGCATTGTTCCTGCTGATTCCTTGCGGGATGAACTCAATAAACGCCTCACTGCTTACATGTCCAAACAACTGACATTCACACACCGGAAACACCCCGTATACCCGGTATAAATAAAAAAAAGACTGCACAGATCCGGCTCACAGCCGTTCTTATGCAGTCTTTTTTCACAGTCTTGATCTCATTTTCTTTACAACAAAATAAACAACAATAAATACGAGCGCCAATATAATGATCGGAGTTGTATACATTCCGGCATAGCTGTCTACGTCTTTCCACTGTCCCCCGAGCTGATACCCGAGATAAACGAAAATGACAGACCACGGAATAATGGCAAGCGTCGTCAATATGACAAACTTGGAAAGAGGCATTTTCGCAAGGCCGGCCGGGATGGAAATCGCATGTCTGACGACCGGGATAAACCGCGCCGAAAACACAACGCCGGCGCCGTAACGGCGAAACCAGTTTTCCGCAACATCAACATGATGCTTTTTCAGAAGTAAGTACTTGCCGTACTTGTCCAAAAACGGCCGTCCCCCATAACGGGCGATCCAGTAAATAAAGCACTGCGCGATCGTTCCCCCGATCACACCGGCGACAATGGCGCCGATAAAGCTGATCGTACCTTCTGACACCATATAGCCTCCGTAAGCCAGAACGATTTCACTCGGAATGATTTCGATCATTAATCCGAGCGCAATCCCTAAATAGCCCATACTTGTCAGCCAGGATAATATTTCACTAATAAAATTGCCCACACTGTTCACAACCTCTTTATCTTTTTACCCAATTATATGACTGATTGACAAGCAAAATGGTTACAAATTATTTTTTAGCGCACGATTTCTTCAGATTCTCTTTTTAACACCTCTTCTAAATAAGCTAAAAGTTTCGGTCTCATTTCTTCCCGCAGAAGCCCGATCTCCGTGCCGGCCATAAAACAGCCGAACTTATCTCCTATATCAAACCGGCTTCCTTCAAGCTCCCGCGCATAAATGCTTCGGGTGCGGCACACTTCGCGCAGCGCGTCTGTCAATTGGATTTCGTTGCCCGCGCCTCTTCCGATCGTCTTCAGCGTTTTAAAAATAGCAGGGGTTAATATGTAGCGGCCCATCACGGCAATATGAGAGGGCGCCTTTTCAACAGCCGGTTTCTCAATCAGATCCTCAACCTGGTATACATGACCGCTCTGCCGCCCCGTCTGTATAATACCATATTTGCTGACATCAGCAGGATCGACGGGCTGTACGCCGATCGTTTCTGTGCCGTGTTGGTTATAGACGTCTATGAGCTGTGAAAGAGCGGGAGTGTCAGATACCATAATATCATCACCTAAGAGAACGGCAAAAGGCTCATCTCCGATAAAATGCTCCGCACACAGCACCGCATGTCCTAATCCGAGCGGTTCTTTCTGACGGATGTAATGAATATTGGCCAAATCGGCGATCTGCTGCATCTCCTTCAGCGTCTCCGTCTTGCCTTTTTCCCGCAGATTGAATTCCAATTCCGCCGACCGGTCAAAATGATCTTCAATCGAGCGTTTGTTTCTCCCTGTAATAATCAGTATATCTTCAATTCCTGACGCTGCGGCCTCTTCGACAATATATTGGATGGCCGGTTTGTCGACAATCGGCAGCATTTCTTTCGGCTGCGCCTTTGTCGCCGGCAGAAATCTCGTTCCTAAACCTGCTGCGGGAATGACCGCTTTTCTCACTTTTTTTCTCATTCATCTTCACTCCTGATCCTGTATGTTTTTCAGCGAATCTCCAAATACCCAGATTCGGTTTCCGATAAAATTCATCATCATTCCGCCGATAGTGGCGGCGAACTTACTCACCAATAGCGAACAGCCGCCTTTTTGAAACGCGTAAAGCAGCAAAAAGGTGATTCCCGACGCGGCAAGATTAATCATGAGAAATCGCATGATCTCTTTCCCGTCAGCCTTGCGTTTTACACGAAACGTCCACTTCCGGTTCCATACATAGCTGTTGATGATCCCTGCCGAATAGGAGCAGATCTGCGCCGGAAGATAGGGGACATGACAAGCGGCGAGAAGAAAGAAGACACCAAAATCAATCAGCGTATTTCCGACGCCTACAGTGCAAAAACGGCCTGCTGTCTTTACTTTTTCTTTCAGCATAACGGCATCCGGCTTTGACCTCCCTTCATAAGTAAGATGCGGATCGCTGTCCTATTTGTTGATATGGATTACTTTAACGGACAGTGTTGAATAAACAATTACTAAAATATGAACAAAACATGAAAACGTAATGAGGCTTTGCAAAACTCATTAAGTTAACAGTTTGATAGTTTAGGTTGACATATTCCGTGAGGGGCACTAATATTCTGTATAAGTGTTAACCTTTAATTATTTTGGTTAACATTAATTTTCAAAGTAAGAGAAAGGAGGGGAATATATGCGGGAAGAAACCTATTACAGCGTCAGAATGAGAGCTTCCCGAAACGCCCCCCATGAGCAGGGCGGAAAACACATTTCCGGCGGAGAACGGCTCATCACTTACGACGGTTTACAGGAAGCGGTAGATGGCTTATTACATAAAGGCTTCTCGCACTCAAGAGGGATACCTGATTTTATGCAAATTCAGCTTGAAAGCGTTAATGAACCGATCGAAACGATCCGCCCTTTGCCGGTTGCTTTCCATCAAACAGACACGCCGGAAAAAGGACAAGCGATCGCCCGCAAGCTTCTGCAAAAGGCGGGAATTCCCCCGCACATGATAGAGAAAGCGTACGAAAACATTGCGGAATATGCAGACGCAAGAGGAGCGGTCCTGTTTGATATCCGGGCAGGAAAACGCATTGACGGCAGAGGAAATAGAGGTGTGCGGGTATCTCGAGTGGATTGGCCGTCACATGATTTTCAAAAATGGGCTTTTACTCACAACATGCCGGAAAATTCACGAATAAAAGAAGCACATGCCATCGCGGCAAAAGTTTGCGCATATCCGGGGATTATTGCTGAATTGTGCTGGTCGGATGATCCTGATTACATAACAGGCTACGTTGCCGCAAAGAAGCTGGGATATCAGCGGATTGCCAAGATGAAAAATGCCGGAGATGAAAGCGGCTGCCGGATTTTCTTTACAGATGGCTCCATAGATACAGAGAGCTGTATCCATTTTTTGGAGAAGCAGCCTGTATTCATTCAGCGGGAGGAGAAATGATGAAACAATCAATGATTGAAAAAAGCAAACAGCATCTTTGGCTGCCTTTCACACAAATGAAAGATTACGATGAAGATCCGTTAATCATTGAAAGCGGAAACGGGATCATGCTGAAAGACATCAGCGGCAAAGAATATTATGACGGCTTTTCTTCAGTATGGCTCAATGTACACGGCCACCGCAAAAAAGAAATGGATGAAGCGATTCAAAAACAGCTTGAAAAAATCGCTCATTCGACTTTGCTGGGTATGACGAACGTTCCCGCAACAGAACTTGCCGAGATGCTGACAGGCATCACACCGGAAAAGCTGACACGCGTTTTTTACTCCGACAGCGGAGCGGAAGCAATGGAAATCGCTCTGAAAATGGCCTTTCAATACTGGAAAAACATAGGGAGACCCGAGAAACAGACGTTTATTTCTATGCAGAACGGCTATCACGGCGATACGATCGGAGCCGTCAGCGTCGGCTCCATTGAACTCTTCCACCATGTGTACGGCCCGCTGATGTTTGAAAGCTACAAAGCCCCGATTCCGTATGTATACAGATCTGAAAGCGGCGCCCCCGTACAGTGCCGGGATGAATGCCTTCACGCGCTCGAACAGCTGCTTGCAAAGCACCACGAAGAGATTGCCGCACTTACGATTGAATCGATGGTGCAAGGCGCATCCGGGATGATCGTCATGCCTGAAGGCTTTCTGGCAGGCGTACGAAAGCTGTGTACGGCATATGATGTGTTAATGATCGTTGACGAAGTGGCGACGGGGTTCGGCCGCACCGGAAAAATGTTTGCCTGTGAGCATGAAAATGTCCAGCCGGACTTGATGGCGGCAGGGAAAGGCATTACGGGAGGCTATTTGCCGATCGCTGTGACGTTTGCCACAGAAGCCATTTATGAAGCCTTCTACGATGACTACGACAAAATGAAAACATTTTTCCACGGCCATTCCTATACAGGAAATCAGCTTGGCTGTGCCGCGGCAATTGAAAATCTGCGTTTATTCGAATCAGAGCGCATCGTTGAACAAGTCGCCGAAAAATCAAAAACGGCAGCGAAATTTCTTCATGATCTGAAGCAGCTTCCTCATGTCGGCGATGTCCGCCAGCTCGGTTTCATGTGCGGCATAGAGCTTGTGCAGGATAAGGGGACAAAACAGCCTTATCCGCCTGAAAAGCGGATGGGATACAAGGTGTCCTTGAAAATGAGAGAGCTTGGTATGCTGACACGGCCGCTCGGAGACGTCATCGCCTTTCTGCCGCCGCTTGCCAGCACAACCGATCAGTTACAAGCCATGATCTCCATTATGAAAGAAGCGATAGCCGAGGTGACCGGCCGTGGATTTTGACGGATGGCTCCTCAAAAGGCTCGACGCGGTGAAAAGAGACGGGCTGTATCGGACGCTGCGAACACAGGAAATCGCTCTCAAAACCAAGGAGCAAAAGCGGCAGACCTGGGCGTCCAATGACTATTTAGGCCTGTCAAAAGATGAACGGCTGATCACAGCCGCGCAAACGGCGCTGAGCCGGTTCGGAGCGGGAAGCGGCGGCTCACGGTTAACGACAGGAAATACTGTGTGGCACGAAAAACTTGAACAAACAATCGCGGACTTTAAACAGACGGAAGCGGCTTTATTGTTTTCAAGCGGTTACTTGGCGAATATCGGCGTGCTTGCCTCACTGCCTCAAAAAGGCGATGTCATTTTAAGCGATCAACTGAACCATGCGAGCATTGTTGACGGCTGCCGTTTATCAAAAGCGGAAACCATCGTGTACCGCCATATTGATATGGCTGATCTTGAGAAAAAACTTGCCTCCGTCCAGGCTCGGAACCGCCGCTTTATCGTCACAGACGGCGTCTTCAGCATGGACGGCACAATTGCGCCTCTTGACCGCATAATGGCGCTTGCAAAGCAGTACCAGGCATTTGTGATAGCAGATGACGCGCATGCAACCGGTGTACTCGGGGAAAACGGCGGAGGAACCAGTGACTATTTCGGTGTTTGTCCTGATGTTGTCATCGGCACATTAAGCAAAGCTGTAGGAACGGAAGGCGGTTTTGCCGCGGGATCAAACATTTTCATTGATTTTTTGCTGAATCAGGCGCGGACGTTTATTTTTCAGACGGCCCTCCCGCCGTCAATTTGTGCAGCTTCGCATACGGCACTTGACATCATATCAGATATGCACGATACGCGCCGTGAGCTGCAGTCGTCTGTCAAAACGATAAAAACGCGTCTGGCCGATATGGGCTTTACCGTAAGAGGCGGAGATACACCGATTATCCCCGTTATCATCGGTGATGCAAAAACAGCGGTTTCAGCCGCTGCGCTGCTGGAGAAAAAGGGAATCTGCGCCCCGGCCATCCGCCCGCCCGCCGTTCCGGAAGGCGAAAGCAGAATCAGGCTGACCGTTACGGCGGATCGCAGCTTACAGGACATAGACGAGCTGACAGAAGCATTTGATTCCATTAGAAAAGAGCTGAATATAAACAAATGAGAAGTTTTTTTGTCACAGGAACAGATACCGGCGTCGGAAAAACCATCGTTTCTTGCGGACTTGCCGCGGCATTCCGGCAGAAACAGGCGGATATCGGAGTGTTTAAGCCGTTTTTAAGCGGCGTGCCGCGGACTCATCCGGAAAGTGACACCTCGCTGTTGAAAGACATGTCACAAACCGCACTGTCTCATGAAGAAATTACGCCATTTGAATGGAAAGAGCCGCTTGCGCCGTACACGGCCGCCATGCTTGAGGGGAAATCCGTGAGTATGGATGAAGTCATGGCCCACTGGAGTAAGATCAAAAATCGTCATGAGTGTTTCATCGTCGAGGGGGCAGGCGGCATTTCCGTCCCGCTTGGTGAAAATTACTTAGTCAGTGATCTGATAAAAGCCTTAGAATTGCCGGCAGTGATTGTCACCAGGCCTGATCTCGGAACCATCAACCACACATATTTAACCGTTGAATATGCGAAAAACATGGGGATAGAGGTTCTCGGCATTATTATCAACGGCGTAAGGAGCAGGCCGGGGCTGGACGAAAAGACAAACCCGAGCATGATTGAAACATTATGCAAAGTTCCGATTTTGGGAATCACACCGAAGCTGGATCACGTTTCATCGGAAAACATTCAACACATGATTGAGAAACATATAGATGTTTCCTCTTTCATGAATCTGACACAAATGGGGAGATAAACATGAATCAATGGATGGATCTTGCAGAGAGAGTGCTGGACGGGGCGGAAGTAACGAATCAAGAAGCGCTGGCCATTTTAAATTGTCCTGATGAGGATCTTTTATTGCTGATGCATGCCGCTTTTCATATCAGAAAACGATTTTACGGAAAAAAAGTAAAGCTGAATATGATTATGAATGCCAAATCAGGCCTGTGTCCGGAAAATTGCGGGTACTGTTCACAATCTTCAATATCAAAAGCGCCGATTGAGTCTTACCGGATGGTGGATAAGCATATATTGCTAAAGGGGGCAAAACGCGCCCACGACCTGAATATAGGGACATACTGTATCGTCGCCAGCGGGCGGGGACCGTCAAACAGAGAAGTAGATCAAGTTGTTGATGCTGTCAAAGAAATTAAAGAAACGTACGGTTTAAAAATCTGCGCATGTCTCGGTCTGCTGAAGCCGGAACAGGCAGAGCGGCTGAAACAGGCAGGAGTAGACCGGTACAATCATAACATCAATACATCACAAAGGAATCACTCAAACATTACGACCTCCCACACGTATGACGACAGGGTCAATACAGTGGAAACGGCGAAACAATCGGGGATGTCACCTTGTTCTGGTGTCATCGTCGGCATGAAAGAGACGAAACAGGACGTCATTGATATGGCGAACAGCTTAAAAGCGCTTGACGCCGACAGCATCCCGGTTAATTTTCTGCATGCGATTGACGGAACTCCGTTAGAAGGGGTAAGCGAATTACATCCGGTGTATTGCCTGAAAGTGCTCGCCTTGTTCCGTTTTATCAATCCGTCAAAAGAAATCCGTATCTCAGGAGGCCGGGAAGTCAACCTTCGTTCGCTACAGCCGCTGGGACTTTACGCCGCAAATTCGATTTTCGTCGGAGATTACTTAACGACAGCAGGGCAGCAAGAAACAGAGGATCATCAAATGCTCCATGATTTAGGTTTTGAAGTCGAATCCGTTGAAGAAATGAAAGCCGGCCTGCAATCCGCCTGCAATACGGAGGTATAAGATGACGGCGGACCTATCGATTGCACATCCGTCTCTCCATGCGGATTCGGATTTTTGGAATGACCCTTACCCGTTTTATGACAAACTGCGATCCATTGATCCTGTTTATAAAGGAACCGTATTAAAATATCCGGGCTGGTATGTCACCGGGTACAAAGAAGCGGCAGCGATTCTGAAAGACATTCGGTTTAAAAACCGCATTCCTCTTCCGGAAGCTTCAACGAAATATCAAAATCTATCGCATATCCAGCACGATATGCTGTTATTTAAAAATCAATCAGACCATAAGCGGATGCGGATGCTTATCGGTAAAGAATTTACCGCAAAGACGGCGGAATCACTTCGCCCTTGTATAAAAGAAACGGTTCATGACTTGTTGGATCAAGTCCAAATCAAAAAAACCGCGGACCTTGTTTCAGAGTTTGCCTTTCCATTGGCAAGCCTTATCATTGCGGAGATACTCGGAGTGCCGAAAGAGGAGAGATATCAATTCAGACAATGGACGGCAGACGTCATCCAGGCCATTGATCTTACCCGATCAAGAAAGACGTTAGTCAGAGCAAGCGACACCGCAGGCAGGCTGACGTCATATTTCAAAGATTTGATTCACAAGCGGAAAGCGCACCCTCAGCAAGACTTGATCAGCAGGTTTATTATGGAGGAACAGCTTTCAAAAGAGGAAGTGCTCGCGACATGTATCTTACTTGTCATAGCCGGACACGAGACGACGGTAAACCTCATAAGCAACGGTGTGTTTACTTTATTGAAACACCCTGAACAGCTTAGCGCACTGAGAGAAAACCCCTCGCTTATTGAAACTGCAGTTGAGGAATGTCTGCGCTACGACAGCCCCGCGCAGCTGACGGCACGCACCGCCTCAGAAGACTGCGAAATAAATGGGAAGACCATAAAAAAAGGAGAGCAGGTATATATCCTTTTAGGGGCAGCCAATCGCGATCCAAGCATATTCGATCAACCTCACAAAATGGATATCCAAAGAAAGCCGAACCCGCATCTTGCATTCGGAAAGAACGCCCATTTTTGCATAGGCTCCTCATTAGCGCGCATCGAAGCACAAATTGCAATTCTTACACTGTTTGAGCGGATGCCTAAGCTTCGGCTGGCTGCACACCGCCTTGAATACCGCAAGCTCATTGGTTTTAGGTCGCTCAAAGAGCTCCCGGTTGTCATTGGCTGAATGACCATGCAGGAGGGCCGGATTTTATCGGTTCCTCTTGCAGGAAATAAATGAAAGAAAAAAGAATACATATTTATAAAGCAAAAATCCTCTCTGATCCATCTCACTATCCCTAAAAAAACTCACTGCTCAGCCAATCAATCTAATACAGCAAGAGTCTCCCTTTCTTTCGCCAAAACGGAACATTCACCATGATGCACATTTTTCAGCCTCAGAAACTGTGCAAAACCGGCATGTTTTTTGCTTTATTTTCTCGATTTTTTGTAAGCGCTTACTAATATTAAGCAGAAAAGAGGGGGATTTGTGGACATTGTTATTATTTTATTGGCATTAGGCATGCTGATGTTTGCGGCTTACCGGGGCTTTTCAGTCATTTTATTCGCCCCGATTTGTGCGCTGTTTGCCGTGCTCCTGACAGATCCAAGCTTCGTACTTCCTTTCTTCTCGAATATATTTATGGAGAAGATGGTAGGATTTATTAAGCTATATTTTCCCGTATTTCTTTTAGGGGCCGTTTTTGGCAAGGTTGTTGAAATATCCGGGCTCGCTGAGTCGATTGCAAAAACAATCGTCAAGCTTGTGGGAGCAAAAAGAGCCATTCTAGCCATCGTCTTAATGGGTGCGATTTTAACGTACAGCGGCGTCAGTCTCTTCGTAGCGGTGTTTGCCATTTATCCGTTTGCTAAAAACCTATTTATTAAAGCTGATATTCCCAAGCGTCTGATACCCGGTACGATTGCATTGGGCGCCTTTACATTTACAATGGATGCGCTTCCCGGCACACCGCAAATTCAAAATGTCATTCCGACCGCTTTTTTTAAAACAAACATTTATGCCGCTCCCTGGCTCGGACTGATTGGTGCAGCATTTGTGCTTACGGCCGGAATGATTTATTTAGAATCCCGGCGCAAAAAAGCGGCCAATGCCGGAGAAGGCTATGCTGGATTTCAATCTGAAGTTACCGCTGCAGAGGAATCCTCAAGTCTGGCTAATGAAACACATACGCCTGTTTTACCGCAACCCAGCCCCGCGCGGCAAGTGCTCGCCTTTGTTCCGCTTATCCTTGTGGGAGTCATGAACAAATGCTTCACGATGTGGCTCCCGCATTGGTACCCTGACGGATTTGATTTTGCGCCGCTCGGCTTAGAAGCGTTCGGGAAGATTGACCTTTCCTCCGTCACTGCGATCTGGTCAGTCGAACTCGCACTGTTCATCGGAATCATGACCACGATTTTGTTCGATTGGAAAAAAGTCCTCTTCAATTTGAAAGAAGGACTGAATGAGGGCATCGGGGGTGCCTTGCTGGCGTCGATGAATACAGGAGCCGAATACGGATTTGGCGGCATCATTGCGGCGCTTCCCGGCTTTAAAATGGTCAGCAGCGGCATATCGCAGACGTTTACAGATCCGCTCGTCAACGGAGCGGTGACGACCACTGCGCTTGCCGGGATTACAGGATCGGCATCAGGAGGAATGGGCATCGCTTTAAGCACGATGTCAGCAGCGTATACAGAAGCAATCAATACATTCCACATCCCGCCGGAGGTCATGCACCGGGTGATCTCGATGGCCTCCGGCGGGATGGACACTCTTCCGCATAATGGCGCCGTCATTACGCTGCTCGCGGTCACCGGGTTGACCCACCGCCAATCCTACAGGGATATCTTTGCCATTACCGTCATTAAAACAGCCGCTGTGTTTGTCATCATCGCCATTTACAGTCTGACGGGCCTTGTGTAGCCAAAACAGAAAGGGGAAACGAATATGGGAAAAGGAAAAGTGATGGACTCTTATCAAGATGCTGCTGCACTGATCAAGGACGGAGACACCCTCATCGCAGGAGGCTTCGGCCTGTGCGGCATTCCGGAACAATTAATTCTCGCGATCAGGGACAGCGGCGTAAAAAACTTGACCGTTGTCAGTAATAACTGCGGTGTTGATGATTGGGGGTTAGGCCTCTTGCTTGCAAACCGGCAGATCAAAAAAATGGTCGCATCCTATGTGGGAGAAAACAAAACCTTTGAACGGCAGTTTTTAAGCGGAGAGCTGGAAGTCGAATTGGTGCCCCAAGGAACGCTCGCAGAAAGAATTCGCGCGGGAGGGGCGGGCATTCCGGCGTTTTACACACCTGCGGGCGTCGGAACATCAGTAGCCGAGGGAAAAGAACATAAGACATTTGACGGACGCACCTATCTTCTGGAGAAAGGGATTACAGGGAACGCCGCCATCGTAAAGGCCTGGAAAGCCGATCCTCTGGGCAACCTGATGTTCAGAAAGACGGCGAGAAATTTCAATCCGCTCGCTGCAATGGCAGGCAAAGTGACGATTGCAGAGGCTGAAGAAATCGTCGATGCCGGAGAGCTTGATCCGGATCAAATTCATACGCCGGGTATTTTTGTGCAGCACGTGCTGCTCGGCGGGATTCATGAAAAACGGATTGAACGCCGCACCGTCCGGCAAGCATGATAAAGGAGGCTGACAGAATGAGAGATAGCAGAAAACGAATGATCAAACGGGCTGTAAAGGAAATTAAGGACGGAATGAATGTGAACTTGGGGATAGGGATGCCGACGCTTGTAGCCAATGAGATACCGAATGATTATAACGTCCTGCTTCAGTCTGAAAACGGCTTGCTCGGGATCGGGCCTTATCCGGCGGAAGGAACGGAGGACCCCGATCTGATCAACGCGGGAAAAGAAACCATCACCGAAGTAAAGGGAGCCTCGTATTTTGACAGTGCCGAATCCTTTGCCATGATTCGCGGCGGCCACATTGATGTAGCGATCCTCGGCGGGATGGAAGTGTCCGAACGGGGAGATTTGGCGAACTGGATGATCCCAGGAAAAATGATCAAAGGAATGGGCGGCGCCATGGACTTGGTCCACGGAGCAAAACGGATTATTGTCATTATGGAGCACGTTAATAAATATGGGGAATCTAAAGTGAGAACGGAATGTACGCTGCCTTTAACCGGCAGGCAGGTGGTCGATCGGCTGATCACAGATTTGGCTGTATTCGATTTTCATGATGGCCGTATGACGCTCACCGAACTGCAGGAAGGTGTAACAATGGAGGAGGTCTTTGAGAAAACAGAAGGTCATTTTACTGTCAGCCAGTCGTTAAAAAACGGGGTCAGACCAAAATGAGGAGGTGCCGTCATGCATTCATTGCTTATTGAAAAAACAGCCGTTGTAACAGGAGCAGCCGGAGGAATCGGGCTTGAAATCGCAAAAGAATTCGCCCGTGAAGGAGCAGCCGTCATCATCTCTGATGTAAACGAACAAGCGGGGAAAGAAGCGGCGGCAAGACTGAAAGATGAAGGCTGTGAAGCAGTCAGCATCACATGCGATGTAACAAATGAAAAGCAAGTGGCCGATATGCTGCAGACGGTCGAGAAACAATTCGGACGTCTCGATATCCTTGTGAATAATGCGGGCATTCAGCATGTCGCGCCCATCGAGGAATTTCCCACCGAACAGTTTGAACGGCTCATTCGTCTCATGCTGACTGCGCCATTTATCGCAATGAAGCATGCATTTCCCATTATGAAAAAACAGCAATTCGGTCGAATCATTAATATGGCGTCTGTCAACGGACTGATCGGTTTTCACGGGAAAGCGGCATATAACAGCGCCAAGCACGGCGTCATTGGTTTAACGAAAGTCGGCGCACTTGAAGGCGCGGCTGACGGTATTACCGTCAATGCGCTTTGTCCGGGATATGTGGACACTCAGCTTGTCCGCAATCAGTTAAAGGACATTTCCGCAACAAGGAATGTACCGTACGAGCGGGTGCTTGAGGACGTCATCTTTCCGCTCGTTCCCCAAAAACGGCTGCTGTCAGTGAAGGAAATCGCTGATTACGCCGTATTTTTGGCCAGCGACAAAGCAAAAGGGGTCACAGGTCAGGCCGTAGTCATGGATGGCGGGTATACCGCTCAATAGTTCTTATACTTTTTAAAAAAGCAGCCGCTCTGAACGGCTGTTTTTTTATGCCTGAAAACCTTGTTCACTCAATAGGCCGATTTACTGCGTCAATCGGTATCCGGGCAGGGTCATTCGCATGTTCTGCGGCGTATTTCGTCCTTGCGGATTTTCCCCATCCAGATCCATCTCTTGCACCACATTTATAATCAAGCGCAATCAGTTTACAATCTTTCACAGATATACAAATGATTTTTTACAATAAATAGAAAATATGTAATTTCTGACACAATAATGCCAATAGCCCTAAAACATATGAAACATGAAGAGCGCGTCCGAAGTGAAGAAGAGCCGGTAACAGGCTCCACCCCGGCTTTCATCATCTCTCTTTAAGACTGATTTTCGGTGAAATCCCCATGTTTTATTTTATGAATAAATATATCTAATTCGTTTGTGAAAACGAACAATAACTCCTCCGAAAGTATTCTATACACATTTGTTATAATCATGCTAGGATGTTAGATAAAGGGATATTTTGTAGGATATTGTATCCCCTGTTCAATATGATCGGAGGAATCTCATGAACAATCTTGCCTTTTTATTTCCTGGACAAGGGTCTCAATTTGTAGGAATGGGCAAACAATTTTGGAATGATTTTGTGCTCGCAAAGAGATTGTTTGAAGAAGCGAGCGATGCGATCTCCTTGGATGTAAAAAAACTGTGTTTTAACGGAGATATGAATGAATTGACAAAGACAATGAACGCGCAGCCCGCTATTTTAACGGTCAGTGTGATTGCTTTTCAAGTGTATATGCAGGAAATAGGGGTGAAGCCCCGCTTCCTGGCAGGCCATAGCTTAGGCGAATATTCAGCGCTTGTCTGTGCCGGCGCCCTTTCTTTTCAGGATGCCGTTACACTTGTAAGGGAGCGGGGAATTCTTATGCAAAATGCGGATCCCCATCAGCAGGGGACGATGGCCGCCGTGACACAGCTCTCTCTCCAAACCTTGCAGGAAATATGTTCGAAAGTATCGACGGAAGACTTTCCGGCAGGTGTAGCCTGCATGAATTCAGAACAGCAGCATGTGATTTCCGGACACCGGCAAGCTGTGGAACGTGTCATCAAGATGGCGGAGGAAAAGGGTGCGGCATACACTTATTTGAATGTCAGTGCGCCTTTTCACAGTTCGATGATACGATCAGCCTCCGAACAATTCCAGACTGTATTACACCGGTATTCCTTCCGGGATGCCGTATGGCCGATCATTTCAAATGTCACCGCGCGCCCTTACAGCAGCGGAAATTCGATCAGCGAACATCTCAAGCAGCACATGACGATGCCGGTTAGATGGACAGAATCGATGCATTACTTGCTTTTACATGGAGTCACAGAAGTCATCGAAATGGGTCCGAACAATGTCTTAGCCGGTCTGCTGAGAAAAACAACGAATCACATTGTACCTTATCCCTTAGGACAGACATCTGATGTTCCCCCGCTTTCCAATTCAACGGAAAGAAAGAAACATATTGTCCATTTACGCAAAAAACAACTGAATAAATTGATGATTCAATCCGTCATTGCGCGAAATTACAACAAGGATTCAGCGGCTTATTCCACTATGACGACGCCATTATTTACGCAAATCCAAGAGCTGAAAGAGAGAATGAAAAGGCATGAAGACGTGCTTTCAGAACAAGAACTCGAACATTCGATCCATTTATGCAAATTAATTTGTGAAGCTAAACAGCTTCCGGCTTGGGAAGAATTGCGGATTTTAAAATAAAGCGCCCAGGAGGGGACCTATGTATACCAGTCAATTCCAAACCTTAGTAGATGTCATTCGGGAAAGAAGCAGTATCTCTGATCGCGGGATCCGTTTTATCGAATCCGATAAAAACGAGACGGTTGTCTCTTACCGCCAATTGTTTGAAGAGGCGCAAGGGTATCTTGGCTATTTACAGCATCTCGGCATTAAGCCGAAGCAGGAAATTGTATTTCAAATCCAAGAAAACAAATCATTTGTCGTTGCTTTTTGGGCTTGTATATTAGGAGGAATGATCCCGGTTCCGGTCAGTATCGGAGAAGATGATGACCATAAACTGAAGGTCTGGCGCATTTGGAATATATTAAATCATCCCTTTCTGATTGCCTCTGAAAAAGTATTGGACAAAATAAAGAAATACGCTGCAGAACACGATTTACAGGATTTCCATCATCAATTAAACGAAAAATCTGACGTCATTCAAGATCAAATCTACGATTACCCCGCTTCATTTTATGAACCTGATGCGGATGAACTCGCCTTTATCCAATTTTCTTCCGGATCAACAGGAGATCCAAAAGGAGTCATGTTAACGCATCACAACTTAATACATAACACGTGCGCCATTGGGACTGCCCTACACGTTCATTCGAAAGACTCTTTCTTATCATGGATGCCTTTAACGCATGATATGGGGCTCATCGCCTGCCACCTTGTTCCCTTCATAACCGGAATCAATCAAAATCTAATGCCTACAGAGTTATTTATTCGCAGACCTATTCTTTGGATGAAAAAAGCTCATGAACATAAAGCCAGTATTCTATCATCTCCTAATTTCGGGTACAACTACTTCCTTAAATTTCTGAAAAACGAACCAGACTGGGATTTATCCCACATCAAGGTCATCGCAAACGGTGCAGAACCGATATTGCCGGAGCTGTGTGACGAATTTTTGAAAAGATGCGCAGCATTCAATCTGAAAAGATCCGCCATTTTGAATGTTTACGGTTTAGCGGAAGCTTCGGTTGGCGCAGCGTTCTCTAAAATAGGTAAAGAATTCGTTCCCGTTTATTTGCATCGTGACTATTTAAATCTTGGTGAAAGAGCTGTAAACGTCAGCAAAGAGGACCAAAATTGCGCTTCATTCGTCGAGGTGGGACAACCTATTGACTATTGTCAGCTTCGGATCTCCGATGAAACAAATGAAAGAGTAGAAGACGGAATCATCGGCCATATCCAGATCAAAGGAGACAATGTGACGCAAGGGTATTATAACAACCCAGAGAGTACGGAAAAAGTGCTGACTTCTGACGGCTGGGTAAAAACGGGAGACCTCGGATTCATTAGTGAAAGTGGTAACTTAGTCGTAACCGGAAGAGAAAAGGACATTATTTTCGTGAACGGAAAAAATATCTACCCGCACGATATTGAACGGGTCGCGATTGAAATGGAAGAGGTTGACTTAGGAAGGGTTGCCGCCTGCGGTGTATATGATCAAAAGACACAAAGCGGAGAAATCGTGCTCTTTGTTGTTTACAAAAAATCACCTGAAAAATTCGCACCGCTTGTCAAAGAGATAAAAAAGCATTTGTACAAGCGGGGCGGCTGGAGCATAAAAGAAGTCCTTCCGATCCGAAAACTCCCTAAAACAACCAGCGGAAAGGTTAAACGCTACGAACTTGCCAGACAGTATGAGGCAGGGAATTTTTCAACAGAGTCTGCCGCCATCAATGAATGTTTGGAGAGCAGCCCGGAAACATCCGGACAGACACCCATTCATGAGATAGAAACGGAATTGCTGTCTATCTTTTCCGAAGTGCTCGATGGAAAAAAGGTTCACCTCGCTGACAGTTATTTTGATATGGGAGCAAATTCATTACAGTTATCGCAGATTGCCGAGCGCATAGAACAGAAATTCGGACGCGAGCTTTCCGTTTCAGATCTCTTTACGTATCCTTCTATCACTGATTTAGCGGTATATCTGTCTGAAAGCCGGGCTGAAATCAAGCAGGACGCGGCAGCGAAACCAAGCCATGTGACACCGAAAGATATCGCCATTATCGGGATGTCGCTCAATGTCCCGGGAGCGTCAACGAAAAGTGATTTTTGGAATCTGCTTGAAAAAGGTGAGCACAGCATTCGAGAATACCCCGAATCCCGGCTGAAAGATGCGGCGGATTATTTAAAGTCCATCCAAAGCGAGTTCAATGAGAATCAGTTTGTGAAGGGCGGCTATTTAGATGAAATCGACCGCTTTGATCATTCGTTCTTCGGTTTAGCTCCTAAAACGGCTCAGTTTATGGACCCTAACCAAAGACTGTTTTTGCAGTCTGCATGGCATGCGATTGAAGATGCGGGCTATGCCGGCGGCAGCATGAACGGGAGCCGAGTCGGGGTATATGCAGGGTACTCGAAGGTGGGCTACGATTATGAACGTCTCCTTTCTGCGAATTATCCGGAGGAACTTCATCAATATATCGTGGGCAATCTCCCTTCCGTGCTAGCCAGCCGAATCGCTTATTTCTTAAATTTAAAAGGGCCGGCGGTCACAGTGGATACGGCATGCTCCTCATCGCTTGCCGCCGTTCATATGGCATGTAAATCTTTAATGTCCGGCGATTGTGAAATGGCTCTTGCCGGCGGTATCCGGACATCGCTCTTGCCGATCTGTATCGGACTTGATATGGAATCTTCGGACGGGTACACGAAAACGTTCAGCAAAGATTCAGACGGAACGGGCACAGGTGAAGGCGCGGCCGCAGTCCTGCTAAAACCTTTGCAGGATGCTGTTCGCGACGGAGACCATATTTACGGCGTAATCAAGGGAAGCGCGATGAATCAAGACGGAACAACCGCCGGGATTACAGCACCGAATCCGGCAGCTCAGACTGAGGTCATTGAGACGGCTTGGAAAGACGCGGGCATTGCCCCTGAAACACTGTCTTTCATCGAAGCGCATGGCACCGGGACGAAGCTCGGCGATCCGGTTGAATTTAACGGGCTTTGTAAAGCGTTTGAAAAGTATACGGCAAAAAAACAATTTTGTGCGATTGGTTCTGTTAAATCGAACATCGGTCATTTGTTTGAAGCGGCAGGCATCGTCGGACTGATCAAATCTGTCCTCATGCTGAATCACAAGAAAAATCCGCCGTTAGCGCACTTTAATGAACCTAATCCGCTCATTCATTTTCACTCATCACCATTTTATGTGAATCAGGAAGTTTCGGAGTTCACATCGGGTGATGAGCCGCTGCGAGGCGGAGTCAGCTCATTTGGCTTTAGCGGAACGAACGCTCATGTGGTACTGGAAGAATATATTTCTCAAAGTGAGTATGCGCCCGAGGATGAACATGGGCCGCACCTATTTGTTTTATCCGCTCATACTGAAAAATCACTCTATGAACTCGCACAGCAGTACCGGCAATTTGTATCGGATGACAGCCAAGCTTCATTAAAGTCCATTTGTTATACAGCCAGTACGGGCAGGGCTCATTTGGATCATGGCATTGCCATGATTGTATCCGGTAAACAAGAACTATCGGATAAGCTGACCCGCCTGATTCAGGGAGACAGAAACCTTCCCGGTGTATACATCGGTTACAAGAATATGAAGGAAATGCTGCCTGCTCATAAAGAAGAGCTGAATCAACAAGCAGCCGCTCTGATTAAGCAGCGTTTACGTACGCAAGATGAACGGATCACATGGCTGAATCGCGCAGCCGAATTATTTGTGCAAGGAGCCGTTATCGATTGGCGCGCGCTTTATTCCGGTGAAACTGTACAAAAGACGCCATTGCCCCTGTATCCGTTTGAACGGAGCCGATGCTGGGCTGAAGCTGACCAGTTGCGCTTAAACGAGGGCGAAAAGAGAGGAGAAGCGGCATTGAATATCAATCAATCGAAGGCGCATATTGAATCCTTCCTGAAAACTGTAATCAGCAATGCTTCGGGGATCAGGGGAGAGGAACTCGATCTGAATGCTCATTTTATCGGGCTCGGAATGGATTCTATCATGCTGTCACAGGTCAAAAAAGCCATCGCGGACGAATTTGGGGTAGACATCCCGATGGATCGTTTTTTTGATACGTTGACCAACCTTCAAAGTGTCATAGATTACTTGGCTGATACCGTTCCATCGTCCTTTGCATCCGCTCCGCCTCAAGAGAATGTTCCGGCGCAGGAAATACAGGTCATTTCAGAAGCGCAGTCTGAATCGGATCGCAGAGAAGGTCATCAAGAGCATATGCTCGAAAAAATCATCGCTTCTCAGAATCAATTAATTCAGGATACCTTGCAAGCTCAATTAAATAGCTTTAATTTGTTGAGAAACAGCGGACATCATTCCGATGAGAAAGAATACGCTAAAGCGCAAGAGAAATCAATTCCTTCTGTCAAGCAGGGGCCTCCGACCGTCATTGCAGAACAGAAAGCGGCTCAAGAAGCGAAACCCTATGTTCCTTTCCAGCCTCAGAACCTGAATGATCAGGGACACTATACCGCACGGCAAAAACAATACTTAGAAGATTTCATCAAGAAATACGCAGATAAAACGAAAGGTTCCAAACAATATACGGACAATACCCGATTTGCTCATGCAAACAACCGCAATTTGTCCAGCTTCCGTTCGTATTGGAAGGAAATCGTATACCCGATTATCGCCGAACGTTCTGACGGTTCTAAAATGTGGGATATTGACGGAAATGAATATATCGATATCACCATGGGATTCGGGGTTAACCTTTTCGGGCATCATCCTTCCTTTATTACACAGGTTATCGATGATTCAACCCGTTCATCATTGCCTCCGCTCGGCCCGATGTCAGATGTCGCCGGTGAAGTTGCCGACCGGATCCGCACATGTACCGGAGTGGAAAGGGTCGCTTTCTATAATTCCGGAACAGAGGCCGTCATGGTTGCCCTGCGTTTGGCGCGGGCGGCGACAGGAAGAAAGAAAGTCGTGGCGTTCTCGGGATCTTATCACGGCACGTTTGACGGCGTATTAGGGGTTGCCGGCACAAAAGGCGGGGCTGCGTCTGCGAATCCGCTGGCTCCGGGTATACTGCAGAGCTTTATGGATGATTTGATTATTTTACATTACAACAATCCCGATTCGCTGGATGTGATCCGCAGTCTTGGTGATGAATTGGCAGCCGTACTGGTGGAACCGGTACAAAGCCGCAGACCGGATTTGCAGCCGCAGGCATTTTTGAAAGAATTGCGGGCGATCACGCAGCAATCCGGAACAGCTCTGATTATGGATGAAATTATTACCGGATTTCGGATCGGTCTTGGCGGCGCACAGGAATGGTTCGGCATTCAGGCTGATTTAGTGACCTACGGAAAAATCATCGGCGGCGGACAGCCGTTAGGGGTAGTTGCCGGAAAAGCTGAGTTCATGAATGCGATCGACGGGGGTACCTGGCAGTATGGGGACGATTCCTACCCGCAAGACGAGGCGAAGCGCACGTTTGTGGCCGGCACCTTCAATACTCACCCGCTTACCATGAGGATGTCATTAGCCGTCCTTCGCCATTTACAAACCGAGGGAGAACATCTGTATGAGCAACTTAATCAACAAACAGCCTACCTGGTCGATGAGCTGAATCACTGCTTCGAACAAGCACAAGTGCCTATCCGCATGGTTCGATTCGGTTCTTTATTCCGGTTTGTCTCATCGCTTGATAATGACTTGTTCTTTTACCATCTCAACTATAAAGGGGTCTATGTATGGGAGGGACGCAACTGCTTCTTGTCTGCGGCGCATACCGCGGATGATATCGAAAATATTATTCAAGCGGTGAAAGACACGGTGGAGGATCTTCGCCGAGGCGGATTTATTCCGGAAGGTCCGGATTCCCCTGATGGCGGAGGCCGTAAAAAGTCCGGGACGCGCGAGCTTTCACCTGAACAAAAGCAGTTGGTTATGGCATCCCATTACGGGAATGAAGCTTCCGCCGCTTTAAACCAGTCCATTATGCTGAAAGTGAAGGGCGAACTGCAGTATACGCCATTAAAACAAGCCGTCCGGCATATCGTTGACCGTCATGAAGCTTTACGTACGGTGATTCATCCCGATGACGAGGAACAGCAAGTGCAGGAACGGATGAATATAGATATACCTGTCATTGATTTTACCGGTCTCCCGCATGAACATCGGGAGCCGGAAATCCAAAAATGGCTGACAGAAGATGCCAAGCGGCCGTTTCATTTCCATGAACAAAAGCCTTTGTTTAGAATCCATGTGCTTACATCGGCTCACAATGAACATCTGATTGTGCTCACGTTCCATCATATCATTGCCGATGGATGGTCAATCGCCGTTTTTGTTCAAGAACTGGAGAGCAACTACGCGGCAATAGTACAAGGAAAACCGATTTCGCCGAAAGAGGCAGATGTTTCGTTTCGCCAATACTTAGACTGGCAGCAGGCACAGATTGACAGCGGCCATTATGAAGAAGGGGTCCGTTATTGGCGGCGTCATTTCTCTGAACCGATACAGCAGCCAATTCTGCCAAGCACAGCTTCTGTCCGTTATCCGAACGGGTATGAGGGAGACCGGTGTACCGTCAGGCTTGGACGGCCATTGAGCGAGGCTTTAAGGTCATTAAGCATTCAGATGAAAAATAGCGTATTTGTGACGATGCTGGGTGCATTTCATCTTTTTCTGCACCGGCTTACCAAACAGTCAGGCCTTGTGATCGGGGTCCCCGCAGCAGGTCAATCGCATATGAAACAGCATGATCTGATTGGAAATTGCGTTAATATGATTCCGGTGAAGAACACGTCTTCTTCAGAAAGCACTTTATCCGGTTATCTTGGCAGTATGAAAGAAAGCGTGAATCTTGCAATGCGGCACCAAGCCGTCCCGATGACACTGGTGGCCAGAGAGCTTCCGCACGATCAAGTGCCGGATATGCGTATTATCTTTAATTTAGACAGGCCTTTTCGAAAGCTGCATTTCGGAAAGGCGGAAGCGGAGCCCGTTGCATACCCGGTAAAATGCACCCTTTACGATTTATTTCTTAACATAACAGACGCGCATCAAGAATATGTTCTTGATTTCGACTTTAATACGAACGTCATCAGTCTGGAAATCATGAAAAAGTGGGGAGCGGGTTTTACAAAATTGCTGCAAAAAATGGTTGAGGGAGATTCAATCCCTCTTGACGCCATGATGATGTTTTCCGATGAAGAACAGCATGATTTACAAGCACTTTACGCCGAACACCAGAAGCGGGTCTCTTCAATAGGAAGCAATACGGCAAATTTTACTGAAGCCTACGAGGCGCCGGTAAATGAAACGGAGCGGCAGCTGGCGCGGATTTGGGAGGAACTTTTCGGCCTTGAACGGGTTGGCAGATCAGATCGCTTCCTGGCTCTGGGAGGAAACTCACTCCAGGCGACGCTTATGCTTTCCAAAGTTCAGAAGACATTTCATCAAAAGGTTTCAATCGGACAATTTTTTAATCACCAGACTGTTAAGGAATTAGCACGTTTCATTCAGAACGAAATGAAAGTCGTGCACCTCCCGATGAAGGCTGCCGAGAAAAAAGCGTATTACCCGACATCGCCGGCGCAGCAAAGAGTATATTTCCTGCACCAACTGGAACCGGATCAGCTGGCGCAAAATATGTTCGGCCACATCTCAATAACAGGGAAGTACGATGAGCAAGCCCTGATCTCATCTCTTCAACAAGTGATGCAGCGGCACGAAGCGTTTCGCACGTATTTCGACATTATAGATGGCGATATCGTTCAGAAACTTGAAAACGAAGTTGATTTTAACGTTCATGTCCGGACAATGAGCCGGGACGAATTTGATGCCTATTCAGACCGGTTTGTAAAACCGTTCCGCCTGGACCAAGCTCCGTTAGTTCGTGCGGAGCTGATCAAGATTGAAAACGAGCAGGCCGAACTGCTCATCGATATGCATCATATCATTTCGGACGGTTATTCCGTCAACATCCTTACAAATGAATTGCTGGCTTTATATCATCAGAAACCATTACCGGACATTGAATTTGAATATAAAGATTTCGCAGAATGGCAAAACCAACGGCTGAATGACGATGCCATGAAGCGGCAGGAGACATATTGGCTGGAACAATTTCAAGACGAAATTCCCATCCTTGACCTTCCGACAGACGGTTCCAATGCGGCAGAACGGTCTTCTGAGGGACAGCGTGTGACATGCTCCTTACAGCCGGATGTCATCCGTTCGCTTCAAGATTTAGCGCAAAAGGCGGAAACGACTCTCTATACGGTGCTTCTGGCCGCCTATAATGTGCTGCTTCATAAATATACGGGACAAGAAGACATTGTCGTTGGCACGCCTGCTTCAGGAAGAAATCATCCGGATATCGAAAAAATCATCGGTATTTTCATACAAACCATCGGAATCCGGACGAAGCCGCACGCCAATAGAACGTTTACGGATTATCTGGAAGAAGTAAAGCAGCAGACGCTTGACGCTTTCGAAAACCAAGACTATCCATTCGACCGGCTTGTGGAGAAATTAAATGTGCAGCGGGAAACAACCGGAAAGTCTCTGTTTAACACGATGTTTGTGTTTCAAAACATTGAATTTCATGAAATCCGGCACAATGAATGTACATTTAAAGTGAAAGAACGAAATCCAGGGGTCTCTTTATATGATTTGATGCTTACGATCGAAGATGCCGGTCAACAGATAGAGATGCATTTTGATTATAAACCGGGACGATTCACAAAAGACACCATTGAACAGATCACCAGACACTATACCGCCATTTTAAACAGTCTTGTTGAGCAGCCGGAGATGACATTGTCTTCCGTTCCTATGCTGTCTGAAACCGAACGGCATCAACTGCTGACGGAGTGTAATGGCACAAAGACGCCGTATCCGCATAAGGAAACGGTATATCGGTGGTTTGAAATGCAGGCGGAACAGAGTCCCGATCATGAAGCCGTTATTTTTGGCAATGAGCGGTATACGTACAGACAGCTCAATGAACGGGCGAACCGATTGGCGCGGACGTTACGGACAAAAGGCGTACAAGCGGATCAATTCGTTGCCATCATCTGCCCGCATCGGATCGAGCTGATTGTCGGAATTTTGGCTGTTCTGAAAGCCGGCGGCGCATACGTGCCCATTGATCCTGAATATCCGGAAGATCGGATTCAATATATGCTGAGAGATTCAAGGGCGGAGGTTGTGTTGACACAGCGCAGCCTGCTGGATCAATTACCGTATGATGGTGACATTGTGCTTTTGGATGAGGAAAACTCATACCATGGGGATCACTCGAATCTTGAACCGGACAGCGATGCGCATGATTTGGCCTACATGATCTATACGTCAGGTTCCACGGGAAATCCAAAAGGTGTACTCATTGAGCATCAGGGACTGGCTGATTATATTTGGTGGGCGAAAGAGGTTTATGTAAGAGGTGAGAAAACCAACTTCCCATTATACTCTTCCATCTCTTTCGATCTGACTGTGACCTCGATATTTACACCGCTGGTTACGGGAAATACCATCATTGTCTTTGACGGCGAAGACAAAAGCGCTGTGCTTTCTGAGATTATGCGGGACTCAAGAATAGACATGATCAAATTGACCCCGGCACACCTGCACGTCATCAAAGAGATGAATATCGCTGGCGGCACCGCAATACGGAAAATGATTGTCGGCGGAGAAAATTTAAGCACCCGTCTGGCCAAAAGTGTCAGCGAGCAGTTTAAAGGCCGGCTGGACATTTTCAATGAATACGGACCGACGGAAGCTGTCGTCGGATGTATGATTTATCACTTCGACGCAGAACGGGACAAGCGGGAATTTGTACCGATCGGCACTCCGGCTGCCAACACGGATATTTATGTGGCCGATGCAAGCAGAAACCTGGTTCCGTTCGGGGTAATCGGCGAAATATATATCAGCGGACCGGGTGTTGCCAGAGGGTATTGGAACCGCCCGGATTTAACGGCAGAGAAATTTGTTGAAAACCCGTATGTCCCGGGAGCGAAGATGTACAAATCAGGGGATTTGGCTAAGCGATTGAAGGACGGAAATCTTGTATATATTGGGCGCGTTGATGAACAAGTCAAAATCAGGGGACACCGAATCGAGCTTGGTGAAATTGAAGCAGCAATGCATAACGCGGAAGCGGTGCAAAAAGCCGCGGTTACAGTGAAAGAAGAAGAAGACGGCTTAAAACAATTATGCGCGTATTACGTAAGCGACAAGCCTATAGCGGCTGCGCAGCTTAGGGAACAATTGTCATCGCAGCTTCCGGACTACATGGTTCCGTCCTATTTTGTCCATCTGGAGCATATGCCGTTAACATCCAACGGGAAAATAAACCGTAAGGCACTGCCTGCACCAGAAGCGAGTCTGCAGCAGACAGCTGAATATGTTCCGCCGGGTAATGAGACGGAGTCCAAACTGACAGATTTATGGAAGGAAGTGCTCGGAATAAGCCATGCGGGGATCAAACATAATTTCTTTGATCTCGGAGGCAACTCCATCCGAGCGGCTGCCTTAGCCGCCAGAATTCACAAAGAGCTGGATGTGAATCTGTCTCTCAAAGACATATTCAAGTTTCCTACCATTGAACAATTGGCTGACAAGGCGTTACACATGGACAAAAATCGATATGTACCGATTCCGGCTGCAAAGGAAATGCCATATTATCCGGTTTCTTCAGCTCAGAGGCGGATGTATTTGTTAAGTCACACAGAAGGCGGCGAGCTGACTTACAATATGACGGGTGCCATGAATGTGGAAGGGACGATCGATCCCGAACGGTTAAACGCCGCTTTCCGAAAATTAATCGCGCGTCATGAAGCGTTGCGGACCAGCTTTGATTTATATGAAGGCGAGCCGGCACAGCGTATTCATCAGAACGTCGACTTTACGATAGAACGAATTCAAGCAAGCGAAGAAGAAGCGGAAGACCGTGTGCTTGATTTCATCAAAGCGTTTGACTTAGCCAAACCGCCCCTGATGCGGGCCGGACTGATTGAAATTGAACCTGCGCGGCACGTGCTTGTGGTTGATATGCATCATATCATTTCTGACGGCGTGTCCGTCAATATTCTGATGAAAGATTTAAGCCGAATCTACGAGGGGAACGAACCGGACCCGCTCTCTATTCAATATAAAGACTTTGCAGTTTGGCAGCAATCGGACATTCAGAAACGGAACATCAAGAGCCAGGAAGCGTATTGGCTGGATCAGTTTCACGGTGATATTCCTGTACTGGATATGCCTGCGGATTATGAGCGGCCTGCCATACGCGATTACGAAGGCGAATCATTTGAATTTCTTATACCCGAACACTTGAAACAGCGTTTAAGCCAAATGGAAGAAGACACAGGAGCAACACTGTATATGATTTTATTGGCAGCCTATACGATTCTTTTATCCAAATACAGCGGACAAGAAGATATTATCGTAGGAACGCCATCTGCCGGGCGGACTCATTTGGATGTAGAGCCGGTCGTGGGAATGTTCGTCAATACGTTAGTCATTCGCAATCACCCGGCGGGCCGTAAAACATTTGATGCCTACTTAAACGAAGTAAAAGAAAACATGCTGAACGCCTATAAAAATCAAGACTATCCATTGGAAGAATTAATTCAGCATCTGCATCTTCCAAAAGATTCAAGCCGTAATCCTTTATTCGATACGATGTTTGTGCTGCAAAATCTTGATCATGCTGAATTGACTTTCGATTCCCTTCAACTCAAGCCGTATCCATTTCATCATCCGGTTGCCAAATTCGATTTGACCTTGTCGATTCAGGCGGACCGCGACAACTATCACGGACTGTTTGAATATTCGAAAAAACTGTTTAAGAAAAGCAGAATCGAGGTTTTATCAAACGACTACTTACACATCCTATCGGCGATTTTGGAACAGCCTAGCATTCTAATCGAACATATCGGATTGAGCGGCAGCAATGAGGAAGAAGAGAACGCGCTTGATTCTATTCAATTGAACTTTTAGGGAAAAGCATTATTTCTTTAAATTATATAAAATGAGGTGCTCCAATGTCGGTATTTAAAAACCAAGAAACGTACTGGGAAAACCTGTTTGATGAAGAAGACGGCCTAAGCGCATTCCCTTACTTTAAAGCAGCGGATAAAGCATCGTTGGCCCGTACCGGCTACCAGGAAAAATGCATCTGCCGTTCCTTATCTCCGGAAGTATCTCAAAGAATCATGACAATGGCGAATCATTCCGATATGGCCGCCTATCTGATTTTATTGGCGGGTATTGAATGCTTGTTGTATAAATATACGGATCGAACGAGCCTGATTCTTGGCATTCCGACGGTATCGAAGCAAAAAGCCGGCCAGTCAGCCGTTAACAACATTGTCCTCTTAAAAAATACGCTTTCAAACGAGAGCACATTTAAAACCGTATTCGGGCAGCTGAAAGAAGCCGTTAATGATTCTCTGAAAAATCAAAACCTGCCGTTTAGAAAAATGGTCCGGCATCTGAGCGTGCAATACAATGACGAGCATATGCCTCTGATTCATACCGTCGTTTCGCTTAACGAAATTCATTCCTTGCAATTTAAAGAAGATACTGCAACCGATACGCTGTTTCACTTTGATTTGGAGAACAACGGGATTCATTTGAAGCTTTTTTATAACGGCAATCTGTACGATGAGCGCTATATCAATCAAATTGTATCCCATTTGGATCAGCTGCTGTCTGTGATCCTGTTTCAGCCTCAAGCCGCGATCCATACGGCAGAGATCTTACCGGAAGCGGAAAAACAGAAGCTATTGTTTGATTTTAACGACACCATCAGAGATTTCTCCGGGAGCAGAACAGTCTATCAATTATTTGAAGAGCAGGCAGAAAGAACGCCTGAGCATACGGCCGTCAAGTTTAAAAACGACCATTTGACGTACAGGGAACTGAATGAGAAGGCGAACCGTTTGGCAAGAACATTGCGTAATTGCGGGGTTCAACCCGATACGTTAGTCGCCATTCTCGCTGATCGTTCATTAGAGATGATCGTATCCATTATAGCCGTTTGGAAGGCAGGGGGCGCTTATGTGCCCCTGGATCCTGAATATCCAAAAGAGCGGCTTCAATATTTGCTTCATGATGCGGATGCAGACGTTCTCCTTGTTCAGCATCATTTAAAAAACAGTCTCGCCTTTGACGGACCGGTGATCGATTTGAATGATGAAACATCATACCATGCCGATTGCTCATTGTTATCACCAGTAGCGGAACACAGCCATTTAGCCTATGTCATTTATACGTCGGGTACTACAGGAAAGCCGAAAGGGGTCATGGTTGAACACGGCGGCATTGTAAACTCGCTCCAATGGAAGAAGGCGTTTTTTAAGCATTCTCCGGCGGATCGCGTGCTTGTCTTGTACCCGTATGTTTTTGATGCGTTCATTTTAAATTTCTTCGGCCCGCTCATCTCGGGAGCAACTTTGCACCTTTTGCCTAATGAAGAGAATAAAGAAACTTTCGCCATTCAAAATGCCATAAAACAAGAGAGAATTACTCATTTCTCAACTTCTCCCCGTCTTCTGAAAACGATGATCGAACAGATGAACAGAGAGGATTTCATCCATGTTCAGCATGTTGTTGTAGGCGGTGAGCAGCTGGAAACAGATACAGTTGAGAAGCTGCATTCTCTGCAGCCTCGCATTCGGATCAATAATGAATACGGACCGACAGAAAACAGCGTGGTATCTACATTTCACCCTGTTCAGTCCGCTGATGAACAGATCACAATCGGCAGCCCGGTGGCCAACCATCAAGCTTATATTTTAGGAGCGCACCATCAAATCCAGCCGATCGGCGTACCGGGAGAGCTGTATGTCGGAGGAGCGGGAGTGGCCCGCGGCTACCTCAATCGGCCTGAATTGACGGAGGAAAAATTTGTGGAGCATCTGCATGTCCCTGGTCAAAAGATGTATAAAACGGGGGATCTCGCCAGATGGATGCCAGATGGACGGATTGAATATTTAGGGCGGATTGATCATCAAGTGAAAATTCGCGGCTACCGGATTGAGATCGGCGAGGTAGAGGCAGCCATGTTCAACCTGGAAAACGTTCGTGAAGCCGCAGTCGTCGCGCGGGAAGGCGCAGACGGGGCCAAACAATTGTATGCCTATTATGTCGGCGAGCCTTCTTTGACCGCTGCGCAGTTCAGAGAAGACTTATCCCGGGAACTGCCGAATTATATGATTCCCTCCCGTTTTATCCCTTTGGAACGCATTCCGCTCACTTCCAATGGAAAGATTGATCTGAAAGCTTTGCCTGCTGCTGACGAAAATACGCGGACGGAAAACGAATACATACCCCCGCGGAACACAATAGAAGAACTGCTGGCGTCCATCTGGCAAGAAGTATTAGGAGCAGAACGTATAGGAATTCTGGATAATTTCTTTGATTTTGGCGGAGATTCGATTAAATCAATTCAGGTGTCATCCAGATTGTATCAAGCCGGATACAAGGTTGATATGAAGCATTTGTTTAAACACCCCTCGATTGCTGAACTTAGTCAGTTTGTAGCACCGGTCAGCAGGGTGGCTGATCAAGGAGAAGTGAATGGCGGAACCAAGCTGACCCCGATACAGCATTGGTTTTTTGAGCAAAAAATGCCGCATGCACACCATTACAATCAGGCCGTCATGTTATATTCGGCGGAAGGCTTTCAAGAGGCTCCGCTTCGCCGGACGATGGAACGGATCGCGTCGCATCACGATGCCTTGAGGATGATCTTTGAAAAAACGCCGGATGGATACGCTCCGCGAATTACAGGAACAGATGAAAGTGAACTATACCATCTGGAAGTGATGAATTATAAAGGGGAAACCGAACCGGCTCAAGCGATTGCCGATAAAGCGAATGAGATTCAAAGCAGCATGGTATTAGACAAAGGGCCATTGATGAAGCTCGGTTTGTTCCAATGTCCGGACGGAGATCATTTGCTGATTGCAATTCATCATTTGCTGATTGACGGAGTATCCTGGCGTATTTTACTCGAAGATTTTGCAAGCGGTTATGAGCAGGCAGAACGCGGACAAACGATCCAGCTCCCGCAAAAAACAGACTCGTTTCCATTCTGGGCCGATCAATTGTCCAAATATGCGGCAAAAACCGATATGGAAGAGGAGATTGCGTATTGGACTGAGCTTTCAAGTATAAAGCCTCAGCCATTGCCTAAGGACACTATCAGCGAAGGATCGTTATTAAGAGACAGCGAAGAAGTGACGATTCAATGGACAAAAGAGGAAACGGAGCAATTATTAAAACATGCGAACCGCGCCTACAACACGGATATCAACGATCTGCTGCTGACTTCGTTAGGGCTAGCCGTTCACAAGTGGACAGGCACGGAAGACATTGTCGTGAATTTGGAAGGCCACGGGAGAGAACCGATTATTCCGGATGCTGACATTTCCCGCACGATAGGATGGTTCACAAGCCAGTACCCTGTCGTCCTGAGGATGGAAGCCGGAAAAAACCTGTCGCAGCGGATCAAGATCGTAAAAGAAGGGCTGCGCCGCATCCCTGACAAAGGAATGAATTACAGCATCATCAAATATATATCCGGGCATCCGGAAGCCGACAGCCTGCAGCTGAATCCGGAGATATCGTTTAACTATTTGGGACAATTTGACCAAGACCTGAAGCATCAGGCTTTGCGCATCTCGCCTTTTTCCACAGGGTTATCAATGAACGAAAACCAAGAGAGAACGGCCGTGCTTGATTTGAACGGCATGATTGCCGAAGGGACATTATCACTGACACTGAGCTACAGCAGCAAACAATACGAAAGATCTACTATGGCGCAATTTGCCCGGGGGTTGAAAGAAAGTCTGCAAGAAGTCATTGCACATTGCGTAAGCCGGAAGCAGACTTCTCTCACACCAAGTGACATCCTGTTAAAAGACATCTCAATCGACGAACTGGAACAGCTTTTGGAGCAGACGCGTGAATTAGGCGAAGCGGAAAATATTTATCCATTAACGCCGATGCAGAAGGGCATGCTGTTTCACAGCTTATTTGATCCGAATTCAGGTGCTTATTTTCAGCAAACGATGTTTGATCTGCATGGAGATCTGGAGATTGATTCATTTTCAAAAAGCTTGGAAGGCTTATCGCAAAAATATGACATTTTCCGCACGAATTTTTACAGAGGCTGGAAGGATCAGCCGCTCCAAATCATATTCAAAACGAAAAAAATCGGTTTTCAATTCAATGACTTACGAGAGATGAAGGAATCACAAAAAGAAGCGATGATTCAGCAGTATGCCAGAGAAGATAAGATGCGGGGGTTCGACTTAGAAAAAGGCGCGTTAATGCGGTTATTCATCCTTCGTACGGATGAAAAAACATACCGTTTTATCTGGAGTTTCCACCATATTTTGATGGACGGCTGGTGCCTGCCGCTGATTACAAAAGAAATATTCGAGAATTACTTTGCCTTGCTTCAGCAAAAGCAGCCTGAACAATCATCAATTACTCCGTACAGTCAATATATTGAATGGCTTGGCCGGCAAGATGCGAAAGAGGCCACGGCTTATTGGGATCAGTACTTGGAGGGATATGAGGAGCAAACCGGCCTTCCTAAGGATCACCATGCAGCGGAAGACGGACGATACGTTCCTGAAAAAGTGACGTGTGACATAAGCTCCGATCTCACTTCGAAAATGAAGCGGACGGCAGGCAAGCATCATGTCACGCTGAACACGCTGCTGCAGACGGCATGGGCGGTTTTGCTGCAGAAATATAACCGAAGCCGGGACGTTGTGTTTGGAAGTGTTGTATCCGGAAGACCTGCTGGAATTCCAAACGTGGAAACCATGATCGGCTTATTCATTAACACCATTCCCGTCCGGTTCCGATGTGAAGCCGGGACAACGTTTGCTGAGCTTATGAAAGAGGCGCAGGAAAGGGCTGTAGCGTCTCAACAATTTGAGACGCACCCGCTGTACGATATTCAAGCGCGTACAACGCAAAAGCAAGATTTAATTACACATTTAATGATATTCGAAAATTATCCGGTTGATCAGTATATGGAAAGTATAGGCCGCCAGAACGGAACATCCATCACGATTTCCAACGTGCAAATGGAAGAACAGACCAACTACGATTTTAATTTGACCGTTATACCGGGCGACGAGATGAACATCTCTTTTGAATACAATGCAAATGTGTATGAGCGGGCAAGCATAGAGCGGGTTCGGGAACATTTCATGCAAATCCTGCATCAAGTCGTGACAGATGCGGATATCCGGGTGGATCAAGCGGAGTTGTTAACGGAAGGCGAAAGAAAAACCCTTCTGCAGACGCTTAACGACACGGCCGCGCCGTTTCCGCAGACGCCGGTTCATCAATTATTTGAAGAGCAATCGCAGCGTACGCCCGATCAAGCAGCCGTCATTGATAAGGATAGGCAGCTCACGTACGGAGAGCTCAATAAGCGGGCCAACCGCCTGGCGCGAACGTTAAGAGCGAAAGGAGTGCAGGCGGATCAGCCTGTAGCCATCATCACAAGAAACAGCATCGAATCGGTGGTCGGAATCCTTGCCGTTTTAAAATCAGGCGGAGCCTATGTCCCTATAGATCCGGAATATCCGCAAGACCGCATCCGGTATATGCTGGATGACTCCCAAGCCGGAATCGTTTTAATGCAGCGGGATGTCAGGAAACAGCTTGCCTATGAAGGCGCCACGGTTTTACTTGATGATGAAAGTTCTTATCACCAAGATGACTCTGACCTTGCTCCGATAAATGATGCGAGCCATTTGGCATATGTCATTTATACGTCAGGTTCCACAGGCCGGCCAAAAGGCGTACTAATCGAGCACCGAGGCTTGACCAATTATATTTGGTGGGCGAAAGAGGTTTATGTAAAAGGCGAGAAAGCCAACTTCCCATTGTATTCGTCAATTTCTTTTGATCTGACGGTGACTTCTATTTTCACGCCGCTTGTCACAGGCAATGCAATCATCGTCTATGACGGAGAGGATAAAACAGCTCTGCTTGAATCGATTGTGCGGGACCCAAGGGTGGATATCATTAAATTGACCCCGGCCCATTTGCAGGTTTTGAAAGAAATGAACATTGCCGATCAAACGGCTGTCCGTAGAATGATTGTGGGCGGGGAAAACTTAAGCACCCGGTTAGCCCGCAGCATTCATGAACAGTTCGAAGGCCGGATTGAAATATGCAATGAGTACGGACCGACGGAAACCGTTGTCGGCTGCATGATTTACCGTTATGATGCCGCAAAGGACAGGCGGGAATCGGTACCGATCGGAACCGCTGCGGCAAACACGAGCATTTACGTTCTTGATGAAAATATGAAACCCGCACCGATCGGTGTCCCGGGAGAAATCTATATCAGCGGCGCCGGTGTGGCAAGAGGATATTTAAACCGTCCCGAATTAACGGCGGGAAAATTTGTCGATGACCCGTTTGAACCCGGAGCGAAGATGTATAAGACCGGAGATTTGGCGAAGTGGCTGGCGGACGGAAACATTGAATATGCGGGCAGAATAGATGAACAAGTGAAAATCAGAGGCTATCGTATCGAATTAGGCGAGATCGAGGCGGCACTGCTTCAAGAAGAAGCGATTAAGGAAGCTGTCGTTACAGCCAGAGAGGACGTCCACGGATTTAAACAATTGTGTGCATATTACGTGAGCGGCGGGCAAACAACGGCAGCCCGGCTCCGGAAACAATTGTCTCAAACCCTTGCAAGTTATATGGTTCCGGCTTATTTTATCGAGCTTGATGAAATGCCTTTAACTTCTAACGGAAAAATAAACAGAAAAGGGCTGCCGGCTCCGGATTTCGAGCTGCAGGACAGAGCAGAGTATAAAGCTCCCCGAACAAAAGCGGAAGAAATATTAGTTTCTGCCTGGGAATCGGTATTAGGCGCTGAAAACGTCAGTATTCTTGATAATTTCTTTGACCTTGGCGGAGATTCCATTAAATCCATTCAAGTATCCTCCAGATTAAATCAGCAAGGATACAAAATGGAAATCAAAGACTTGTTTCAATATGCAACAATTGCAGAATTGAGTCCGCATATCAAGCAGAATCTGCGTATAGCCGATCAAGGTGAGGTCAAAGGAAAAGTCAGCCTGACTCCTATTCAGCATTGGTTCTTTGATCACATAACGACAGATCAGCATTATTACAATCAAGCCGTCATGCTGCATGCGCCGGAAGGTTTTCAGGAAACGCAGCTTCGTCAAACCCTGCAAAAGCTTGCTGAACATCACGATGCGCTCCGCATGACGTTCCGGACTACAGAAAATGGCTGTGAGGCACAGAATGAAGAAATCGCCCAAAGCGGACTGTACCGCTTAGACGTCCTGAATCTGAAAGAAGATTCCGATCCGGGACGGACAATTGAAGCCAAAGCTGATGAGATACAAAGCAGTATGCGTTTAAGTGATGGGCCGTTAATGAAAGCCGGGTTGTTTCAATGCGCAAATGGAGATCATTTGCTCATTGCCATCCATCATTTGATTGTAGACGGGATTTCATGGCGCATTTTACTGGAAGATATCGTTAGCGGCTACAAGCAAGCCGAGAACGGGCGAGTGATTCAACTGCCGCAAAAAACAGACTCTTTCCAATTATGGGCTAAGAGACTTTCAGAATACGCGCAAAGTGAAACCATAAAACAAGAACAGGAATATTGGACAAAGATCGAACAAACCGAAGTCAAACCGCTGCCTAAAGATTTTCATGAAACTCATACAACTGCAAAAGACAGTGAAACAGCAGCTGTGAAATGGACGAAAGAGGAAACGGAGCTCTTATTAAAACAAGCGAATCGCGCTTATAACACGGAAATAAACGATTTGCTCTTAACTTCTCTGGGTCTTTCCATATCGCATTGGTCAGGACTGGAACAAATTCCGATTCATTTAGAGGGACACGGCCGAGAACAGATTATACAGGATATAGATATCTCCCGCACGGTCGGGTGGTTTACAAGTCTGTATCCGGTTGTGCTGCACGCGCAGCCGGGCAAAGAGATCTCTGATTATATCAAGACGACCAAAGAAGGATTGCGTCAAATTCCGCATAAAGGGATCGGATATGGAATAGCAAGGTACTTAAGCGGCGGAATGCCATCGAAACTCAATCCTGAGATCAGCTTTAACTACCTGGGACAGTTTGACCAAGATTTACAGCAGCATGGGGTTCAATTATCTTCTTATTCTTGCGGTTCAGACTCAAGCGGAAATCAAGAAAGACCGTATGTATTGAATATAAACGGAATGATCACCGAGGGCCGGTTGAGGCTTACGATCAGCTACAGCAGCAAACAGTACGCAAAAGAAACGATCATGCGGTTATCGGAAACGATTCAAAGCCGCCTGCGGACCATCATTACGCATTGCGTTCATAAAGAACAATCGGAACTGACGCCAAGCGATATTTTGTTAAAAGGCATGTCCATTGACGAATTGGATCAGCTCCTCATTCAACTGCCGCATGCAGGTGAGGTTGAAAACGTGTATCCGCTCACTCCGATGCAGAAAGGAATGCTCTTCCACAGCCTGCTGGACGAGGCCTCAAGTTCTTATTTTGAACAAGCATCGTTCGATTTGCAGGGAGAGTTAAAGATTGATTGGTTTAAAGCAAGCCTTGAACGATTATTTGAAACATACGCCGTGCTCAGAACCCGTTTTTACAGCGGCTGGAACGATACTCCTTTACAAATTGTCTATAAAACGCAAACACCGCAAATTCATTTTGCAGATTTGCGTGATAGAGAGGAGCACCTGCGCGAGGATGCAATCGCAGCCTATCAAAGAGAAGATAAGGCAAAAGGATTTGACTTGGCTCGGGATCGGCTGATGCGCATAGCGATTTTCCGTATGGAAGACCGCAAATATCATTTGATTTGGAGCTTCCATCATATTGTGATGGATGGCTGGTGCCTGTCTCTTATCACGAAGGAAGTGTTTGATCATTATAGCGCCTTACAGGAAGGCAGGGAACCAGAACCGTCATCGGCAGCTCCTTACAGCGACTATATCGAGTGGCTTGACCGCCAAGATCAGGGAGCGGCAAAGCGGTACTGGAGCGGGTATCTTGAAGGATATAAAGGTGAAACCACGCTTCTTCATAAAATAGAGCAGCATGAACAAAAAGAATACGCCTATGCCAATGTGATCTGCCGATTTAATCACGAACAGACAAAACAATTACAGCAGATCGCAAATCAGCATCAGGTTACATTAAATACGTTGATCCAAACGTTATGGGGAGTTTTATTACAGAAATACAGCGGGTCCGCAGACGTTGTCTTCGGCAGTGTTGTGTCGGGAAGGCCGGCGGAAATTCCTGATGTGGAACAGATGATCGGCCTGTTCATCAATACCATTCCGGTTCGCATCCGCTGCGATGAAGACAGCACTTTTGCTGATACGATGCAAATGGTTCAACAAAACGCGCTGGCTTCCCAATCGTACGATACCTATCCTTTATACGAAATTCAGGCCCAAACGGAACAAAAGCAAAACTTAATTGATCATATCATGATCTTTGAAAATTATCCGATAGGGCAGCAAGTCGAAGAGGGTCATGATGCTGCGGATTTAAATATCGTGAATTTCCATATAGAAGAACATACTCATTACGATTTTAATGTAGTTGTCATCCCTGGCGAACAACTCACCATTCATTTTGATTTCAACCAAAATGAATATGGACAATCAGAGGCAGAGCGGATTCGCGGACATTTTGAACAGCTCATTCACCAAATTTTGCAGCAGCCGTCTGTCAAAATAGAAGAAATGGAACTTCTGACGCAGCAAGAAAAAGAACAGCTGCTCACTCCGCTTTCCGGGGGAATAGAGAAGCCTGAATACGAAACGATTCATACTATGTTTGAACGCCAGGCGGCACAAACGCCGCAAGAAATCGCAATTCAATACGAAGGGGCGGAGATTTCTTACAAAGAGCTGAACGAAACGGCCAATAAACTGGCGCGGATTCTCCGTAAGCGAGGTGTGAAGCATCAGGAGCCGGTGGCTGTGATCGCCGGGCGTTCACCATCATTAGCGATTGCTGTTTTAGGCATTTTAAAAGCGGGCGGTGCCATTGTTCCGATTGATCCGAGCCATCCTGCCGAACGAATCCGCTATATCATTGAAAACAGCAGCTGCACTCATGTTGTGACAGAGAAAGACCGGTCAGTCCCCGAGGCAGCAACGCAGATTGTCACATTCATAGAAGAAGCGGAGACAGAACCGGACGGGAGCAATGTGCAGACGATAAACACGGCGGAGGATCTGCTTTACGTTATTTATACATCAGGAACGACGGGGAAACCGAAGGGTGTGCTGCTTGAACATAGAAATATGGCCAATTTGCTGTATGACCAATTTACAAACTCAGGCATCGATTTCAAAACCAATGTGCTTCAATACGCATCTCCGGCATTTGACGTCTGCTATCAAGAGCTGTTTTCAGCCCTGCTCAGCGGCGGCACACTCCACATCGTGCCTGAATCAATAAAGCGGGACGCGGCTCAGCTGTTTTCGTTTATTAATAAACATCAGACGGACATCGTCTTTTTCCCGACTGCTTTTGCCAAAATGCTTTTTAACGAAGAGAGCTATGCATATTCATTTCCACGCTGTGTGAAGCATTTGATTACAGCAGGAGAACAATTGACAGTATCCCGTTTATTTCAGAAAGTGCTCCGCACACACGGCTTGCATTTGCACAATCATTACGGTCCGTCAGAAACTCATGTAGTGTCGACGTATACCATTCAACCGGGAGATGATATTCCTGAATATCCGCCGATCGGCAAACCGATATGCCATAACAATATGTATGTCATCAGCAAGAACAAACAGCTTCAGCCCTTGGGCATTGCGGGAGAACTGTATATTTCCGGAGCAAATACCGGGAGAGGCTATGTGAATAACCCGGCTTTAACGGGAGAGAAATTTTTGCCTGATCCGTTCAGAGAGGGAGCCGTTATGTACCGCACCGGAGATTTGGCAAGGCTGCGTGAGGACGGGCAAATCGAATACCTCGGCCGCATTGATGATCAGGCGAAAATAAGGGGCTACCGGATCGAACCGAAAGAAGTTGAGGTCATATTGGCCAATCACCCGGCGGTGAGAGAAGCAGCCGTCCTTATTCAAAAAAACGCTTTGGGTGAAAATGAATTGTGCGCGTACTGCAGCGTCTCAAAAGCGACTGATCCTTCAGCATTACGGAAAGATCTTGCCAAAAACCTTCCTGACTATATGATTCCCGTGAAATGGGCTTTTGTTGAATCGATTCCGCTCACGGCAAACGGAAAAGTCGACCGCAAAGCATTGCCAGCACCAGAAGGAGGCGTGCAAACGGGGGGCGAATACGTTGCTCCCCGTACAGCGGCGGAAGCGCAGCTGGCGCATATCTGGAAAGAGGTGCTTGGACTTCCGCGTATCGGCGTGAAAGACAATTTCTTCGACATCGGCGGTCACTCGCTGCGGGCAACGACGCTGACAGCGAAGCTGCACAAAGAGATGGGGGTCAGCCTGCCGCTGCGGGAAGTGTTCCGATCGCCAACAATTGAAGAAATGGCAGAAACGATTACCGGAATGAAACACACAGCATATACATCTATCCCGACCGTTGACGCAAAAGAATACTATGCCGTCTCCTCGGCGCAGAAACGGCTGTACATTTTGAATCAGCTGAAAGGCGGAGAGCTGAGCTATAACATGCCGAGTGTCATGAGAGCCGATGGAGCTCTGGATCGGGAACTTGTCGAGAAGGCGATCCGCAAGCTGATTCAGCGCCATGAAACGCTGCGTACCGGCTTTGAACTGATAGATGGAGAACCGGTGCAGCGGATCTATGACGACGTCCCATTTGCAGTGGAATTCACTCAAGCGAAAGAAGAACAGGCGGAAGCCCTCATTCATGGGTTTGTGCGGGCATTTGACTTGGAGAAAGCGCCGCTGCTGCGGGTAGGACTGATCGAGCTTGCGAAAGACCGCCATTTGCTGCTGTTTGACATGCATCATATCATTTCCGACGGCGTATCTATCAAGAATTTGATTGAAGAGTTCGTTTCATTATATGAAGGAAAAGAATTGCCGCCATTAAGGGTTCAGTATAAAGATTATGCGGCGTGGCAGCTGTCGGATATGCAAAGCGAACGGATGAAGAAACAGGAAGCGTACTGGCTGGATGTGTTCAGCGGAGAGGTTCCGGTGTTGGATATGCCAACCGACTACGGAAGACCGGCTGCGCGGAGCTTTGAAGGAGGACAAATCGAGTTTGTCATCGGACCGGAGTTGACGGAACAGCTGAAAGGCTTGGCGGTGAAGAGCGAAAGCACGCTGTACATGGTGCTGCTGGCTGCTTATACGACCATGCTTGCCAAATACAGCGGGCAAGAAGACATCGTAGTAGGCAGCCCGATTGCCGGAAGAACCCATTCGGATTTGGAAAGCTTAATCGGCATGTTCGTGGGCACACTGGCGATACGAACGAATCCGGTCGGGGAAAAAACATTCCGGGAGTACGTGCAGGAAGTCAAAGAACATACATTAAAAGCATACGAAAACCAGGAGTATCCATTCGACGAACTGGTGGACAAGCTGAATGTGTCCCGGGATTTCAGCCGCCATCCGCTGTTTGACACGATGTTCATATGGCAAAACACAGAACGGGGAGAATTGAGCCTCGATGATGTGCGTTTTACCCCTTATCCGGACAACCATGCGATGGCGAAGTTCGACCTGACGTTCCAAGCGGCAGAAAATGAAGACGGAATTACAGGTATGATCGGTTACGCAGCGGCGCTGTACAAGCAGGAAACTGCGGAACGCATGGCAAAGCACTTTATCCAATTGATCGAGGCGATTGCGAATGATCCGCAGGCGCCGCTTTCATCGCTGGAGATGATCACCGCGAAGGAGAAAGAACAGATTGTGGAGAGATGGGGCCAACCGGCGATAGACTGCCCAAGGGACAAAACAATTCACCAATTGTTCGAGGAGCAGGCGGAGCGCACGCCGGAACATACGGCCGCAGTTTACGAGAAAAGCCGATTCACATACCGTGAGCTGAATGAGCGGGCCAACCGCCTGGCGCGGATTTTAAGAAGCGAAGGCGTGCAGCCTGACCAGCCTGTGGGTATTCTGGCAGAACGTTCTCTGGAAATGATCGTGGGGATTATGGCGATCCTGAAAGCCGGGGGCGCGTATGTGCCGATGGATCCGGACAGTCCGCAGGAACGCATCCGCTATATTCTGGAGGATTCAGGAGCAAAGGTTCTGCTGGCACAGCCCCATTTACAAGATCGTGTATCCTTTGCCGGAGAGATTTTACTGCTGAATGACGAACGAATGAACAGCGGGGACGGCTCGAATCTGGTGACGGCAGCCGGACCGGATCACTTGGCGTATGTGATCTACACATCAGGCACAACCGGCAAGCCAAAAGGCACGCTGATTGAGCATCGCCAGGTCCTTCATTTGATGGAGGGGCTCCGCGGACAAGTGTACGGTGCTTATGATTCGGGATTGCGTGTGTCTCTGTTGGCACCGTACTATTTCGACGCATCGGTCAAGCAAATTTTCGCGGCACTGTTAGGGGGACATGCACTGTATATCGTCCCTAAAGCATCAGTATCAGACGGTTATACCTTGTCAAACTATTATCGCACCCACCGCATTGACGTAACAGACGGAACACCGTCACATTTGCAATTGCTTATCGCTGCAGACAGCCTTCATGGGATAACGATCCGGCACATGCTTATTGGAGGAGAGGCGCTCCCGCAGGCGACGGCGGCGCAATTGCTTGAATTGTTCGCTTCGAACGGGTCATCAATGCCGCTCATAACCAATGTATACGGTCCGACGGAAACCTGTGTGGATGCATCGGTCTTTCATATCGTACCGGGGACATTGGCATCCGCTGACGACGGCGGTTACGTGCCGATCGGCAAACCGCTGGGCAACAACCGTGTGTATATTGTTGATTCCCATGATCGGATGCTGCCTATAGGTGTAAAGGGTGAGCTGTGCATCGCCGGAGACGGAGTAGGACGAGGGTATCTGAACTTGCCTGAATTAACGGGTGAAAAGTTTGTGGCCGATCCGTTTGTAATCGGAGAGCGGATGTATAAAACAGGCGATCTTGCCCGTTACCTGCCGGATGGAAACATTGAATATGCCGGAAGAAAGGATCATCAGGTTAAAATTCGCGGTTACCGGATCGAACTTGGCGAGGTGGAAGCCGCTCTTCTCAACATCGAGCATGTACAAGAAGCGGTGATCCTGGCCAGAGAAAATGCAGAGGGGCAAAGCGATTTGTATGCCTATTTTACAGGGGAGAAGTCACTGCCGATCAATCAGCTTAAAGAAAAACTCTCCGATCAAATACCAGGCTACATGGTTCCTTCATACTTGATGCAACTGGAGCAAATGCCGTTAACCTCCAATGGAAAAGTGAATCGCAGCGCGTTACCGCTGCCTGAAGCAGGCTTGCAGACCGGGATTGACTATGTTGCTCCAAGGACAAAGCCGGAAGAGCAGCTGGTTCACATCTGGAAAGAAGTATTGAAGGTAGAACAAGTCGGCGTCAAAGATAACTTTTTCGATCTCGGCGGGCATTCGTTACGGGGGATGACGCTCGTTACCAAGATCCATAAGCAATTCGACAAAAGCATTTCATTGAGAGAAGTGTTTCAATACCCGACGATTGAAGAAATGGCGAGGGTCATTGCAGGCGCGGAAACCAGCGGACCGGATGAAATCCCTGTTGCAGAAGCCAAAGATGTTTATCCTGTATCTTCTGTGCAAAAGATGGTTTACCTGTCTACACAAATTGAAGGCGGAGAACTAAGTTACAACATGCCGGGGATTTTGACATTGGAAGGCAGGATGGACATGAATCGTTTACAATCTGCGTTCCAAAGTCTGATCCAGCGCCATGAATCGCTACAAACCGGATTTGAAATGGTCCGCGGAGAGCTGGTGCAGGTGATCAAGCCGCAGGCGGATTTCTCTATAGAAAGGTACAAAGCAGCTGATGAGCAGGTCGAGGAGCTGTTCCGCAATTTCGTGCGGCCTTTCGATCTCAGTCAGGCTCCATTGCTTCGGGCCGGACTCATCGAATTAGAACAGGACAGACATGTTTTCATGTTTGACATGCATCATATCGTTTCAGACGGCGCTTCTATGAATATTTTTGTTGAAGAACTGATTCAATTGTATGACGGCAAAGAATTAACCCCGCTCCGGATTCAATACAAAGATTACACTGAATGGCAGCAGCAGGCGGAGCAGAGGGAACGCATCAAGAGGCAGGAGAACTATTGGCTGAACGTATTTCATGAGGAACTCCCGCCATTTGAGCTTCCGAAAGATTTTACCAGACCGCGAATTCGAAGCTTTGAAGGAAAGCGATACAATTTCGCTCTCGATGAGACCGTGGTCCAGGGGATAAAACAGATGGAAGAATTGACCGGATCGACCGCTTACATGATCTTGCTGTCAGCCTATAATATACTGCTGGCCAAATACAGCGGTCAGGAAGATATCGTCGTCGGTACGCCTATTGCGGGAAGAATGCATGAAGATTTACAGCATATTATCGGGATGTTTGTGAATACGCTGGCCATCCGTACGGCCCCGGCTGGAGAAAAGACCTTTATGGACTATGTAACGGAAACAAAAGAAACGATGCTGAAAGCTTATGAAAATCAAGAATATCCTTTTGAAGAATTAGTTGAGAAATTGGGAGTGAAACGGGACTTAAGCCGTAATCCGTTATTCGATACGATGTTTGTTCTGCAAAATACGGAACAAACGGATATCGAATTGGACTCTCTCGCGGTGAGACCATATGAACAAACAAATACGGCGGCCAAATTTGATTTGCAGCTGACCTTCGTGATGAATCCGCACGAGATTCAAGGAAGCTTTGAGTACTGCACGAAGCTGTTCAAACAGAAAACCATCGCTACGCTGAGCAAGGATTACGCCATGATTCTGTCGGCGATCATAAAAGACCCATCGATTCCTTTAAAAGAAATTCAATTAAGTGAGAAAGTAAACAAAAGTGAACACTTTGCAAGCGAAATCGAATTGAATTTCTAAAAACGGCCGGTACCGGCTGTCCCCGGCATGGTGTTTTTACGGGGACAGCCATCAGCCGGCTAAAACTTACTGGAGGGATATTAATGTCAGAATTTAAGCAACAGGAGTTGTTCTGGAGCAGCATGTTCGATGCGGAAGATCGTCCCAGTGCAATCCCTTCGTTTCAAATGTCGGACTCAACAATAGAG
Source organism: Bacillus sp. N1(2025) (assembly GCF_053470005.1). Classification (NCBI taxonomy): domain Bacteria; kingdom Bacillati; phylum Bacillota; class Bacilli; order Caryophanales; family Bacillaceae; genus Bacillus; species Bacillus sp. N1(2025). The sequence continues at coordinate 60,041 of NZ_JBLTJB010000009.1, forward strand.
CACGATGCGTCGAGTGCACCCAACCGTATTCACAGTTCATTGAGCTCCGATGTATCCCTGCGCATCATGAAGATGACGAATAAATCGCCAATGGCCGTTTATATGGTTCTCCTGGTCGGAATCGAGTGTCTTTTGTACAAATATACGGGGGAAGAGGGCGTTATTGTAGGTGTTCCGACCTTTGAAGACGAAACCGATGAAGACCTTCGTTTAGATCAAGTCATGTTAATCAAACAAAACATAAATGCGGATGGCACGTTTAAATCCATATTTAATGAATTTAAACATACGCTGAACGGAGCCATCTTACATCAGCACGTTCCTTTCGATAAAATGGCCGGTCCATTAAATCTGAACTACGATTCAAATCATTTGCCAATGATCCACACGATCGTATCACTAGATCAGCTTCACCCCATTCGTTTTATAGAAACGGCCGCTGCTGATACGTTATTTCAGTTTTCCATAGAAAATGATTCGATTCATTTAAAGTTAACTTATAATGAACAAGCTTATGATCTCCAGTATATGATGCAAGTGATCGAACATGTAAACCGGATTTTTTCGATCTTGTTATTCCAACCCGACCTTATGATCCGCCAGCTTAATATTCTGTCAGACTCAGAGACAAATCAACTCATCGCCTATAATCAAACGGCTGCAGAGTATCCAAGAGAAAAAACGATTCATCAATTTTTGGAGGAACAAGCGGGACGTACCCCTGATCAAACGGCTGTTGTCTACGAGGATAGCCGTCTGACGTACCGTGAATTGAATGAAAGGGCGAATCAACTCGCTCGGACACTGCAATCTGAAGGCGTGCATCCGGATCAGCCGGTCGGGATTATGGCCGAACGCTCCCTGGATATGATTGTAGGGATCTTCGGGATCTTGAAAGCCGGCGGGGCGTATGTACCGATTGACCCGGGCTATCCCGAGGAACGGGTTCGATACATATTGGAGGATTCGGATACGAAGTTGTTACTCGTGCAGAATCAATCGCAAGAGAGAGTACCTTTTACGGGAAAAGTGCTGGATATGAAAGATCCGCAAAACTTTTGTGAAGACAGGTCGGATGTAGAGCCGGCTGCTGGTCCGGATCATCTGGCCTATGTTATTTATACATCGGGTTCAACGGGGAAGCCGAAAGGGGTTATGGTTGAGCACCGGTCGGTCATCAATCGGCTGGTGTGGATGCAGGAAAAATACCCTCTCGATGAGCGGGATGCGATTCTGCAAAAAACTGCGATCACCTTTGATGTATCAGTGTGGGAACTGTTCTGGTGGACGATGGCAGGTTCTAAACTGGTGCTGCTGCCAAGCGGAGGAGAAAAGAATCCCGAGCTGATTTTAGATACAATTGCACAAAAAGGTGTCAGCACAATGCATTTTGTACCGGCGATGCTGCATGCCTTCTTGGAATCCATGGATCAGAAGTCAACCGGGATGTTGAAACAAAAATTAGCGTCATTAAGACATGTGTTTGCAAGCGGTGAGGCTTTGAAGCCTGTACATGTCGCAGGCTTCAAACGCATCATCACGTCGGTGAGCCAGGCTCAAATCATCAACTTGTACGGACCGACTGAGGCAACAATTGATGTATCATACTTTGATTGCCAGACGGAAGAAACGTATGCATCGATTCCGATAGGCAAACCGATTTCCAACATTCAATTGTATATATTACATGCTGATTTGGAACATATGCAGCCGACCGGTGTGGCGGGAGAACTGTGTATAGCGGGCGATGGGCTTGCAAGGGGCTACTTGAATCGTCCCGAACTGACGGCCGAGAAGTTTGTAAACCATCCGATTGCAGCAGGAGAACGGATATACCGGACGGGAGACTTGGCAAGATGGCTGCCGGACGGCAATATCGAGTATTTGGGCCGGATTGATCACCAGGTGAAAATCCGAGGTTACCGCATTGAAATCGGCGAAGTCGAAGGCGCTTTTTTTCAGCTGCCGGCGATCAAAGAAGCCATCGTTATCGCCCGGGAAATCGATGGGGAAACATCCTTGTGCGCCTATTATACCGCACAACATGCTTTAACTGCAGGCGAACTCCGTGAAGAGCTGTCCCGGCAGCTTCCATCCTATATGATACCTGCGTATTTCGTTCAGCTGGAAGAGATGCCGCTTACTTTCAACGGGAAAATAGACCGTAAATCCCTTCCTTCTCCAAGAGAGAATCTTACAGGCATGAACTATGAAGCTCCTCGAACAGAACTGGAAAACATACTGGCCGCGGTGTGGGAGTCGGTCTTAGGCTTAGAACGGGTCGGAATCTCAGATCATTTCTTCGAATTGGGGGGCGATTCCATTAAGTCGATTCAAGTGTCCTCAAGATTATACCAAGCCGGGTATAAGTTTGAAATCAAACACTTGTTTAAATACCCAACGATCTCCGAGCTTGTTCCATACGTAGAGCCGGTAACCCGAATCGCAGAACAAGGGGAAATTAAAGGCCGGGCGCTGCTGACACCGATTCAGCATTGGTTTTTTGACCAGAAATACCCGGAATTACACCATTATAATCAAGCGGTTATGCTTTATTGGAAAGAGGGACTGGATGAATCAAAGCTTCGGGACGTCATGAAGAAGATCACAGAGCATCACGATGCTTTGCGCATGGTCTATGTTCCGACAGAAGATGGATATGAAGCCCGAAATCGGGGGATCGAAGAAGGTGATCTGTTCAGCCTTGAAGTGATCTCATTACGCGAAGAAAAAAATGTGTCCCAGACGATAGAAACCATTTCCAATGAGATTCAGCAATCCATTCAATTAGCCGAAGGACCGCTCATGAAACTAGGATTGTTCCGGTGTCAAGAGGGAGATCATTTGCTGATTGCGGTTCATCATCTGGTCATCGACGGCGTATCGTGGAGGATTTTACTTGAGGATATAGCGGCAGCTTATGAGCAGCTCCAAAACGGCGAAGCGATCCGGCTTCCGAAGAAAACGGACTCTTACCTGTTATGGGCTGAACAGTTGAATCGTTATGCAGAAAGTCAGGAATTCGAAGCGGAAAATCAATACTGGTTCAGACAGAAACATAATCCGCAGCATACATTGCCAAAGGACAATGAGCAGGAGACCGGTCTGGCCAAAGACCGGGAAACGGTCATCGTTCAATGGACCGTTGAGGAAACCGAACGTTTATTAAAAAACGCTCACCGGGCTTATTCGACCGATATGAATGATTTATTACTGACCGGTCTGGGAATTGCTATTCATCGTTGGACCGGACATGAAGACATTCTCATTGATCTTGAAGGACACGGCAGAGAGTCTATCATCCCGGATCTCGATATTTCGCGTACGGTGGGATGGTTCACAAGCCTATATCCGGTTTCGCTTCAAATCAAAGCTGATCAGGATATCCCCGGGCGGATTAAAACAGTGAAAGAAAATTTGCGTCAGATCCCCCAAAAAGGAATAGGTTACGGCCTGATCAAATATTTATCCGATCACCCGAAGGCACATGAATGGACCGGACATCCGGAAATACGTTTCAATTATTTGGGTCAATTTGATCAAGATGTCCGGAACGGCAAGATGGAGGTATCCCCTTACTCAAGCGGGAAAACAGCCAGTGACAACCGTCCCTTGACCTATACACTTGATATCAACGGCATGATTTCAGACGGCCGATTGTCGCTGGCCATCAGCTATTGCGGTAAACAATATCAGAGAGAAACAATGGAAGCCTGTGCCGATCTCTTAAAAAACAGCCTGCAGCAAGTCATCGCACATTGTGATGCTCAAGATCAAATTCACCTGACGCCAAGCGATATTTCGTTAAAAGGTATAACGATCGGTGAATTGGATCAATTTGTGCAGCAAACGAGTCATCTCGGTGACATTGAAAATATATACCCATTAACCCCGATGCAGAAAGGAATGTTGTTCCACAGCTTGATCGATTCGGCTTCCGAAGCTTACTTTGAACAAGCCGCTTTTGATCTGAAAGGATTCTTGGATATCGATGCATTCAGGATGAGTTTGGCGCATCTTGCCGAAAAATATGACATTCTTCGGACTCTTTTTTATACAGAATGGAAAGATCAGCCTTTACAGATTGTATTCCGGCAAAAGCCGATTGAAACGGCCGTTGAAGATATTCGCAGCATGAACAGTCACCAGCGCAGCGAGTTTATTGCCGATTTTGCAAGAAGAGATAAGGCGCGGGGATTCAATCTCACCCGGGATGCTTTAATGCGCGTATCGATCCTGCGGACAGAGGAAGACCAAGCGCGATTGATATGGAGCTTTCATCATATTTTAATGGACGGCTGGTGTTTGCCTCTTGTTACGAAAGAAGTGTTTGAAACCTATTATGCGATACTCGAGCAAAGGCAGCCGAAGCGGGGAACCGTCACTCCATACAGCCGATATATCGAATGGCTGGATCAACAAGACCACAAGCAGGCGTCAGCCTATTGGCGTAACTATTTAGAAGGTTATGAAGGGCAAACTGTTTTGTTACAAGAACAATCTTCCGGCCAAGCGAAAGGATACGAAAAAGGTGAGCATGAGTTTCGTTTAGGAAAGCGGCTCACAGACGAAATCAAACAGGCCGCAAGCCGCCAGCAAGTCACCGTCAATACATGGATACAAACCGCATGGGGCTTATTGCTGCAAAGATACAACGGGAGTCAGGATGTCGTCTTCGGCACGGTCGTATCCGGCAGACCGGCAGAAATTCCGGGAATTGAAACCATGGTCGGTTTATTTATCAATACTATTCCCGTACGTATTCATACGCAGCCTGAAATGACAGCTGCACAAGTATTGAAAATGAATCAGGAGCGGGCACTGGCTTCTCAAAAATATGATACATTTCCGCTGTATGACATTCAGGCTCAAACTGAGCAAAAGCAGCAGTTGATCAATCATATTATGGTATTTGAGAATTACCCGGTTGAGAAACAAATAGAACATATGAAGCAGGATGACAACGCATTAGACATTCTCGATTTTCATATGGAAGAACATACACATTACGATTTTACTTTTATCGTGATGCCGGATGGAGAAATTGACATTCGTTTTGTATACAATCGCGATGTTTATGATCAAGCAAGTGTCGAACGGATGCAGACGCATTTCATGCAAATTATGAAGCAAATGGCGGACGATCAGGAAATTCGCGTACAAGACCTTGATATCGTAACAGCGGATGAACGTTCGCTCCTGATAGACAAGTTCAACGATACGGCGGCGGAGTATCCAAAGGAAAAGACGATTCATCAATTGTTTGAAGAACAAGCGGAGCGAACGCCGGAGCACGTGGCGATTGTTTTTGAAGATAAGAAGCTGACGTATCGGGTAGTAAATGAACGCGCCAATCAGCTGGCCCGAACCTTGGTTGCCAAAGGACTTCAGGCCGAGGATCTTGTCGGCATTATGGCGGAACGTTCACCGGAGATGGTGATAGGCATCCTTGCTATTTTGAAAGCCGGGGGCGTTTACGTACCGATCGATCCGGATTATCCGAAAGAACGCATCCATTATATGCTTGAGGATTCTAACGTCTCTATCTTATTATTGCAGCATCATCTTCTGGAAGATACCGATTATCAAAGTCATACTGTCTTCCTTGACGATCCGTCATCATACGGCGCCGAAGCATCTAATCTCAATCTGAACGTGATGCCAAATCAATTAGCCTACGTTATTTATACATCAGGAACAACGGGGAATCCGAAAGGCACGCTCATTGAACATAAAAACGTGGTTCGTCTGTTATTTAACAACAAAAATGTTTTTGATTTTAACGCATCGGACACTTGGACTTTGTTTCATTCCTTCTGCTTTGATTTTTCAGTATGGGAAATGTACGGAGCGCTGCTGTATGGGGGCAAATTAGTGATTGTTCCGAAACAAATAGCAAAAAACCCGGAAAGGTATTTGCAATTGTTAAAATCGGAAGCTGTGACCATTTTAAATCAAACGCCAAGTTATTTCTACCAACTGATGCAGGAGGAGCGCGCAGATCCCGAATCCAATTTAAACATCCGAAAAATCATATTTGGCGGAGAGGCGTTAAATCCATCCTTCTTGAAAGACTGGAAGCTTAAATATCCTTTAACCCAATTAATCAATATGTACGGCATTACCGAAACCACCGTTCATGTCACATATAAAGAAATCACGGAACGGGAAATCGACGAGGGCAGAAGCAACATCGGACAACCTATTCCTACTCTGCAAGCGTATATTTTGGACGAATATCAGCACATTCAGGTAATGGGCATACCGGGCGAACTCTATGTGGCAGGAGAGGGACTGGCCAGAGGATATTTGAACCGCCCGGAATTAACGGCTGAGAAATTTGTTGAACACCCGTTTGCCGCGGGCGAAAAAATGTACAAAACGGGAGATGTCGCCCGGTGGCTGCCTGACGGCAATATCGAGTATTTGGGAAGAATTGATCATCAGGTGAAAATCCGGGGCTACCGGATTGAAATTGGCGAGGTCGAAGCGGCTTTATTGCAACTGGAATCTGTCAAAGAATCGGTCGTCATCGCGATTGAAGAAGAGGGCTCAAAGCAGCTGTGCGCCTACTTGTCAGGAGACGATTCATTAAATACGGCGCAGCTGAAGCGTCATTTACTGAACAAACTGCCCGCTTATATGATACCGGCTTACTTTGTACAAATGGAGAAGATGCCGATAACCGCAAATGGAAAAATCGATCGAAAAGCTTTGCCGGCTCCTGAGGGAAATAGACTCACCGGAACCGAATACGAAGCGCCCGGAACGTTAATTGAAAAGCAGCTGGCCGAGATATGGAAGAACATTTTAGCACTCAGTGACCCGGGAATTAAAGATAACTTCTTTGACGTTGGCGGCCATTCGCTCAAAGTATTGCAAGTTATTCATCAAATCAACGACCGTATGGGAATCAAAATGCATTATCAAGCCGTATACGATTTTCCTACCATCGAAACAATGGCACGCGCCATTCAAGCGGCAGTTTTCGAGTCCAAGACGGATAACGTATTCGTCAAGATGAATCAGAACGGTTCAATCCCTGTGTTCTGTTTCCCGCCTTTAATCGGGTACGGGCTGGTCTATAATGAAATGGCGAAAAGACTTGACGGCCGCTGCACCGTCTATGCCGCTGATTTCCTAGAAGAGCCGTCTTACGAGCAAGAGATCGTTGACCGGTATGCAGAAAGCATGATAGGCATTCAGGAACAAGGGCCCTTTGTTTTACTTGGTTACTCCTCGGGGTCGAATTTGGCTTTTGAGGTCGCCAAAGCCTTGGAGAAGCGCGGACGCATCGTATCGGACATTATGATGCTTGATTCTAAAAGAGCCGTTTCGGTGAATTATTTTTCGGAAGAGGAAACCGAAGAGATCATTCATCGGAATCTGGATATCATTCCGGATTATTATAGAGAATTATTAACCATTCCTTCCATTAAGGATAAAATCAGAAGCTATCTCACATATCACAATAAACTGATCAATTCCGGCGCGGTGAACGCCAACATTCATCATTTTCAATGCGGCGAGTTGACCGATAGAGGATGGACGCAATCAACCGCACAGCATTACCTTGAGTACAAATTAAAAGGAGACCATGTGACGATCTTTGACCCTCACAATATCGAAGAAAATACGGATGCAATTCGATCTATTATCAAAAGGATTGAAGAACGGCATCATCACGGACTTGTTCTTGAAGAACAACTGTCAATAGGATCGTTTGCGGGGGACGCAAAGTTTGACAAAATGTAAATGATCCAGAGCAAAATGCCGCTGACTGCAATCGGCGGCATTTTTCATAAAAGAGGGTCAGATATTTGCAGCGTTTTCACTCTAAAAATCATTCATTTTACGCATTCTTCATGACCTGTTGTTATCATATTTTTTAAAAACCTAATATGCGGAAACAGGAGGATGTTAAGCTGATGAAAAAGTGCAGCGTATGTTTATTGATTCTTGCTTTATTATTGAGCTGTTTACCTGGGGAATATGCGAATGCGGTAAGCACTCCAATTGCAAAACATGCCGGGAATTCAAATCCGCTTATCGACCATCATCTGGGCGCAGATCCGTTTGCGCTGACCTATAACGGAAGAGTCTACATCTATATGTCAAGCGATGACTATGAATATAATAGCGACGGCACGATTAAGGATAATTCATTTGCCAATTTGAATAAAATATCCGTCATATCTTCAGCGGATATGGTGAACTGGACAGATCACGGAGCGATTCCCGCAGCGGGTGCCAATGGGGCGAATGGCGGCCGGGGGATTGCCAAATGGGCAGGAGCATCATGGGCCCCGTCAGCCGCGGTGAAAAAGATCAATGGTAAGGATAAATTTTTCCTTTATTTCGCAAACGGCGGCGGAGGTATCGGGGTTCTCACCGCAGACAGCCCGACCGGTCCATGGACAGATCCGATCGGAAAAGCGCTGGTAACGCCAAATACGCCAGGAATGTCCGGTGTTGTATGGCTTTTTGATCCGGCAGTATTCGTAGATGATGACGGTACCGGTTACCTATATGCCGGCGGAGGCGTTCCGGGCGGTTCAAATCCAACGCAGGGACAATGGGCCAATCCTAAAACAGCAAGAGTCATGAAATTAGGTCCTGATATGACCAGTGTTGCCGGAAGTGCATCGACCATTGATGCGCCATTTATGTTTGAAGACTCAGGGATGCATAAGTATAACGGGAAATATTACTATTCCTATTGTATCAATTTCGGGGGCGCGCACCCGGCCGATAAACCTCCAGGTGAGATTGGCTATATGACCAGCTCAAGTCCCATGGGTTTCTTTTCGTATAGAGGGCACTTTCTGAAAAATCCGGGAGCATTTTTCGGAGGCGGCGGGAACAATCACCATGCTGTTTTCAATTTTAAAAACGAGTGGTATGTGGTGTATCATACTCAAACTGTCAGCTCCGCTCTTTACGGGGCCGGCAAAGGATACCGTTCTCCCCATATTAATAAGCTTGTGCATAATCCAGATGGCTCCCTGCAAGAGGTAGCGGCAAATTTTGCAGGTGTCAAACAGCTATCCAACTTGAATCCATATCACCGGGTAGAAGCGGAAACGTTTGCCTGGAACGGACGAATTTTGACAGAGGCATCCTCAGCACCCGGCGGGCCGGTCAATAATCAACATGTCACAAACATTCATAACGGAGACTGGATTGCTGTTGGAAATGCAGACTTCGAGTCAGGCGGCGCTAGGACGTTTAAAGCAAATGTAGCGTCCGCTAGAGGCGGAAAAATAGAAGTACGGCTAGACAGTGCAAACGGTAAGCTTGTCGGAACCTTGAATGTCCCTTCGACAGGCGGAACGCAATCCTGGAGAGAAATAGAAACTGCGGTAAGCGGCGCATCCGGTGTTCACAACGTATTCTTTGTATTTACGGGAACTGGTACAGGAAACTTGTTTAACGTTGATTACTGGCAGTTTACACAAAGATAAGCAAAGGTACGTTTTCTAAGTCCATAAAAGACATATGAAAGAGAGGAAAAAATGATGTCGAGCGTAAAAAAATCAATTTGTGTATTATTGGTATGTTTCACAATGATGTCCGTCATGCTCTTAGGACCGGGAGTTACTGAAGTTTCAGCAGCAAGTGATGCGACAGTTAATATATCTGCAGATAGACAAGTGATTCGCGGTTTTGGAGGAATGAACCACCCGGCTTGGATTGGAGATTTGACTGCGCCTCAACGGGAGACCGCTTTTGGCAATGGACAGAATCAGTTAGGTTTTTCGGTCTTAAGAATTCATGTAGATGAAAATAGAAATAATTGGTACAAGGAAGTGGAGACTGCAAAGAGTGCGATCAAACATGGAGCAATCGTTTTCGCTTCCCCTTGGAATCCGCCGAACGATATGGTTGAGACTTTCAATCATAATGGTGACACATCAGCTAAGCGGCTGAGATACGATAAGTACGCCGCATACGCGCAGCATCTTAACGATTTCGTTAATTTCATGAAGAGTAATGGTGTGAATCTGTATGCGATTTCTATGCAAAACGAGCCTGATTACGCTCACGAATGGACATGGTGGACGCCCCAAGAAATCCTGCGTTTCATGAGAGAAAATGCCGGTTCCATTAATGCCCGCGTGATTGCGCCGGAATCATTTCAATACCTGAAAAATATATCGGACCCCATTTTGAACGATCCGCAGGCGCTTAGGAATATGGATATCCTCGGAGCCCACCTGTACGGCACTCAGGTCAGCCAATTCCCTTATCCTCTTTTCAAACAAAAAGGAGGAGGGAAAGAGCTATGGATGACGGAGGTATACTATCCGAACAGTGACAACAATTCAGCGGATCGCTGGCCTGAGGCTTTAGGTGTTTCAGAGCATATTCATCATTCAATGGTAGAGGGAGATTTTCAAGCTTATGTGTGGTGGTACATCCGCAGATCATACGGCCCTATGAAAGAAGATGGGATGATCAGCAAACGCGGATACAATATGGCTCATTTCTCAAAATTTGTGCGCCCTGGCTATGTAAGGATTGATGCAACGAAAAATCCTGAACCGAATGTTTACGTGTCAGCCTATAAAGGAGACAATAAAGTCGTGATTGTTGCCATTAATAAAAATAACACAGGGGTCAACCAAAACTTTGTACTGCAGAATGGAACTGCTTCGCAAGTATCCAGATGGATCACGAGCAGCAGCAGCAATCTTCAACCTGGAACGGATCTCAAAGTAACGGACAATCATTTTTGGGCCCATCTTCCGGCTCAAAGCGTGACAACATTTGTTGTAAAGCGTTAAAGGCATCAGCATTGCAATAAGCCAATTTTCTTACTCGAAAAAGAAAATTGGCTTATTTTCTGTGGGAGAGAAGTGTTGATTTTTTTAACGATACACGGACATTGGGTATAATAATGACAATGACTTCAAGGAGTGATCAATATATGTCACGGCTTCACAGCAAAGTATTAATCATAGACGATGAAAAAGAAATTTTGGAACTGATCAAAACCGTATTAATAAGAGAAGGCATTGATCGCGTAGTGACCGCTTCGACTGCCCGTGACGGATTGGCTCAATTTCATCAAGAAAATCCCGATCTGGTGATATTGGATATCATGCTGCCAGACGGTGAAGGCTATGATATCTGCAAGCAAATAAGAGACATTTCACACGTTCCTATTATCTTTTTGTCTGCAAAGGGGGAGGAAACGGATAAAATTGTAGGACTTGCCATCGGCGGGGACGACTACATTACAAAACCCTTCAGCCCTAAGGAAGTTGCATATCGAGTCAAAGCGCAGCTGAGACGGGTCTCTTACTTACAGCCTTCTCAAACCGGAACCGTAATAAAAAAAGGGCCATTTGAATTAAACCAACAACAAGCCGAGCTCACCAAAAATGGAGCGGCTATTGAGTTAACACCTAAAGAACTTATGCTTATGACCTATTTTCTGCAGCATCCCAATCGGGTGATCAGTAAAGAAACACTCTATCAAGCGGTATGGGGAGAAGATTTCTTCGGTTCTGACAACACGGTGATGGTTCATATACGCAGGCTCCGTGAGAAAATAGAAAACACCCCATCAAAACCAGACTTTCTCGTCACTGTGAAAGGGTTAGGCTACAAATTTGTTGTAAAGGATGCGTAAGGATGAATTGGCGATTAACAGGCAGATACATGGTCTCTGTCATCATAGTGACCATCATTACAGTCTTCATTAATTTATTTATTTTTATGTTTTGGCTCGTTTTCCAGGCGAACACCCAACATGACGAAGAAAGTACACCGGAAACTTTCACAAGATCATTCCGGCAATATGTCACGTTATCGAACAATGGTATCACAGTAAACAAAGAGGGCCAAAAAGCTTTAAAAGAGCAGAATGCATGGATTCAAATATTAGATGAAAACGGACAGGATGTTTATCATGATAGAGAACCTAAAGGACTGAAGAAAAAATATACGCCTATTGAAATTGTAAATTTACATAAATATAAGGATGAACAATTATTATCAACCATTTACGCCGGCGGAAAAAAAGTAAACGGCAAGGAGTACAGTTACTTTATAGGGTTTAAAAATCCCTCTCTCGGAAAGTATGTCCTCTCATATGATACCAAGGAATTTGTGACGAAGTTCAATGCAGGGACCATCATATTATTATCAATAGATGCATTGATCGCGTTACTCATCGGCTATCTATTCAGCCGGCAGCTCACAAAACCGCTCGGCCGTGTCATTCAAGGAATCCAGCGGTTAGCTAATGGAGATTATACGATCAAAATGAAATCCAAAGGCATTTATAAAGATGTCTTCTATAATGTCAATCATTTATCGGAACAACTATCTTCAAGCAAAAAAGAAAAAGATAAATTAGAGCAAATGCGTGAAGAGTGGATCAGTCATATTTCTCATGACATTAAAACACCATTAGCATCTATTCAAGGCTATGCAGAAATCATCCAAGATCCAAATTACCATCTCACAGTCGAACAGATCAGAGAGTACGCCCAGATCATTCAGAGTAAATCCCTCTATATGAAAGATGTGATGGAAGATTTAAATTTAACGACAAGGCTGAAAAACAACGATGTGATGTTACATACAGAGCGGGTAAACCTTGTATCGCTGCTGCGGGAAACGTTAATTGATATGTTAAACGATTCTAGATATGCGGATAAATCCATTGAACTTCAAACGAACCTGGAAAAGCTGATGCTGAACCTTGATGCGATATTAATTCGGAGAGCGGTCACGAATCTCATTTTAAATGCCCTCGTTCACAATGATCCTGATGTGAAGATCGTTGTACAGCTTGAACAAAAAGAACGAACTCATGTGACAATTAAGGACAACGGCAAAGGGATAGAAGAAGAGGAGCTGGAAAAAGTGTTTGATCGCTATTACAGGGGCACAAATACAGGAACGACGCATGCAGGCTCTGGTCTTGGAATGGCCATAGCAAAGGATATTATCCAAAAGCACGGAGGGGACATCACCATTCAAAGCACCACGGGAGAAGGGACAACGATAGATATACAATTATCATAATGGCTATACAAAAAAAGGTTCTGTTGATCAATAACAGAACCTTTTTTTCCTATTGTTCCGAAAACACTTTGATTCCTTTGACAATGTTCCAAATGAAAAAGTAGATCGCCACAAGGAATGTAACAGCATACGTCGCAAGCAGGAAAGGCCCGGCGTGCCTGATGTCATTCATACCAAGTAAACCTGAAGCGATGATGCCAATTACAAAAATCAAATAAGGAATCAGATGCGTCCACAAAGATTTTTTCGCATGATATTTCACATCGTCCTGGCCTAAGAAATAGACGATAATCGGAAACAGAAACGGCGCAAAAAATATACTGAAGTAACATAATGAAGACAAAATTTTATTTTCTCTCAAACCTTTTCACCTCTATGATTTATTGAAGGGGAATTCTTCTGGCTGAATCCCTCACTGAAGTACAATCTTATTGTACAACTCCAACCTTAACCCGTATTAATCCAAACCTTACATCAACCTTACATTAACAAGGACGGGCAAGGGCTCGTCTTCTTACAGCAATCATAAGATTCAATGCCATATTGAGACTCATCACATTCAGCGTGTCTACGTTGGATTCGATTGAAAAATGACGTGTAAAGTCCCGTTTCAGTCCGGTTTTCTTTGTTCTATATGTGTCAGGTGTGTCTTATTTAATAGAGATAGAGCAAATTGACAGGCTTTTACACCTCTCAAAAACAAGAAATTAGGTTGATAGACAATCATGAGAAAGATTTTTACAATGAGTTCGAGCTCATAAGAAGTGAAGAGCCAAAATGATGCGAGGGAGGAAAAGATTAGATATGAAACGGTCAATTTCTATTTTTATTACGTGTTTATTGATTGCGGTATTGACAATGGGCGGCTTGCTGCCTTCGCCGGCATCTGCAGCAGGGACAAAAACGCCAGTAGCCAAGAATGGTCAGCTTAGCATAAAAGGTACACAACTCGTAAACCGAGACGGCAAAGCGGTACAACTGAAAGGGATCAGTTCACATGGATTGCAATGGTATGGCGATTTCGTCAATAAAGACAGCTTAAAATGGCTGAGAGACGATTGGGGCATCACCGTTTTCCGCGCGGCAATGTATACGGCAGATGGCGGTTATATTGACAACCCGTCCGTGAAAAATAAAGTAAAAGAAGCGGTTGAAGCGGCAAAAGAACTTGGGATATATGTCATCATTGACTGGCATATCTTAAATGACGGCAACCCAAACCAAAATAAAGAGAAGGCAAAAGAATTTTTCAAGGAGATGTCAAGTCTTTACGGAAACACGCCAAACGTCATTTATGAAATTGCAAACGAACCAAACGGTGACGTGAACTGGAAGCGTGATATTAAACCGTATGCGGAAGAAGTGATTTCCGTTATCCGCAAAAATGATCCAGACAACATCATCATTGTCGGAACCGGTACATGGAGCCAGGATGTGAATGATGCTGCCGATGACCAGCTAAAAGATGCAAACGTCATGTACGCGCTTCATTTTTATGCCGGCACACACGGCCAATCTTTACGGGATAAAGCAAACTACGCACTCAGCAAAGGAGCGCCTATTTTCGTGACGGAATGGGGAACAAGCGATGCGTCTGGAAATGGCGGTGTATTCCTTGGCCAGTCGCGGGAATGGCTGAATTATCTCGACAGCAAGAACATCAGCTGGGTGAACTGGAATCTTTCTGATAAGCAGGAATCATCCTCGGCTTTAAAGCCGGGAGCATCTAAAACAGGCGGCTGGCCGCTTACAGATTTAACTGCTTCAGGAACATTCGTTAGAGAAAACATTCGCGGCTACAAAGATTCAACGAAAGAACGCCCTGAAACGCCAGCACAAGATAACCCCACACAGGAAAAAGGTATTTCTGTACAATACAAAGCAGGGGATGGGCGTGTGAACAGCAATCAAATCCGCCCGCAGCTTCACATAAAAAATAACGGCGATGCGACGGTGGATTTAAAAGATGTCACTGCCCGTTACTGGTATAACGTGAAAAACAAAGGCCAAAACTTTGACTTTGACTGTGACTACGCGCAGATTGGATGCGGCAATCTGACCCACAAATTTGTGACGCTGCATAAACCTAAGCAAGGTGCAGATACCTATCTGGAACTGGGGTTTAAAACAGGAACGCTGTCACCGGGAGCAAGCACAGGGAATATTCAGCTTCGTCTTCACAATGATGACTGGAGCAATTATGCACAAAGCGGCGATTATTCCTTTTTCCAATCAAATACGTTTAAAACAACGAAAAAAATCACATTATATCATCAAGGAAAACTGATTTGGGGAACAGAACCCAATTAGTTAAGCTTTAGGCGGACATCAGCAACGATGTCCGCTTTTATCATCTTAACAGCAATACAAGGAGGTTTACGTGGCGGATGAAACTCTGAAACAGTATATGGGCCTGTACAAATGTTGTTAGCAATCTCAAGAAAGCCCAGGAGTAGATATGATTCACTGAACAGATGTTCAATTTAAATCTAATAATGAAGAGGGCCTAGTCAAAGGCGCTCTTCATTATTAGATAAGACATAATCATTACACAAGATTTATGTCATGGTTCTATATTCATATTTTCATTGTAATAAATTGAAAATATGAATATAATAGGTAGTGATCGCAATACTAACATTGGAGGTTTTATGTGGAAGTTTAAAGAATTAATAAGAGATAAGACATTTAGAAGGTGGGCTCTGAGTATAATTCTGACTATTCCAACTAGTGTGAGTACATTCATTTCATTTCTAGACTTGGATGCTCGTTGTAGATTAATTATTTTACTTATATTAGTAGGGTTGTCGCTAGTCATAATAATTGTTCAATTCATTAGACTACTTTTTATGAATAATATCACTCTTAATCTCAATGGTTCCGAAGTTGAAATTAAAAAAGGTGATATTTTTGAAGTGCCAAGAAATAATTATAAAGTCATTGCATTTAATGAGTATTTTGACACTCAAGTAGATGACGTAATAATCGCCCGCGAAACATTAAATGGTCAATATATAAAGCGTTATTATTCACATCAAGATATCACTGAGTTGGATCAGAAAATTAAAGATGACGTAAAACTTAAAATTGAAGAAAAAAATGTTGAAAGACCTTTTGGAGGAAAAACAACACGTTACAGCTTGGGATCAGTCTTTAAAGATATGGATTTTTTTCTAGTTGCTTTTTCGAAGTTTGATAGGGAAAATCGTGCCCAATTAAAACTAAATGAATATGCAAGCTGCATGCTTAATGTATGGAATGAAATCAATACATTACATGCAAGCAAAGAAGTGTTTATCCCCTTATTAGGTTCTGGAATAACAAGACATGTGGATTCTGATGTTGGAGTCAATGAACTATTACATATAATGTTGTGGACATTTCAGATCAGTAAAGTAAAGTTTAGAGAACCAGCCAAAGTTACAATTCTTTTGTACAAAAATGATCACAAGAAGATCAATTTTTATAAGTTAAAGGAGTTTGAGAAGAATGGGTTATAGGAATGGAAATTATGCTGCTTTCTATGTCAGTGAACCGTTTAGTGAAAGTAGTTTAGGGGCTAATGCAACCAAGGATTTTGTGTCGTATAACATGTTAAGAGCATGGAAAGGAAAAGATAATAACTACCCATTTAATGACTCCCACGATAAAACATACAATGTACGGGACGGTAGTGATTGGGAGAAAACATTAAAGCCAAGATTAAGAAAAAGATTAGATCAATCAAAAAATATAATCTTTTTTTTAAGTAAGCATACTGAAAACAGCAAAGCTTTGCGAGAAGAAATTGATTACGGTATTAATGTGAAGGGGCTACCAGTTATCGTTGTATACCCTGAACTTTCCGAAAAGAGTGACATCATCGACTGCACTACAAAGGTTTTCAGATCAGAAGTGGTGAATTTATGGAGTCGAGTCCCTGTTTTTAAAGACTCTATGCTAAAGGTACCAACTATTCATATTCCTTATAAAAAAGACCAAATTAAAAAAGCTTTAGAGAACAAAGATTTTATGATTAATTCAAAGATTTCTGCAGGTTCGGTTTATTTTTATCCATGTTAATCTATTATGGGTGAATATAATTTAAAGAGAAAGAATAGATTTTCAGTTTCGTCCTCATGGTAGCTCATTAATTCAAAAACCTCTATGACCAATTTAATTTATTGAGGAGGTAGAGGTTTTGGTATTAAAATGATGAAGATAGATTATTGGATATGAATTTCATTTTATCTAGTTTACATAATATATATTCTAGGAAGTTAAATCTTTAATGAAAATTCTGTCTCGTTATCTTAAGTATACTTAGTTGGTGAGACAGAATTAAAAAAATAGGATGTATTACGATTTGTATTTATTTCTTACTGCTTTACATAGCATCGATCTTTATAAATTGTTTCACACTTTACTTCTTCCACATCAACTTTGCCATCGGATAATCTTGTGTAAACATAAACCCATTTTTCATTTCCGTTTTTAATAAACATGTCGAATTTAAAAGCGTCAGTATATTTGTCCATGACCCAGATCAATCCCGGAAGAGTTTCTGCTTTTGCTGGCGACACAGAAACTAATAATGCTCCAGCAATTACAGCCGCACCGGCTATTTTTTTAATTTTACTTTTTAACATTAATATTGCCCCCTTATGATTTATTGCCTGCTGCTTTCTCACTTAGCAGGTAATCTGATTTTACCATCTTGTACAAAGGGAATTTGTCATATTTTGTAGATAGGATACTTATTTTCACTAAAAATACATATATTGTCATGAATTTTATCCGATCCCCACATACAACAAGCTGATTTCTTTCTCACTGACACCTATACGCAGCGCATATGCCGTTGTGAAGCCAAACATTTTCGTAAAAATCATGTCATGGGCTAAAATGGATAAAAACGAGATTTTCAGCAAGGACATATGCCCGGCTGCCTTCACCATACCGCTCAATGTAACAGGTATCTTTGCGGTCGTTTTCATTTCGCGAATCATGAAAGACAGGCAAAGACTGGCAAGACCGAGGCTGCGTCCCATCCTCATTCACTGACAACATAACCGCTCATGCCCATCCCTGACAGCTGAGCTAAGGTGAATATAACCCATGTAGATGAGAAAAAGCCGCCTGATGAACAGACGGCTCTGCAGCTTGTTATTTGCTTCGGTTACCTGCGGAAGCGTGAGTGATCCGATAATGCACAGTTAAAAATTTCAGTCCGAACAGCCACATATGATGAACGGCCTTCAGGCTTGTTTCGCTCTGGGCTGAAATAAGAAATGTCTCTGCCAGCGGAAGATGACACGCCCCCCATTTCGTCTGCAGATAAATCCCTTCATCACCCGCTCCGCTTTTTCGCCGTCTGCTTGTCAAAACAAGATTCTGCTTACGCGCATAAGGTTTTAAAATGCCCGTCATTTGGCCGTACGGCAGCGGGAGAGATATATTCATGTATCCTTCCCCTTTTGCCCTGTACTCTGAATACAGCGCAGTAAAAACGGTTTTCTGCTTTTCATTTGTTCTGATCCACGCACGGACATTTTTTCTGCCGTCTTTGTCAGAGTCAACGCCTATGATATCACTGTGCATAATATACCAATCCGGATTCATGGACAGGTGAATCTGCCCCGCTCTTCTGCTGAACGGCTCGTACACGCGCGCGAACGGACGAAACCATCTGCTCCACGTCACTTTTGCCATGATGTCATAATCAATTGTCTCTTCATAAAAGGAAATAACGGCCGGCGCCAGTTTTTCAATTGAAAAGTCTTCAGAATGCAGTTCTCTCATCTGATTCAGAAGGCCGGTATAATGGATGTCATTTGCTGTATGAATATCAGTCAAAAATTCTTTGCCTATCGTTCTCTTCCCGTAAATACGGCTGAACGTTCTATCACTGCCCTCATCAAACGGTCTCGGATTTTCCAACCTCCACCCCGCCAAAGCCGGCAGGATAACGCCGAATGCATTGACGGCCCCGTGAATCCAAATCATCTGGCTGATCGTGAGCGTTGCCTCCTCGCGGTAGACACCGTACGAATATATCAAAGAAAAAGCAATTGTGATCATTAACACAGCCGAAGAACTCCTGATCAAGATCCTGCCTGTTTTCGTAACAAACGGCGCCTTAAAGACGAGATATGCATTTACATACAGACCCGCCAGATACAGAGCGACAGCAATCACATCAAGTGTCTTTGAAAATGTAATCCCCAAGGCAATAAGGATCGGCGAAATCAAAATAATGACCGTGCTCCACCGGTAAAGTTCGCGTTTCTCCCGTATGATCCTGCCGAGCAATCCGTTAAAGATCGGAATGAGAAAAGCGGAATAGTGAAAGTGCACCGCCGTCAGCAGAACGATAAGCGGGCCGAAATTCATGACGGGAATCTCAAGGACATATGCGAAGAACCAGAATCCGCCCCCGGCCAAATAAATGAAACCCGCCATAACAGACATCTCTTCTGTTCTGTGAATATTTGTTTTCATCAGCCGCCGGACAGCATACAGTGCCAGCCCAAACGTATAAATGAGCCACACAACGGCAAAAAAACTGAAGTCTGTGACAAGCGCAAGCACCGCACATAAAGCGGCAACAGGATAACTCCGTAACAACACATTCTCTAAGGTCTTTGACGGCCGAAAAGCAAAATCGAATACAGCAGGAACGAAAAAAAGTACGGAAAATAAAACAAACGTCTCAGCAGCTGATATATGCGGAGCTTCAGCCGCCGCAAATCCCAAAAAGCAAATCACGCTTACCATGAGATGACGCTTCAGCATGTTTCTCCCTCTGTTTCCCGGAAAGTCCCCCGGTAAGAGAAAAGCGTGCCGAGTATCCGATTTTTCACATGAACCTTTATGCTGAAGCTATTCATTTCCTCATCATAAGCCTCATAAACGGTTGAACTGCCGCACAGCCATGCCGGAAGCGGGATTTTCTTTCCGCCTATCAGGAGCCACTGCCTTCCGGATGTAATAACAAGCCCTCCTTCTGAAGACGCTTCTAAATGCAGTTCAGACAGTAGGATGCGGGGTTTGCCGAAGTAATCAAGAATTCTGTTTTCCCGCTCATCATATTCCATGACCGCATCAAAAAAACGCGTTTTGCCTTTAAAGAAAAAGGTACGATTCCATTCCACGCCATTTTGCCTGTTTTTGTTTTCGATAGTGAAAGGGATATCGTTTCCCCTCTCTGAGAAAAAACATCTGAAAAAAACACCTGTCTTTAAAAGCATTCTGACAAGAAAAGAACCTCCCTTTATTTCTGACATAACGCCTTCTCCGCAAAACGTGCGTGATCCGTCAAATCTGTACCGTTTCTGCAGCATCGGGTGCAGTGATTGATAATGAGTAATCGTTTTTTCATACATTGAATCCGTCATTTCACTTCTCTCTTTCGCTTTGTATGCCAGGCGCTCGGCAGCTTGAGCTTAAGAATCATGCCGGCTATCGTAAGCACTCCTAATGAGATCACGAATCCGCCGCCGGAATATAGCAGTGCCGTTACACAAAAGAAGACTGACTGCCCGGTGTGAATCAGCCACTTTCTCCGCATGGGAAGCAGCCATAATACCCCTAACCCTGTCTCCAGCGCTCCCCTCACGATCTCTGCATCGGCACAGCCATCATGAAAGCCTTGAAAAAACCAATACATACTGAATACGAGACACATACAGACATAGACAAACCCGAAACGGACTGATATCTTCGGATGTCTGTTTTGTTCTATCCAAAGCCGCAACGCATCAAAGCTCCATGCGGTAGCCCAGCTTAGCAGAGGACGAAATAAAAACCGGTCTATCCAACTTCCCGGCAGACCGCGGGCCGTTTCATATTGATATTGAGTCAAAAATGCGGTTTGTCCGTTATCCCGCTCTATATACTTCCAGTAGCCCCTGCCTTCTTTTATAAGTGACAGCGGATGATCAGAGGCAAAAGCGAGCGAAGACACTCTTTCTGACGAGCGAGGCCTTATGTCACCTATTGATTCGCCCGTGCCGCATACCTTCAGCCCAAAACCGATTCGTGTTTCATATAGAAATCTCTGCGGTTCATCTGGCAGCCTATGAAGATATGTAATGTCAGAAAAACGCAGATCCCATTCCTTATGAAGATGCGGGGTTTGCGTATATTCCCAAAGCGTTTCTATATCAGATGCAATATAGATTTCGACATATATCGGCTTCTGTTTCATGCCCCCTCCTCTTCCCTTCTTTTGTAAACAATTCCTATATTATCATAGGAACAGATCAAGCGGCAGAACGAAAAGGCCATCCCGTTATCGGCAGGACAGCCTCAGTGACTTTGATGACTTATGAATAAGGTATCGTGTCTTTTTTATCTTCAGAAGCGGTTTGAATGATAATCGGACGCACGAAACGGATTACCGCAGCCGAGGCCAAAACGGCTAATCCGCCTGCAAGCAAAAACGCCCCCGAGAATGATCCGCTTTTGTCCGCGATAAAGCCGGTTAAAGCAGGCCCGATAATACCGGCCGTGTTTGCAAGAAAATGCATAAAGCCGCCGACTGACCCGACATTCCTTTGATCAACCACATCATGAATGACCGCCCAATAGATAGAGCCCGTTATATATAAAAAGAAGACTGATAAAGCAACGAGAATAACGGCACTTACGGTAGTGGTAACAAGTCCGGCAAATCCGATCAGTACAGCGGAAGCGAACAGACAAGTGACAAGAATGACTTTCCGTGAGAACAAAACCCCTTTTCCGGCGGTTTTTTTGAATACATAATCAGAAATCATTCCGCCTGCCGCCAAACCGATAAATCCAAGAATCCAAGGGATAACAGTCACCACGCTCATAAATTCAACACTTAAACCGCGTTCTTTCACCAGATAGCTCGGAAACCATGTTAAGAAGAAAAATAAAATGTAGTTGTAGGCGAAAAAGGCAAAAGCCGTGAAGAGAACCGTTTTTTGTTTCAAATAAAAGGTCATCGGGATATGCTGCTCATGCGATTGAATCGCTGCTTTCATTGCCGGAACGTCTTCCGTCGGCGCCGGCCGTTCTTTGACAAATTTAAACCAGATGACCGCCCAGACTAAACCGATGATCATGATCAGGACAAAGGAAACTTTCCAGCTGAACGCCACAGCAATCATCCCGACAATCGGGCCGGAGATCGCTCCGCCGAGCGGCGTTCCGCTGTTTGTCAGGCCGATGACCGTGGCGCGCTGAGACGGAGGAAACCAATTGTTGACCATTTTGCTTATGGCAGCAGACAGCGGCCCCTCCCCCATACCGAATAAAACACGGATAATCAAAAGACTTACAAATCCGAAAGCAAGCGCAACCGCTCCGCTGAAAAGAGACCAAACGATCATCGCCGTACACAATGTCAATTTAGCCCCGTACCGGTCAGATGCAACACCGCCGAGAAAGTTAAACACAGCGTATCCGACAGAGAAACTGCTGAAAATCAGCCCCATTTGGGTTGCCGACAATGTGAGATCCTGCTGTATGAACGGCGCTGCAATAGACAGCGCTGAGCGGTCTAAATAGTTAATCACCCCGGCTGAAAATAAAAGAAGAATAATAGGGAATCTATCCTTTGAGAACATAAAATCCCTCCCTCTTATTTCATAATATTCAGATATTAAAATTGCCGGAGTAAACCGGTTTATGCAATGAAACCGGTTATCCGGATTGCCTTACGAGCAGCGCCGGTTTATAGCGGTGAATCCGTTTTTCACCGCCATCTTTTTCTTGTATCTGGCGAAGAAGAAGGCTTCCCGCTTTTCGCGCCATTTCTGCCGCAGGCTGAACGATCGTCGTAATCGGAGGAGTAAAAAAACCCGCAAAAGGAACTTCATCAATTCCGATGACGGCTGCCTTATCCGGAATTGTCATATCATGCTCCTTCATATACTTCAGCACCTCAACAAGAACGATATCGTTTGCCGCCAATATCGCTTTCGGAGGCTCCTGAAGTGAGAACAGCTCTGACAAAACATTGGAAATATCAGCCGCATCGGCTGTTTTGATATATTCGTTCCGCACCAACATTCCGTGGCGGTCAAGCGCCTTCTTATACCCTTCAATCCTTTCTACCCTCGGACTGATTTCCCGAATAATGGACGTCGTAATAATCGCGATTCTCTTTATGCCGCTTTCGATAAACCGGTCAACGGCAAGACCGGCTGCATGATGATTATCAAGCATCACTGTCGGAATCCCGAGTTCTTCAATGGTTCTGTCCATAAACACGACCGGAAACGTATCGCGTTTCATCTTTTCATATAAAGAGAGATTTTCGCCCGTCGGAAAAATAATAATTCCGTCCACCTGCTTGGCCCGCAGCATTTCAATATATTTCTTTTCTTTTTCCGGTTCATCATCCGCATTGCAGACAATAATATGAAATCCTTGTTCATGAAAATAGTCTTCCACCGCCCTGATGACCTGAGTGGAAAAGGTGTGAAGAATATTAGCCACCACCACACCTACTGTAAATGTTGATTTCTGTTTTAAGCTGCGGGCGACGAAATTCGGCTGATAGTTCAGCTCTTGAATGGCCGCTTCTATTTTTTGTTTCGTTTTCTCGCTCATATAGTCATAGCGCTGATTTAAAAATTGAGATACGGTGCTTTTAGATACGTTTGCATATTTCGCCACATCAGAAATTGTAATGGTTTTCATAGACTCATCCCCGTCTGTCTTCATTTTTCACTAGTATAAGTCAGAAGTAAATAGTTTACAATCTGACAGGGACATGGGTTCTGTCACACTCCGGAATAAGCCATAAAACCTCCGTCGACGGGAACGGTGACCCCTGTGACAAAGCCTGAGCATGAATCATCCGAAAGCCACAGGAGCGTTCCCAGAAGGTCTTCCGGTTTCCCGAAACGTTTCATCGGTGTATGTGCCATAATCTTATTGGATCGGTCTGTCAGACTTCCATCTTCCTGTAATAACAACTCACGGTTTTGCGCTGTCAAAAAGAAACCCGGAGCGATGGCATTCACCCGCATCCCTTTTTTTGCGAAATGAACAGCCATCCACATCGTAAAATTCTGAATCGCGGCCTTGGCCGCGCTGTAGGCGGGCACCTTTGTCATCGGTGTATACGCACTCATAGAAGAAATATTAATAATCGCGGGACATTCCGCCTTCAAAAGGTCTTTTCCAAACACTTGCGATGCCAGAAATGCACCGGTAAAGTTGGTTGAAAATACGCTGGAAAACCCCGTTTCGTCCATATCAAAAAATGATGTGCCCTGTTCATCCTCTTCATACGTCTCACTTGCAGTGATCGCATCAGGGTGATTTCCCCCGGCTCCGTTAATTAAAAGATTGACAGAACCGAACCGGCTGATAATCTCGTCTTTTGCCTTTTCGAGCGAATCACGGGCTGAAACATCAGCCGGTACAGAAACCGCGGTTCCTCCAGCGTCAGCAATCTCGCCCGCCGCACGCTCTGCTTTATCAGCATTCCGGCTGACGATCGCAATTTTCATCCCCTGCCGTGAAAGCTCCTTTGCCATTGCTGAACAGAGAACACCGCTCCCGCCTGTTATGACAGCGGTTCTTCCTGATAAACGTTCATGAATCGGTCTCATCTCTTCACCCCTTTCTCATGAAACGAGAACGCATCCCACAGTCCGTTCAAGTACATAATTCCTAAGGCACGATCATATAAACCATAACCCGGCCGGCATCGTTCGCCCCAGATATGACGGCCGTGATCAGGCCGTACATATCCTTTATAGTCTTGGCCGTGCAATTCTTTTACCACACCGGTAATATCAATGGACCCATCACTGGTAAGATGCGAAGTTTCCGTAAAATCACCGTTATCGCAGATTTTCACATTTCGTATATGGGCAAACGGCGCAGCTCCCGCATAGTGTTTGGCGATCTTCACCATATCATTGGCGGGATCCGCTCCCATCGAACCCGTGCATAACGTAATACAATTGGCGGGTGAATCTGAAATCTCTCGCAGCTTTTCGTAGCTTTTCTCACCGGTGATAATACGGGGCAGGCCAAAAATTGAGCAGGGCGGATCATCCGGATGAATGGCCATTTGAATGCCGTGTTCCTCCGCTACAGGAAGAATTTCATGTAAAAAGAACTCAAGATTGGCCCAAAGCTGTTTTTCATCAACCGTTTGATAGGCCTCAAACAGTTCCTTGATCCGGGCCATTTTCTCCGGCTCCCACCCGGGAAGCGTCAAATCAGAAGATTCTTCAACCGTGCGGATCAGTTCCTCCGGAGATAGACTTTCCACTTTCGCTTTTTCAAAAAACAGTGCGGTTGACCCATCCTCCAGCGCGCGGAACATATCGGTACGCGTCCAGTCAAATATCGGCATGAAATTGTAACAGATGACTTTCACACCGAATTCGGACAGATTGCGAATGGTCTGTTTATAGTGCTCAATATATTGTCCGCGTTCTTCATGACCGAGTTTAATGGCTTCATGAACATTCACGCTTTCCACGACCTCTGCATGAAACCCATAGGATTGAATGAATCTGACTTCCGCTTCAATGTCCTCCTTTTCCCATACTTCGCCCGCGGGCTTCTGGTGAAGAGCCCAGACGATGCCTTTGACCCCGGGAATTTGTCTGACATGTTCAAGAGTCACCGTATCATTACCTTGGCCATACCAGCGAAACGTGATATTCATGTTACACCCCCGTATATTCGTGTTTTCGGCAGACGTATTCTTTGCTGAGGGATACGGCAGCTTCATAGCCGCCCTTTTGATATGCTTTTGTCAAGTCGCTTCCCACACCGACCGCGACCGCTCCGGCAGAGAGCCAGTCATTCATGCTGTTTAATGAGATACCCCCGGTCGGCATAATGCGGACATTCGGCAGAGGACCGTTGACCGACTTGATAAATGAAGGGTCAAACGAATTAGCGGGGAACAGCTTTACCACATCACATCCGGCTTCGAGCGCCAAAGCCATATCAGACACGCTCATGCATCCCGGAAGATACGGTACGCTGTACTGGTTGCATAGAGATGCTATCTCTTTTACAAAATGAGAGCTGACGATAAATGAGGCGCCTGATAAAATGGCGTGTCTCGCCGTTTCTGTATCCATTACAGAGCCGGCTCCAAGAAGAATATCTTGATGCCGGAGTTCCTTAAAGACATCTTCCACTTCAGGAGTTGTGTATGTAAGCTCAATGGCGCTGATACCTCCTGAAATGGCCGCTTTTGAAACTTCAAGCGCCTCTTGGCTGTTTTGTCCCCTTATGACAGCCACCACTTGTGCATGCAGAAGTTTTTCGTAAATAGCGTACTTAGGCAGCATTCTCGCTCCTCCTTTAATCAAACGTAATGATTGCTTTTCCCACCTTGCCCGGGTGCTGTTCGATCAACTGAAATGCTTGATGGACGTCATCTGCTGAAAATGTATGTGTAATAAGACCGCCGTGCGTTAACAGGCCTTTATTCAGTAAGTCTGTAATGTACGGAAACTGATTCGTCTGCAATCTTGAACCGGTTATCGTGACTTCCTTTTTTGTGATCGGAAGCTGAGAAATGCCGGCAGTCCTCTCATCAAAACCAAGCACAACCACATGACCGGCCGGAGACACCGCGTCAATGGACGTTTCAAACGTTGAGGGGAGACAGACGGCATCAATGACGACATTGGCGCCTTCATTTTTTGTCCATTCGTTCACCCGCAAAACGGGATCTTCTTTTTGCGCGTTGACGGTAACGTCCGCACCGTTTTTTTCGGCGAATGCCAAGCGTTCATCATTCAAGTCGGTTATCATGACGGAAGCGCCTTTGAGCTTTGCCATTTTTAATATGCAGATTCCGATCGGCCCCGCCCCCTGAATCAAAACGGTATCTTCCTTCTCGACTCTGCCTCTCCAAACGGCCTGGGCGCCAATCGTATATGGTTCTGCCATGACCGCTTCCTCCCAGGGCAGATCGGGCGAAACGGCATGCAGCTGCTTTTCCGGAAGCACGATATATTCCCGCATCCCGCCATCTTCATGAACGCCGAACACCGAAAGCGCTTTGCAGACGTTCGGACGTCCTTTCCGGCAGGCATAGCATGTTCCGCAATAAGATATCGGTTCAATCACTACGCGGTCACCCGGCTTGAAACGCCGGACAAGAGAACCGGTCTTTGCGACTTCCCCTGTGACTTCATGACCGATTACTCTCGGCAGGGACGCTAACGGATTTGTCCCATGATAAATATGCAAATCTGATCCGCAAATTCCGACCCGCTTCACCTTGACAAGAACATCATCCGCATGGGCAACAGACGGTTTCTCACATTCCGTCACCACCAGATCAAATGCTTTCCGTACTAGAACCGCTTTCATTTTCTCACCCGCTTTTTAAGTTGTGCTTGCTAACGTTCAATCACAGTCTCTTTGTTTACAAATGACAGAACCTCTTCTAGATAGGGAAGCCCTTCATTGTCACCGGAAACTGTGGTGACGAGCGCACCGACCGCATTGGCAAACTCCAGACGTTTTTCCGGTTCAAAACCATGCAGATAACTGTACAGGTAGCCGGCATTAAAGCCGTCACCCGCTCCTACCGTGTCAACAGGCGCAACCGGGAAAGCCTCTTTGTGAACCCACTTATGATCATGATACAGCGCAGAACCTGCTTCACCGTCTTTTATGACAAGCTGACAGATTGAATAGGTCTCTGCAAACCGGGCTAATGCTTCATTTTCCCCTAGACCTGTCAGCTGTTTCATTTCGTCCCGGCCCGCCAGAAGAATATCAGTATGCGGAAAGATTTGATGAAATGCCGCACGCGCCTCCTCAATCGTCCACAGCTTCAACCTGATATTCGGATCAAAAGATACGGGAATCCCCCTTGCTTTGGCGATGGAAAGCACCCTTTCAGCAATTTCAAGGTTTTTCTTATCAAGCGCGAGGAACACACCGGTAAGATGAACGATGTGAATGCCGGCAAACATATTCTCTGTTATATCTTCCGGTGCAAGAGTCAGAATTGGTGAATTGAAACGGTAATAAAACGTCTTACCTGAACCGTCATTTCTGATCTCTTTGACATTTAAAGATGTAGGAAAGCCTTCAACATAGGAGACGTCAGTCACATCAATTCCTTCTCCTTTGGCAAACTGATAAATCACTCTGCCGAACTCATCCTTCCCCAGTCTGCTGACCCACTTTGAGTGCAGATTCAATCTGGCGCATGCAATCGCAAAATTCAGTTCAGCTCCTCCTGCTTTTCGTTCAAAATGGGTAACAAAACGCAAAGGCCCTGTGCTTGCGGGATTTAAGGTGATCATCGCATCACCGATCGTAAAAATGCCATAATCAGAAGCCACATCAATACTCCTTTCCTTTAAGACTAAATCGGTTTGGTAAACCGGTTTAGTTAAACTTTATATGAAAGCCCTTACACACACAAGAGAAAAATACAACAAATTCAAAAAAAAACTGTTTTCAGTAAAAATAACCCGATTTTTCGCATAAAAAAACCCCTCACAACAAAATGTAAGGGGTTTTTTGAAAATTGTATGCATGTTTCCTCAGTTAGCAGTCTTACGTTCGGGGTTTGTACCTTCTTCTTCCGCCCATGTTTCAATATGCCTGAGCTCCGGAGTATTCTCGGCTTTGAATACGGGATCAAGACCTTTTTTGCGCTGAGCGGCATAATCCTTATAGATCTTGTAGGCTACATTACTCAGCAATAAGATTGCCACTAAGTTAATGAGAGCCAAGAGTCCCATAAACAAGTTTGCCATGTCCCAGACGATCTGGAAGTCAGCCAAACATCCGTATACCACCATCACTACGACGAATACGCGGTAAATATTAAGCCATGTTTTGCTTGTTTTAATAAATTCAATATTCGTTTCACCATAGTAATAGTTGCCGACGACAGAACTGAATGCGAATAAAAACATCGCAATCGCAATAAATGTCGGCGCCCATCCGCCGAGGTGGTGCTGCAGTGCGGCTTGCGTCACTTGAATGCCGTCTCCTTTAGGCGTAAAGCTGTACAATAAAATGATAAAGGCAGTCGATGTACAAACGATAAATGTATCAAAAAATACGCCGAGCGTCTGAATTAATCCCTGCTTAGCCGGATGCGACACATGTGCAGCCGCTGCGGCATTCGGCGCGCTTCCCATACCCGCTTCGTTTGAAAACAGGCCGCGCTGCGCACCGATAATAATGATGCTTCCTAAGCTTCCGCCGACGATCTGTTCAAGACCGAACGCATTTTTCACAATCGTAACAAACAGCTCAGGTACCGCTGTAATATTTACAATCACGACATACAGCGCGATCAGAATATACATACCCGCCATGACCGGAACGATTAATTGCGAGACGGAAACAACACGTTTCAGACCGCCGAATATAATGAAAGCCGTTAATACAGCTAAAATGATTGCGATAACTGTTTTATTCACATGGAATGCTTCGTCAAACGCGACAGAAATCGTATTTGACTGCACGGCGTTAAAGATAAGTCCGAAAGAAACGGTAATCAATACGGCGAATAAAATACCGAGCCAGCGGGCGCCCAGTCCCTTTGCCATGTAATATGCCGGACCGCCGCGGAATTCGTCACCGGAACGCACTTTATACAGCTGCGCCAAGGTGCTTTCCACAAAGCTGGAAGCCATACCGACAATCGCTACGATCCACATCCAAAATACTGCGCCGGGACCGCCTGTTGCAATCGCCAGCGCGACGCCGGTCAAGTTTCCGGTTCCGACACGAGAAGCGGCTGAGATAAAGAATGCCTGCATTGAAGACACTCCTTTATTTCCTTGCGGCTTCTCCCCGACGATTCTGAACATTTCTATAAAGTATTGGAATTGAATAAAGCGAAAACGGAACGTAAAGTACAATCCGATCCCGACTAAAATATAAACAAGATACTTCCAAATAAAATCATTTGGAACATTTATGATTTCACTGATGAAAGCCTCCATGTTTAACCTCCCTTTTACATATCTTTTACTGTCATTTTTGCTGCATATGTTAGATCTTTTAACACAACGAGTATTATTATATCACAACAACAGTGGTTGAGAAGTTTTTTTAAGAAAATGTTTCGGTTTCTTCATCACGTCTTTTGCTGTCATGCCCCGTTTTTTATCTTACAGCCCGAAAAATGTTGTCACGTCATAAGGAATGAGTGCATATCATAACAAATAGGTCTTTAAGAAAAAAGAGATGAAAAGATGGATGAAATGGTATATACTTAACCAGGATAATAATTTTTTAAATTTAATAAATATGTTTACTTTACATTTAAATTAGGGTATTATAATAAAAATATTCAGACTTATGAAGGGGGGAGAACATTTGAAAAAAATCTTGTTTTTAAAAGCTTCTATTTTATTTTTAGCGATTGCAAGCTTTCATTTGCTCTCCATTCCCCATGCGTTTGATACTGCTCATCATTTTAAAGCGGTAGCCGACCAGCAGGAAATGCACGAAATGAAGGCCGGCCAAAATGCTGATGATGAGAAAAAATCGCTGACGGGCTCATATATCTTGACGGCGCTTTTTGCCGCTTCTGTCTCACTGATCGTGATATCAGACAGGAGACGCCCCGCTTCCCGGAGAAGACAGCGAAAGAAAAGCTTTTTAATCGCTAAATTTTATCAGTCCTCGTATTTCGATGAGCTTCATGTTCAACATCGCCTATCTATGTAACATAAAATGAGGAGGTTGTTAAACATGTTGTTTATCTTACGAATGGTGATTTTAGGGTTGTTTTCATTCACTGCATTGAATTTATTTGTATGGCAGGGAATCGAAGTCATTCACGCTATCACTGACTTATTCGGCAGCCATGAAAGCTAAATAGTAAAACCTCCGCTCAATGAGCGGAGGTTTTTTTTATTTTATTTTTACTCTTAAACATCAGACGCGGGGATACGCCATACATCTGTTACCGGCCCTGTCTCAGCTTCATCGGTAAAGAAGGAACCGTTGCTGTATCGGTCATTCGCCCGCAAGGACTTCACGGCGATTTCGATTCTCTCGCCTTTTTCTGTTTCCGCAGTGATCATGTCGGCTAAAGCGCACGCGAATACGCCGACTGCGCGATGCGGGTTCTTTTTAAGCTCACGCAGCATGATGACACCGCGCTTCGCCCTGGATGTTTTTTCGAATTCAGATAGGTTCATCCGCTTGATTGCTCCCCGCTGTGTGACGAGGACAAGCGAATCTGTCTCATGCAGGATTTGTCCTGATACGACGGTATCACCGTCTTTTAGATTTATACCCTTTACGCCGGCCGCACGGGCACCGACTACATTTACTTCATCTTCACCGAACCATAAACCGTACCCGAGGCGGGTGGCGATAAACAGCTGGCTGCCGCCGTCTGTGACATGAACATCAATCAGCTCGTCGTCCCCTTTAAGGTTAAGGGCAACAAGCGCTTTCGAGTAACGCTGCGCTTTGTAATGCGTCATTTCAGTTCTTTTCACCATGCCGTTTTTCGTCATAAACAATAAATATGAAGATGGATCAAATTCTTTTACCGGTATAGCTTTCACGATGGTTTCATCACGGTCAATCGTGATGATGTTCGTTACGTGCTGCCCCATGTCTTTCCACCTGATATCGGGAAGCTGGTGAACCGGACAATAAACATAGCTTCCCTTATTGGTAAAGAGCAGGAGAACATCCGTTGTATTCATTTCAAATTGGTGAATCAGCCTGTCAGTATCCTTCATACCGAAATCCTGGCCGTTAGAAGCGGCAAATGACCGCTGGCTTGTTCGTTTTACATAGCCGTCTTTTGTGACTGTCACATATACGTCCTCAGAGGCAACCATGACTTCAAGATTGATTTTAATTTCCTCAATCTTTTCTTCAATAACAGACCGTCTGCTGTCAGCATAGGTCTTTTTCAATTTTTTCAAGCTGCTTGTAATGACTTTTAACAGCTTTTTATCATGACTTAAAATGGCTTCGAGCTCCTGAATTTTCTTGCTGAGCTCTTCCGCTTCCTCTTTTAGCGCCGTAATATCCGTGTTTGTCAGACGATACAGCTGCAAGGATACGATCGCTTCGGCCTGCGGCTCCGTAAATGCGAATTTAAACATTAAGTTTTGTTTCGCATCTTTCTTGTCGCTGCTTGCCCGGATGACCGCTATGACCTCATCTAACACAGACAGTGCCTTCATCAGTCCTTCAACGATGTGATGCCGCTCTTTTGCTTTTTGCAATTCAAAGACGGAGCGGTTTGTTACTACTTCCTTCTGGTGGGAAATATACGCATCCAGGATGGCTGTAAGACTCATCAGCATCGGCCGGCGGTTATGTATGGCGACCATATTAAAGTTATATGTTGTCTGCAGATCAGTGTTTTTATATAAGAAATTCAAGATGCCTTTTGCATCGGCTTCTTTCTTTAACTCAACGACCACCCGAAGCCCCGTGCGGTCAGTTTCATCCCGGACTTCAGAAATGCCTTCGACTTTTTTGTCTATGCGGTATTCGTCCATTTTCTTTACGAGATTGGCTTTGTTTACTTCAAACGGAATTTCTGTAATGACGATCTGCTCCCGTCCGCCTCTTACGGATTCCACTTCAGCCTTGCCGCGGATAATAATTTTGCCTTTACCGGTTTCATAAGCCTTCCGAATGCCGTCGACTCCTTGAATAATGCCTCCTGTCGGAAAGTCAGGCCCTTTAATCACCTGCATCAAGTCATCGACGGTGCAATCCGGAGATTCAATCCGTTTAATGACGGCATCAATGACCTCACCCAGATGATGAGGGGGAATATCAGTCGCATAGCCCGCTGAAATCCCGGTTGATCCGTTGACAAGCAAGTTAGGGAACATGGCGGGCAAAACAACCGGTTCTTTACTAGTGTCATCAAAGTTCGGAACGAATTCAACCGTATTTTTATCAATATCACGCAAAAGCTCTGACGCGATAGAAGATAATCTCGCTTCCGTATAACGCATGGCAGCCGGCGGATCGCCGTCAATGCTTCCGTTGTTGCCGTGCATCTCAATCAGCACATTCCGCACTTTCCAATCCTGGCTCATCCGCACCATCGCTTCATAAACGGAACTGTCACCGTGCGGATGATAATTACCGATAACGTTTCCGACCGTTTTCGCCGCTTTACGGAAATTTTTATCGAATGTATTTCCGTCTGCGTGCATGGCGTATAAAATTCTCCGCTGCACCGGCTTTAAACCGTCACGAGCGTCGGGCAGCGCCCTGTCTTGAATAATGTATTTACTGTAGCGTCCGAAACGGTCGCCGATTACTTCTTCTAACGGTAAATCATGAAATAATTCTGGCTGTGCCACTATTAAACCTCCTCAGCGACCGACAAGTTTTCATTTTCTAAAATATTGCTTTCCTCATCTAATCCGAAGGCAACATTCTTTTCAATCCATTTTCTTCTCGGTTCTACTTTGTCTCCCATTAATGTCGTTACGCGGCGCTCTACCCGTGCCGCATCGTCGATCTTGACTCTGACGAGCGTTCGCGATTCGGGATTCATCGTCGTTTCCCAGAGCTGGTCTGCGTTCATTTCTCCCAGACCTTTATAGCGCTGGATGGTATACCCTTTGCCGACTTTCTTTAAAACGCCGTCCATTTCTTCGTCGGACCAAGCATATTCAATAATCTCTTTCTTACCGCTTCCTTTGCTCACTTTGTAAAGAGGCGGAAGGGCGATAAAGACTTTTCCGTGCTCGATTAAAGGTTTCATATAGCGGTAGAAAAACGTTAACAGCAAGACTTGAATGTGCGCGCCGTCGGTATCCGCGTCCGTCATGATAATGATCTTGTCATAGTTGATGTCGTCTATCTCAAAATCTGCGCCGACACCGCCTCCGATCGCATGAATAATCGTATTGATTTCTTCATTTTTGAAGATGTCTGCAAGCTTTGCTTTCTCTGTGTTGATGACCTTTCCGCGAAGGGGCAGCACGGCTTGGAATTTCCGGTCTCTTCCCTGTTTTGCAGAACCTCCCGCAGAGTCTCCCTCCACAAGATACAATTCATTCTTCGCCGGATTTCTGGAACCGGCCGGTGTGAGTTTTCCGCTCAGCGTCGCTTCTGATTTTTTGCGTTTTTTGCCGCTTCTCGCTTCTTCTCTCGCTTTACGGGCCGCTTCACGGGCCTGGCTTGCTTTAATCGCTTTTTTGACAAGCAGGGTTGCTGTATCGCGGTTTTCTTCCAGGAAATAAGCAAGATTCTCGGAAATGACGGCATCCGCGGCGGATCTCGCCTCACTTGTTCCAAGCTTCCCTTTCGTCTGGCCTTCAAATTGCAGCAGTTCCTCCGGGATACGCACGGAAATGATTGCGGACAAACCTTCCCTGATATCGGCGCCTTCAAGGTTCTTGTCTTTCTCTTTTAAAAGGGCAACCTTTCGCGCATACTCGTTAAACGCTCTTGTCATTGCCGTTTTGGCTCCTGATTCGTGGGTGCCGCCGTCCTTTGTTCTGACGTTATTAACGAATGACAGCATATTTTCTGAATACCCGTCATTAAACTGAAACGCGAAATCGACTTCAATGTCGTGATGCTCGCCTTCAAAGGAAACCACTTCGCATAAAGCGTCTTTTTCCTCGTTTAAATAAGCGACAAATGCTTCAATTCCGTTCTCATAATAAAATACTTCTTTTACGCCGTTCCGTTCATCAATTAATTCTATTTTCAAACCTTTTAACAAGAAAGCTGATTCGCGCAGACGTTCTGACAGCGTGTCAAAATTATAAACCGTTGCGCTGAACATTGACGGATCAGGTTTAAAATGGGTAAGCGTTCCCGTTTTTTTGGTGGTTCCGATTTTTTCAAGTGAAGTCACGGGCTTGCCGCCGTTTTCAAACCGCTGTTTATAAACATATCCGTCACGCTCAATAGTAACTGTCAGCCACTCCGATAACGCGTTTACGACAGATGCGCCGACACCATGCAGACCGCCGCTTGTTTTATAGCCGCCCTGTCCGAATTTCCCCCCGGCATGCAGCACGGTGAAAATAACTTCCGGCGTCGGCTTTCCGAGCTTATGCATCCCGGTCGGCATTCCGCGTCCTCTGTCCTGTACGGAGATGCTGTTGTCCTTATGTATCGTTACGATAATATGATCTCCGTAGCCGGCAAGAACTTCATCGACGGAATTGTCGACGATCTCATATACCAGATGGTGCAGGCCTCGTGCGTCCGTCGAACCGATGTACATTCCCGGTCGTTTTCTGACGGCTTCCAGGCCTTCAAGCACCTGTATGGCATCTTCGTTGTAATCAAATTGCTGTTTTCTAGCCAAACGTACAAACCCCTTTCAAAAAACCTGCTCTTAATCATTCTCTTTTTTAAATGTTTTCATGTCTTTGTTTTTCAGTATGCGCAAGCTTCGGTCCAATTCTCCTCGGACTCACAATTATAACCAATATGCTTGATTTCGCAACATATTTAAGCGAATGGCTCGTTTTTTAGGCCGTAAGACATACATTCGAACGGCTTTTCATCTTTTTGGTGCCCTTTTCGGCGGATAAGAACATGAGTTCGCTTTCTATTATATAGCTTTATGCCGGCCATCGCAAACAGACTGTAAACCCCCGTATAAAGGGGTTTCTAAAAAAGCTGTTCATGCTTTATTGTATCTGTTTCATCATCATACGCAAAGAGTATTCTTTCAATAAAAAAGCAAAAACCCCTGATTTGCCAAGGATTTTTGCCTTTTTTGTTCCTATTTTATAACAGCGCGGGCGACTTTTATACATAAATCCATAACAGCCGTCCGTCCTTTGTCTGTAATCATGCGATACGCTTCTTCATTTGCAAGACCCTGCTGCGCCCAAAAAACGGGAGCGTCCGTCTGTAAAAATTCTTCAGCGACGCCGGGAAGCTGCTCAGAGCGTCTGAACACATTCACGATATCAATCGGTCCCTCCACGTCTTTTAATGAAGCGACGGCTTTAACGCCAAGCGCCTCATCAATCGTTGGATTGACGGGAATAATTTCATACCCTTCATCCTGCATCGCTTTGGAAACCATGTAAGAAGTCCGGTCGGGACGGTCTGACAGCCCGACGACTGCGATCCGTTTGCTCCGGTCCAGAATTTCTTTAATCTCTGATTTTGAAGGATTTTGCATCTTTACCATCTCCTTTTGATATATTGTACATGACCGCTTCACCGGAATCAAAAAA
This sequence comes from Bacillus sp. N1(2025), assembly GCF_053470005.1. NCBI lineage: Bacteria > Bacillati > Bacillota > Bacilli > Caryophanales > Bacillaceae > Bacillus > Bacillus sp. N1(2025). The sequence continues at coordinate 96,223 of NZ_JBLTJB010000009.1, forward strand.
AGCGCTTTGTCAGCTTAATTCTCAAAAAACTTGTCATCAGACGGTAACAACTCGTGTTAAAATAGAGTGAAGGGACATTGAAAAGGAGAAATGTAGATGTTGATTGCTTTATTGATTATTTTGGCCTATGTAATAGGCAGCATCCCGTCAGGTTTAATCGTAGGCAAACTTGCGAAAGGGATCGATATTAGAGAACACGGAAGCGGCAATTTGGGCGCTACAAATGCTTTTCGCACGCTTGGCGTTAAAGCGGGATCTGTTGTCATCGCAGCCGATATTTTAAAAGGCACCTTGGCCGCGGCGCTCCCATATTTGCTGCACGTCCCCATTCATCCTCTTCTCGCAGGGGTGGCAGCAGTAATCGGCCATGTATTCCCCGTGTTCGCAAAGTTTAAGGGAGGCAAAGCCGTAGCCACATCAGGGGGCGTCCTGCTGTTTTATGCTCCGCTGTTATTCGTTACGATGGTTGCAGTATTTTTCGTATTTTTATTCCTTACGAAATTTGTTTCTCTGTCTTCAATGTTAACAGGGATTTATACGATTATTTACTGTCTGTTTGTAAAAGACCCTTATTTATTAGTCGTAGTGACGCTCTTGACCGCGTTTGTTATCTACAGACACAGGGCAAACATCAAACGGATTATAAACAAAACAGAACCGAAGATCAAATGGTTTTGATGAAACTTCAATTTTGACATCAAAATGCCATATGCGTTTATAATAGAGATAATTTCTTTATATGAGAAACAAAAAGGGAGTGTTCCGGATGAACATGAAAGTAACGAAAGGCGCGCTGGATTGGTACAAAGAAGAGCTCGATCTGGAAACAGGCGACCATGTCCGTTTCTTTGTCCGTTACGGGGGATGCAGCAACGTTCAGAAAGGCTTTTCTCTCGGCATTTTAAAAGACCGGCCGATGAACATCGGCACCAGCACGGAAGTTGAAGGCATTACCTTTTTTATTGAAGAAAGCGACTTATGGTACTTTGATAATCACGATTTGTCAGTCACATATTCAGATCAGGCAGAAGAGCCGGTATTTGATTATGTGTAAAAAAAAGAACGCAGCGGATGCGTTCTTTTTTTTACAGCCTGAACCTTTTGAGATGATCAGTCAGACGTTCTTTTTCTAATATGCTTCTTTGCGTATCACCGAGCAGGTCAAAGTGGGGAAATTCATTTTTATGGTGAATCCACTCCGGCTTCAGCCCGTACTCCGCTCCCCATCTGATCAGTTTATTGAGATCGCTTGAACCGGCCTTCGTCACGGTCTTAGCCTCCGGAAAGCGGTCGTCCAGCCAGTAATGCGTTAAAAAAGCGATTTTCCCTTCCGATACATCCCGCTTCCATCTTTCCAGTTCCTTACGCGTAATTCCAAATGCCATAACTGCAGCCGCTCCTTATTTTTTTGCCTTTTCGTAAGCGGCATGCCAATCAGGAAAAGCTTTGCGAAACTGAATCGGTTTGAAGCTCTCTTTATCAACGCATATATGAGAGGATGTCGCTTTGATGGCAAGTTCTTGATCCGGATTATAGATGTGGTAGCCGTAAACGGTTTTAAATCCGTTATATTCTTCAATCCAAGTATGTACGACAGCCGTTTCTCCGTAGCGGAGCGGCTTTTTATAAGAAATGCTGATATCCAATACAGGGGACAGCACTCCTCTACCTTCCATATCCTTGTAAAGGAATCCGAGTTCCTTAATCAGCGCCGTTCTGCCGACCTCCATCCAGACTAAGTAATTGGCATGATAGACGATGCCCATTTGATCTGTTTCCGCATAACGCACTTCTATTTCTTTTTTTGACACATGCAACGTTCTCTGCTCCCTTATTATCAGATTAGCCCCATTTTATCACAACGAGCCGGAAAGAGAAAAAAACCAGGTTTCCCTGGTTTTTATTATGATTGATAGCCGTTTTCTCTTGCAGCCGATTCATCCTGGATTTCACTGCGGAACGATTCAATGCTTTCATTGCGTCTGGCATTCTTCTCTTGAATGCGCTGTTTTTCCTCATCTGTCGCAAATTCCATTGATTCTTTGGCTTCTTCTATATTTTCAATTGTATTCTGCACCATATCCTGCAGCTTTTCAACGTTATCGGAACGGTCATCCGGATTCGGTTTTTGATAATTGTTTGTCATAATGTCTGCTCTCCTTTGATGATGTTATTCGCCTTTCGTCTGCATGACAATCGGATGTCCGTTTGACTTGTCATGAAACTTTTCCCCTTTGTTGCGTTTATATTTAACGGGTTTTGTCCCTAAGTGGCTCGGAGCGTATTGCGGCTGGCCGTCTTTCTTGTTTATGCCCATGTTCATCCCTCCTTAAGAGTATATTTTGCAAAAGGAGGTGCAAACATGACTGCAAATTAAAGGTTATTTTTGTTTGAACCGCTGCTCCAGCTTTTCTTCAAGCTGATTCAAATATTCCGTATTGGTCATCAGCTCACGTTTATTTTCCATAACCAATTCATGAAAAGAACGTTTTCGCATTTTTTTCAATCTTCTCACCTCCGTGTTTTCATTCATTTTTTCCAATTTTTCAAAACCTAAGCCCTTCACAATAAAAAAACTGAACCTCTATTCGAGATCCAGTTTTTCTTTCATTTCTTTTTTTGTCATTGTGCCTACGCGAATATGCTGAATGGTTCCTTTTTCGTCTAATATGTATGTTGTCGGATAAGAAAGCACGTTGAAATCTCCGTTAATTCCGCTTTTGTCAATCAGAATAGGAAATGTCAGCTGATAATGATCAGCAAATAATTTCACAGCCTGTATATTTTTTTCAGAGGACGTAAAATTAACGGCTGCTACCGCAATATCAGGATATTCTTTCTGCAGCTCCTGCATATCGGGCATTTCCATTCGGCACGGCTTGCACCACGTCGCCCAGAAATTGAGGAGCACTTTTTTTCCTTTATAATCAGAAAGGGAGATGCTTTTTCCTGACAATGTATCAAGTGTAAAGTCAGGGGCTTTCATCCCTTCTTCTGTCCCTTCTTTCGGACTTTTTTGTACAGAATAAATGTTCCAGCCCGCATACACTAACAACCCGATAAGTAATATTCCGCCCAGCCATTTCGCAAGCATCTCAAGGCCTCCCGCATAAAAAGAGAGAAAGCAGACTGCTTTCTCTCCTTTGTTCATTCTGCTACTGTTTCATTTTATCGCGAAGCACCATTTGTAAAATGCCGCCGTGGCGATAGTAATCAATTTCCACTTCACTGTCAAAACGGACAACAACTTCAAATGTTTTTACCGTACCGTCTTCACTGATTGCTCTGACAGTCAGCAAGTCGCGCGGACGTACAGATTCATCAACATCCACCTCGATGACTTCCTTACCGGTTAAGCCGAGTGTATCCGCGTTTTCACCCTGTTTGAACTGAAGCGGCAGCACACCCATGAAGACGAGGTTGCTTCTGTGAATTCTTTCAAAGCTTTCGGCAATGACTGTTCTGATGCCGAGCAGGTTTGTTCCTTTTGCAGCCCAGTCACGTGAAGAGCCCATTCCGTAATCTTTTCCGGCCAGGACGACAAGACCCGTTTTATCTTCTTTATACCGCATGCAGGCATCATAAATAGATGTCACTTTCCCGGTAGGCCAATGTGTTGTGTATCCGCCTTCTGTACCCGGTGCGATTTGGTTTTTAATGCGGATATTGGCGAATGTTCCTCTCATCATGACTTCATGGTTTCCGCGGCGTGAGCCGTAAGAGTTAAAGTCACGAGGAGAAACGCCTTTTTCCTGCAGGTATTTGCCCGCCGGTGTGTCTTTTCCGATCGCTCCGGCCGGAGAAATGTGGTCAGTCGTCACGGAATCGCCGAATTTGCCGACAACGCGAAGTCCTCTTAAAGGCTCAACTTTTCCAGGCTCTACAGACATTTCCTCAAAGAACGGCGGGTTTTGAATGTAAGTGGAATCCTGATCCCACTTGTACAGCGCTTCATCCGTCGTTTCGATTTCGTTCCAGCGCTGGTTGTCGTCAAATACTGTTTCATACTCTTTGCGGAATAATTCCGGCGTAACAGTCTGTTTGACGAGAGAATTGATTTCATCCATGGACGGCCAGATGTCATCGAAATAAACATTTTGTCCGTCATTTCCGACACCGATCGGATCCGTTTTTAGGTTGATATTCACAGTGCCTGCTAATGCGTATGCGACAACAAGCGGAGGTGACGCAAGGTAGTTTCCTTTGACAAGCGGATGGATCCGGCCTTCAAAGTTTCTGTTACCCGACAAGACAGAAGTGATCAAGAGATCATTTTTGGCAACCGCTTCTTCAATCTCTGGAGAAAGCGGGCCGGAGTTCCCGATACATGTCGTACAGCCATACCCTACGAGGTTAAAGCCGAGCTCCTTCATGTAAGGAAGCAGGCCTGAGTTGACTAAGTATCCAGTAACAACCTTAGACCCCGGTGCAAGTGATGTTTTAACATAATTCGGCACTTTCAAGCCTAATTCTACCGCTTTTTTGGCTACCAATCCGGCACCGATTAATACATAAGGGTTTGATGTATTCGTACAGCTTGTAATAGCGGCGATTGCAATCGCCCCTGTTTTCATAACCGCATCTTCACCGCTGTTAAGTTTAAATGAAATTTCTTTGTTCTCTTCAGCAGCATCCGCTCCGAATCCTTGGTTGCCGGCCGGGCTGACAAGATGTTTTTTAAACGTTTCCTGCATAACGGAAAGCGGGATTAAATCCTGCGGACGTTTCGGTCCTGAAAGGTTCGCTTCGATTTTTGACAGATCAATTTCCACAACGTCTGTAAAAATCGGCTCTTCCGCGTCAGGCGTATAGAATAAACCATTGTTGCGGCAGTATGCTTCCACAATATCGATCTGCTCTTCTTCACGGCCGGTCAGACGCAGGTAAGAAAGTGCTTCCTCGTCAACAGGGAAGAATCCGCAAGTCGCTCCGTATTCCGGCGCCATATTGGCAATAGTCGCCCGATCCGCAAGCGGAAGCTCAGCAACACCAGGACCGAAGAATTCAACAAATTTATTGACTACGCCTTTTTCGCGCAGCACTTGAGTGACTTTCAGCGCCAAGTCAGTCGCCGTCGTTCCGTTAGGCAATTTTCCGACAAGTTTCGCGCCGATGACCTCAGGAACAGGGAAATATGAAGGCTGGCCGAGCATTCCCGCTTCCGCCTCAATACCGCCGACACCCCAGCCGAGGACGCCGATTCCGTTAATCATTGTTGTATGGGAATCTGTTCCCACCAATGTATCAGGATATGTCACAAGTTCTCCGTCTTCCTCTTTCGTATGAACGACACTTGCCAAAAACTCAAGGTTTACCTGGTGAACGATACCTGTTGCAGGCGGAACAGCCTGATAATTGTTAAACGCTTTCTTTGCCCAGCTCAAAAATTTATAACGTTCTGCATTTCTTTCGAATTCTAAGTCCATATTAATGGCTAACGCGTCTTCCGTACCGGCTTTGTCGACTTGTACGGAGTGGTCAATGACCAGGTCAACCGGAATTTCAGGATTGATTTTATCAGGGTCTCCGCCAACAGAGGCCATGGCTTTTCTTAAAGATGCCAGGTCAACTACGGCCGGAACGCCGGTAAAGTCCTGTAGAATAACCCGTGACGGTTTAAACGGCACATCGATATCTTTTAATTCAGCAGTACCCCATCTTGCTAAATTTTCAACATGTTCTTTTGTAATGACACGTCCGTCTACCTGACGCAAAACAGATTCCAAAAGAACCTTAATAGAATAAGGAAGTTTTGAAACATTGCCGACCCCTGCGTCTTCCAATGCTTTTAATGAATAGTAGTTGTATGTTTTCCCATTTGAAGAAAATGTTTTTCTTGCTTGGAAAACGTCTTGTGTTGCGACTTTTTGCTGATTTGTCATTCTCCAAAATCCCCCTTCAATGATCAAGATCGTTCTTTAGATGAATGTTCACATTCCATCACAATTTTCTCACAATTTCATCTTAGTATAAAATCATACATAAGTAAATATCAATGTTTTTATTAAATACAATAAGATCGTCTTATCAGCGTGATTTTCGGTAAATTTTGTCCGATTTTCCGCCTCATACAACGGGCTGTAAAGAGCCATATTAATGTTGAGGTGATGATCATGGTAAAACGGAAAGCCAATCATGTGATTAACGGCATGAATGATGCGAAAAGCCAAGGAAAAGGCGCGGGTTATATAGAAAATGACCAGCTCGTCCTGACGGAAGAAGAACGGCAGAACAATAAAAAAAGAAAAACAAACCAATAGCCGGAACACCTTAAAAAGGAGGCTTTAACATGACAAATAAAAATACGAGTAAAGATATGCATAAAAATGCTCCGAAGGGCCATAACCCCGGCCAGCCGGAACCGCTGAGCGGAAGCAAAAAAGTGAAAAACCGCAACCATACAAGACAAAAACATAATACAAGCCACGATATGTAAAACAGACCCCGGTGTCTGTTTTTTTGTGCCATTCACCCATTCAAAGCTTCTGCATACGTTATAGTAAGGCTTTTTAATATGGAGGGATGCTTCCATGAATCACTCAAAAAACGCTGAAGAATTTGATGATACGGAAGAATGGCTGCGGCAGTTTTACGAGGACCCGTATGCTTGGTATGACGAGACGCTGCCGATCGATCTATATGAAACAAGCCGTCAATATATCATTGAAGCCGACCTGACGGCGCTGAAGCAGGTGCAAGCGATAACCGTCACTCTTTCGGGAAATGAGTTTATGCTCTCTGTTAAAACGCTTGAACGGACGTTAAACAAACAAATGATGCTTCCTTTTTATCTGAATGACAAACATATTTTCACTGATTTCACCAACCATATTCTGACCGTCTCCATGAACAAGGAGCCAAATGAGACTCCTGCCTCTTTTTCCTTTCAATTTCCTCTATAACATAAAAAAGCCGCTTTCATCCCTCAATGGAAGCGGCTTTTTTGTCCGGTCATATCAGTCATATACCCTCAAAGTGAATCTCCCATGGCCAAATAGCAGAATCACTATACGATAGAATATGTTCTAGCAACCGGAATGACTGGACATCTATCATTTTTTCTATTCTTTTTTTCATGTGTTCTTCTATTCTGTCTTCGTTTACAATATGGTTAAAGTAAGGAGGAGATAGAACAATGCTGGAAGGCTGGTTTATGTGGTTTATTTTATTTTGGGTCATCGTGATGATCGGATTGCTGTCTATCGGCGGGTTTTTTATGTTTCGAAAATTTTTAAAACGCTTACCGAAAGAAGACGGCCGGTCAGAACTGGATTGGCAGGACTATTATATTGAAAAAAGCAGGCACTTATGGAATGAGGGTGACAAGGCGTTTTTGGATGAACTGGTCGCCCCCGTGCCGGAGCTCTTTCGGGATGTAGCCAAAGCGAAAATCGCCGGAAAAATCGGTGAACTTTCCTTAGCGGAGGAAGCTGAACAAATAAACCGTGATTTAATCATCAGGGGTTACATACTGGCCACTCCTAAGCGTGATCATCAATTTTTAAAAAAGCATCTCCGTGAAAAACAGATTGATCTTACTCCTTATCAAGCCCTGCTCAAATAAAAAACCTTTCCGGCGGACGGAAAGGTTTTAATTCATCTGAATATCAGCGGTCTTCAGTTCATTCGAAAGTTTGCGGTAAGACAAAAACATCGCGATGCGCCACGGGACAATCATTCCGAAAGCCAGAATCCAAAACATTCCGCTTAAAGCTCCGTAATCAATCGTCGTGCTCAAAATGGATTTCATAGCGATTCTGATAACCAGCAAACCAATCAGGATAAACACAAACGCTTTTGACCGTTTTAAATAGATTTCATTATTTTTAATCTCAAATTTAGATGTTTTAATCAGAAAAATAGAGAAGATTACGCCCAGCGTAATGGCCTCCAAAAATTCTTCGCCCGTCACTCTGAAAATCGGAAAAAGGAACATAAGCGCTCCCGTACTCATGAAAATCGGCGGGAGAATTATTTTTTTAGGTGAAGCGGGCTTGTCGGAGGATTTAATCCTGACGATCATCACGGAAATTGCCATGGCCGCTGCAATAACGGATGAAATTATAATCATCATCTTTATCATTCCTTTGCTTGCACGGAGTTTGATACTATATACTATACTCCAAAAACATAAAAAAAACCAATTTGAAAAGAGAACACGTTTACGTTCCCGTTACCCGCCCTACGGCTTCCAGCACTTTAGATGCTTCAAACGGTTTAACGATAAAGTCTTTAGCGCCTAATTCAATAGCTTCCAGAACGATCCGCTGCTGCCGCATGGCGGTGCACATGATGATCCGGGCTTTCGGGTCAAAAGCTAAAATATCCTGCAGCGCCTGTATACCGTTTTTGACCGGCATGGTAATATCCATAGTCACCAGGTCGGGACGGATTTTTTGATATACTGCCAGAGCTTCCTCCCCGTCAGCCGCTTCCCCGGCCACTGTGTAATTCGCCGATTCCAGAATCTCTCTGATTTTCACCCTCATGAACTTGGCGTCATCTACAACTAAAACTCGTGTCATATTCCCCTCCACATATTTAACATTAACTAGTCTTATTGTACCAAAAACAAAAGGGTATATAATAGTTCAAAAGTTATTAATCCGTTACAGACCCGTAAATCCTCCGAAAAGATTTGACAGAACGATCAGAATGTAGCTCATCCAGTTAAAAAACAGCATAACTCCGATCAGAATCATAAGAATGCCGCCGATTTTCATGATAAGCAGCTGATGCTTGCGAATCCAATTCATTCTGGTAATAAAAAATGAAAGAACAAGAAAAGGAATCGCAAATCCGAGAACATATAAAAACATATACGGCACTGCTGAAGAAGGATTTGTATTGGCCAGCGAAAATACCGCTCCTAAAATGGGCCCGCTGCACGGCGACCAGCCGGCTGCAAACGCAAGACCGATCAGAACCGAACCGATAAACCCCTCCGGACGGCGCTTAAAGTGAATGCGCCGCTCTTTCATCATGAATTTCGGCTGAAACACACCGGCAGTAATCAGCCCGAAAAGGATCAGCATGATAGCGCCAAACTGGCGGATCGCTTCATGATATTGGGTGAAAAAACTGCCGATAAATGAAGTTCCATATCCCAATGCGATAAAAATCACGGAGAAACCAAGCAAAAAACAAAGTGTATGCACGAGGCCGCGCTTTTGCAGCATCACCTTTTCTGTTTTCACCTCGTCCATACTGACACCAGTTATGTAAGATAAAAAGGCGGGGTACAACGGCAGACAGCATGGAGAAATGAAAGACAGAAATCCGGCCCCAAACGTCAGAAAGTAATTAAAACTCACGATGACACACTCCCTTCGAGTTATGACAAAATCATTTCATTTTTTTAACACTTTCCCGAGAAGGATTACTTTTTATAGAAAAAGCTTATATAATTTAATTTGACATCGAGATATTATACTCCTTCTTATTTGAAAAACAGTATAAATGTGGATATAATAATAGCGACTCAGGTGAAAGATTTATGTATGAAAGGATATATCCCTGTGATTAGAGAGCATCTATTAAATGAAATTGAAAAAAAACGGGCAGAGCTGCTTAAAATCGTCATGACAAACGGAATGACATCAAACATTACGATAGAACTCAGCCAGGAGCTTGACCACCTTCTCATACAATATCAAAAAGAACTGCACACCGGCAGTTGGGGTGAAACATGACGCCAAAATAAAAAACCCTCTCCGGGTTTTTTATTTTTATAACCATGTATCTCTATATCATAATCTGTACGTATTATTTCGCTTGATTATTCATGGCTTTCATCATTTGATTAATTTTCTTTTGAGAAGGTTTCATTCCCATTTGCATCATCATCATGCGTAACATTTGTTCATTAATAGGCGGATTCTTTTTCAAATAGCTCATCATATATTTACGAGCAATAAAAAACCCGAGTGCAACACCTATGAGCAATGCGACAACGCCCACTAGGATGCCAACCCATAAAGTCATTTTATTTCCTCCTTCATGTTGTCTAGTTTAAAGTGTACTAAACCAAAGGCTATTATACAACATTTACATCTCTTTTTCCTCGTTTTTAGACAAAATTTCTTTCTCTGACCGGATTTAACCACCCGTAGCGCCGTGTCTTGAAATCCATTGCAAGAAAACAGGGGCTGATTTTACGCAGAATCTCAAAGAAAATCGTTTCCGCCTCATAATCTCCCGAAGCTGCAATCTCAATTAAACTGTCTTTCATCATGAAGGTGGCGCGGCCCTTTTCTCCGGGCAGTGTAAGCCGGTAAATGGAATCCAAACGGCTGTAACTCATTCGGTTTAAATGCAGCTGGAGACGCTGATGCATATGTATCACCGGAATCGGTTCCGTTATATATTGAACTTGCTTTTCTGTCATTTGATATTCCTGGGGTGTCAGATCTGTCCAATGATAGTCTCGAAACAACTCAAACATAGCCGTTTCCCGCCCGAAGTAGTGGTTCGCAAACTCATCCTTTATCAGGTGCGTATAGTAATGACGTTCCATTTCCTCATCCCCTTTTACAGCGCTTCGTTATTGCTTTCTATTATACAAAAGGAGAAAAGAAAGAATTGTCTATTACTGTTATGCCGCCCCTTCTATTTTTGTCGCATAAACAGGAAAAAGAGGATGATTTGACTCATCCTCTTTTGTCTCGTTATTTGTTTAAAAGTTTTTTCACGCGGTCAACCACGTTTTCTGCAGTAAACCCGTATTCTTTCATAATTGTTTCTCCCGGAGCTGAAGCACCGAAACGGTCAATTGCGAGAACGTCTCCTTCAAGACCGGTAAATTTGCCCCATCCGAAGCTTGAACCCATTTCGATCGCAAGACGTTTCGTCACATTCGGAGGAAGCACGCTGTTTTTGTACTCGGCCGATTGTTTTTCAAAGCGGTCCCAGCTCGGCATGCTGACTACAGATACGTGAATGTTTTCTTCAGCCAGTTTCGCTTGAGCTTCGATCGCAAGTCCGACTTCAGAACCTGTCGCTAAAAGAAGAGCGGCCGGTGATTCTGTTTGGGCTTTGGAAACGATATAAGCCCCTTTATCCACGCCCGCATACGCTTCTTCAGCCTGCTGATCAATCGTCGGCAGGTTTTGGCGTGTCAATACAAGAGCTGTCGGATGATCTTGGCTTTGAACGGCAACCTTCCATGCAGCTGCGGTTTCATTTCCGTCAGCAGGTCTGATCACAGAAAGGTTAGGAAGTGCGCGTAAAGAAGCAAGCTGCTCAATCGGTTCGTGAGTCGGCCCGTCCTCTCCTACGGCAATACTGTCATGTGTGAATACATAAGTGACGGGAAGACCCATCAATGACGCCAGACGAATGGCAGGTCTTAAATAATCAGAGAACACAAAGAATGTGCCGCCGAATACGCGGAGGCCGCCGTGAAGCGCCATTCCGTTTAATGCAGCGCCCATCGCAAATTCACGGACACCGAACCAGAAGTTTTTCCCGGCGTAGTCTTTGGCCGTGAAGTCTCCTCCATTTTTGATTGTCGTTTTATTTGAACCCGCAAGGTCAGCAGATCCCCCGACAAAGAAAGGAATTTTCTTGGCGATCCCGTTCAGCACCTCACCTGAAGATGCACGGGAAGCAATGCTGCTGCCTTTTTCATAAACGGGAACTTCCTGATCCCAGTCTTTAGGAAGCTCGCCTTTCATGCCGAGTGACAGCTGTTCAGCAAGCTCAGGATATTTTTCTTTATAAGCCGCGAACAGTTCATTCCATTCCTGTTCTTTTTTCGAGCCGGCTTCTTTTACAGCTTGATTGAAATGCCCGTATACTTCTTCCGGAACATAAAAATCTTCTTCAAACGTCCAAGCATACGCTTCTTTTGTCAGCTTGCTCTCTTCTTGTCCTAACGGAGCGCCGTGAACGCCGGATGTGCCCGCGCGGTTTGGAGAACCGAAACCGATTGTCGTTTTCACTTCGATCAATGTCGGTTTTTTATCATTCTGGCGCGCTTTTTCAATTGCAGCCGTCAATTCAGCGATGTTGTTTCCGTCCTCAACATAAAGAACTTCCCAGTTCATTGCTTCAAAACGCTGCTTTACATTTTCAGAGAAAGAACGGTCTAAATCGCCGTCTAAGGAAATGTCATTAGAATCGTATAATACGATCAGACGGCCTAATTCAAGATGGCCTGCAAGAGAAGCTGCTTCGGAAGAAATGCCTTCCATTAAATCGCCGTCTCCGCAAATACTGTATGTATAATGATCAACTACGTTGAATGAATCACGGTTATATGTCTCAGCCAGATGGCGTTCTGCAATTGCCATTCCCACTGCCATTGCAATACCCTGTCCAAGCGGTCCGGTCGTAGCGTCTACTCCGGCTGTGTGCCCGAACTCCGGATGTCCCGGTGTTTTGCTTCCCCATTGACGGAACTGTTTCAAGTCTTCAATGCTGAGGTCATATCCGCTTAAATGCAGCATGCTGTATAAAAGCATTGAACCGTGGCCTGCTGATAAAACAAAGCGGTCGCGGTTAAACCAGCCCGGATTCTGCGGATTTACATTCATAAATTTCGTCCACAGCGTATATGCCATCGGAGCGGCTCCCATCGGCATGCCCGGATGTCCGGAATTCGCTTTTTCAATTGCGTCTATAGATAGTGTACGAATGGTGGCAACTGATTTCTTTTCAATTGTATCCATTATAATCCCCTTCCTTATTGTTGTACCTTTTCATCATAAAGCGATGCTGACTTTTTCTCAACTCTTTCAGCTTAAATTTGAGATAAACTTGTTGAAAATTGTCGTAAAGCACATCCTGATATTAGTATATACGAAAAAAGAATACGTATTGCCGTATTCTTTCTGTTTAATGAAGATTATTTTTCTGTTGTTCTCTTTTTAATTTTTCAGGGGTGACATCGTTGCCTTCCGGATCAATCACTTTTACGCTCTTTAACGTATTTTTCATTGAGGAGCGGAATCCTTTCAAATATTCCTGGCGAAGCTTTTGCTGTTCAGCTTTTTCCTCATCCGTTATTGTGTTTGATTTAGCTTTTTGAGCCAATTCGTTAATTCTTGCGATTTTTTCTTTAGAAATCATAATAAGCTCCTTTGGTGCGTGTTGATTATATACTACTAAAACGCAGTCTTTTTTACAACTGATGCGCGTCAGCTGCCTTCTGTATCTGCGGTATATTCCTGAAACCGCCGGTGAACCGTGGCTTTGGACACATCATAGCCGAATCCTCTTAAGGTCGCTGCGATTTCTGCAAAGGTAAGCTTGTTGGCTCTCAGCCTGATAATTTCCGAAACCGGAACCTCTTTTTTTTCTTTTCCGCTGTTTTCATGCCTGTTTTTCAGATTCCGTTCAGGTTTGTAGCCGTTTTTCACGGCTCTTTTCATTCCCCGCCGGATTTTCATATTGTGAATTTTCCTTTGATATTCCTCAACAATACTGACGATTTCAAGTACCATCGTATCAGCTTCGGAAAGCTCCAGTTCACCTTTATGAGCCGTCGTATATATCTTTACGTTCTCCCTGTAAATGCAATGCAAAAGCGCAATCTTGGCGTTTCCTCTTCCCAATCTCGTTTCGTCCTGCACCAATATCGCGTCAATATGTGATTTTTTAATTTCATCAAGCATTTCAAATACTCCGTCGCGGTCCATTTCGTAACCGCTGGCTTTCTCAGAAATGACTTTCACGACTTCCATGCCGTTTGCAGCAGCGATCTCACTGAGCTCCTCTTCCTGTCTTTTTAATGACGTTTGCTGCTGTTCTTTGTTTGTGCTTACGCGGGCATAAATGAGCGCCTTCATTTCTCTCTTTCCTCTCTAATTGACAATGGCCAGCTGATATACGGCCGGATGCTTCTTCTTAACCGGAAGAATAAGTTCGTCTCCGGGCTTTATATCAGCAGTTTGGAGATGATTATTCTCCGTCACCCACTCAATGAAATCTTCTTTATTAATGTGTTTCTTTTCTGCTACATGATCCGCAAGTGACCAGAGTGTATCGCCGTCCTGAACCTTTATTTTAACATATTGGCTGAGGGACTGATCATTTCCCGCACATGAGACAAGTAAAATAGCGGCACTTAAAATCGCAGTAAACAGTCCGACAAATATGATAGATTCTTTCGCCATGTAAACAACCTCCAATAAGAATGTTTGTTCGCTTTTTATACCTTTCAGTATATACGAACAAATGTTTCTGTCAATCGTTTTTTCGAACCTATGTTTGTACTGTCAGGAAAATCATGCTATAATCTACTTAAAATCGACGTTTTGAGGTGCGAAATATGACGAAGCTATCAAAAAGGCAGCTTGATATCCTGCGTTTTATTAAAGAAGAGGTAAAAACGAAAGGATATCCGCCTTCTGTAAGAGAGATAGGAGAAGCAGTAGGACTGGCTTCCAGTTCAACCGTGCACGGCCATTTGGCGCGGCTGGAGACAAAAGGCCTGATCAGACGGGACCCTACTAAACCGAGAGCGATTGAGGTATTGGATGAAGAAGAAGTCCAAATTCCGAAAAGCCAGGTCGTAAACGTTCCGGTCATCGGGAAAGTGACGGCGGGTATTCCGATTACGGCTGTTGAAAATATCGACGAGTATTTTCCGCTTCCTGACCGGATGGTTCCTCCGGGCGAACATGTCTTTATGTTAGAAATCATGGGAGAAAGTATGATTGACGCCGGCATTTTTGACAAAGATTACGTCATCGTCAAACAGCAGAACACGGCCAATAACGGAGAAATCGTCGTAGCTATGACCGAAGATGATGAAGCGACGGTTAAGCGCTTCTATAAAGAAGACAATTATGTGCGGCTGCAGCCGGAAAATCCGACGATGGAGCCGATTATCCTGCAAAACGTAAGCATTTTGGGGAAAGTTATCGGCGTATTCAGAGCCGTACATTAATTCTATTAAACTTCATTTATCGTAAAAAACCCCTTACAGAGGGGTTTTTTTGCATAAAAAAAGCAGATTCGCCCTGGCTTAAGAAACGAATCTGCTAAGGAGGAAAAACTTACATTCTTATTATCCGACATCACACTTTTGAAGTCAACTAATAATGTTTCCCTAAAGAAACTTTTCATCCATTTTTCAACTTTGTATATTTGTGCGTGATGAATTTGTTTTTGTCTATCTTTTCTTTTGGGCGGGCGATCAAAATTTATATATGAATATTTAGTACATAGTACAATAGGTTATATTTAAATATAAAAAAACCCGCTGCCTTTAGCGAGTATCTATTTTCAATCAAAATGATAATATTCTACACCGTATAACCCTTTAATATAGGCGGGGCCACAGACGTTTGAAGAACTTTCAACCAGAATTCTGTATTTGTGATACGGATCAATTGATTTTTTATCCTGGGCACTGAGGTTTAACCAGCTGCCGCTGTAGTTTTTAGAACTTAATGTATAAAAATTTCCGTTCAGCGCCATCCGCTGGAGTTTCATGCTTAAACCGCACGAAGAGTTGTTCATGATGGTGAACTTATATCCTAAAAAGTAATCGTCGGCAGCTACAGCCCCAGGATTTTCAATATGAAACTCTTTTGCATTTCCCTCCAAAGTGAAGCTTGTTTTTGATCCGAATTCAGTGGTAGCCGCTTTAGCTGAGTGTATTCCGCTAAAACATAATAAAAAAACAGCAATACAAATCCAGTATTTTTTCATTTGCATCCCCCTTTTTACATATTTTAACTTGTGAATCCTGTGATGTCTATTCACATTTTATTAAAACGTATACTTTATAACCACTATATACCAGTTTAAAAATTTGCGGATTGCTTACAATGAAGACTAAACGAAATAACGAAGGTGGTTCAAATGAAACACGTAATTGCTTTCGCTTCTAAAACGGCGCTCACACTTGCTTTACTGTACATTGTTCTGGATCTTATGTACCAAGTAACCTTTTTAAACGTTCTGTTTATTACAGTGATCTTAAGTTTAATCACTTATTTTGCGGGTGATTGCATGATTCTGCCGAGAACAAGCAATTTCACAGCCGTTGCAGCTGATTTCGGAATTTCATTCATTATATTATGGATATTCCTTATGAACATTGGCGGATTTAATGTCTCTCCTGCCGCGGCATCGGTTATCTCTGCACTTGGCATTTCTGTTTTTGAGGCATTTTTTCACCGGTATTTGCAGCAATATGTACTTCCCGAAGATTATCAGGACACAACAGAGGCGGATAGCACGCTATGGAGCTATCAAACCGAGGCGTCTGAAGAATTAGTGCCGGAAAAAGACCCTCAGGAAAAAACATAAAAAGGAGGCAATCGCCTCCTTCTCTTTTTATTTTTGCTTCTGATCGTCCAGCGGCAGCTGCAGCAGCGAGTCTGTGCCTGTCGCTTTCGGCGTTTTTCCGTCCCATTTTTCAATCCATTTATATTTAATCATTTCATCGGACATTGATTTCTTTATGATTTGGTTGTAATCAGCGATCCCTTCCGCTTCAATTTTTTTCTTTTTCGCTTCGGCTTCGGCTATTTTAATTTCAGTTTGTGTCCGTTCAAGTTCCTGTGAAGACTTCACCCTTGCATCGATAGCTTCCTGTGTGGCTTTATCCGGCTTCGGTACGCCAAGCGTCAGATCATCAATTAAAAATCCAAGACTCTTCATATCATCAGCAAATCTCTTTTGAACATCGGCAGCGGCTTCTGCAGATTTTTGCCCGTATGTGTCAATAACCGAGTATTTGCTGATTGATTTTCGCGCCGCATCCCACAGCCTTGTTTTTAAATATGTATTTTCAATCGTTTCAACGTTTACCGCGCCGAATTTGTTAAACAGATCGACTACTTTATCAGGCTGCACGACATAGTTGTAAGCGATATCCATTTCTATATTTTTACCGTCTGAGGTTGCCACTTTTATATTTTCATTATTCACTGTCTGCATACGCACCGGATATTCCGTTACTTTATTAAATAAACCGACTAAGTGCCAGCCTTGGTCCAATGTGTCGGATTTTACCCCGCCATTCGGTGAGTATACAACCCCGACATAACCGTTCGGTATTTTTTCAATGAATAGTGACGCTGTAACGCCCGCAATTAAAAGGGCTGCACCTATAATCACACCGCCGAGAATTTTTTTTGTGTTTCCGCGCTTATTTTCGCTCATGCTGATCTTCTTCCTCCCATGACTTTTTGAATTTTTTGGCTCTGCTTCCCACTTGTTTAAAGATTGGACTAAGCATCAGCCATAAACCGAATCCGATGATGACAAGAAGAATGATAGACCCGATCATCACTTTCATTTGCCCACCTCTTTTCTTTCATCCTGTCAATTATGTATACGATCTTAAGAACTTAAAGTTTCATAAATTTCAAAAGAAAAAGCCCCGCCGACAAAATAGGCGTGCTTATTCATAATTGTCACTGATAAAATCAGAAATCGTTTTTGTGAATTGATAAAAGGTCCCGTTTTGTGTGGATGCTCTGCTTTTCAGCGTAAAAGTGTCAAATAGTGATTTTCTGAAGCCGGTGCTCATTTCGATTTGAATACTCAATCCGGATGAAGATTGATTGGCAAGGTTGTTCGGACTGACGCCTGCATATTTATCATTTATGCCGAGAAGAACGGCAGGATACCCGTGCCGTTTCAGCACATCGGTCAAAAGTTCGGCCCGTTCTCTGTCTGTACCGCCGATTTTTATCTTTTTATCATCACTGCCGTAACCGTGCAATGAAATGACATTAGAGTGCTCTTTCACCATTTGCACGGCCTTAGGTTCATCGAAATGCGAACTTGTCAAATGCAGAGCCGCATTACCGGCTGATTTTAACCCTTCAAATAAATATAAACTCCGGTTTTCGGCAATTTCTCTGGCTAACTCACTGGTCCCCGGCTCTATGCCTCCGCCGTGTATAGCTAATATGAGGACAGAAGGGTTATGTTCTCGCGTTGAAATGGAAAAATCGGAAGGATTTTCATTCAGCTTTAATTCCTCGAAACTGCCGTAAATATCTGAAGCGGCATTAGCCTGAAAGAACGGCAGGAGCAAAAACGGTAAAATCAAAACTAAAATTCCTTTTTTGGTTATTGATGGCATTTGTATGTTTATGTTACAATACAAATGCTTCAGCCTTTGAAGCGAACGGCAGAACAGGGTGACTTTGGACGGTTTCTTCTGCTCTGCCTCTTTGCCAGCTACTTTACGGTCTACTCTTCTAACCCTTTTTGCCATAACATCATCCTTTCTTTTGTTTACACTTTTGTCACAATATTATATACGTTGGACAAAACCTCCGTTCATCTTGAAGAATAAAAACATCAAAACAACTTCTATCCTTTAACCTAAAAAAGTCTTTCTGTTCAAAGAGACGGAAGGCTTAACTATTTGCTCTTGGCATAGACGGTTACGGAGCGGCCGCTTATTTCGAAGTCAAATTCGAACGTGACGTATGATTTCCCAATTCAAGAATCCCGAAACAAATTGAATGTAACTGCTGTTTCCATAAAAAAAGACTGCTGTTAAGCAGTCTTTTTTCGTTTTATTTCGTGCCTGTTGATCCCAGTCCGCCGCGGTCATTGTTCCCGAGCTTGTCTACTTCGATCAGCTCCACTTCAGGCATTTTCTTCATGATTCTGAATTGGCAGATCCGCTCCCCCTTGGAAATGTCGGTATCCCGAAGCGCGAATGCAGGAAAAAACCAGAAGTCATTGTCGCCTTTATATGATTCATCAATGACTCCCATTGAATTTGTCTGAATGATACCGAAATGCTTATATGTACTTGAACGCGGAACGACATGGGCCTCATATCCTTCCGGCAGTTCCATCGCAACTCCAAGCGGGATAAGTTTGAATTCACCTTTTTTGATTGTGATATCTTCAGCTGCCCGCAGATCAATCCAATCGCCCTGTTCAATTTTACTGATTCTCGTTTGCGTATCATCTGAATATTTAATTTTGATTTGTAAAGTCATGTTCGCTGCTCCTTTTGCTTCCCTATTTCAGTCGTATTGATGACCAATCCGTGCCCCATTATACCATTTAACTGATAAGAATGTTGATTTTGGTGTATTTGCAGCCGAAGAGGAAGCACAGCGAAGTCAATGAGAATAAACCTAAAATGAGGGCCCTTCCTATCAGTTTTTTCCTCCATTTTCACATGACAGCTTCAATTATAATAATGCAAAGCTTTATATCCGTTCTTTCAACAGAGCTTTTTTAAAATTTCACCTTGGTTTCAAAAGGAATTTCGTTCTGAATAAAGAATTTGAAGAATAAGCGCTTAAAGGGTGCGCGACTCTTTTCTGTCCCCTGCCTCAGGCGCTTATATCAAAAGAAAGAGGTGTCTTTAGAATGGTTCAATTTAAAAACTTTCCTGATCCGTCTTTAAACGCCCCATTGCAGTCTCGCCCTGCACAGCCCTCTGAATTGGAGCATCTCAAAGCAAGGATGCAGAATTTTATTAAGCATTCCGCAACGGATGATAATCTTGAGATCGCAGATGCCCGGGTGACGGCGGAAGGAATGGTCACCTCACTTTTAAAAGAACGGCTTGATACAGAATACGAAATGCTTATGAATAAAATCACCCGGGAAGTGAATGTGGAGGACTACGGAGCGGTCCCTGACGGCCGGGACAATACGGAAGCCTTTCGGAGAGCGATCGGGAACGGCCGGGTCAAAGTAAATGTCCCCGCAGGAGAATTTTTGGTTCAAGGGATAAAACTCCCCTCATGGACTACCATTTCCGGTGAGGGACAAGGGATTACCGTGCTTAAGCTTCATGAGGACACTCCCGCATACGAATGGGTCATTACTAACGATGATTACGATAATGGAAACCGTAATATTTTTGTCCAGAACATGACTTTAGACTGGAATCCTGATCGTCAATGCGGGGTCAGGAACCCCGGAGGACAGTTTTCCAGCTGTTTAACGTTTGCTAATGTGCAATACGGCTGGATTAAGAATGTTGAAACGGTTAACGCGGGTCTCCATGGTATTGATATTACATCTCCGACTTACGATCATTTGCCTAAAACAGAATGGACGAAAGACGGCTGCCGATATATATGGATTGATAACTGTGTGGCATACGGCGCCGGAGACGACGGCATTACCACCCATTACAGCGAGTATATTTTCATTTCCAACTGCCATTCCGGAAACCCCCGCGGCACAGAGCATGCTGAGGGCAGCGCAAACTCGAACGGCATTGAAATTGACGACGGCTCTAAACATGTATGGCTTTTAAATAACTATACGAGCGGAAATATCCGCGGGATTGAGGTAAAGGCGCACAGCCTGTGGCCGGCTTCTCAAAATGTTCATATTATCGGTCATGTTTCGTATCGTGATGTACGTTCATTTGATATTCGTCATATCGGCCATCATCAGGCCTCAGACCCCGAAAGCACGACGGCTTATGATGTTACTTTAACCGATTGCACCGCGATTGAACCGGTATTCAATGCTCTCTATGACGGTGTGACCCCGAGGGCGCTGGTCATCTCTGCCTATAAAAACGTTAATGTAAACGGATTCACAGCTATTGGTGATCCCTCATACGACTATGGCGGGAATCCAGTCGTGGCTCTTCAATACCGCAGTCAAAATATTACGATTAACGGCATTAAAATACGCGGCTTTACACAAGCCGGTGTTGACATCAATATATCCGGCGGATCAAATAAAACCGATTATGTTAAAATTTCAAATTTTGATATATACAAGTCTTCTCCTAAAGGCATCTCAATCGGCGGAGGCCAATATAACGTAAATATTATGAACGGTACGATGATCGGAGACGGCGGTTCGGTCGGAATTACGTCCCCTAACAGTCAGGCCGTCATTCTCGGGGTGCAAGCGGAAGGTTACAGCGCGGCCGCATCTATAAAAGGACAGACTTATGAGCAGATCCCCGTCAATTTAAAGGGAGGCGCACAGCTCGCGACCAGCTCCGGTTTTGCATTCAACCCGACAAGCGCCGTTATTGCGGGAACAGGCGATATTACGGCCAGAGGTGACAGAAATGCGATCATCAGCTCTTCCGGAGGTTCAAGTTCTGAAGGTTCAAGGGCATTTATCGCCGCTTCAAACAATGTCCATATAACGGGCAGCAAAGTCTCCAGAACGATTCTGTCATCAGAAAGCATTACATTGGAAGAACCATACACGGTTGCCGGAGGGCATCAGTCCATCAAATGGAAACTGGATTCAGCGGGCGGCCACGGTACGTTCGCCGGAGCTGTCACCTCTTCCCTGTCAGGGTATGGAGAATATTTTGAAAGTGTAACCGGCCAGACAATTCCCGCCGGGACGATCGTCACAGTGAAAGGCGAAAAAATTGAATTGGCTCACGTCGGAGATTACATGCTCGGCGTCATTTCAGAAACAGCCGCTTTTATCTCAGGAGCCGCAAGCTTCGGATGGCAAAGCCGCTTTTTGACAAACGAGTTCGGCGGTTTCATATACGAAAATGTAACTGACGAAGAAACAGGAGAAACGGTACGCGTGCCGAAACAAAACCCAGACTGCAGTCCAGCTCTTGAAGCTGACTATGAAGCACGCGCGGCCAGAGACGAATGGCATATTGTCGGACTCAACGGCCGGCATTACGTACGGGTCGACGGTACGGTCAGCCCGGGAGATTATATCACGGCCCATAACGGAATCGGGACTAAAGCCGCGGAAGGCTGGAAGGTATTGAAACTGACAGCCTTGTACAGTTCTGAAAAAGGGTACGGCATTGCAATTGCGGTTATCAAATAGGGACTCAATATCAGGATCATCTCCTCTCTTTTCTATCGGGCGGGTATGATCCTGTTTTTTATACCGAATGAGATGCCTCTTTTTCAGCATACCGTTTCATTTGTCCAAGCCATCCATGCTTTCTGTCATAGAATACTACCGTCAGATGAAAAAAGGAGGAATATGAGTATGGATATGGGTATGGATATGAACGGACATTATGATCACCACCCAAAGCAGCCTAAACAAAAAAAGAAGAAACAAGATAAAAAGCATCTTGATTATGATTACATCGTTGTTTATAAAAGAAAATGCAAAAAATGCTGCTAACTTGACATATCAACACTTTTTACACCCGGTAAAATCCGGGTGTTTTTCTTATTATGGCGTTTCTCCGGGCTATTTTCACCCAAAATCCGGTCATCCTGTCACAATACATAAAAAGACTCTATTATTTTCTTCCCTTTTCGCCTAATTAAAAGTATTTCATTTACAGAAAACAACACAAATAGAATGACATGACTTTTGAGAAAATCTACTCTTTGCTTGGTCAATTTTTCTGCGATACCATGAATTTGCAACAATTTTAAAAAATTTCCTCAGGAGGTCATAGCCATGAAAATCGCCAGAACGGTAGTCGGATCATGCTTAGCTTTATCTCTAACAATTCCTTTCACAGCCAGTGCCTCAGCAGCCAGTCAGTCTGAACACGCAAACGCGCCTCACGTTTCACCCGTTGCAAATCCGTTAGAAAGTAAATTATCCCAAACAGCAGACCAAAACGTAAAAGCAGCGGGTGTTGATGCCGGGCTGAACGTAAACGTAGATGTTCTCGGAATCTCAGATCGCATTGCTGAAGCAGTTAAGTCAGATCAAAACCGAACCGGCTGGGTAAAAAATGTCATGGAAACAACATTTTACGCATCAGGACAGAAGTACAACGTCATGGTGTTCAATTTAAATCAAGAATATGAAGACCGGTTTAACGGCGTTCAGTTTTATGGATCAGCCGTTTATGACGGCATTACTTACGGAATCTGGGTCTTCGAAGACGGGTCCTTCGATAACAAAGGGGACGGAGGCTGGATCAATTGGGCATTCAGAGGATGGTTCGATCGTGATAATCAGCATATTGAATTCCACAGACCTTAATACGGAGAAAACTTGCGGCAGCGCCCGCAAGTTTTTATTTTGATAACGGGATACTGCACATTTTTCACCGTTATAACGACTATACTTGAAGTGCGGGCTCCGATCGCAGCCCCGGTAAAGTCTTTCAAAGTGAGGGTATGCCATGTCAAAGTCTTTAAAAATAATGTTGTGGAGCATATTGGTGTTCATCATCTTGTTAGTGATTATCGGAATCGTTTCTTTCAATCAAACTCCGTCTGCAGAAAGCGCAGCGGAAAGAATGCTTTATGGCTTCTAATCAATTTTAAAGTTCTGCAATAAGCCTTCACCGGCTTTTTTAAACCACAGAACACCTGACAAAACGACGAATTTTCAATTTATTCGTTAACGATCTCATTCAGTATAGAATATACACGTGTATCATGGAGCAGTCCGTTTTGATACATATATCTTCTCAAAATTCCTTCAGATTGAAACCCCGCCTTTATCAGTAATTGATGAGACGCTGCATTCTCAATGAAAACAACAGCGCCTATACGATGCAGCCCAAGCTTTTCAAACCCAAAAGAAAGAACATTCTCCAACGCTTCAAAAGCATAGCCATTCCTCCAATAATTCGGATGAATCTCATAACCGATCTCCGCCCGCTTATGCTTGGGCACCCAAGAGTTAAAACCAATAGTTCCGATTATTCCCTTCGCATCTTTCCTCTCGATTCCCCATCGCATTCCCTTTTTATCATGATATTGATCTTTAAACCAGCCAATCATTTTTTCAGCCTGTTCCATTGAATCAAAAGGTTCCAAACCATAATAGCGTGTTACATTTGTATTTGAAAAACAAGCAAATATTTGCTTTGTATCTTTCTTTTCAACTTCTCTAAGAATAAGTCTGTCCGTTTCTATTACAGGAAGCATTTACGGTCCCCCTTTAAAAGAAATGCGAGAAGAAAATATATGCAGACTAAAACCCTTTTTTCAAAAAGTAAACTAGCATCCCTATCAAACTTTACATTTCGGCATAATATGTATTAATCCTCTTTAGGAGGTGAGATTATATGGGATTCTCAGGTGGTTATGGTAGCTCCTTTGCGTTAATCGTGGTGCTATTCATTTTATTAATCATCGTTGGGGCTTCTTTCCTCGGCGGTTATTAAGAATCCTCTTACCTCCGCATCCATGTCAGCAGCACCTCCATGATCGTACGGCGCCATAAATGAAATGTTTATGGCGCTCTGCTGTTTTTCCCCTTTTCATTCACACATTAAAACTAAAAAGATCGGCCGATGTATCAACATGCAGCCGATCAGTAATTCATAAATTATTGTGTAAGGTTTACATCGATGACGTTATAGAAGGCATTGGAAGTATCCGCAACGTCCCATACCCCTAAAATGACATGATACCCGCTTCGATCAGTCGGCACAAAAATCTTATGAGTCAAATTCGTATCTGCCTTGGAACCGTCGTGGTTTACCGTTCCGATTAATTCGAATTCATCTCTTGACAAAGGTTTATTCGGATTCCAGTTTTTCTTGGTGATATAATAGTGCCACTTTGATGTCGCATGAGGGGCCGTGTAGTACCAAGTAAAGGTGTTAAAACCGCCGCGGATGTTTTGTTTTACCCAATAATCTGCAGTCTGCTTGTCTAAACCGAAGTCAATTTGTCCTGATCCCCCATTTGCAGACGCAATTCTTCCATCCGGCGGACCTGCAGCCGGAAATCCTTTCGGCCCTTCTACAGACTGAGGATTATCAATGACGGAGCCATATTTCTGGGCAGCGGCCGTCCAGCCCAATGTTTGTTTCTCTAATGCTCCCATGTACGCTCTGCTGACGGGCTCTTTTATATACCCGTGCGCAGATGCATCACTTGAATAGAAAGCGCCTCCAATACCAAGAGTAACAGTTAAAACTGCAGCTTTGACTAAACCCTTCATTACTGCATCATCCTCCCTCTTTTGTTAATAAAAACCTTTCGGTATATACACTTCACGATGGAGGATGAAATGACCTTCCTTTTCTTGATAGGAAAAAGCAATGAGGTTCGCGCTTTTCCCTTTGTTTTTTATAATCATAAAGAAAAAGCCGGGCCGATTCTGTTGTCGAATCCGCGATTGCCAAAAACCGGCCCGCCCCTTTTGCTCAGAACTTCATTCGCTGGATTTGCCGGTTTCTTTTCGGATAACCGGTGCTACTTCCGCTGCTAATCGTTCGATGTTTTCCGCGGCTTTTTTAAACGGCATACCTCCTATATCGATTTGCGCGAGAAATCGCTGATGTCCGAATAACTCGTATTGATGCATGATTTTTTCAATGATCTGCTGTGAGCTTCCCACAAATAAAGCTGTTTCTTTTCCGGACGCCCGTTCAAAATCTTCCTTCGTTAAAGGCTCATCGATCCCGTGATATGAATGAACATGAGACCAGTAATTTGAATGATACGGGTAAAATTCTTGTATTGCCTGTTCATTCGTTTTTGAAATGAACATATGTCCGCTTACGGCAACCTTCACATTTTCCGGAGGATGACCGGCTTTAGAAGCCGCTTCCCGGTATTTGTCAACAAGCGGCTTAGATGACACCGGATCACCGCTCAGTACAGCTAATGCCAAACCCGCACCTGCACGCCCGGCCCGTTCTGCGCTTTCCGGAGTCCCCGAAACACCTAACCATAGCGGAATGCTTCCGCGAAAAGGCCGAGGAGAAATTTCTGCCTCGCGCAGCGGCGGCCGGTAACGTCCTTTCCAGGTAACCGATTCTTCCCCGGAATTTAATTTTAAAAAAAGGTCAATGTGTTCTTCAAACAGTTCTTTATAATGGCCTACGTCATAACCGAAAAGAGGAAACGAGTCTAAAAATGCGCCCCGTCCCGCAATGATTTCCGCCCGGCCGTCTGAAATCAGATCAAGCGTTGCAAAATCCTCAAATAAACGGACGGGATCTGCGGTGGATAATACAGTCGTGGCACTGGTCAGCTTAATATTTTCAGTGATCTGTGAAATCGCTGATAAGATGGCCGGCGGCGAAGATACCGCATAATCAAGACGATGATGCTCGCCTACACCGAATACATCAAGCCCTGCGTCGTCAACCAATTTCGCCAGCTTCATCAATTCATCTATCCGCTGCTTTGCGCTGACTGTTTTCCCTGTCAGAGGATCGGGATATAATTCTGCAAATGAATAAATTCCAATTTCCATACAATCACGGTGTTCAGCCCTCACATTTCTCTCCTCCTGCACTGTGTAAAATAGCTTTTATGTTATTCTATTCAGCCGTTTTACAAATAGGAATTCGTTCAAAATAAATACAGTAGCTTAACATGCAGAAGGTCGGTATGAGAGGAAAAAAAGTTTCTGGCGCCCTTCAATTCTGCCCATTACACTCATGCAGCCCGACTAAGCAAGAACAAAGCCGGCACAAGCGGATTCGAATTCATGTGTTCATTTTCAGTCCAATTCAATCCAATCGTGATATTGATCATAAAGCTTTCGTATTCTTCCGGCATCAAGAGCAATGACTTCACACCCTCTGTCATCATACAGAAAGAAAATAATATCTTTTGTCATATTCACAAAGAAAACATCAGGATACCCAACGGAACAGCCCCCGAACCTTGGCTTCAGCGGAAAATCTTCGTGGACGGCTGCCTTAAGTAATTGGGGGATACGCAGATCTTTCCGTTTACATAATAAAGAAAACTGCTGCATTTCATATTCTTCTTCGACCGGGCATTGACAGGTCTTCACTTGAATCCGATATAAATCATCCTTACACTTCAGAAACGGCTGATAAACCTTTAATTTTCTCGCGTGATTACCTTGAGATTTGTGCTTATACACGTTGGCAACAAGGAACATGTCATCGCTATGTTCAAACAGCTCATTGAAAAGTGCGGCGGTTTGATGATGAACAAGCTGAAAATACTCAAGATTCAAAGCACCGCTTTCATTAAATTGATACATATTGCCGCCGAGAGAAAAATGAATTCCAACGTCCCATTGATGATAAATGCCGGGCACTAATTTTAAAGTCGGAAACCTTTCCTTCAGATAATCATTTATTTTCATACAAACATCTCACTTTCCGTTTCCCGCTCCAGAAGCAGAAGGAGCCGAGAACATTCCGCTTTTTTCTTTTTCACCCTTGTAATATTATTCCGATTGGAATACAATGAAATAGAACACTGTGAACCCCATTGATCAGGGTGGATGCTGGTCACATTCATCCTGATCCTTTCTTTTACACAAGATCGCCCCAACTTTGAACCCCTCCGTTTCCAACCTTATTCATTGATATTACATATATTTCAATGGTATTATTTTCTTATACATAAGCATCAAGAGGTGTCCGCTTTGAACAACATCAGAAGATTAAGAGAATATTTCCGGTCTCACCGTAAAATAAGTCTGGCTGCAGACTTGCTTACGGCTGTATTGCTTATCTCATTATCCATTCTTTTTAACGGACGCCGGCAGGGAGCTTTTAATGGTTTCTTTATGTATGTCTTAGTAAGTAATTTTATCGGCTCCAATGCCTCTTTTATCGACTTCAGCAAATCGAGGAAAAACAAACAAAAATAAAGGCTCCGCGTCAAAAAGAGGGTTATACCGCCCTCTTTTTATTCTTTCAGTCATACCAATGCGTTCTTTTCAGGTTGAATTTTTCTGAATAGGACTCATGATCGGTTTTCCATACTGCTTCAACAGTGATTTCATGACCGATCACTTCATTTTCCGGCATATATTCAAACGTCTGAATATGGTCTTCTCCCGTTCCGCCGCCTTCTAATTTCTCTCCGGTGTATTCTGAAAGATGATAGTCTTTATATTCACCATATTTCCGGCCGTCAACAAATAATGTTAATCTCTTAATCACCGTGTTCTTTTCATTCACTTTATTACCTCTGTAATACAAATTCAAGAAATAGTTAGGGCCGATAGAGGTCTTGCCTGATTTTTCGATTGACGCTTCCCACGTCTTGCTTTGGCTACAGCCGATATATTTAACTTTTTCTCCTGAAATTAAAGAAAACAGTGCACATCCGGCTGCTATTATGAGAACAGTGATAATAACCAGCAATGTTTTAATGACTTTACGTTTTTTCATGACATCCCGCCTTTATCATTTAGAACGTATGAATATTAGAATTGTTACATTTAATTTGAAAGAATAATAAAAAGGGATTCTAATCCCAGGAATAAAAAAATACTAAGAAGATCATATTCCCCTTAGCCTCACATCCCAGATTGCCATGCAATAATGATAAAAGTCGTCCAAAAAGTTGTGACTAAAATAAGCATAACGGTTACAATCATTAAAAAGAGACAACTTATTGTTAGAATTGAGTCTTTGTTTTTGTTAAGAATCAGAGTAACCACTGATCCTGCAGCAAATAGATACGACAAAACCGCACCGACCCAATACCACAACATAGAGTCATTGCTCCAGTAAGCCATTGACTGCATATAAATACTGAATATAAATCCTGACAATGCTAATAGAAACGAAACTAAATTTGATTTCAAGTTAGAGTTCCTTTCTTCATAAGTTTTATTTTTAGGCACGGTCATACATCTGATAACACCTTTATGCGATATGCTTCGCCGCTTTGTCTGCATATTTTAATTCTTATTTCGTTTTTAAATATGTTTACTAAAACAGAAATGATATAAAGTTCACCTGAAACGCCGATTTAAAATTAAATAGATGTTTTATAAGCGTGAATTGCTTGATTTCTCAAAAGCATATTATCTTTCGTAACCATTCCAAGTTTGTATGCTTGTTTGATGATATCCAGCACTTGATTATCGGTTTCAGTTACAGCTCGTCCACCCGTTATTCTGGATTTCCAGTAATCAAACTGGTGATTTCATTCTGAACTGCTTTTAAGGTTTTGATTATCAACCACTTTTCCATTCTCGAGCGCATCTTTCAATTCATCAAAACGAATTGAACATTGCTGATTCGAATGACTTCCTGCACCTTCTGTCGCTAAACTGCAAAACGCTAAAAACTTTGAACTTTCGTGGTTTATTCACCCTCTCTCAAATTTTACAACGTTACTATAAATGATTTTCATTTTTTCCAAGCCCTTCAACTTGAATCTCATTTGAAGGAAGTTCGTTCATTGTAATTTCAATGTCTATCACTACCCTGTTTTGCCCAAGTATAGCATCATATTTGTATATGTTTGCTTCACCTTTGTATAACAAATTCCTTCCGCCTTTGGCTTTAATGACGGTTGAATTTGAGCCCATAAAGGGGCCTTTAA
Source organism: Bacillus sp. N1(2025) (assembly GCF_053470005.1). NCBI lineage: Bacteria > Bacillati > Bacillota > Bacilli > Caryophanales > Bacillaceae > Bacillus > Bacillus sp. N1(2025). The sequence goes on from NZ_JBLTJB010000009.1 coordinate 125,337, forward strand.
GATGTAACGGAAGAATCTGAAGACTGAAGCTTCAGCAGCTTCTGTATCAAAGTGACAGCTAGTGCAAGTATTACACACCTAAGCATTTTTCAATTCTGTAACTACCTGGTATTATTTCTCACGTTATTTATCGGTAATTCTATTGATAAATTCAACTCAAATACAAAAAGAACCTGTCTCTAACAAGGTTCTTTTCGTTTTGGTAACTGTATATTGTTTTTAACGACATATAAATGGAACTTAAGTATTGATTGCTTCTTGGAGACTGTTATGATCGTTAGCTAAACCATAGAAGTTCTCTAATAATTGTGTATCATCTTCCTTGCCCATCCAAGGATCTTTCTCTAATGGTTTGTAGCAAACGTCATACTCAACTTCATCTGTTGTTTTTTTACTATCTAAATAACAGCCTCCATATCCCTTCAAAAAATCCTTATAGTCGGAAGGTAATTGATTTCCTATGTTCATTTCAAGCTCTTTGAGTTGTTCATTTGTATTAATGCTAGGATCTGTGCTAGCATCAATCGTAAACTCTTTCAACTTTTGTTCGATCTTTGTGAAGCTCATTTTAATACTCCTTGATATGCTATGGAAAAACAAGTTATAGACCTTCTTTTTAGTTTTAATCGTCCCAGTCCTCGTCATCGATCCAGTCGTCTTTCGCTTCTTCAAGTTCTTCTATTAAAAACTCAAGGAATGTACTACCAACTTGTTTACCATATCCCTCTTGGTTATCCCAAAGAATGACTGGGCATTCTCCATCTATCATCTTGTTAGTGTCAAGACAATAAGAAAATTCATCTACATATTCGATCACTACAAGACCATCGGAAAGGTTATAATATTTTTTATATTCATTGGTCTGCTCGACAACTTCAGCACCGTGAGAGTCATATCCGAGTATCATTGTTCCATATGCTCCCCCTGAACCATACTCAGTTAAAAACCACTTATAGCTGTCTGGAAGGGTTACATTGAGATCCTCTTCTATTTCTCTAATCCGCTCCTCAGTGACTCCTCCCGTGAGAATAGAATTTTCTTTATTTTCATCAAAGAAAGTTTTTATTTTCGAATAATCCATTAAACTTTCACCTCTTATTCTTGATTCTCAAATTGCTGAGCTCTCCATCTCCAATACCTTCTTCTGAAACTTTTATATTGTTTATCAAGCACAGGATCATTTCTAAAACTCTGTCCATTCCCTTTTAATCCATGCAAAACATCACTGTACTTATTATGCCAGCTTTCAGGTATCTCCAGCATAGTACCAGGCTCTTCTTGAATTAAGTGATGTAAATTTATTTGCGTGCCATCTTTAGCAAACGGAGCATTACCATTTTTCATCAGTTGAAGATTCGTAAAGCCTTTACGATTTTTTTGATTAAGATCAATATCTTTCATTGTATATACCCTACGGCTTACATCTCTAATTTTCCCTTTTGTTTTTACTTTGCCGTCTATTTCATAGGCCTCATACTTCTCTTTATTTAACCAAGGGACATTTACTTTCTGACCAGTAAATGGCTTTCTGCTTTCATCCAATTTCTTTGCATTAGTCAAAAGTTCTTTCTTAAGGTTTTCACCATTTACTACATTGTATGGCACGTCACCTGTCAGAGCAAGATCATACTTAGAGTTATAAGGAAGCAAATCTGAAATCTTAATGTCCTTAATTTTCTGACCTGCCTGTCCTGCCTTATTTATGACCTTCCCCGCCGCATCAGCTTTGTTAATGGCTCCTGCGCCTTTCGTTCCGACGACAGCCACAGCCACTGAACCGACCGCATATGTCACCCATCTTGATCTGGAATACGCATCTCCATTTACCATATCTTTTTGATACGATTCCTCGATTGCTGCTGAAACAGCATCATATGTTTTAACAGGATGAAGTACTGCATTCCCCAGTGCTGACAGCGTTTCCCCTGGATCGGTTATGAAGTCCCATAGACCTGTTACCGTGTCTTTCCCGACATCATAAAGGCCGACGCCGGCTCCTTTTAAAATATCCCAAGTCACTTCTCCGGCTTCTTCCATCTGTTTTGCTTGTTCAAGCTGAATGACATATTGCTGTTGGGAAGGTTCAAGGTTTTCATAGCCGATCTTCTTCGCAATTTCCAAATATTCATCCGGATCGGTGACACCAGCGGCCAGCTTTTTCTTCAGATCCTTGATTTCCCGCTCCTTCGCTTCTTCCTTTTTAATCGTCAAATAATCATCCGAATGTCTTG